>DBXP01000016.1:5123-62437 GCA_002309575.1 bacterium UBP6_UBA1209 | reverse complement strand
CTCACAAACAGGCGGTTTGTGTCCCGCTAAAGATCCTGATTGTTTGTCAAGCAATTGCAGTAATTTGGATTGTTTTTGTGAAGATAGAAGGAATAACGGCGGTTATTACAGCAGACTTGGGGATGATGACAACGTTTGGTTGTGGTCTTCCTCTATTCGCTCAGATAGTCCATACTTCGCATGGTGTGCGTGTTTCAATAATGGGTATGTGTACGACATCGATAAGATCTACGATGGCAGTGTCAGGTGTGTCAGGTAGGAGAACTGAGACCGCAATTTTAGCGCAGCGAAGCTATTTTGCGTCCGCCTTTTGAAGGGGCGGGCGTTCCCTATCCGTCATCAACGATGACACCTCCCCCTGAGCGGGAGGCAGGTATTGGCTTGGCTCGCCCTTCTCGGCTCGCCCTTCGGGAGAGCTGGCGCGAACGGCTGAGAGGGTTGACGAAATTTTGCAAAACGACGAAAATCCACGAATGCGTGATTGAGAAATATCAAAAATAGACAGACGATCTCTTTCCTCGGTTTGCTTCCTTGCTATTAGAGGCGAAATCACTAAAATATATTGTTTTATTTAGGGTGGTGATATGAGAAGCAATTTTACGATTTTTTTCCTTCTTTTGTTTTTTTTGACCTCCTGCGGGAACAAGGAGGAGGTAGTCAGCAAATGGCGTGTTCTGGACGAAGAGGAGTATTCGCCTGAAATCGACGAGTCGAATTTCCGTAACTCATTGGATGAACTGGAAAAATTGATCTACGCGCCTGTTTCGTACTTTATTGAAAAGGACGGAGTTCACTCGTTTAAACACTATCTTCAGTACAAAATCGAAACTCCCGCGACTGAAGAAAACGAGGCGAGAACGCTTGTCCTTGAGGAGTCTTCCGCGTACCGGAGCGACTCGAAAAACAACTTCTCCATGCAGCTCCAGAACAATAAAAACGAGGGCTGGGAGATAGTCTGGAAGGATAACTTCCTCTACAGGAAGCAGTTCGGCGGAGAATTTACCAAGACGGTAAGCATGGGCGAGCACCGCTCTCTGCGCGACAACATCTTCAAGGCTATCCCGTCGATCTACACGATACTTCGCGAAAATGCCGAGATCGAATCCGAAAAGGCCTGGAAGGTCGGTTCTCAGAAGGGCTATCTTGTGACTGTCAAATTCAGCGACAAGCAGATAAAGAGAGCTCCGCTTCCTGAAAAAAGATACCTTCAAAACCTTCAGGGGACCGAGGAGATGAAGGATGATTCGATGATAAAGAGCTTCGCCGGAAAGAAAAAGAGGAATATCAAGGGAACTCTGACGCTCTTTTTTCCCGAGCAGACGATGGTCATCGCAGAGATGAAGATGGATCTCGGCTTTGCCTTCGATGACGAGAACGTTTCGTTCGAGATCCACGGGCGCAGGACTCTCTCGAAAGAGATTTCCGATATCTCGGAACCTGTCTACAACGAGGAGTATCACAGGAGAACGCTGGATTCTTCTGTCAATATCATGAAAAAGAATGAAAAGAAGGGGAAGAAAGATGATAAAAAGGAATGAGAAGCTGGAGACGGTTTTAAAGGCTCTTTACGACAAAAAAGGTGTGAATATCACTGCGTTCGATGTGGAGCGCCAGTCAGGCTACACCGATTTTATGGTCTTTGTGACCGGTACAAGTACGCAGCACAATATCACTTTGAGCGACGGGATCATGCGTGCTCTGAAGGACGGCGGCTATTCGAAACCCCTTGTTGAGGGCGAAACCAGTGCGAAGTGGATCCTTGTCGATGCGGGCGACATTGTCGTTAATGTCATGCTTGAGGAGCTGAGGGACCATTACGGTCTTGAGGATATCTGGGCAAAATGTGAAAGAGTTGATGTAAGTGCTTATATTTCCGAATGAAAATAACTGTAATAGTTGTCGGAAAACTGAAGTCGCAGTTCAAGGAGCTGGATGATTTTTACCAGAAACGGATAAAGAATTATTCGGCGGTCGACGTAATTGAACTCAAGGAGAAGGGAAATGTCGCTTTGGAGACGGAAGCAATAATAAAATCAATACCTTCCGGCTCTTTTTTAGTGGCGCTTCGGGAGAAGGGCGAATCAATGGACTCGATGGAATTTTCAAAGCTTCTGGCAACTCATGCAAATATTACTTTTGTTGTCGGCGGGGCGTACGGTTTTGATCCGGTCAATGAAGACTTCGCCCTTTCGATAGCTCCCTGGACTCTGCCGCACCAGCTGGCAAGGGTCGTTCTGCTGGAGCAGATTTACCGCGGTTATTCGATAATTAACGGATCAGGTTACCACCACTGACGGACTCACGGAGGAGAGATGAGGCTCCGGACTGCAGTTTTTATCTCAATTTTGATGCTCTTTCCGGCGATTTTTGCCGAAGAGTTGCAGGTGCCTGCTGAGTCTGCCAAGGAGCCTGCAGCGGCTGCCCCGTTACCTTCAGAACCGGCTCCGCCACTTACAAAAACTCAGGAAATCGAAAAGCTTCTGAGCGAAGGAGAGTACGACAATATTGATAAACTGATCCTGAAACTACCTGAAAATACTAGAAATACACTTTACTACAAATCGGTATACCTTAAGGTCCTGATGGCGAAGAAACGCTTCAAACAGGCTACGGAGATCCTTGACGAGATCAGGCTTTCATACCCGGTTTTCTATATCTCGGAAAATCTGGAGGCGCTGAGGGGCGATATCGCGCTTTACCGCAGGCAGTTCGACTCCGCGCTGGAGGCGTACGACAGGTCTCTCAAGGTGAAGAGGAGCCATATCGTCGCCTACAACAGGATCCTTGCAGTTGAAAAGCAGGGTAAACCTTCGACGGAGTTTATCCCCGAGTATATCGATTATCTCGAAAAATATCCGCATTCGAGATTCGCGGGAGAGCTTCTCGAGCGTCTCGTTTCTCTCAAAAAGGAGAAAAATGTGCCGACATCGGGGGCAGCTTATTACGTCAGATGGCTTGCCGTCCTGAATAAATCGGGCCGGCTGAAGGAGCTCTTCAACGAGGATTTTCTTACTCTCGGCTATCCTGTTGCAATAGAGGTCGTAAACTACCTTAACGGTGAAAAACGTTATGAGGATTCATTGAAGATTCTGGATGACAGCCTTTCGAAACAGCAGAAACCTGAGGACCGGTACATAATAGTCGAAAAGAGATACCGCACACTCCTGCAGCAGGGCAAAGATATCGATGCCGCACAGTTTTTGCTCGATAATTCAAATGGTTTTAACGTCTCCCAGAAAGAGAGGTTCCTCTTTTTAGCAGCTCTTCTTTTCTTTGAAAACGGGCAGCTTGAGAGGAGCGAAGAGATCTTCAGGCAGTTTGTTTTTCAGTCTCCGAAATCGCGTTACTTTATGCTTTCGCTCTATAAACTGGGGCTTATCTATCTTCGCGAGGGAGAGCACCTGAAGGCTTACGAACTCTGGTCTAACTTTATTCTGGACGAGAGCTTCAATCCTAACAACTATCCGGGAGGAAGGAAGGCGTACGAATCGATCGCAGGACTTTTGAACTATGTTTCAAGACTCAACGGACTTTCCCCGTCACCGGATTTTATCTTTGCGCCTGAGTGCGGCGAGGATCTTGGCGCCTGCAAGGCCGGAAACGACAAACTGGTAATTTCCTATTATGATTTCCTGTATTTGGACAGTATCAGCCATAAAGCCTTCAAAGAGAGGAAGTGGCGGCATGAGCCGGAAAAAGTCGAAGCATGGAAGGGTAACATACTCACAGAATCGGCGGTAAAGGAGGATCTGCTGAAGCTGCTTTCCCAGATTTCGCAGAAGGCGAAAAAGAGTGAAGCCGTGAAGATGCTGAACCACTTTCTGAATGAAGAGAACTACGAGGGTGTCGAGTTTTATGTCGCGTTTATGCGCTCGGTAAACTCGTTCAGCATCTCCAAACAGTCGGAGGCGCTCGATAATTTAGGGATCAGTCTGGCTGCGGAAAAGATCGACGACCTCTCTTCGATCTATTCTGAGGTCCTTACGGCGATCCATCTTACCTACAACACGTTTCTCGGAAAGGCTTCGAAAACTTCGTCGTACTACTACGACAAACTGATCCCTGATTTGACATATTCACCGCACTGGGGCAAAGCGGACGAGTGGAAGCTCATATATCCGACTCCGTTTTTTGACGAAGTTATGGAGTGCTCCGAAGAGTTCGACATTCCGCCTCAGCTGATATATTCGATAATGAGAGCCGAAACTCATTACGGCAAGCTGCTATTCTCGAGTGCAGGGGCGTTGGGGCTTATGCAGGTAATGCCGAAAACTTTCAGAAAAATAAAGGAACAGAGCGGTATGGATATCTCCGATCCGCTCGATTCAAAGGATAGCATCCGCGCCGGAGCATGGTATCTTTCCAAGCTCCTGAAGCGTTTTGACGGAAATCTTTTTCTTGCGGTCGCGGCATACAACGCGGGGCCGCACAAGGTCTCTGAATGGTTGAAAAGATACGGAAAATCAGATGGTTATGTCTTTATAGAATTGATTCCTTACGCTGAAACCAGAGATTACGTAAAGAAGGTTTTACGTTTCTTTCTGATTTACAGTTACCTTTACGAAGGTGATTTTTACGACATGAATCTGAGAAACACCATGAGTGTTGATGAAAAACCGGAAATTGTTGATTTTTAATACGGAAAAGGGAAGGAAAATGAAAAAAATTCTTGTGCTGCTGCTTTTGTCGTTTTTTTTGTATGCCGGGTGCGAAAAAAAGGAACGTGTTCCGGTAAGTGCATATAAGGCTAAAGAATCATTGGAAATTTTTGGATATGATTTTACTGAACTAGATCTTGCAAGGGCGGTGAAAGAGGGCAAATCCGATATCGTCAGGCTCTTTTTCGATGCTGGCATGAGTCCCGATTCGACGATCCAGCACAAAAAACATCAGATCCCGCTCATCTTTTTTGTTGTCGATAAAAATGATGAGCTGCTCCTGCATGTTTTCATTCAGGCGAAGGCGGATCTGAATATCCCTGTTGCCGGTACAACACCGCTTATCAAGGCGGTCGAGAGAGGAAACTCAGGCATGATTTCGACTATGGTCAAGGCCGGTGCCGACATAAACCGTGCCGGTGATGACGGACTGACTCCGCTGATGTCAGCGATAGATAAGGACAACACCGGAGTCGTATGGACCCTGTTGCAGCTGGGTGCAGATGTAAATAAGCAGGATTCTTATGGTTTTTCACCGCTTATGCGTGCTGTCAGAGCGGGCAACAGCGAAGTTGTCAGGGAGTTGGTCAAACGCGGTGCTAACGTGAATCAGACATCAAAAAACGGCACGAAGATCAGCTCCTTTCTCGGGAAAAACCGGAAGGAGATAGAGCTGCTTCTGATAGAAGCCGGTGCAAAGCTTGACTAGCCGGAGGTCAGATGGATTTTGACAAGTACTTGGAAACAATAGAGAAACTTAACAGGGCTTCAGTAGCGTACTATCGTGACGACAACCCGTTTATGAGCGATTTCGAATATGATGCCCTCTACAGGGAGGTTGTCGAATTTGAGGAAAAAAATCCCGCTTTAAAGCAGAAGTTTTCGCCGACCATGAGGATCGGAAGCACTGTCCGCGAGGGATTTTCAAAGGTCACGCACTCTGAAAAAATGATGTCTCTTGACGATGCTTTCAGTGTCGGAGAGGTCGAGGATTTTTTCAATCGACTGGATTTCGCTCCTCACGGATTTGTTGTCGAAGAGAAGATCGACGGTCTTGCGATAAACATCCTCTACAATCACGGCAGATTTACCATGGCGGCTACCCGCGGAGACGGTCAGGTCGGTGAAAATGTTACGGAAAATGTTGCAACGGTAAAGGATGTCAGGCTAGACATTCCGGAGTTGCGCGAAGCGGAAACTGTCGAAATCAGGGGCGAAATTTATATGCCGAAGGAGAGCTTTGAAGAGCTGAACCGCATGAAGGAGATCCGCGGTGAGAAGCTTTTTGCAAACCCGCGGAACGCGGCGGCGGGATCTCTCCGGCAGCTTGATCCCAGGGTCACAGCCGAAAGAAAACTCAAGTTTTTTGCATATGCGATAACCGGCATAAGCGATCTGCCTCTCACAAAACAGGAGGAACTTCACGCATTTTTCAGAAAACTCGGTTTTTCGACACCGAACTTCACAAAAATCGAAAAAATTGAACAAATTAGTGAGATTATTGATAAAAAAATCGCAGAAAGGGCTGATTTGCCTTACGATATCGACGGACTTGTCATCAAATTGAACGAATTTTCCGAGCAGTTTGCTGCCGGATTTTTGACCAAAACTCCCAGGTGGGCGATCGCCTACAAGCTTCCGGCGATCGAAAAGACGACCAGACTTCTTGGTGTGACCTGGCAGGTAAGCCGCTTCGGCGTCGTCACTCCGGTTGCCGAACTCGAGCCTGTCGAGATCGGCGGTGTCGTCGTCAAAAGGGCTACGCTTCACAACATCAGCATGATTCGCGAAAAGGGGCTTATGATCGGAGACAGCGTCTATGTGCGCCGCGCCGGAGATGTGATCCCGGAAATAACATCCTTTATCAGCGAGCTCCGCGACGGTTCGGAGCAGGAGATAAAGCCGCCTGAGAGGTGCCCGGTCTGTTCGTCCGAGCTTTCGCTTGTCAAGGAGAGCGAAACCGAGGTCTACAAGTGCGACAACCTTGCCTGTTCGGCCCACATTGTCGGTTCGATCAAGCATTTTGTCTCGAAAAAGTGCTTTAATATCGACGGTTTAGGTGAAAAACAGGTCGAATTTTTCTATGAAGCGGGCTGGCTGAAGTCGGTTGCGGATATCTTCGGGCTGAAGAAATATCTCTTCTTCATGGCGAGCGAGCCGGGCTGGGGTGCTAAGAGCGTAGACAACCTGATGCAGGCGATCGAAAAGTCGAGAAAAATAAGATTCAGAAACTTTCTGTGCGCTCTCGGGATAAACAATGTCGGAGAGTATCTTGCCTCTGAACTCGAAAAATATTTCACTTTGGAGGAGCTTTCCGAAGAGACGCCTGAGCGCAGTCTGACTTTGAACCTGATAAACGGAGTTGCCGAAACTTCGAGAAAATCTATTGAAAATTTCTTCCGCGACAACCGTGAAACTCTTGAGAAGCTGGTTGCTGAGGTAGAGATCCAGTACCCTGAAAAGAAAAAGCAATCTATTGATTTCAGTGGCTTTTTTAACCAGTTCTTCAAGTTTTCCAAAATAGGCGGCATTTCAAAGGCGACATTCGACAAGCTTGGGAGTTTTTACACGGCAGAGCAGCTCTTTTCCAACGATCTGACACTTCAGGATCTTAGAAAATGCGACATCGACCAGAGCCGTGCCGAGACGATCAGGGCCTTTTTGGCCGATCCCGAAGTCAAACGGATGTCCGTATACCTTTTGGATAAATTCGAGATAACTTCTGGAAACGAAACTCCGGCAAACTCTAAATCAGAGGGCGGGATCATTGGCAAGACCTTTGTCCTGACCGGTGAACTTTCAAGATCTAGGGATGAAGTTTCGGAACAAATTCAGTCACTTGGCGGGAAGGTCTCTTCAAGCGTAAGCAAAAAGACCGACTTCGTTCTAGCGGGAGAAAAGCCCGGCAGCAAATATACCAAGGCACGCGAACTCGGCGTAAGAATCATCACGGAAGAGGAGTTTCTTGAGATGATAAAATAGCCTCAGATCTTAACTGAGGTCCACTTGTGTCTGCGATATAAGATCCAGAAAATAATGCTTGTGAGAGCCATTGTCAGGGCGATCGTGAGCCAGACCCCCTTTGAACCGAGTCCGAGACGGATCGCCAGGAACCATGAAACAGGCACTCTGAGGACTGTGATCGGAAGCGCTATGTAAAATGAGGGTTTTGTATAGCCTGACCCTGCAAAAGTGCCGTTTTCGATGACGATCTGACCGGCGACGATGACCTCGACCGGCATGACGAACAAAAGATAATCGATGCCGTGGCTTATCAGCTCCGGATCAGTGTTGAATATCGAGATGAATTCGGTCGCGAAAACTATTGTCAGCGTCGAATAGAGAAGCGTGAAGAGAAGCACCATTTTGATCGAGAAGTCAGTCGCTTCGACTGCCCGCTCGGGTTTGTTCGCCCCCAGATTTCTGCCGACAAATGTTGAAACGCAGGAGGCGAAACCGCGTGCGAAGTTGTAGGGGAGCGACTCGATTTTGTGTCCGATCCCCATTGCTCCGATCGCAGCAGAGCCGAAGTTTGCCGTCACCTTTGCGATAAAATAGTAGACGATCGAAAAGAGCATACTCGAGAGTGCGACAGGATATCCGAGCGTGATGTAACGCAGGAAAGGGATCTCTTCGCCTGTCTTTTTTGTCTGGATCCAGTTGTTTTTTATGATGATCCTGATGTAGAGAAGCGAGGCGACCATAAAGCTTAGGATCGTTGCAAATGCCGCGCCTTTTGTCTCCATCCTTGGTATCGGGCCGATCCCGAAAATCAGTATCGGGCTCAGGATCACGTTTATGATGAAGGTTATCAGCGTGATTTTTACCGGTGTCCTGGTGTCGCCCCAGGCGATCGAGACAGCCTGCAGCGCGAAGACCAGAAAGGTTACGACACAGGAGTCGATCATTATGAGCAGATAGTTCACACCGGCCTCACGCGCAACGCTTTGCAGCTCGATCATATCGACGAGCGGGTCGATCAGCGGGTATAGCAGAGCCGTTAGGCAGACCCCGACAAATGCTGCGTATTTCAGTGACTGGAATGTGTTGCTTCTTGCTGTTTCGAGCCTGTTCTGACCGATATTCCTGGAGATACCGGCTACGATCCCGACGGTTACGAGAGCCGTGAGTCCGTGTGTCGACCAGACCATGAAGATCGATGCGCTCACACCTGCGATGTAGTCGGTCCCGAGCCTTCCCAGCCAGAACATATCGACGATGTTGAAGCCGCTTTTCAAGATGTTGAGCAGAATGATCGGGATCGCGAGAGTTAAAATCGCCTTTGACGGCTTGTCGTTCAGAAGATCCGGTGTTTTGAAGCCGAAGGCTCTCTTGTTCAGCAGGTTCAACGACATCTGCGGTTACATGATTGTCGGCTGACCTGTCTTTTCGAGGACCGAGAGCCAGAGCTGGCCGTTGATATCGATCTTTTTGCGTTTTGATGTGGCGAGATCCATCGGGATGTGGATGAACTGGCCGTTGAGATATCCTACGACCATGCCTGTCCTGCCGCTCATTCCGGCATGGACCGCCATCTGGGCGAGCTGCGAGCAGAAGATAGAGTCGTTCGGTGTTGGCGGGCAGGATCTTACGATGTAGCTCGGGTCGATATACTTTATGCTGTACGGGATATCCTTTGCCTTGAGGTAGCTTTTGAGTTTGTCTTTGATAAAAATACCTATATCTCCGAGTTTTGCGTTGCCGGAAGCGTCGTACTGGATCCTTTCCGGATCTCTGACAAACTCCTGACCTGCGCCCTCGGCAACGACGATAACGCAATGTTTTTTGCGTCTCAGCTTCTTTTCGACCGAGTCAAGGAATCCGCCGTCGCCGACCATTCTGAACTCCATTTCCGGGATCAGGCAGAAGTCGACCTGGCTTGTTGCGAGCGTCGCGTTTGCTGCGATGAAGCCCGATTCGCGTCCCATGAGTTTTACGATCCCTATCCCGTTGTTGATCGAAATCGCCTCGGTGTATGCCGAATCGATCGAGTCACATGCCTCGGAGAAGGCTGTCTCTGTTCCGAATGAACGTTCTATATAGTTGATATCGTTGTCGATTGTCTTCGGGATCCCGATGACTGAAATCTTGAGGTTCCGCTTTTCGATCTCATTGATCAGGGCGATCGCGCCGCGCTGTGTGCCGTCGCCGCCGATCGTGTAGAGGATGTTTACTCCGAGCTCGTCGAGACGGTCGACCATCTTTTCGGCATCCTGGTTGCCGCGTGATGTTCCTATCATCGTACCGCCGGTGAGCTGTTTGTCCTCGACCATTGCAGGTGTCAGGTGTCTGATTTCGTGACCGAGCTCCTTGACCAGACCTGCGTAACCGTAGTTGATCCCGAGGGTCCGCTGGTTGTTGTATCGGTAGTAGTTCATCGTTACAAGCTCGCGGATCACGGCATTGAGACCCGGGCAGATACCGCCGCAGGTAACTATTGCGGATGTCGTCTCTCCAGGTTCAAAAAAAAGCTGCTGTCTGGGACCCGCCTTTTCAAACGATGGAATCGGGAGGTTCTGTTTCTGGATTGCTTCGACCATGCTTTTGTCAATGAAGGCGAGGACACGCTCGTCCTCAGGGACCATCTGAGCCGAAAAGACCTTTTTGTCCGAGGTCAGCGGTGAAAGAAAGTTCTGCTTTCCAAGTTTTTTTATCTCGAGATTGTGGGTGAAAAGCTCGTAATCCTCTTCACGAAGCCCTTTGATCTTTTGAAAATCCGACATTTTAATCCTCCAAAAAAGAAAAAACGGGGGATGATAGCACTTTTTTATATAATTTCGAGGATGAAAAGAAAAAAGATTTTCCATTACCTTAATAAATTATATTTTTGCGCTTGATTGTGCTATCTTACAGCCGATTTTTTTTTATTCAGGAGGTAACATGAGAGGTCTGTTTAAAGCTTTTACGCTCTTTTTGATTTTTTCGTTTATTTGCGGATGTTCTGGCAAGTCTGGTGATAACAAACCGGATCCACTTGAAATCACTCATAAAATCATGCTCGAAACAAGCGAAGGAAACATTCAGCTGGCGCTCTTCGGGAACGCTATGCCGAGAACAGTCGCAAACTTTGTCGAATATGTAAAAAGCGGTTTCTACGACGGTCTGATTTTTCACCGCGTCGTAAAAAATTTCGTCATTCAGGGCGGCGGCTTTGACGAAGCGATGGTCCAGAAGGAGACGCGTCCTCCGATCCAGTTCGAGATCACTCCGGTCAGAGAGGTCAAGGATGAATCCGGCAAGGTGAGGAAAGAGGCTCTGATGACACACGATAAATACGCTCTGGCAATGGCGAGAACAAGGGATCCGCACAGCGCGACAAGCCAGTTCTATATCACTCTTGCGCAGACGAAGCGTCTGGATACGGTCCCCTTCAACAACGAGCCGAACGGCTACGCAGTATTCGGAAAGGTCATCGAAGGTTTTGAAGTCGTAGACAAGATCGGAGCAAAAAATGTCACCGAAAAGAACGGCTTCCGCGATGTTCCTGTTGAAACTGTAAAGATCCTTAAGGTTTCGGTCATTTCTGAACCGGCACCCGCCGTCAAGGAGGCAAAATGAAGATTTCAGTATACCGCGAGGTCCAGTTCTCATCTGCGCACCGCCTCAGAAACTACTGCGGAAAGTGTGAAAATATCCACGGCCACAACTGGCGCGTCCGTCTTTTTGTCACGAGAGAGAACCTTGACGAGATCGGTTTCGTTATGGATTTCAAGGTGTTGGACAAAGTTTTGAAGAAAATCACCGACTATCTTGACCACAAGGATCTGAATGAGCTTGAAGAGTTCAAAACGGTCAATCCGACTGCCGAAAATATCGCGCTTTTTATCTTCAGAGCTGCGGAAAAAGAGATCTCCGGGATCGACAAGGAGGTGAGGGTCCTGCGGGTTTCGGTATGGGAAAGCGATAAATCCTGCGCGACAGTCGAGGTCTGAAATGTACAGATTCAGGCAAAATGTAGCCGCCGTTATTGAAAACAGCGAAGGTCTGATCCTGGTAGGAGAGAGAAGCGACATCGCCGGAGCGTGGCAGCTTCCGCAGGGCGGGATCGACGACGGCGAAAGCCCGGAAGAGGCGGTACTGCGCGAGGTCCGCGAAGAGACGGGGATAACGGGCGAATTTTTAAAAATCGTAGCCCGCTCTTCCAAAGTTTCATATCTCTTTCCACGCAATGTAAACTGGAAATCCGGCAAAGGAAAGTTCGACGGGCAGGAGCAGATATATTTTCACATCAAGATTGCCGATTCAGGCTGGAGCCTTCGGAGATCCTCCGAGTTCGTAAACTTCGAGTGGGTCAAAAAACGCAGGGTCATAGAGAGGATCCACGAGCTGAAAAGAGATTGTTACATAAAGGCTTTTTATGAGTTGTTTGGAGAAAAATATGAATAAAACCGAAGAGATAGCAAAACTTCTCGATGTGATGAGGACGCTCAGGGGCGAAAACGGCTGTCCCTGGGACAAAGAGCAGACGATCGAATCGCTTAAACCGTATATAATCGAGGAGGCGTTTGAGACGGTCGAGGCTATCGACGAACTGAAAAGGGATGATGAACAGACAGTCGCCGAGCTCAAAAAGGAGCTGGGAGACCTTCTTCTGCAGGTCGTCTTTGTTTCTCAGATCGCATCCGAAGAGAAGATTTTTGAATTCGAGGATGTCGCCAAGGCTATAACCTCAAAGCTGATAACGCGCCACCCGCATGTTTTCGGCGACGAAAAGGCTGCTGATAGTGCAGAGGTCTTGAAGAAGTGGAGCCTTATCAAGAAGAACAAAGAGGCGAGAAAGCACCTTCTTGACGGGATTCCGAAGTCTATGCCGGCAACACTGATTGCCCAGAGGTATTCGTCGAGAGCTGCAAGTGTCGGTTTCGACTGGACAGAGGTCGGCGGTCTGCTGGACAAGGTCGACGAGGAGCGCCGCGAGCTTTCCGAAGCGATCGAAAAAGATGACCGCGACAACATGGAGGAGGAGCTCGGGGACCTTCTTTTTGTAGTGATCAACCTCGGCAGAAAACTCGGGATCGACAGCGAAGGTGCATTGAAGCGCTGCTGTGCCAAATTCAAGGCGCGTTTCGACACGATGGAAGATCTTGATCCGACCTGCACCGACGGTCAGAAGAACATTGACGAGCTCGAGGAGCTCTGGCAGATGGCAAAGTCGATCGTTAAGGAAAAGCAGTAGCCCTGGAGTATGACTTGAAACGTAACATTCTGATTTTGTTGCTTTTTCTGCCGTTGGCGCTGATCGCTGAGGCGAACGGGGAGTTTGAGTTCCTCCATAACGCATCTTTCAGTTTTCACGGCGGGATCCCGTATATCCGGGCACACATCGCCAGCTACGCTTCCGGTGTCGTCTTTGAAAATGTTTCGTCATTCGACTGCAACGGCAGAAGCATCGAGGCCAAGAGCATAATGGTGAAGCCGAAGAGTTTTTCACCGGCAGAGGTCAGGCAGAAGATCATTCTTCAGGAGCTTTCGCTAAATGAGCAGCGTGACTACTCAAAAACGGCCGAAAAATGGAAAAAGTCGCTTGGCGAGGAGGTCGAGCTTTATGTCCGCGGCGCTCTTTTTTCGATCAACAAATCGACAGTTGACAACAGGGAGTATTTTATCGCCTTGAAGCGGCTTTTCGCTGATCAGGAGGCTGAATCAAAACTCAAAACTCTGCGGGAGCTCTATCCCGACAAGCCGATAACCTCGTTTCAGGTCATGCAGTCGGTTTCGCACTCTGAGATAGAGGTGACTGTCGATAACGATAAGAAATATAACTGCTCTGATTTGCTGGAGGTTTACCCTGAAAACGGATTGAGCGCAGCCGGTGTGAGCTTTCCTAAGGGGCACTATTTTCTGACTGTTTCAGAGGGAGAGAGGGTCGATTTGTCGGTCGATGCGGCGGTCGACAGCCTGATCGAGCGGATCCTGCCCGGCGAGATGTTTCTCTCGGCTCCTCTTGAAACACTGAAAGCTCAGGCAATTGCAGCCAGAACCGATATCTTCATGCAGCTTGGCAAGCGTCACCTTAACGAACCGTGGCACATCTGCAGCGAGGTCCACTGCCAGAAGATCATCTGGAACGGCAGGATCCAGGATAAGTTCAAGGAGGCTGTAGCGCAGACAGCCGGAATGGTGATAACGCACAACGGCAACCAGGTGGCCCGTGCGCCCTACTGCTCGAGTGCAGGCGGCAGGACCGAGGATGTCAGGAACGTCTGGTTTACCGCCGAAAAACCCTATCTTTCGGGTGTATGGGACGGCGAAAAGCCTTTGAAGCTCGATCTTTCCAAAGAGCGGGACTTGAAAAAATTTCTGGAGACGGATTACGGCGAGGACAACCTTCCGATGAACAAACGTCACAGGTGGAGAGTCGTTATTCCGCAGGAAGAGATCGACTCTTTGGTAAACAGCTACAAAAAGATCGGAACGCTGACGGAGATAAAGGCTCTGGCAAGAGGCGTCTCCGGCAGGATCTATAAGGCCGAATTTATCGGCAAAAGTTCGTCATTTGTTATGTACGGCGAACTCAACATTAGAAAATTGTTGAATAATATGTTCAGCTCCGCCTTTATATCGACTAGAACCGAAGAGGGCTGGGTTTTTGAAGGAATGGGTTGGGGCCACGGAGTCGGAATGAGCCAGATGGGGGCTGTTTCGCTCGGAAAAAAAGGGAAAAAATTCGATTACATTTTGAAAAGATACTACCCGGGTGTTGAGATTATTAAGCTTTATTGATTATAGGAGATGTTAAACTTATGAGTAGTGGAAAACGTGTGATACTGACGATTCTCGACGGTTTCGGAATTCGTGATTCAAAGGATTTCAATGCTGTAAAAACTGCAAAAACTCCGAATATCGACAGGCTGCTGGCAAATTCACCGAGCTGCCAGCTCAGCGCGAGCGGGCTCGATGTAGGTCTGCCGAAGGGGCAGATGGGAAACAGCGAGGTCGGTCATACAAACATCGGAGCAGGCAGGATCGTCTATCAGGATCTTACAAAGATCGACAAGTCGATCGACGACGGTGATTTCTTCAGGAACGAAGTTTTGCTTGAAGTCGCGGAGAAACTCAAAAAGAGCGGCGGAAGGCTCCATCTGATGGGGCTCGTCTCTCCTGGCGGCGTTCACAGTTCGATGGATCATATAAAGGCTCTGCTTGATTTCGGCAAAAGGGCTGGACTCAAGGTCACTCTCCACTGCTTCCTCGACGGCAGGGACACTCCGCCCAAGAGCGCTCTGGAGTATGTCGGCGAGCTCGAAGATAAGCTAGAGAGCGAAAAGATCGGCACTATAGGCACTGTCACCGGAAGGTTTTATGCAATGGACCGCGACAACCGGTGGGAGAGGGTCGAAAAGGCGTACGACGCTCTGATTTCCGGCATCGGGCTGACTGCAAAATGCGGCAGAGATGCGGTCGAGCAGGCCTATTCCCGCGGCGAAACCGATGAATTTGTCCTTCCTACGGTGATCCTCGACGAAAAGGGCGAGCCGAAAGGGCTGGTTTCTGACGGTGACGCTGTCGTCTTCTTTAACTTCAGAGCTGACAGGGCCCGTGAAATCTCGATGGCTGTCAACTTCGACGACTTTACAGGATTCGAAAGAAAAAAACGTGTAAATTTAGTTGCTTATGCTACGATGACACGCTATCGCGCAGACTTCCCGTTCAAGGTCCTCTTCGAGCACGAAGAGCTTAAAAACATTCTCGGAGAGGTCGTATCAAACGCAGGAAAAACCCAGCTCAGGATCGCCGAAACCGAAAAGTACGCCCATGTAACGTTCTTTTTCAACGGCGGCAAAGAGACTGTTTTTGACGGCGAGGAGAGGATACTTGTTCCCTCACCGAAGGTCCAGACCTACGATCTGAAGCCTGAGATGAGCGCCTGTGAGGTCACTGACCGGCTTCTTGAAAATATCGAGAAGTTCGATCTTGTCATCCTCAATTTCGCAAATCCTGACATGGTCGGTCACACAGGTGTGATGGAGGCCGCGGTCAAGGCGATCGAGGCGGTTGACGAGTGTGTCGGAAGGATAATGAAAAAGGTCGAGGAGGAGGGGCGTGTCATGGTCCTTACTGCCGACCACGGCAACAGCGAGCAGATGTTCAACGAGGAGACTCATGCTCCGCATACAGCCCACACGACGAATCCTGTCCCGTTTGCAGTCTACAACTATGATAGAAAGGTGACTCTCAAAAACGGCGTTCTGGCTGATATAGCGCCGACGATCCTCAAAATAATGGAACTCCCGGTTCCGAAAGAGATGAGCGGAAAGGAACTCTTTGAATAAATGAGTTTTTATTGTTGACATGAAGATAGAGAAATTGTATAAAACCATACTCTTTGCGGGCGTAACTCAGTTGGTAGAGTGTCGGCTTCCCAAGCCGGATGTCGCGGGTCCGAGTCCCGTCGCCCGCTCCAATTACAGGTTCAAGTGAAAAGGAAGATTTATTTTTTGACATCTATTTTTGTGCTTATTTCGGCACTATTTTTCCTTGCAAGCAAGATCCTCTATCCAATTACGCTCAATATGCTTGAACCTTTGGGCATTTTTTACGATTTTGACGATATTTCGATCGATTGGGACGGCAACCTTTCGATCGAAAATTTAAAATTCAGCTACAAGCCGGAGGGCGCGGGACGCGAGGTCGTGAATGTCCAAAGCGGCTATTTTTCTCTGAGTATAGGTCAGAAGTTCGGCGGTATCTTCAAAAATCACTGGGTCTTGCATTCACTGATCCTCAAAAACAGCTTCGTGGAGCTCGATCTCGGCGCAATGCCGGCAGAGAAGGCTCCTGCTGATGAAGACGCGGCTTCCAAGATGCTCTTCAAGATCCCTTCGAAATGGCCCTTTTTCCCGCTTGAGGAGCTGGATATAGAGAATTTGAACCTCAACCTTAAAGTTGATGAAAAGAGCTCCGTCAAAGTAAGCGGTCTCTCCTTTAATGGCGATAAAAACTATCTGCTTTCGATACCTGATATAACTTTGGTCCACCCGTCACTGGATGAAGAGTTCAGCTTTGACTTCAAGTTCGGTTTCATGGCGCACGACACAAAATATCAGGTCAATTCGCTGGCGTTCAACACAAAAAAAGGTCTCTCTCTTAACGCAGAAAAGATAGATTCAGGAAAGCTTAACGGCAGACTGGATGTAGATCTTTCCAAGGTGGCCGAATTTTTCAAGATCGACCTCGGCGGAGAGTTTTATCTCGATTTCGATACTGAAAATATCGATACATTTTTGCCTCGTCTCTTTGCCGAGAAGCAGAAAAAAGAGCGGAAAGAGGGTGAAAAAAAGGCTGATGACGGAAAGGCAGACCTCAGTTTTCTTACTCTTCTGCCGCGAACTGAAATTACTTTTTCTGTCTCCAATCTTAAATTCGACGATTTCCGTCCGTGGGATATGCACGCCCATATCCGTACGACTCCGACAAGGGTCCTTATCGAGCGTTTCAATTTCTTCCACAAAGACAAGGTCAGTATCTCGCTTGACGGGATTTTCCCTTTCAGCGAGAGAAAGGTCAGCGGCAACATAAAACTCTACGACTTCGACTTTGACAACTGTCTTCGCCGGATGGGGACAAGCGGACTTGTCAACATGATAATCACCGGCGACATCAAGTATGTCTTCACGATAGACAACCTTCTTGCAAGAACGTGGGAAAAGCTTGTCGTCACCGAGTTCGATGTCATGAACAAGAAGATCCTCGACCTTCCGAGACCCCGCTACGACGTTACCGGTCAGACTGATATCGGTCCGAACGGCGTCGATCTGAACTCGGCGGATGTCGTGACAAAAAACGAGGCTTCTCATATCAAGATCCGCGGCGCACACTTCGGTTTTGCCGACACGATGAAGTTCCATTTTCCGATCGTCAAGGGCTCATGGATCGATCTCGAGGATGTGAAAATGATCGCAGGCTTCGAGGTCAAAGGCAAAGGTCCGATCGAGGTCCTGCTTACATCATTCTATAAAAATCCGGTAGTTACAAGCGATTTGGATGCAACAGGCTGCCATTTTGCCGGTTTCAACGCCGAAAAGTGCCATCTCGGAATAAATATGGAGGATTTCTTTATGACTTTTGACCTCAAGGAGATCTGCCAGCGTTCGATTTCGTCAAAAAATTCGCAGATCACAATAGATTTTGATGACCCAGATATGGCGGTGACCTTTAAAATAAACAAGGCTGAAGGAAACCTGAAAGATTCCGGGGCGGTCTTCGGAGTCGATACCGGTTCGCTTTTCGGTCATGTCTTTCTCGATGCTTCTGGAAAATTTACAAACGGGCTGGCAAGTCTTCGCGGAGAGCTCAGGATCAAGGATTTTGTCAAGAGAAATTTCGAGACGAACGAAACTCTGAAGCTTCTGGATTCGATCGAGCTCAAGCTTTCTGACAAGGATTCAAAGGAGCTCATGGCGGAGGCGGCCGCTCTTTACGGCAGGAACTCGATAAAACTCAACGCCACGATCTCCAAGAGCGATTTTGATACGAACCTGAAGCTCTGGTTCGATCAGTTTTATCCGGAAGACCTTGATTTTCTTCCGCAGGAGGTCACTTTCGGCAAGCCGGATCTCGATATCGCCCTCACAGGCGTCCTTAGCCATCCGAATGTTACAGGAAAGCTGAAGATCCCGTCGATCAAGGCTTACGATATAAAATTCGGCAACCTCTCTGTCGGCGCGGAATATGAGGGTGAATCCCAGCTTCTGACGGCTGACGGTTCGCTTGGAAAGACCGTCAAATTTGATATGAGCATGAAGGATTTTGATGCCGAAAATCTTCTCTTCAATATGAAGGTCAAGAATTTTGTCCATAGGATTTCAGATATTTACATTAAGGTATCCGCGAACGGTTCAGTGAAGAACAAAAAGATAAATATCGATGTTCCCGATCTTAAGTTCCAGAAGGATTTTATCTTTGTCCAGAACGTCAAGCCTTTCAATATTTTTGGAGATATCGACAACCTGAAGATCAGGGAGGAGACCCATTTCGACGGAGAATTCCTGCACTTTTCCGTAGCCGGCGGACTCTATGATTTTTCTCCCGACCTTGCGCTCAAGGGCATCTTTTTTTTCAGGAATATGAGGATACTTGAAGAGTACCGTCAGAATAGTCTTTCCGGAAGGCTCATCTTTGATCTTTCGATTATTGATTCCGATATCAAGGGACATGTCGATGTTATGGATGTGGATTATGTCCTGGATGAACCCAGGATCGTTTTCAAAAATTTCAACGGCTCTCTTGTTATAGACAACAACATCTGGAAAATCAGCGAGTTGAAGGGAAGGGCAGGCGACGGAATGGTCGTTGTCAAAGGCGGCGGACTCATCCCGCTGGAAAACGCGTCGGTCAACATTTCGGCTGTGAATCTGACCGGCAAATTAGACTGGATCGGTGATTTCGCGACTACCGCAAATGTGGATTTCATCGTACTTAACCGCGACCAGTATTCGCTGAGCGGCGATGTCGAGCTGAAAAATATTGTCTGTGACCAGCCGCTTTCCCTCGACAACGATTTCATAAAAACGATCTCAAAGCTCGGAAAGGGAAAGGCGAATGCCGATATTCAAAAGTCCATGCCTATCGACTTTAACCTCAAAGTCCACGGTCAGAACAACCTCAGAGTCAGGACAAACCTTGTCGACGCCGATCTCTTTCTGGATCTTTTTCTTACGGGAAATGCCCGCAAGCCGAATCTTGACGGAGTCATTCTGATAAAGAACGGAAAGGTCGCGTACAAGCAGAACGACTTCGCGATTTCACGCGGAAACATAACCTTTGAAAATGACGGGATCAACCCCTATCTTGATTTTCAGGGCTCAAGCAGCATCATAACCAAAGTTCAGGACAATCAGAAGGATTTCAAGGTAACGATGACGGTTACGGGGTACCCTCTTGAAGATGATCTTGATATCCGTTTCGACAGTGTCCCGCAGCTTGACGACGCCCAGCTTCAGTCGCTGCTGCTTTGGGGAAATATCGGGGACAACTTCTCGGGTGATCTGGCGATCGCAGCGGTGACGGATATTATCGGACTAACCTCCGAGGTCCGAAAAAATTTCAACTTTTCGCGCTTTGAACTGACTCCGAAATATTCTGAAATCGACGACAAGACGGTTCTGAAAATCATAGCGGAGAAGGAGATCTACAAAAATTTCTTCCTCCTGCTTGAATCAAATCCTTCCGAGGCGATGGACCATATTATCGACCTGAAGTACAGGGCGAAAAATCTGGAGGCGGTCCTGGAGTGGAAAAACAAGGATCTCCTTGAAACAAATTTCGGCGGCATAGGCTTTGATTTGAAGCTTGATTTTATAGTCGAATAGGTGCTTTATGTGGAAAAATTCGTTTAATTCTCTTAGCGGTTCCGAACAGTTAAGTCTGATAGAGGCGGCGGAACGGCTCTTTGAAGACGGCTGCTGCTGCCCGATCGCCTGCGGAGGCGGCGCCGCGAGACCATGCGGTGCAGTCGAGGATGGGATCAAGGTCGCAAGCTACGCTGTGCACGACGGTGAGGAGCCTCCGGTCAGCGGCTGGTTCGGTGCCGGAAATATCTTTTTCAGCGGCTGCAGCGCAAAGTGCGTTTTTTGTCAGAACTGGCCGATAAGTCAGGAAAACAACGGAAAAGTGTATTCGATCGACGAGTTCTGCGAAAACGTCAAAAAGCTTTTGAAAAAGAAGGTCCACAACATCGGGCTTGTTACTGCCGACCAGTATTTGAGCCGTGTTTTGAGGGCATTTTACAAAATCCGGGATGATCTCAATGTGCCTGTCGTCTATAACTGCAACGGCGCTCAGACGGAAAAACTTTTTGAAATCATATTAAAAGTTAGCGATATTTTTCTGTTTGATGTTAAATACGCCTCCAACGGGCCTGCCGGCGAGCTCTGCGACATAAAAAATTATGCCGATGTGAACAGGCGCTGTCTCGATATGCTCCTTGAAAGAGATTTGAAATGGGAAGAGGACGACATGGGGATCCTCAGAAGCGGGCTTATCATCCGTCATCTTGTTCTGCCGAATTACATTGAAAGTTCGCTCGAGGTGATAAATCTGCTTCAGGAGTACCGCGAGCGCGGCCTGAATTTTAAGATAAGCCTGATGAGCCAGTATTTTCCGGCGTACAAGGCGGTGAATATGGAAAAATTAGAGAGAAAACTGAAAAAAAATGAATATGATGCTGTTGTAGAGCTTGTTGAAAAGTATGATTTTGACGGCTGGATACAGGGGCTTGAAGAGTGATTCTAAGGAAACATTTTGATTAAAGGAGAAATATTATGAAGTATTTAGTTACATCGGCTTTGCCTTATGCCAACGGTCCGATCCACCTTGGACACCTTGCGGGAGCTTACCTGCCGGCGGATGTTTATGTCCGTTATCTTCGAAACATGCAGAGGGAAGTGATCTATGTCTGCGGTACGGACGAGCACGGAGTTCCGATAACGATAAACGCAGAATCACGCGGGATCCGTCCGGAGGACGTAGTCCGTGAAAACCATGAAAAAATCAAGCTCGGTTTTGACCTAGCCGAGGTCTCTTTCGATATCTTTTCCGGAACTCACTGCGATACACAGGTCGAGCTTTCGCAGCACTTCTTCAACCGTCTCAACGAGAACGGCTATATCTCGGTCCGCGAGGTCGAGCAGCTTTACTGCGAGCACGACAAGATGTTCCTGCCCGACCGCTATGTCGAGGGTATCTGCCCCATCTGCAAGACTCCCGGAGCGAGAGGCGACCAGTGCGACAAGTGCGGAAACGCCCTCAACACGCTCGATCTGATCGAACCGAAGTGCAAGCTTTGTGGCGAAACGCCGGTAAGGAAGGTGTCGAAGCACTGGTTCCTGGATCTTGATAAATTTGAAAAGAGGCTCGACGACTGGCTTGAAAGCAAGACCGACTGGAAGAGCAACGTAAAGGCGTTCTGCAAACAATGGTTTGAAAGGGGTCTGGAACCTCGCGGAATTACTAGAGATCTTTCCTGGGGCGTCCCGGTGCCGCTCGAGGAGGCAGAGGGGAAGGTCCTCTACGTCTGGTTCGATGCGCCGATCGGGTACGTCTCCTTCACGAAGCAGCTTTTTGCGCAGCGCGGTCTTCCCGAGGATGAATGGGAAAAGTGGTGGAAGGGCGGCGATGACGTCAAACTTGTCCACTTTATCGGCAAGGACAACATTGTTTTCCACTCGATAATCTGGCCTGCGATGCTTATGGGACAGAATGACGGCTGGAAACTTCCCGATGAGATACCGGCAAACGAGTTCCTCAATCTGGAGGGGCAGAAGATTTCGACGAGCAAGAACTGGGCGATCTGGGTTCACGATTTCCTTGAGAGATTCAACCCCGATTCACTGCGTTTTTACCTCGCGACGATCGCTCCCGAAACCAAGGATTCAGATTTCTCGTTCAAGGGTTATCAGGATACGAACAACGGAATGCTTGCTGCGATCTACGGCAACTTCGTAAACCGCTGCCTTGCGTTCATCAACAAGTTTTTCAACGGTAGGATCGACGGTGATGTCAAGTACATGCCGGAAGACGATGACCTTTGGAACGAGGTCAACGCCGAGCTTAAGACTCTTCTCGAGTGCTATGAAACTTTCAGGGTCCGCGATGCGGCTTTCCATCTGATGGAGATCGGAAGGATCGCGAACAAATACTTCGACACGATGGCGCCGTGGGCTCTCAGAAAGAACGACCCCGCCCGCTGCAACGGCGTCTTTATCCACTGTCTGAACCTGATCGACAAGATGGCGACGGCGATGGAGCCGATCACTCCTGCTGCCAGCAGAAAGGTAAAAGCGATGCTTGGTCTTCCTAAAGTGTTCGATTTTACTAAGATCTTTGATAAGAACATCGAGTCCGGGATCCAACTTGGCAAGACAGAGATCCTCTTCTCGATGATCGACGACGATACGATCGCTGCTGAGAAGGCAAGGCTCGGATAACAAAAACCGGAGAAAAAATGAAAGGCAGTCTGAAACGAATATTGACCGGTCTGGTGCTGATTCCGCTGGTCGTTGCAATGGTATATCTTGTTCCGCCGGCAGTTTTCAGCTATTTGATGATAATCCTGGCGTTCTGTATCTTTTCCGAATATCTGGCCATGTTCGGCGAGAGGAAACATTCGACCTTTATCCTGGTGGCACTCCTTATGCTGTTTCTGGTCGATTCGACCTCAAAAATGGGGCTCATTATGAATATGTCCCTCGAGCTGGGGGTAGGGAAGATGGAGCAGCTTTTCAACTCGCTTAAATACTTCTTCCTTTCGCTTTGGAGCGGAGTCATGCTCGTTCCGATGCTTACGATGGCAGGCAAGGATCCGGTAGATGTCAAATTCAGGCGTCTTTCAGTTTATCTTTTCGGCTACTTCTATTTCGGTCTTACCTTCGGGCTCTTCCCGCTTGTCCGCCATTACGGGAGCAACTATCACTGGCTGATGTTTGCGCTTGTGATCCCGTGGGTTTGCGACAGTGCGGCATACTTTGGCGGCAAGGCGCTGGGAAAGCATAAGTTTTCGCCTCTCATCAGTCCCAACAAAACCTGGGAGGGGACGGTTTCGGGCATCATTTTTTCAACGGTTGCCGGCGCAGTTCTTGCTTTTACGCTTTTGAAGGACGAGCCGAAGCTTTTTGTGGTCGCAACCGCCTTTGCCGTCGGGATCCTCGGGCAGTTCGGGGATCTTATCGAATCTCTGATCAAGCGCGGGGCAGGAGTCAAGGATTCCGGAACGATCTTCCCGGGACACGGCGGTCTTTTCGACAGACTCGATTCGCTTATTGTTTCGGTGACCGTGGTTTTTGTTGCACTGCTGGTGAAGAGCTATGTCCTGTGAAAAGATTGTCGTATTCGGAATCACCGGTTCGATAGGTCAGCAGACAGAAAGGATCGTTGCTGCATTCCCTGAAAAATTCCGGATAGTTGCTTGTTCGGCAGGCAAAAATGTTTCTAAACTTGCAGAGATCCTGCCACGTCATCAATCGATAAAAAAAGTGGTCATGGCCGAAAAATGCGATGTCAGCGGACTCAAATTCGACGGAAAAATCGCTTTCGGCAAAGAGGCTATGCTAGAGCTTTTGTCACTTAAACCAGACAAAATAGTTATGGCTCTCCCTGGAAAGGCGGGCTGGGAAATCACCGTTGCTGCAATAAATATGGGCATCCAGGTTTGTCTTGCCAACAAAGAATCTTTAGTAATTGCAGGATATTATCTTGGCAGTTCAGTTACAGGCGACAGGAAGAAGATAGTTCCGGTCGACAGCGAGCACGCGGCGCTGATGCAGCTTCTCGAGGGGCGCGACAGATCGACTCTCAGGCGGGTCTACATCACTGCCTCCGGAGGTGCGCTTCGTGATTTGAGCGCTTCTGAGATGGCTGAAGCGGATGCCGCAACTGCACTCAGGCACCCGGTCTGGCAGATGGGGGCGAAGGTCACTATCGACAGCGCGACTATGCTCAACAAGGGTCTTGAGCTTTTTGAGGCCTTCTGGCTTTTCAATCTGGAGCCCGAGATCCTGGATGTTCTGGTCCATCCCGAGGTGAATGTCCACGCGGCACTTCTTTTTAAGGACGGCTCAAGTCTTTCGCAGAATGCGGTGAGCAGTATGCTCGTTCCTATCGCTGCCGCTCTCAGCTATCCTCAAATGCTCGATATCGTTAGCAAATTTCCTGAGATGAACTTTTCGTACGATGAAAAGGTGATGGAGTTCAGAAAGCCTGATCTGGTCAAATATCCGCTTCTTGCCACAGCTTTCAGGCTGCTTTTGAACCGTGATTATTCAGGCATGGTTGCCTACGCGATTTCCGATGAAGTGGCAGTGAACAGGCTTTTGAAAAATGAGATCAGGGTAAAGGGGATCCATGAAACCGTTATGAGCGCAGTTTCGCGCTTTTCCGGGCTGAAGACCCCGTCGTCAGTCGCTGATATAGCTGAATTTATTAATGAAATTGAACAATACAGCCGTGGTGTTATATAACTTTTTTCATGGAGCAGAAAAATGTCAATACCGAAAATAGGTGATTTTGAAGTTAAATCCAGGCTGCTTCTCGGCAGCGGAAAATACCGCTCGAATCAGGAGATGATGGAATCCGTCGAGAGTTCTGGGACTAGCGTCGTGACGGCTTCTCTGCGCAGGATGGACCTGGGAAAGGGTGAATCGCTTCTTAAACCTCTGCTTGAGAACAAAAATATCACGATCTTACCCAACACGGCAGGTGCGAGAAGTGCCGAAGAGGCAGTTTTTTATGCCGAGCTTGCATATGAATCGGGACTCCCGAAGTGGGTCAAGCTTGAGCTGACTCCCGAACCGCGTTATCTTCTGCCGGACCCGATCGAGACTCTCAAAGCTACTGAAATACTTGTAAAAAAGGGATTTACAGTATTGCCGTACATCAACGCGGATCCGATGCTCGCGCTTCGTCTCCAGGATGCCGGAGCCTCGACTGTCATGCCGCTTGCCGCTCCGATCGGAACTAATAAAGGTCTCCTGATGTCCGAGATGATCCGCATAATCATCGAGCAGGCGCGTGTCCCAGTCGTTGTCGATGCCGGGATCGGTGCACCGTCGGATGCGGCGAGAGCAATCGAAATGGGAGCCGATTTTGTTCTTGTCAACACGGCTATCGCCACTGCAAAGAACCCGAAAAAGATGGGGGAGGCCTTTAAAAAGGCTGTTGAAGCCGCATCGATCGCATTCGAAGCCGGTATCCCTGAAAAATATATTTCGGCTCAGGCATCAAGTCCTGAGCTTGATTTTATCGATAGGCTTTAAAACTACAGACAACGCGAACTGCTCGGCATTCCGAGATCGACCTGCTACGATGGAAGCAAGCCAGAAATATTCAACACGGATCAATTAATCATTCTGACACTTTTGACCATTTATGTGTCCACTTTATTTATAGCAACCCTGTTTCGGCAGGTGGATTTTTGTCAGCCGAGTTCATCCATCTGAAGAAAATCTTAAAGTAGAGGTTTTGCATTATTTATAAGTTCTAATATAATCCGCAGAATTTTTTGCTAAGTTGGTGAAATTATGACATTTTTTGATTCAATTATTCTTGGGATACTTCAGGGGCTCACGGAGTTTCTGCCGGTAAGTTCTTCGGGACATCTTGTCTTTATGGAAAAGCTGCTCGGGCAGAAGGATGTTCCGCTGCTTTACGATATCCTGCTGCATGTCGCGTCGCTTCTTGCTGTTTTTATCTTTTTCAGAAAGAAACTTCTGGCACTTGTTTCAGGTTTTTTCAGCTTCAAAAAGGGAGTCAACGAATCGCACAGATACGTTTTGATGATGCTGATAAGTACTGTTGTCACGACCGCTATGCTCGTGGTGACGAAGCCGATGCTTGAGGGGATCAAGGAGAATCCGATGATGCTGATGCCTGCTTTCGCCTTTACGGCTCTGCTTCTGCTTTTTGCTCAGTTCGGCTTTAAAAAGGCGACAGAGGATCGTGAAATCAACTGGAAGGATGCTCTTGTCATCGGTTTTTTTCAGGGGATTGCGGTCCTTCCGGGAGTTTCGCGCTCAGGTTCGACGATCTCTGGCGGAATTTTAAGAAAAATCAAGGCGGAAACGGTGGTCGAGTTTTCGTTCATGCTTGCGATCCCGGCTATTCTGGGGGCTCTGGCTCTTGAGCTGGTCAAGGCTGAAGGCTTAGGCATGATCGATCTCGGTGTCGTCACTGCAGGCTTTGCCGCCTCATTCGTATCAAGTCTCGCAGCCTTGAAGCTTCTTGTATTTATGATGAAAAAGACGGTGCTTTATCCTTTTTCAATTTATCTGATCATCCTTTCGATTGCGGTCCTTTACGTCATTTAGCAGGGATTTTTCCGATGGATTTCGAGCTTCCGCAGGATTTTTTTCTGCTTCTGAACAAGCAGAAAAGGTATTCGTCAAACGGTGAACTGAACTGTCTGAAACACATTCTTGGGGTCAGGAAGGCAGGTTTCTGCGGAACGTTGGATCCGCTTGCCGAAGGGCTTCTGATCATCGCTGTCGGTCGGGGCGCCACAAAGCTCATCTCGCTTGCCGCCAATGCTGAAAAAAGCTACAGCGGAGAGCTTCTTCTCGGTTTTCGCAGCGCGAGTTTCGACTGCGGGACGGAGCTTGTTCCGAGCGGTGAGGAGTTTGATTTCGAGGCGCTTGACTGCACTGAGATCGAAAAAAAGTTTACCGGAACGATATCTCAGGTACCGCCTGTCTTCAGTGCGCTGAAGATCGACGGGGTGCGGGCTTACAGGCTTGCCAGGGCTGGTAAGATGCCGGAGATGAAGCCTCGTTCTGTTGAGATAAAATCTCTGAAAATCCAAAAAATTACAGCCGGCAGGCTTCGGTTTTCGGTCGACTGCTCGAAGGGAACGTATATCAGGTCTCTTGTTGCCGATATCGGCGATTTTCTGGGCTGCGGCGCAACGATGACAGCTCTCAGGCGGGAAAAGGTCGGGCCCTTTTCTGTCGAAAACAGCGTCTCGATTCCGGAACTCAGGGAGGATCCGGCTTCGATCGCCAGGGCTGTTGTGACTGTGGAAGAATTTGCGTCGATCTGGGACAGCGTTAAATGAAAAAAGGTAGGGTGACAGCTGCGCTTGTTTTGTCCGTGATCCTGCATCTGATCCTTCTTTTCTTTGTGACTGTTGCGATCAAATCTTTTGTAAAATCAGAAAGTTATACAGAAAACATCGTGCGTCTTTTTGTTACTGAAGTAAAAGAGGAGAAGCCAGTGGCGGAGCCTGCTGAGCAGCCGAAAAGGCAGATCTCTCCCAGGCGGAGCGTGAAGCCGAAACGGGTCGAAAAGCCGCTTGAGCAGGTCGAAAAACCGCAGGAAAGGGTCGAGGAGGAGCTCTCTCCGGAGCCAGCGGCCGAGGCTGCGGAACCTGCAGAAAACGGTGATGCAGCGCCTGACGGCACTCCGGAACAGCCTTCGCAGGGGGGCGGAGCCGGAAGCGGGAGCGATAAAGCGGATGCCGCCGGAGCCGATGAAGGAAAAACTATCAGAAATACTCCTTATCGCGCAGCAGAGCTCGGAACCGTGCCGAAGGTCGTCTCTCCGTCAACTCCGGTCTATCCTCCGTCGCTTGAAGAGGAGGGTTTCGAGGGCGAGGTTAGGCTTGAGCTCGTGATTTCCGAAAAGGGGGAGGTCGTGCAGGCGAAGGTGCTCAGGAGCGATCACGAACTTTTTTCGGAATCGGCGCTTGCTGCCGTAAAAAAATACCGCTTCACGCAGGGCCGGCTGAAAGACGGTACGGTCGTGGAGGCGGTTATCGAATTTATTGTTAAATTTGAAATTTCACTGTAAGCTCGGGTGAAAATATTTTTGGAGGGGAATATGAAGAAGAATGACGATTCAATATTTTTTACCGATCTGATCGACGAGAGCTGTTCAACGCTGGAGCGCGATTTTTTGACGACGATCGAATATTCGCGTGTCAAGGACAGGACGACGGCGCGTTCAAGGGATATCTTTTTAAGCCTTTCAAATGCTCTCCGCGACAGGCTGATCCGAGACTGGCTGAGGACCCAGCATGTCTACCGCGGCAGCAAGACAAAGCGGCTCTATTATCTTTCGATGGAATTTCTGATGGGGCGCCTTCTGGACAACATGCTGATGAACCTCGACTGCTACGACGAGGCCCGCGAGCTCGTCAAAAAGACGGGTTTCGACCTTGACAAGCTTCGTGACCTGGAACCGGATATGGGGCTCGGGAACGGCGGTCTGGGCAGACTTGCATCGTGTTTTCTTGATTCGATGGCGACTTTGAGCCTTCCGGCATACGGATACGGGATCAGGTACGAATACGGTATCTTCAGGCAGGATATCCAGAACGGATACCAGGTCGAGGTCCCCGACAACTGGCTGAAATATACCTGCCCGTGGGAGATCTGCCGCCCCGACCTTGAATACAGAGTCCGTTTCGGCGGCCGCGTCGTCTGCCTTCCGAAGGGAAATCAGGAGTATTCATACAAGCTTATCGAGACTGAGGATGTCATTGCGCTCGCATACGACGTGCCGATCCCGGGATATGACACCGAGACAGTCAACAACCTCCGTCTGTGGCAGGCGAAGAGTACGAACGAGTTCAACTTCAACTACTTCAACAGCGGTGATTACCTTGCTGCGGTCAACGATAAAAACCTGAGCGAAAATATTTCAAAGGTCTTGTATCCGAACGACAATGTCTACGCAGGCAAAGTTTTAAGGCTCAAACAGCAGTATTTCTTTGTCTCGGCGACGCTTCAGGACATCATCAGGCACCACAAGAAGATCCACGGCAAAGAGAATTTCTCGAATTTCGCTGACAAGGTGGTCATCCAGCTCAACGACACGCATCCGAGCATCGCCATCCCCGAGCTGATGAGGATCTTCATCGACGAGGAGGGGCTCGGCTGGATCGAGGCGTGGGAGATCACGCGCAGAACTTTCGCCTACACGAACCATACGGTTCTGCCCGAGGCTGTCGAAAAGTGGGATGTCGAGATCATGGGCTCGCTCCTGCCGCGCCAACTTCAGATAATTTATGAGATCAACCGCAGATTCATCAATGAAGTCAGGGATTTCCACAATTTCGGGCTCAACAGGGTAGGGGATGTCTCGATTATCGAGGAGTCCGGCGGAAAGTTCGTCAGGATGGCAAATCTCGCGATCGTCGGCAGCTATTCCGTAAACGGCGTAAGCGCCCTTCACACTGAGATCCTGAAAAACACGATCTTCCGCGATTTCAACGAAATTTACCCCGGAAAGTTCAACAACAAGACGAACGGGATCACGCCGAGAAGGTGGCTCCTGCAGGCAAATCCATATCTTTCAAAGCTCATAACCTCGAAAATCGGCAAAGGCTGGACTCTCGATCTCGACGAGCTCAGAGGGCTTGAAAAGTATGTCGACGATCCTGACTTCTGCGCTGCCTGGGTCGAGGCGAAACTCAACGCCAAGCGTGATCTCAAGAGCTACGCGATGGAGCACTGGGGCTTTGATCTCAACCTTGATTCGATGTTCGATGTCCATATCAAGAGGATGCACGAATACAAGCGCCAGCTTTTGAACGTTCTCCACACGATCACGCTCTACAACCGTATCAAGCGCAATCCGAACGGCGACTTCGTGCCGAGGACAAAGATCTTCGGAGGCAAGGCGGCGCCGGGATACTACGCTTCGAAGCAGATCATCAAGCTTATCAATTCGGTAGCTTCCGTCGTCAACTCCGATCCTGACGTAAACAAAAAGCTCAACGTATTTTTCTTCCCGAACTACTCGGTTTCGATGGCTGAAAAGGTCATCCCCGCAAGCGAGCTTTCCGAGCAGATCTCGACTGCAGGCTTCGAGGCGAGCGGTACAGGAAACATGAAGTTCATGCTCAACGGCGCAATGACGATCGGGACGCTTGACGGCGCAAATGTCGAGATGCTTGAAGAGGTCGGAGCGGAGAATATCTTTATCTTCGGAATGAAGGCTGACGAAGTCGCCGAGGCCAAGGTGACAGGCTACAATCCGAGGCGCATCTACGAGACCGATCCGGAGCTTCGCGAGGTCCTCGATATGATCAACGGCGATTTCTTCAACAGGGATGAACCGCATATCTTCTCGCAGCTTTTCAACGCTCTCGTCGATTACGGCGACAACTACATGCTGCTTGCCGATTACCGCTCTTACATCGAGATGCAGGACCGCGTGGATGCCGTCTACCGCGACAAGGCTGCCTGGACGCGCATGTCGATCCTCAACACCGCAAGAAGCGGAAAGTTTTCCTCAGACCGCACGATCCGCGAATATGCCGAAGAGATCTGGCACATCAAACCTGTCAAGGTGGAAAAGGATTAAGCCTTTAAATAATGAAGTTGTTGAGAAGTTTTTCGTTTTTCTGAGCGACTTTGAACCACTTCTGGACGAAAGCTCTGTCGATCTTGAGCTTTGCTCCGCGTTTTTCCGGAGCGTTGAATGAGATGTCTTCAAGGATGACTTCAAGGATCGTCTGAAGCCTTCTTGCGCCGATATCCTGCGTCGTGCTGTTCATTTTGAAGGCGATTTCCGCGATCTCCTCGATGCCTGAGGGCTGGAAATTCAGCGTGATATTCTCCTCGTCGGATTTCAAAAGCGCCGAATACTGGATCAGAAGCGAATTTTCGGTGTCCGTGAGGATCCTGACGAAATCCTGTTTCGAGAGCGATTTAAGTTCCGCCTTGATAGGAAAGCGCCCCTGAAGCTCGGGGATCAGATCCTCCGGCGAGGTTGTGTGGAAGGCTCCTGCCGCGATAAAGAGGATGTGGTCGGTTTTGACCGGACCGTACTTCGTGTTGACGGTGCAGCCCTCGACGATCGGAAGGATGTCGCGCTGGACGCCTTCTCTGGAGACGTCAGGCCCGTGCGAAGAGTTCGACGCGATGATTTTGTCCACCTCGTCGATAAAGATTATCCCGTCGTTTTCGACCCACTCGATCGCCTGTTTGACGATCTTGTCGTTGTCGAGCATCTTTGAACTTTCGATCTGGGTTATGTTTTTGAGAGCCTCCTGAACGGATTCAGTTTTCTCCTTTGAGGGGGCCGGCATTATGTTGCTCATCATGTCCTTGATGGTCGAGGTGATATCGTCCATCGAGCCGCCGACTACCTCGAAAAAGGGCATTGCCGAGAGATGCTGGTTTACCTGGACATTGATCTTTTTGTCGTCCAGTTCGCCGTTCCTGAGCTTCTCTATCATCTTTTTGCGGTAATCCTGCTGGCGTTTGCGCTTTGACTCGTAGTCGGAGTCTTCGGGATCGAGCTTGTCCGGATTCGGAACGTTCAGAAGGTCGAGGACCCTCTCTTCGGCTATCGCTTTTGCCTTTTCGAGGACCATTTCGGTCTCCTGCTTTTTTACTTCGTTCACAGCGTGCTTTACGAGGTCCTTGATCATCGATTCGACATCCCTGCCGACATATCCGACCTCTGTAAATTTTGTCGCCTCGACCTTGAGGAATGGCGCCTTTGAGATCTCTGCAAGCCTGCGTGCGATCTCTGTTTTGCCGACACCTGTCGGGCCCGACATCAGGATGTTGCGCGGAGTTATCTCCTTGCGGAGGAAGGGGTCTTTTATCTGAGCGCGTCTCCAGCGGTTTCTAAGGGCGATCGCAACGGCTTTTTTTGCCTCGTCCTGGCCGATTATGAACCTGTTGAGCTCCTCGACAATTCGCCTGGGTGTCAGTTGATCGACGGAAAAGCTGCTCATTTTTTACCTCCGCTGGTTTTCAGTTCTTCGATTGTGATATTCGAGTTGGTGTAAATACAGATCTCGGAAGCGATCTTCAATGATTTCAGAGCGATATCGTGAGCTGAGAGCTTCGTGTTTTCAGAAAGTGCCACAGCTGCCGCGTAAGCGTAGGGACCGCCTGAACCGATCGCGATGATATTTTTTTCCGGCTCTACGACGTCTCCGCTTCCTGAAATCAGGAGGGTCGTCTCTTCGTCCGCAACGAGCAGGAGAGCTTCGAGTTTGCCGAGGACGCGGTCTTTTCTCCATGCCCGGCTCAGCTCTACAGCCGATTTTTTGAGCTGGTAGTTGTATTTTTTAAGCTTCTCCTCAAATATTTCGAAAAGCGTGACTGCATCTGAGGTCGAACCGGCAAAACCGGCGATGATCCTGTCGTTTCCGAGTCTTCTCAGCTTGTTGGCGTTGCCTTTAAGAACGGTGTGACCGAATGTCACCTGACCGTCTCCGGCAACCACGACCGAGGATTTGTCCCTTACACAAATGATGGTTGTACCTTCAAACATAGTTTCTCCCTTTTATGATTTATGATCCTTTTCGCAGAAATAGATAAAAAACTGTTTTGTATCGTTTTGGACGGCGCCTTTGCAGAAAAGCTGCGGAACATCTGACGAAAAACCGACCGAGTAGGTGATGTTTCCGTGCTGTTCGACCGAGAAGACGGCGTTTTCGACCCTCTCTTTGCCGATAGAGAAGCTTCCGTTCAGCATAAGCTTGTTTCCGTCAACGGAAAAGGGGACAAGAACAGGGTCTTTAAGCAGATTCGTGGAGATCGCGTCGGTTGCCTTGCTTGTGTCGCCATTTGAAGCGACATCTTCTGATTCTGACGGAAAGAAGTAGTTGACGACCTCCTGAGCGGGGTTGATGGTCTCGATTTCGTACTCCGAAAGAAGCTTTTGGATTTCGCTCATGATGTAGAGCGAACAGCCGAAAATTATGAAGAAAAGTGCGACAAGCGTGAAGCGCCGCCTTCTTTGGGATATGTATTCTGAATTTTCGCTGTTCTGTTTCAATGCTGTGAGCTGACTGGTTTGTTGGCTGAGTCCACGAAGACTATCCTGGGATTCGGAACAGGGGCGTCCTCCTCAATGTAGATGTGGCTTGCTATAATGATCAGGTCATTTTTTGAAACAAGTCTGGCCGCGGCACCGTTTACGCAGATCGCGCCGGAGGCGGCTTCACCTTCGATCACGTAGGTCTCGAATCTTGCTCCGTTCGTGACGTCCCATACGTCGACAAACTCGAAAGGCGATAGATCGGCGAGCTTCATCAGATCCTTGTCAATGGTTATGCTTCCCTGATACTCGATATCAGAGTCAGTTATTGTCGCCCTGTGGATTTTGGATTTCAAAAACTTTCTGTACATAACTCCTCAAAAATCAAACCATCGGTAAAACAATAAACGCGTGATGTTAGTCATTCATTTTTTCAAGTCAAACCTGAAAAAGGTTTTGTTGTTTTAAAGTTCGAAAAAATGTGTACAATGGTGCCCGGAGGTGGTGAGTTGAGTAACTGCGCTTTTGTTTTTCATATTTTCAAGGGCTCTCTGGCAATGGCGCTCTTTTTCGGATTTATCGCTCTCCAGCTTTATGTTTTCAACATCTTCGAGGAGGCCGCGAGGTGCTTCCCGGTAACGATAATCACATCTAATCCATCCGGTGTCGAGCCTCTCCTGAACGGGATCGAGAAGTGCAGCATCTCGGTCGAGAGCGAAAAGATGACCTTCGATTCGTCTATCTTCAACGACTATGAAGCTCTTCCTGTAAAAGATATATATTTTTACGTCGTCGAGACGCCTTACGAAAACTGGGAGCGGATAAAAACGACCGACGGGATAATCCCCGAGGCTAACCCGTTCCTTGAGGAGAGCGTTGCCGATTATCTGGGGTCAAGATTGAAATATTGGACAATCTCATTTGTGATTTCAATGCTTTTTGTTTCATTGTTGATTGCGGGGATAGTGACCTCGGTAAGCATTTCAAAAGGGCAGTTCATTGCTCTGAACACATTTTTTATCGTTTCGTTTGTCGGGGCGGCCGTCCTCTTTTCAATAAGCTTTGCGGCTGTATTTTCGCCTCTGATCTACTCGATCTTTCTGGTTGCTGCGGCGGCCTACTTCGGAATTAACATTATATTTGCAAGGAGATACATAAAAAAATGAAGAAAAAAATATGCTTGTGTCTGCTGCTTGTCTTTGCATTTTTTCTTGCTTCGTGCAGTTCCGGTAAAACTTTCGGGACCCGTAATGACGGTGACGGTATCATAGACTCTGACAGCACCTGGGATGATTCTGACCACGACGGCGATACCGGCGACACCGGACCTGACGGCGACACCGGCGATACTGAGCCAGACGGCGATACCGGCGACACCGGACCCGACGGCGATACTGGGGAGACTGAACCCGACGGCGACACCGGCTACATCGTACCAGACGGCGATACCGGCGACACTGAACCCGACGGCGGCACAGAGCCTGACGGAGATACCGTATCCGACGGCGATAACTGCTATACAGATTTGGATGACACCTATGAGATCAGGCTCGTTGCGGCGAATCTGACCAGCGGCAACAACCAGAGCTACGACCCTGGGCACGGGATCCGCCTGATAAAGGCTTTGAGACCAGATGTCGTAATGATCCAGGAGTTCAACTACAAAAACAACAGCAGCAGCGACTACAGCAGCATCACGAATCAGATTCTCGGTTCGGACGGCTACTACTCTGTCGACGACTCATCCTTTCAGATCCCGAACGGTATCATCAGCCGCTTTCCGATAACATCAAGCGGCTACTGGGATGACCCGAATATTAGCAACAGGGAGCTTGCCTGGGCGGTCATCGATATCCCGGGCGAAGTGGATCTTCTCGCCGTCAGCGTCCATCTGCACACAGATCCTCCTTCCCACCAGATTGAAGCGGCGAAGGTCGTCTCAGGTAAGGTGAAGGCTAAGATGGCATCCAACCCCGGGAAATACTACTATGCCGTCGGAGGCGATTTCAACGGTAATTCCGCTGTTTCGCAAAACGGCTTCGGCAAGGACGGAACATTTTATGTCGATGGACCCTATCCGGCTGATGACGACGGAAACGGATATACGAACAAAAACCGCAGCAAGCCATATGACTTTGTTCTTGTCGATGAAAATTTCAACAGCTGCATGGTTCCGGTCGAATTCTACTCGTCGAGAGACGCAGGCAGTGTCAAAAGTTATGAATACGGCTTCGTTTTTGACAGCAGACTCTATTCCCAGAGCGAGCTTGACGAGTTTTTCCCGCCTGCCGAGATGAACGATTCCGGCTCAAACAACATGCAGCACATGGCGGTTATCAAAGCGTTCAGGATCCCGGTAACGCAATGAGACAGTACAACATCCCCAAAAACAGGTTCCGCAACTTCTACCACTTTTTCGAGCTCACGTCGACGATGGACGAATGTGTGAATTTCATTGAAAAGGGGATCGGGAGCGGCATCGTTCTGGCTGATTCGCAGACTGCAGGTTACGGCAGAGGACAAAAGAGCTGGTCTTCGGCGGATAACGGCAACGTCTATCTCTCTTTTTTTGAAAAGATCGATCCGAATGCGGAGATCACGCTTATCCCGCAGCGGTGCGCAGTTGCATCTCTTCTGGCTGTGAAACCGTTTGTCGGGGAGGCATCTGTCCGGATAAAGTGGCCGAACGATATCCTGATTGATTCAAAAAAAGTTTCGGGCGTTATCGCAAAACAGATCATTTTCGGGAAGAGAAGGTTCTATATCTGCGGGATCGGGATAAACGTCTTTCCGCCGGAAAATGGCGGTGGAAAATTTGTCTGGGAGCCGGCTTCGATCTCGGATCACAACAAAAATATCGATACCGGCGACGTCGTTTCAAAGCTTGTAGCGTCGATAGACAGCGCATTTTCTTTGCCCGTCGGCGAGATTTTGAAAATTTACGGCGAAAATGTCGGCTGGATGGTCGGCAGAAGGCTCCTCTACACTCAGAATTATGAAGAGAATTCGGAAGGTGAAATCCTTGGTTTCAGCAACGATTTTTCGGCTTTGAAGATCGGAAACGGTCCGGAGACCAGAGAGATCTCATCATTGTCCATACTGTCTATCAGTTGATAGCTTAAATAATTTCAGTAACTTGCTGATCTTTCCAAAAAAAATGAAATTTTCTTGACTCTCGAAAGAATATCTCTATATTGCTCCCCGCTGGTGCCCAGGTAGCTCAGTCGGTAGNNGGTAGAGCAGGGGACTGAAAATCCCCGTGTGGGCGGTTCGATTCCGTCCCTGGGCACCACCTTCCGAACCTATTCCCGTACATTTTTTGATTTGAGATTTTGAGATTTCGATCTCTATGCGTTGAAGAATGACTCTATTTTGCGGTTTCCCGATGCGTTTCTCGCACGGTTCCTCGACCAGAGCCTGAGCTCCTTGATGCTCTCCTCGTAGGTCTTCGAGAGCGGAACAGTCCTTCTCTGGACCTCTTCCACGATCTTCTGGTCCATATCGCGGCCTCTGGAGTATGCCGTGATCAGCGAATCGACGATTATCTGTTCGATTTCGGCTCCGCTGAAGCCTTCGCAGTCTCCGGCAAGTTTTTCTATGTCGAAATCCTTCGGGTTCCTGCCGCGTTTGGAGATATGGATCCTGAAGATCTCCTCGCGCTCGGTTTTTGACGGCAGATCGACAAAAAAGATCTCGTCAAAACGGCCCTTCCTGAGCAGCTCAGGCGGCAGAAGTGCGACTCTGTTTGCCGTCGCGACCAGAAAAACCGGCTCCTTTTTTTCCTGCATCCATGTCATCAGCCAGCCCAGGACTCTCCTGATCTCGGCGCCTTCTCCCTCCTGCGAGAGAGCCTTTTCGATTTCGTCCACCCAGAGGATGACCGGGGCGAAGCCCTCGACAGTCGAGATCGCCATCTTCAAAAGTTCTTCGACGCTGCGGCCCTTCTGAAAGAGGTTGATGAAGTCAAGACGGACGAGCGGGAAGTTCCAGATGTTGGCGATGACCTTGCTTGTGAGTGATTTTCCGCAGCCCTGGACTCCCAGCATCAGCATCCCTTTCGGCATCGGGATCCCGAATTTTCTGGCCTCTTCGGAGAAGTTGTCCTTTCTTTCGATGATCCATCTTTTCAGTTCGGCATAGCCGCCGATCTCGCCGATCCCGTCTTCGACGTTGATGACTTCAAGGATCTCGTTCTGGCGCAGAAGGTTCCTTTTGGCCGAGAGCATCTCTTCGATCGCATCGGATTCGCCGAGCCTCGCCATTCCGGAAAGAAGCTCCGAAATCCTTGAAAGCGGAAATCCCTTCAGATTTTCACGGATGACCTTTTTTGTATTTTCCGTGAAACCAAGCGCGTCGATCTCATTGTCGAATACAGAGAGATCCGGTCTTGACGCCTCTATCGAGGCATAGCGGATGATAGTCGTCGGGAAGTCGAGCTCGCGGCTGTAGAAGGTCACATCCGATCTGCTGTTTCCGAGCGTATCGAGAAAGGTCATCGCCGCCGCATCGCTGTTAAAGATGTATTCTGGGTAAGCTATTGATATCTTTTTGTTTTCTTTGATCATTGAGATGATCTGACGGAACACTTCATCTCCAGAAAGCCCTGTCCAGCTGATTTTGTTCGGGTCATCTTTGATGCTGAAAAGCGGGTCGTCGCAAAGAACGATTTTTAACATTTTGCCTCCGGTAAAGCTCAAAAAAAATCGGATAATTATACATATTTTATAATCAAAAGACAGTTAAGCGCGGATAAATGCGGCAAAATTGCATAAAAAAGCATTTTGAGCATAATTACATGCTTTAACTTTTTTTGTAGGAGTATTTTATGTGCGGTGTTGTTTCGATTGTCTATTCGGATGATATAAAAAATCTTGGTTCGACCGCTTCGATGCTTTTGAAGAAGCTTGAGTACCGCGGCTACGATTCCACTGGCGGTGCCTTTATAAAAAAGGACGGCAAAGTCACCCTGCGCAAAAAGGTCGGTGCCCCCTCAAAGGTCGTCGAGCAGCTTGAGATGCACAAGGAATCTGGCTTCAAGTTCATCGGTCAGGTACGTTGGGCGACATACGGCTCTGTTACCGACGTCAACGCCCAGCCTCACGATGTGAACTGCCTTGTCCATATGGTCGGAGCTCACAACGGTAATGTCAGCAATACCGACAAACTCAAGGTCTTCCTGACCGAAAACGGCCACAACGTCCTTTCGGACAACGACGGCGAGATGGTTGTTCACCTGGTCGAGCACTTCTATTACGGTCTTACTAAGAGCAAAACCCCGAAGACGACCGAAGACAAAATCAAGATGATGATCCGTGCGATCCGCCTGGCTCAGAGGGAGATCGAGGGCAGCTACGCGGCATGTGTCACGCTTCCGGAGATCCCCGGCGTCTTTGCGATCAAGGCTGGTTCTTCGCTCTATGCAGGCAAAGGTTCCGACAGCGACGGTGATTTCGTTGTGGTTTCAAGCGACCTCACGTCGGTCCTTTCAAAGACCCGTTTCCTGATCCCGATGTCCGAGGGCGAGGGGATGTACTTCGACAGCAAGAGCTACAAGATGTTCTCGCTTACCGAGGACAAGGAGTGGGTCCCGAAGCTCAGCCGCAGCCGCCTCAACATCGCAGATATCCAGCTCCAGCCGAAGTATCATTTCTTTATGGAACAGGAGATCTTCTCCTCTCCGAAGAATATCGACACGCTGATGCTTTACTACATTGAAAACCGCGAAGACAAGGAGCTTTACGATGTTTTCGAGGAGAATTTCCAGGCGGCGAGAGAGTTCCTTTATTCACTGCTTTCACTTTACGACGTCTATGACAAGCATCAGCTGAAAAAGGAGTTCGAAAAAATTCGCAAGCAGCCGAAATTCCTTGAAATCGTTGCAAAAACAGCTCGGTTCGTGCCGAGCGAGCAGTATTTCACCTTCCACTCCGAAGAGAAATCGATCCTAGAAGAGCTCAGCGGGATCGACGAGAGCTACTTCCACGATCTCTGGCTTATCGATTCGATGCTCGTCTGGAAGAAAAAGAGGATGATCATCAGCTCCAGAAACAGGCTGATCGAGCTCTTCAAAGAGGCTAAAAAGAGTGGCGGAAGGATCTTCTTCATTGCAAGCGGGACCTCATACAACGCTTCACTTACCGGAGCGTACTTCTTCAACAATCTGACCGACATTTCGCTGATCACCGTCAATCCGGGCAACTTCAGGGCCTGCTACTTCAATTCGCTTACAGACAAGGATGTTATCGTCGGCGTGAGCCAGAGCGGCGAAACAAAGGATCTTGTCGATATCTTCAACGAGATCCACAAGTCGAACCCGGATATCAAAAGGATCACGATCGTCAACAACGAAAATTCGACGCTGCCGCAGGAGAAGAGCGACTTCTATCTGCCGATCCTCTGCGGTTCCGAGATCGCTGTTGCTGCTACCAAGTCGTTTATCAGCCAGATAGCGCTTTTTTACATTCTCGCCTTTCTTGTCAACGGCGATGATCAGGGAGTTGCCAACAAGCTGAGCCGTATCCGTTTTATGATGGATTTTACGCTGAAAAATATCGACGCCCATGTTTCGGATGCCGCCTACAAGCTCTTCATGAAGCCTTCGATCCACGTCCTCGGGACATCTCTTACCGGTCTTGCGAAGGAGGGTGCGCTGAAGATCCGCGAAGTCGTTCTCAACCACACGGAGGGTTGCGACGCCGCTGAATTCAAACATGGTCCGAACACGATCCTCGGCAAAAATACCATCTATTCTTATCAGGATATGGAAAACCTGCTTGCAAATATGGTCGAACTGAGCGAGCGTTTTTTCAGCTACGATTCGTTCAAGGCTGAAAGTCTCGGGATCATTTCCAACATCCTGAATCTCGTGAAGAGCATGAAGTTCAAGAGTCTGGACGACGATTTTGTTACGCGTTCCTTTGCGACCCAGAAGGAGATAGATACTCTCAAAAAGTTCGCAAAACTCTTTAATGAAAAGGTAAATATCGAGAATTATTTTTCAAATTATCCGCTTGTCTTTGTCTGCCCGCCGGATGAAAGAGACCGCAGGATCACGATCTCGCAGATCCACACGCATAAGATCCGCGGCGCGGATATAGTTTTGATATCCGAATACGACGACGATCTCAAAAAGGCTGTCGAGGGAGTTCCGTCGAATGTCGAAAACTACTGGTCTAAATTTATCGAGCTTCCCAAAACGGGAGACAAGAACATATTCGTCTTCGAGGCGGCGGTCGTGCTCCAGTTCCTTGCATTCAAGATGAGTGTCGCGAAGATGAAGTATCTCAACAGAAGCCAGGTCGAAAATCACGGCGTCCACCCGGATGTACCCAAAAACGTAAGCAAGTCGATAACGGTAGACTGATTATACGCTAAATCTGTTTAAATTTGTTGTTATTTATCTAACTAAAAGTAAAATAACGCGTATTTTATCAACTGCTATGGAGGTTGCTTTGGATTCTTTCCCTGCGGCGGATATTGTGGGGGTGACTATCTGCATCTTATTTAGTGCCTATTTCAGCGGCACGGAAACAGCACTCACGACGCTTTCTGAGGCTAAAAAGTCACTGATGTGCGAAAAGTACACCTTTGTCGCCCCGATTTTAAAAAAGTGGACTCAGAGTCCGAGCCTCGTTTTGTCATCGATCCTGGTCGGAAACAACATTGTAAACATTCTTGGAGCTGTTCTTGCCGGAAATCTGGCCTCTTCTGCCCTTGAAAAAAATTACGGATCGGCAGTCGCCGGAGCCNNGTGGCTGTAGCCGTTATGACCGTGATCGTCCTTATTTTCGGCGAGATCACACCGAAAACCTTTGCAAAGATGGCCCCGGAAAAATGGCTTGTTCCTGCCCTTATCCTTTTCCGCGTGATCGACCTTCTGCTGCGTCCGTTTGCCATCGTCCTTTCAAAACTTGCAAATTCGCTTGTAAAGATCATGGGCGGCGGCAACGAAGTCTCCGAGGTAACCGAAAACGAAATCGAATACCTTATCCAGAAAGGCAGCGACGAGGGTGTTTTCGAACAGGAGGAGCAGGGCGAGATGCTGACGAGCGTTATCGAATTCAAAGACACGATCGTCAAGGAGATCATGACTCCGCGGACGGAGACAGACTTCCTGGAGAGCGGTTTGACAATAAATGAAGCGATCGGAAAGATCGGAGAGTGGGGACACAGCCGTATCCCGGTCTACGAGGATTCGATCGACAACATCAAGGGGATCCTTTACGTCAAGGATCTGGCTATGCTTGTCGCTAAAAATTCATCTGTCCTCAACGACAAAATCAGTACGGTCGCCCGCAACAACCTCTTTTATGTCCCTGAAACCCAGAAAATTAACGAGACCCTTAAAAAGATGCGCGAGGAGGGGACTCACATCGGGATCGTTGTCGACGAGTTCGGCGGAACATCGGGCATCATCACGCTTGAGGATATCCTTGAGGAGATCGTCGGAGAGATCAGGGACGAGAACGATAAAGATGAAAAACCCTTTGAAATCATCAGGGAGGATGTCGCTTCGGTCGATGCGCATATTTCGATCAGCGATCTGGAAGAAGATCTCGATATTTCGATCCCGGAGGACGGAGACTACAACAGTCTCGGCGGTTTCATCGTGAGCCAGATCGGCTATGTCCCGCCTGTCGGATTCCTTCTGAAATATAAAAACTACGAGTTCAAAATCCTGGACAGCAACGAAAAGCACATTGTCAAGGTCGAAGTCCGCATCCTTTCGGAGAACGGGGAAGAGAAAGATGATCCTGGTTCACGCGCATCGCAGACTTTGTGACAGACGGAATGATCCGGTTTTCAAAAATAGGAACAGCTAAAGGAGGATATCATGAGAAAAATCAGTGTATCGGCATTGTTTTTGCTTTTGTTTGCAATTTTTGCCGGTTCGACATGTCTGGCTGCCGGAAAGACAGCGGCTGCAAAAAATAACAACGTGAAAAAGGAGGAGACCATGCAATCTGTTTACGAATTTATCAAAAGCTGCAATACCTATTATCTGGCGACTGTCGAAAACGGTCAGCCGAGAGTACGTCCGTTCGGAACTATCAACATCTTCAACGGAAAGCTCTATATCCAGACGGGAAAATCGAAAAACGTCTCCAAACAGCTTGCGGCGAATCCTAAGGCGGAGCTCTGCTGTTTCGACGGCAAAAGATGGCTGAGACTTGCCGGCGAACTTGTGAATGACGACAGCGTCGAGGCTAAAAAGAGTATGCTCGACAACTATCCGAGCCTTCGCGGCATGTACAACGAAAACGACGGAAATACGCAGGTCCTGTACTTCCAAAACGCAACTGCGACCTTCTCGAGTTTCACTGAAGAGCCAAAAACGGTAAAATTTTAACAAAAAAGTGGGAATTAATAAAAAGTGGCTATAATTGCTGGTTTTTACTTTATTAACGTCTTTTCATCGAGGTGAATTATGGCAGACACGAAGAAAAAGGTTGCTCCAAAGAAGGAGTTCGATCCGAAGGATCTGTGTTATTCAAAGAAGTCGGGCTGGAGTGAAATTACCGAGAAAAACCTTAAGGAAATCATGGACTTCGCTGGGGGCTACAAGGAGTTCCTGACAAAGGCCAAGACTGAAAGAGAGGCTGTAAAAACCATTTATGAGCAGGCTAAGGCGAAGGGCTACAAATGCATCTGCGAGGCTACAGCAAAGGATAAAAAGATTTTTATCAATTTCGATAATGTTGCATGCGTGCTTGCTGAAATCAACGACACAAGCTTCAAAAACGGCTGGCTGATGGTCGGTTCGCATATCGATACTCCGCGTCTTGACCTCAAAGGCTATCCGCTTTACGAAAAGGAGGATATGGCATATTTCAAGACTCACTACTATGGCGGAATCAAGAAATATCAGTGGGTTACAAGACCGCTTGCTCTTCACGGCGTTGTTGTGAAGGAGGACGGAACGACAGTTGATATCGTTATCGGCGAAGATGACAACGATCCTGTTTTCACCGTAAACGACCTTCTTATCCACCTTGCTCAGGAGCAGATGGAAAAGAGCGCTAGAAAGGTCATCGAGGGTGAAAACCTCAACATCCTCATCGGCTCGATTCCGTATAAATTCAAATATGACAAGGACAGCGTAAAGCTTGCTATCCTCGATATGCTTTACAAAAAATACGGCTTCAAGGAGGAGGATTTCGTATCCGCCGAGCTTCAGGTCGTTCCTGCAGGAAAGGCAAGGGATGTCGGTCTGGACAGAAGCTTCGTCGGTTCGCACGGCCAGGACGACAGGATCTGCGCTTACTGTGCTATGCAGGCGATTTTCGATTCCGGAAAGTCAAACCAGAACAAGATCGCGATGTTCTTCGACAAAGAGGAGATCGGCTCGAAGGGCAATGCCGGCGCAAACTCCAACATTCTTGAAAGGGCTGTCAACAAGCTCATCAACCTCTACGGCAAGGGCGATTACAACACGCTTATCAACTCGCTTGCAGACAGCAAGTTCCTCAGCTCCGATGTCAACGCCGGTATCGAGCCTGAGTGGGCCGGCGTTTTTGAGCCGATGAATGCCGGAAAGGTCGGCTGGGGTGTCTGCCTCACGAAGTTCACAGGCGCAGGCGGCAAGGGAAACTCCAACGAAGCACATGCTGAATTTGTTGCAAAGTGCAGAGCTGCATTCAACAAGGATAACGCAAGATGGCAGACTGCAGAACTCGGAAAGGTAGACTGCGGCGGCGGCGGAACGATCGCTATGTTCATCGCCGAGTACGGTATGGATGTTCTTGATGTCGGTACCGCTATCCTTTCGATGCACAGCCCGTTCGAGGTCTCGTCGAAGGCTGACCTTTACAACACCTACCTGGCTTACAGGGCATTCTATAAGTATCTCTGATTTTTATCTCAGCCGTCCGCTCCGGCGGGCGGTTTTTTGCCTTCAACGCTTTTCTGTGTAATATCACCTGTTTTTTAGCGGCTCGTTTAGAGGTTTGGATATGAAGAGCAAATTTACGAGAGAGACGATGATTTATCCGAGTTTCTGCGACTACTCGGGAAGTGTCAGTATTCCGGCGGTCTTCAATCTCTTTGTCGACACTGCGACACAACATTCGGAAGAGATCGAAACAGGAGTTCCGAAGCTGCTTCGCGAAGGCAAGATCTGGGTCGCGTCAAAGACCAGGATCCGTATTTTAAAAAAGGCTCAAATATCTGAAATGGTTGAAGTCTCCACTTGGCCTAACTACTGCAAGGGCTTCAAGTGCACAAGACAGTACCAGATGACTAGAAACGGTGAAACGATCGCATACGGAAAGAGCGACTGGGCTGTCATAAATATTGAAACAGGGAGGCTCTGCAACCTGAAGGAGATATTTTCTCCTGAGTTCAAGTTTCTTGAGACAACTATATTTGATGAACCTTTCGAGGCGGTCGACAGGGATTTTTCTGGCTGTGAACTGCTAGGCGAGCATCAGGTCCGTTCTTTCGATATCGATATGGCGCGCCACATGAACAATGTCGCCTATGTCCGTGCAATGTTGGGCTGCATGAAGAGCGAAGAGTGCGGTTTTTGCGATGTAGAGGTCCATTATCTCGCACAGACGAGAGAGGGGGCAACTATAAAATTTTACAGGCGGGATGTCGGAAACGGCATCGAGATCGGCGGTTTTGCCGACGGCAGCGCTTCTCCGGCTGTAACTTTCAGAATAGCGAAATAAATGATATGAGCGGATCTTCACCAAAAATTTACAAGAGACCCAAAATAACGGTTTCCCAGCCGCCGCTTTATAACGTCGTAATGCTCAATGACGACTACACGACGATGGAGTTCGTCGTATGGATCCTGACGCGTTTTTTTGAAAAGGAGTGCGGCGAGGCATTTGAGATCATGATGAGCATCCACACGACCGGAAAGGGGGTTGCAGGCAGATATGTTCTTGATATTGCCGAGTCGAAGGTGGCGCTGGTTACCGAAGAGGCAAGAAAACGCGGGTTCCCCTTGAAATGCGTTGTAGAAGGGGAGTGATCATGGTAAAAAATCGGTTTTTGATTCATTAATTGACGGAGAGAAAAATGGATAATAGCGCACTTTTCAGCCTTCAGTACGGTGTTTTTGTTCTCGGGACGCACTTTGACGGAAAGATCAATGCATGTATAACGAATACCTGCTTCCAGGCGGCGAACGACCCTGTCAGGATCGCGGTTTCCGTTATCAACAGCAATTTGACCTGCGAGATGATCAAGCAGTCGGGAACCTTCGCGCTTTCGGTCCTTGACAGCCGCTGCACATTCGAGACTATCAAAAATTTCGGCTATCAAAGCGGGAGAAATGTCAATAAATTCGCTGAATTTCCTTATTCGCTGGATGATTTCGGCAACCCGTATCCGACAAAGGAGATCTGTGCTCTGCTTTCAGGAAAGGTCGTGAAAAGCGTCGATTTGGGGACTCACACACTTTTTATTGCCGAGGTCGCAGATGCAAAAATGCTGAGCCGGAGCAATCCGATAACCTATATGGGTTACCAGAAGGTCATCAAACCGAAGCCTGTTGTCAGTACAGAAAAGAAGATCGTCGGATGGCGCTGCAAGATCTGCGGATATGTTTATAACGGTGCTGAACTTCCGACCGATTTTATCTGTCCGCTCTGCGGTCATCCGGCCTCTGATTTTGATCCTGTTTACGAGCAGTAAGTTACATCTGACCTGTGCCGGGCGTGTACTCGGCGACATCCCACTTGAAATTGTCTATGAGGACCAGCGAATCAAAGGCATGGTCTGATACATCCCAGATCGCGAAGCGGAGCCTGATCTCTTCGCCGCCAACGACGTTTCCGCGGGTCAAAAGCCAGCCGGTACCGCCGTTTCCCTCGAAGCCTGTCCCGTCAAGATCCCCGGTCCCTGTGCATGAGGCTTGTGTCGCGGGATAGCCTGAAGCCGGCAGGCACTGTGTGAAGAGCCCCGATGGTGCAAGGTTGACGCCGACCGGGTTTTTTGCGGCATCCATCGCAAGGTTTTTGTCCGCCGGATTTTGCAGGGAGGGGTCGTTCGAAGTGTATGAAGAATCCAGAAGAACGACAAAGAAATCGTTGTATTCGGAACATATCCACCTGGGATATTCCTGGGTCAGAAAGTAGACATTCATGCTGAAGGATTTTGCGGTTGCCGGGACTTTGAGCTTTAGATCGAGCATTACCGCGTCGTTCACGTCATCACTCATGTCGCTGCCGGACGAAACGTAAGATGCGCACACCGGAGCTGACGGGAATTCGTTTCCGTTTGCAGCGTACCAGTCGGCTGGAGCGCCGGTCGTGGAACCGCTGCCGTAGGTGGAGAAGGGGTCTGTCGCCTTGCCGGTCGAGAGAGCCAGCATATATTTGCCCGCCTGCGGTTTTATGACGCTGCCGAGCTTGGAAAGGATAGCGTGGCTGCCGGCAAAGACCTTGTCCGAACCGTTGGGCGCGGTGATTTTTGCGGAAACGAGGTTCTGGCAGATGCCGATCGCCTTTGCATAGTTTTCTGGGTCTTTCGTCGCTTGGCTGAGTTCTCCGTCGCAGCCGTAAAGCATCTCTTCGCCGTATTCGCAGGTGTGCTGCCCCTTATCCCAGGCCTCCTTCGGTTCCGGACACTGTTCCGTAGTTTCGCAGCAGTCGGAGCAGGCGCCGTGACCGTCGCCGTCGAAGTCGGTCCCGTCGTCTGCGATACCGTTGCAGTCGTTGTCTATCCCGTCGGAACAGAGCGCTTCGCCGATTTCGATTACAGGCAGTACCTCGCCGATGCAGGGGCCCCAGGTCCCGTCGTCCGAGCAGCTCCTTTCAGCGGCCTTGCAGGCTCCGGTCCCTTCTGTCCCGGCACCGCCGTTGTATTCGCATTTCTGTGTCTCTCCCGGTTTGCAGTCGCCGGTTTCAGGTCCTACTGTGTCTGAGTCGGTAGCTGGATCGCCGCTCTCTGAGTCGGTGGCGGGCCTTGGAGTATCGGAATCATCATCCGGCGCATCCAGCGGTGTGTCGGCGTCGCTGCCGCTCTCTTCGCATTTATTGGTCTCCAGGTTGCATTTGTAGCTGTCAGGACACTGGTCGCTTCTTGTGCACTCGACGACTGATTCAGGAAGATCCTCTTCTTCTCCGCAACCGGTGAAAACGAGCGGAAGGAGAAAGGAAAGAGCTGTAAAAAAGTATATTTTTTTCACGGATCACCTCTTCAAAATCAATAATTGACCGGCTGGATCCCCGGCTGGGCGAAATTTTCGTACCACTTGAAGTTGTCGATCAGAACTAGTGAATCGGATGTAAGGTCAACGCTGTCCCAGATCGCAAGTCTGAGCGTGATCGTCTCAAGGTCGACGACATTTCCTTTGATCGTGAGCCATCCTGTGCCGGCATAGCTGTCAAAGCCGGTCCCTGCAAGCAGCGATGCGCCCTGACAGTTTGTGTAGGCCCCGGTCCCTTCGATGCAGTGCGTCATGTAGATGGTTTTCGTCAGGTTGACGTTGACGAGATAATCACCGAATATTGCAAGGTTTTTATCGTTCGGGTTTTTTGTGGTGCATTCCGAGGATTCGTTGCATTCCGAATCGAGAAGCGAGACGAAAATATCATGTTTCGCGTTGCAGACCCTGTCCGGGAAATCGTGCGTCAGGAAGAAAAAGTCGAATGAAAACGACTTTTTGTATTCCGGGACCTTGACCTTGAGCTCAAGCATTACCGCATCGTGAACATTCGTTGTGCTGATAGAATATTGTGAGCAGACATAGGGGATCGTGAACGAGCCGCCGTTTGCCTCGACCCAGTCTGATGGTGCCTGCGAGGATGTGCCGGCGTTTAGTCCTTCAAACGGGTTGCCGACCTTTCCTGTGCCGAGGGCGAGCATGTATTTTCCGCTTGTCGGTTCGATGCTCGTGCCGAGTTTTGTAAGGATTTTGTTGCTGCCGGAGTGGACCTGCGTCGATCCGTCCGGCGCTAATATAGTTGCTGATACAAGACCGTTGCAGATTCCGATAGCCTTGGCGTAGTCGCCAGGCAAATAGGAGGTCTCGGCAAGCGCGCCGTCGCACTTGTAAAGCGATGCCTCGGATTTGTCGCAGGCGTCGTATTCGATGTTCCATGCATTCAGCGGGTCGGCGCACTCTTCCTCGGTTTCGCAGCAGTCGCTGCATCTGCCGTGTCCGTCTCCGTCGATATCGATTCCGTCGTCGGCGATCCCGTTGCAGTCGTTGTCAAGACCGTCGCCGCAGTTGGAATTTTCGGGCTTTTCGGCAACCGGCCAGACTTCTCCTTCGCAGAAGCCCCACAATCCGTTTCCGGCGCAGGTCCTGGTCGCGGCTTTGCATGTCCCTACATTTTTTGTTCCTTCCGGACCGGTGTATTCGCACTCTTCAACGGCACCGGGGATGCAGTCGTCGTGAAGAGTGTCGTCGTCGGTCACAGGCGGATAGTCGTTGTCGCCGCCGGCGGGGTCTCCGTCAGGTGTGCCTGGGTCGCCGTCCTGGTGAGGGGCAGGGGTATCGCCGTCATGTGACGGGGTGTCTCCGTCCTGAGAAGGCGGATTGTCGCCGTCCTGTTTCGGATCGTCCTTGCCCGGAGTCGGATCCACCGGTTGTTGTTTGTCAGGAACACATATAAACTGAGCTATGTCGCAGGTGAAGTTATCCGGACAGTCTGCCTTGTTTACGCACGGGATCTCCTTTTCCGGTTCATACTGGCTGCTGTTTCCGCCGGAACCGCATGAGACTGCGAGCGCCGCAGCTACGAAAAAAAGCGCGATCAAAAATATTCTGTTTTTCATCTCCAACTCCAAAAATTTTGGAATATTATAGATATTTCACGAAAAAAATCGACCGATTTATTCGGAAATCAGCAAAAGTTCCGCAGAATCTATCATAAGGCAGGAGTGGCCGTAACGCGGGGTGAGTCTGAAGGTGTGGTTCGAGGCATCGAGATTGATGTATGCCGTGAAGGCGTTTCTGACCTGACGCTCTGAATATGAGCTGAAACTTCCTGCAAAATCGCCGTCGATCGAAACGTCGATCTCTGTCCCGCATCTGTCCGAAAGGTAAAAGAGGTTGAATTCGTACTCTCCGGCCTCAAGTATCGGATGGGAGAAATCGTAATAACTTGAATCGGTCAGCTCGTCGAAACGCATCGCGTAGAGGTTGCCTTTCGAGACATCGGCATCAATGCTTTTTACCGGATAAAATTTCTTGGGATCCTCTTCGCTTGCCGCAAAATTCACACCGTAATCAGGTTTGCCTGTTTTCGGCAGCCTCTTGTCCTCAAATTCAAAGTAGACGTAGTCCCTTACAGCCTCCGTGATCGGTGTAACTGCTGTTTTTATGGCGTTTTTTTCATAGTAATCGATGACGTAGGCATCATTGAGGCCGTATTTTTCCATAAAGTATGCCGTAGCGTAGAGGTTCTCTTCGCCGAGATCCAGGAGGATCAGGTTCCCGTGACGGTCGAAAGGCGGTTTTTCCATCAGGTTCAAAAAGACGCTGCTGTACTGCGGCGGGATAAAAACCACACTGTTTTCAATATGTTCTTCTTCGATTGCCTCCTCGACGGCGCGGTCTGTGTTCCAGAATGTGTCGGAAAAGCGTTCCAGAAGTGTCGGCAAGATCGCAGTGCAGAGAAAAATGTTTATCGTCAGCGGAACAGCCGCGATCAAGGGCTTGAAATATTTAGTCTTTTTTGAATCCATAAGTTTAAAAAAGGCATATCCGCACGGAATAAGCAGAAGCGGGATGACCTCAAGGAAGTATCTCGGACCGAAGAGGTTGCCGGAGAGGTAGAAAAAGAAGTAACCAACGAAAAATATTAAGAAAAAAACCGAAAGCTCAAAGTTCTTCCTGAAGGAGTATAGGAATGCGGCGACTAAAAAAACAAAAATCAGCGGATGTCCAGACATGTTGAAGTTCATCTGCGTGAGCCTTGCAAATGCGACATGAAAGGCATAAGTGAAGGTAAGCCCCTCGTCAGGAAGGTATATCCCCTCGGTATTCGGACAGCCTTTTCCGAATCCCATTCTGTGGCAGAAGGGGTAGGGTTCTCTGATCAAAAAATAGATATCCTGAGGAAAAACAAAGGGGTCTCCTGTGTAAAAATTGTTGTAGAGCATCAGGAGCGAGCCCACGAAAATAAAGGGAAGGGTGAAAATGACGGCGTTTTTTAACCTCATTTTTCTAAGGAACATGACGACCAGCATCCCGCAGTAGACAAAAAAGGCGTTCTGCGGACGGATCATCAGAAGGTATGCCGAGCAGAAGCCTGCGCCGATGAAGTTCCCCGCTCTGTTCTTAGATGTTAAAACCAAATATAAAGACAACAGGACAAGCACCAGATTGAAGGTGTGTGTCATGAAGGAGGCAGACATAAAAAGAAAGAACGAACTGCAAGTTGCGAATACCATTGCGAAAAATGAAATCCTGTCGTCCTCGAACTCAACATCTGCGATCTTTCCGAGAAGTAAAACTGCGATCCCGTTGCAGAGCGGAGAAAAGAGCTGAGGGATCCCCAACAGCACGAAGGGAGCCAGAAAAACTGAAAATCCCGGCAGAAAGAGCGAAAAAAAGCGCCCGTTGTATTCAAGAGCGAATGTATCCTGATAGTATTCGTAAAGTTCGGAGGCGGGAAGGTGGAATGTCCCGGTCTCAATGAATGTTCTCGCTATCCACAAAAAGTGTGCGGCGTCAATGACATGCGGGATCGAATCAAAGACATAGACGGCGATCAGGGAGGACAAAATAAATGCCGTCAGAGGCATGAATTTGTATCTGTGACGTGCCAGAAAGTTGAAATAGAGCTTCGCCTGACTTCTGAAAAAGAGCGAAATCAGAAAAAAAGCGAAGGCCGTAGCAGCATAAATTATATGAAATTTAGGAAAAAAAGCGGTGAAAACTGTCCAGAACTGTCCTCTGAATCCCCACAAAAAAAACATGGAGAAAAAAATCAGCGAGGCAGTTACGCCAAGGATTTTGTCGGCTCGTGACCTCATTCGACAGACACCTTCTTAAGTTGGAATCCTAACTCCTGGGCAGACTTCACAGCCTTGCTTTCGAGGATCATATTTTTCTTGTTTGCGATCTCCTCTTTTTTGGCTGCCTCTTCATCGGCAAGTATCGAGGTACCGTCTTCGTAATCGACAAACTCAAGCTCTTTGGCGGAACCGAAAAATTTGCCGAATTCCTGCTGCAGATCGTTGATGGCTCCGCGCTGGATTTCGTTGAGGATCGAGACTGTGATCCTGGTATCATTTTCGGTATACTTGCAACCGGAGATTATGCCGTAAAAATAGGGATCCTTATCCTTGAAGGTTTTGCAGAAATCTACCCAATTCAGGCTTTTTGCCTCATTTTGTACGGTTTCCGGCGCTGGTTTTTGTTCGATATTTTCATTTTTTCCGATCGAAGCGGTATCTGCCGGATTTTCCGGCTTTGCTTCAGGTTCGGTTTTTGAAGTCTTGTTTGAAATATTTGAAGCGATTGCTGTTGTTCCTTCAACTGTTTTATCTTGATCTGTTTTCTCGATCGTCGGTTTGTTTGTGTCTGTTTTTATATTTGCTGAAAGATCAGTGATGTTCTTTACAAACTCGGAGAAGTCATACATGGAAGGCATTGCGCAGCATGATATGATAGCCGTTTCAAAAATCATAAGCGGATAATCCGAAATTTTTAATGTCTCGTATTCATTGTTCCAGAATCTAAAAAGGCGGATCCAGTCAGCGGTTGTAAGATTTTCTGATACGGATTTGATCCAATCCTTCTCTTCGGCAGGCGAGTCGATAAAGTTTGTGTTTTTCAGCTGACTGTATAGTAAAATATTATGAAGAAGCTGTAAAATATCCTTTGCCGCCTTTTCTATCGATTTTCCGTTCTTGTATATCTCGTTTGCAAATGAAACCGCTGAATTCGAGTCGTGTTTTGAAATCGATTGAATGATATTTCTTAACTGATATTTATCTGAAGTGCCGAGTATAAGACTGACTTCATCTTCTGTAACTTTGTCTCCTCCGAATGTTATGAGCTGTTCGAGGATCGTCTGGCTGTCTCTCATGCTCCCTTCACCCTCTTTAGCAATTTCGTAAAGAGAGTTCAGATCATATTTTATATTCTCTGCATCGAGGATCTTTGCCAGCTGGCGGGTGACATCCTCGAGAGAGAGACGCTTGAGGTCGTAACGCTGGCAGCGGCTCAAAACTGTTGTCGGGATCTTTTGGGGGTCTGTTGTCGCCAGAATGAAAATCGTGTGGGCGGGCGGCTCCTCGAGAGTCTTTAAAAGTGCGTTGAAGGCCGGTTTGCTCAGCATGTGGACTTCGTCGATGATGTATACTTTATACTTCGAGCGGATCGGCATGTAGGAGATATTCTCCTTTATTTCCCGGACGTTATCGACCGAGGTGTTTGACGCGCCGTCGATTTCGACGACATCGGGACTTTTGCCATCGGCGATTTCAAGGCAGCTCGCGCATTTGTTGCAGGGCTCGCCGTCAGGCTGCAGGTCGAGGCAGTTGAGAGCCTTGACCCAGATCCTTGCAAGTGTAGTCTTTCCTGTTCCGCGGATCCCCGTAAAGAGATAGACCGGAGCCGTCCTGTTTTTCAAGACAGCATACTTCAAAGTTGAGGTGACATGCTCCTGACCGATGACTTCGTCGAACCTTTGAGGACGCCATTTCCTGGCAACAACCTGATATCCCATAAATCCCTCCAAAAAAACCGTCGGATTATACGAATCGTTTTGAATGAGTAAAGCCGGTATTACTCAAATTCGGATTTAAAAGCCCAGTCGCGGGCCTTGGCTGCCAGCTCTCTCTTTTGCGATTCATCATCCGGATTTTTGAATCTCAGCTCTTCATGGATTTTTATTAAGAGCATGAAATCATTTATATTTTTTATAGAATTGGCATTCTTTTCAGCCCATGCGCGCAGCGTCTCGTTCTCGTGTCTCGGAACTCCTTTTTCTTCAAATTTTTTTAAGATCCCGTAGATCGGCGAATCGGGAAGCTCGAAATTTTTCCGGTTCTTTTTTCCCTTGCCGGCTGCTTTGAAGTGTCTCCTTCTGATAAAGACGCGGACCATGAGGAAGAGTATCAGGGTCGTCGCCGAAATTATAAGCGCGTTATTTATCTCCTCGCTTTTATTGCGTCTGAAGTTCTCGTATTTCATGTTCGCCCAGTCAAAAAAATCGGAAACCGGAGTGGTCAGCGAGGCTAAAAAATCTTTCTCTTTCGAAGAGCCCGGTGTCGTGTCGACGGTGATCCAGCTGCCGTCGATGTAGGCTGTAACCCAGGCGTGGGCGTCGCTTTTTCTTGCGATGTAGGCATTCTCGATGTCGCTGTATTCGTCGATCATGTAGCCGATGCTGTAGCGTGCTGGGATCCCGGCGCTCCGGAGCATTAGGGTCGTCGCCGTTGCAAAGTATTCGCAGTGTCCGCTCTTTGTTTTGTTGAGAAAATCGTCAAGGTACGATTCTCCGCTCCTGCCTTGGAGCTGAAGGGTGTAACTGAACCCAAGTGTGAAAAATCTTTCAATATTATCAAGAGTTTCTCTATCTGTCCTGCCGAAAAGCCCGTTCTTTTCCATGACGTTGTAGGTGATCTCGCGCTCGCCGGACGGGATGTCGTAGTCAAGATAGTTCGGTGCGGCGTCGAAATTTTCGTTTTTATCGAAAGTGATGTCGAAATTGAGGATGTCCGGGCCTTCGCTGACTGCAACTGCACCGAGAGCACCGCGGTTGACTCCCGCGACATCCATGTTTTTTGCTCTTTTGCTGCCCTGCGGGAGAGGGAGTACTCCGGCGCCGTTTCTCTTCATTTTGACGCTCAGGCCGATCGATTCGCTGCCGTCTCCTTCGCCGAAAAGCTGCCATTCCTTGTCGTCTTCCGGGAAGATCTGCGTCGTCCTGCGGAATCTTGAAAACCAGGTGCTGTTGATCATTTTGTTGTAACTGGCTTGTCTGAGATAAACCGGCAGTTCCGGCGAGGTCTCTGGGTAGAGCCTGATCTCGATGCGGTTCGACTGTTTCAGGTGTCCGATATCGCCGATAGAGGTCGTTGTTTTGAACTGGTTCGTATTTTCCGCCATCCAGTTCCTGTACCAGTTCATCATCATCCGGTTGAATGTGTAGTTTCCGCCGATCACGAGCGCGGCGACCAGAGCTGTAAGCGGGATCAGGACAAGCGCGGCGGCTCTTTTTTTGTTGAAACGGGCGGAAATTTCGTCGCGAAGCGGCCAGACAAATGGTGTTATCACGGTTGCAAAGAGCGCGGTGATGTAGAGCGCATCAAGATCGCGCAGGATGCTTGTCATTCCGATAACTATTGAAAAAACATAGAGTTTTCTGATGTCAAGCGGCATGTGCGAGTGGACGTTTTTGCCGATTTTAGTGCCGATCACGACGCAGTCACTCGTGCTGTAGAGCTGCGCGAAGAGGAGCGGCATGAAGACTGCCGGAAGGGTGGAGAGGAACGAGAGAAAGATCCGGTGAGGCTCGTTTCTGATGACCGACCAGACCAGGAGGACTATCATCAAAACCGAACTGAGATCCGAGATCCGGATGAAATCCTCCTTTTTGAGGTCGAAGCGTGTCCTTATCAGATACGACGCCTCGAAACAGAGTGCCGCGGCGACCGAAAAAAACTCCCAGCCGGCGTAAAGGCCCCAGAAAACGGTTATCAACCCGATGTAAAGCGGCGGAAAAGACAAATCTTACCTCACGTTATGATCCGAAAAACGGTTCAAAGCGGCAAATTGTAGCCCTTTTTCCCGAAAAAGCAGGAAATTTTATCTTGCATTTTAAGTCAGTGCTTGTACTCTTCCTAACTTTTTTTACTAACTCTATTTTTAGGAGAGAGCTATGACAAGAAAAATCAATCACATCGGCATCGCAGTCAACAACATTGCGGAATTTACGGAGCTTTACCGTGATATTCTCGGTTTGGAGCCTGCTGGCGAAGAGATTGTTGAGGATCAGAAGGTAAAAGTCGGTTTTTTCAACATCGGCGAGAGCCGTATCGAGCTTTTGGAGCCGACATCGCCGGAGAGCCCGATCGCAAAATTCATCGAGAAAAAAGGTGAGGGGATCCAGCATCTTGCAATCAGCAGCGACGACGTCGAGGCTGATATCGCCCTGATGAAGTCGAAGGGGCTCAGAATGATAGACGAGACTCCGAGAAACGGTGCTCACGGGACCAGGATCGCCTTCATCCATCCGAAGGGAACAAAAATCCTGCTTGAGCTCACACAAGAGACAAAACACCATTAAATCAATAGTTTAGATGTCCATGGAGGAAGAAAAATGGCAACAATCGAAGAAAAATTGGCTGCACTGAGAGCCAAAAAAGAGAAGGGCAAGCTGGGCGGTGGTCAGAAGAGGATCGATGCTCAACACGCAAAGGGCAAACTTACAGCACGCGAAAGGATCGCAAAGCTGCTTGACGCGGGAAGCTTCGAGGAGATCGATGCGCTTCGCTGCGGTTCCGGCAAAGATGCTGCGATCGGTGACGGCGTAGTTACAGGCTACGGCACTGTAGACGGAAGAAAAGTATTTGTATTCGCTCAGGATTTTACTGTTGCAGGCGGCTCGCTCGGCAAGATCGTCGGTGAAAAGATCTGCAAGGTCCTCGACCTCGCTATGAAGGTCGGTGCTCCGGTCATCGGTCTCAACGATTCCGGCGGCGCTAACATTCCCGAAGGCGTCCACGCCCTTGACGGTTACGGCGAGATCTTCAAGAGAAACACTCTTGCAAGCGGCGTTATCCCGCAGATTTCAGCGGTTTACGGCCCGTGCGCAGGCGGCGCTGTCTACTCTCCGGCTCTTACCGACTTCGTCTTCATGACAGATACGAATTCATACATGTTCCTTACCGGTCCGAAAGTCGTAAAAACCGTAACACATGAAGATGTTTCGGTCGAAGACTTGGGCGGTGCAGGCGTCCACATGACAAAATCGGGTGTCGCTCACTTCTCTCATGCAACAGAAGAGGAGAGCATCGCGGCGATCAGAGAGCTTCTCTCGTACCTGCCGTCGAACAACGCCGAAGAGCCGCCGATGGTCGAGCCGACCGATCCTTTCGACAGGATGGAAGAGGCTCTCAACCAGATCATCCCGGAAAACCCGAACAAGGGTTACGATATGAAGCAGGTCATCTCGATGGTCGTAGACAATAGCGTTTTCTACGAGGTCATGCCGCTTTACGCTACCAACATGATCACCGGTTTCGCAAGACTTAACGGCAGATCCGTCGGTATCGTAGCCAACCAGCCGAACGTTCTCGCAGGCTGCCTTGATATCAACGCTTCCGACAAGGCTGCAAGATTTGTCAGATTCTGCGATGCCTTCAACATCCCGCTGATCACATTCGTCGACACTCCCGGCTTCCTTCCCGGAACAGGCCAGGAGTACGGCGGCGTCATCAGACACGGCGCGAAGATGCTTTACGCATACAGCGAAGCTACAGTCGCCAAGATCACCGTCGTTACCAGAAAATCGACAGGCGGAGCTTACCTCGCTATGGCTTCCAAGAACCTCAGATGCGATATGAACTATGCTTGGCCGACCGCACAGATCGCTGTAATGGGCGCAAAGGGTGCCGTTGAGATCATCATGAGAAAGGAACTCGAGGCTGCTGAGGACAAGGCGAAATTCCTTGCCGAGCAGGAGGAGCTTTACAACGAAAACGTCGCCAACCCATACATCGCTGCACAGCACGGATACATCGACGACATTTTCGAGCCGAAGACGACGAGACCGAGACTCATCAAAGCTCTTGAGATGCTTTCAACGAAGAGTGACGAGCTTCCGGCTAAAAAGCATGGAAACATTCCGCTTTAATCGGAGGGCGCGATGATTCATTCTTTAAGTTTGATCCAAACCACGGTCGGCGCGTGGGCTGATTTTTCCCATGCCGACAAACTGCTGGTAAAAATGCTGCCGGTCATCGGTATCTGCGTTGTTTTAGGCGGCTTGGCGGTCCTCGCGATCGTTCTTTCTCAGTTTTACAGACTTGCCGGCAAAGATGCGCAGAAACCTGCCGAACCGGCTCCTGCACCGGCTGCTCCTGTCGTCGAGAAGAAGCCCGAAGCTTCGGCTGCTCCGGCATCCGAGCTTGAGCTTGTTGCCGCAATGACGGGACTTTCGCTCTATCTCAACGAGAGCACAGACAAGATCTGCCTGACTGAAGTCAAACAGTATTACAACAACAATCCGTGGACAAGCGAGAGCATGGCAAAGCAGGCTCGTCGCTTCAAAAGATGGCAAGCAGTAAAAAAATAGTGAGGAATAACAATCATGAAAAAATATGAACTTACGATCCAAGGAAAGAAATTTGATGTCGAAATCAAGGATTTCGCCGGCACGACCGCAAAGGTTGCCGTAAATGACAAAACCTACGATATCGATATCGCTTACAAAGACGGAGAGCCTGTTGCGTTTACTCCTGCCGCTCCGAGACCTGCGGGCAGACCTGCTGCTCCGGTCGCTGCCGCTGCGGCTCCTGCTG
>DBXP01000016.1:0-5099 GCA_002309575.1 bacterium UBP6_UBA1209 | reverse complement strand
GTCGCTCCGATGCCCGGACTTATCATGAAGATCCTCGTCAAGGTCGGCGACACAGTTTCGGCCGGTCAGAAGGTCATGACGATGGAGGCGATGAAGATGGAAAACGACATCAATACCGGCAACGGCGGCGTCGTCAAGGCGATCCTCGTCAAAGAGGGCGACAACGTTAAGGAACATCAGACACTTTTAACTGTCGGCTAAGAGGTTCCCATGAAGAAAAACATAATATTCATCCTGCTTCTTCTCTTCGGCGCGATGCTTTTCGCCCAGGAGCAGAAGCCGCTTCCTCCTGAGCAGTATCAGGAAAATCCGCAGCCTGCGCAGAACCCGCAGCCGGCGCAGAATGCCGACCTCGGTCAGCGTATCCAGATGAACAACGCGATGTCTCTGCGTGCGTTCAAAAAGGGTCAGGAGAATCTTTTTACCGGCAACTACGAGAATAATTCACTCGTAAAGCTCGAGATCGAATACCGTCTGCTTGACAACACTCCGCAGAAAAAGATCGAGTACGCGGCAGTTGTCACGGACTCGGTCCTCCCCGGAACTCCGGAGTACAAAACGATGCAGGATTCGCTCAAAGTCGCAGACGAACGCATCGGCAACTACCTCATGGTTACAGGCCTTGAGGCTGTTCTTCCGAACCAGAAGGAGCGCAAGGACAACCCGTCGCTGAAGGTAGTCGACCTCGATTCCTTCAACCCGAAAAAGCAGGATTACAAAATCACTGCGACCTTCCACGACAAAACCGTCATGCACTTCACGGATGACGACCTGTTCCTTGCCGACAACGGCGTAGCCTTCATCAATTTCAAGGAAGAGCAGGGCAAATTCAAGAACATGCTGAACGGCGAATCGGTCAGGGACATCACGCTCGTCCGCAACCTTTACGTTGAAAACTTCGGCAAGAAATACGAAGTCACACCGCTTTTCGTTAACTTCTCGCTCCGTTCATCCGGAACGATGGAATATTACCTTCAGAAGAACAGAAGCTTCCTTGCGAGGTTCTTCAACACGACGGCGGTAGCTCACATCACGCTCGGCAACATCATCATGATGCTGGTCGCGTTCATCTTCATTTTCCTCGCGATCGCGAAGGATTATGAGCCGCTTCTTCTGCTTCCGATCGGCTTCGGTATCCTTATCGGCAACATCCCGACGGCAGCCGGCGTTCAGATCGGCGTTTACGATCCGGGCTCAGTTCTGAACTACCTCTACTTCGGCGTCCTGAAGGGTATCTATCCGCCGCTCATCTTCATGGGCATCGGCGCGATGACCGACTTCTCCTACATGATCGCCAACCCGAAACTTATCCTTATCGGCGGCGGTGCGCAGCTCGGTATATTCGCTGCGTTCCTTGTTGCGATCGGGCTCGGTTTCAACATCCAGGAAGCAGCATCGATCGGCATCATCGGCGGCGCTGACGGCCCGACTGCGATCTTCACGACCGGTCTCATGGCTCCGCACCTTCTGGGCGCAGTTGCGATCGCAGCGTACTCATACATGGCTCTCGTTCCGGTAATCCAGCCGCCGATAGTCAAGCTCCTCACGACCAAAAAGGAGAGACTCATCCGCATGAAACCTCCGCGTGTCGTTTCAAGACGTGAAAAGGTCGTCTTCCCGATCATCGCCTTCATCGTCTGCACCTTCATCGCTCCCGGCGGACTTCCCCTCATCGGTATGCTGCTTCTCGGCAACATCATCAAGGAGATCCGGCGTAACCGACAGACTTTCGAAAACTGCAAGCAACGCTCTTATCGATATCGTAACCGTTCTTATCGGTATCACGGTCGGTGCTTCTACAAGCGCTCAGACCTTCCTGACACCGGCATCAGTCAAGATTTTCGCTCTCGGCGCATTGTCTTTCATGATCTCAACAGCCGGCGGCGTTCTCATCGCGAAACTCATCAACTGCTTCCTCAAACCGGGCAACAAACTCAACCCGATCATCGGATGCGCAGGTGTTTCGGCAGTTCCCGACAGTGCTCGTGTTGCACAGAATATCGGTAAACAGGCTGATCCGACGAACTATCTGCTTATGCACGCAATGGCTCCGAACGTAGCGGGTGTTATCGGCTCCGCAATCGCGGCCGGCATCCTTCTCGGAATCGTTCCTCACTAAGCTCTATTTAAGCTTTTCGTGATTTTACGGGCTTCCTTCGGGAAGCCCTTTTTTTTAACTAGATATCGAAATTTCGAGATATCGAGACGTCGAAATAACGAATGTCGAAATATCGAGACATCGAGATATCGAAATAACGAATGTCGAAATTTCGAAACCTCGAAATATCGAAATATCGAAAAGATCTTTTTTATATTGACTTTTGAATTGGGCTAATTACAATTTAAAAGTCAATAGTATTTTAACAACTGTTTCGGTGATTAAAAATGGAAATTAAAGCCCTTGGTTTTTATTGGCTGGATACCTGGGTCATTGCAAATATAATTCATCTTGCTACTCAGGATTTCTGTGAAAAGTATCTCAACCGGAAGAATGATCCTTGCGGTCGTCAGTATGACCAGATGACGCAGGCGGCTCGTTCAGTTCCTGCAAATATCGCAGAAGGCAGCTCCCGTCGCAGCACATCAAAAGAAACGGAAATGAAGCTTTCCGATGTCGCCCGCGCCAGCCTTTCAGAACTTACAAACGACTATATCAACTGGATTATACGTCATGACAGTTTTCCATGGTCAGTAAAATCGACGGAGCACAAAGAGGTTATTGAAGTACAATTTGACCGCCCTGCCTATAAAGATGATATCCTGCATAACAGCTGTATCCATATCTTGAATCAAAAACATAAATTCGACAAATGGCTGACGACTCAGGATTCTGTCACGGAAGCCAACTGCCTTGTTATTTTGTGCAACCGTCTTTCAATGATGCTGCGTAAACAAATAACCAGTCAGTTTGAAACATTCAGAGAAGAGGGCGGTTTCACAGAAAAATTAACTGCCGAGCGACTTGCCAGCCGCACCGAAAAAAGCGCTGAGGCAAATGCACCTGTATGCCCTAAATGCGGTAAACTGATGATCAGACGTGTTGCTCATAAAGGGAAAAATTCCGGCAAAGAATTCTGGAGTTGCTCGGCTTACCCAAACTGTAACGGAACTCGCTCAATCGATAATTAACTGCCTCAGGCTGCAGCCTCACTTCATTCCATTTTGGAATATTCTCACCGCAACAGCCCACGTCAAAAACCTGATTTAATGAGCGTTTCAGGAAAGGCCAATATTTTTTGTGTATTTTGTCTGAATGTTTGCTTCGGTCGGTTTTAAATTCTGAATCTGAACCATTCGCCTGATTTCTACCGTCAGCTTGCGGTTTTCATGCCTGACTGGCGTGAGCGGAAAAAACTTCTTGAAAAAGTGTGGTTGTGAATTTTTAGTCTCTTTTTTATCGAAATCTTTTATTTTCGGCTATATTGGTCTGCTTTTTTTGAGGGGTTTTATGGAAATCCAGCTTTCCGATCACTTTACATACGGCAGGCTGCTCAAGTTTTCTCTGCCGACAATAATGATGATAATTTTTACCTCGGTTTACGGCATGGTGGACGGATTTTTCATCTCGAATTATGTCGGAAAAACACCGTTTGCCGCGATAAATCTGATCTATCCGTTTCTGATGATTCTCGGCGTCGGAGGTTTTATTTTCGGAACGGGCGGCAGTGCGCTTATAGGTAAACTGCTGGGCGAGGGGAGGCGTGAAAAAGCAAATTCTGTTTTTTCGCTGATTGTCTATGTGACGCTTGCGCTCGGAATCGTGATTGCCGTCGTAGGAATCGCTTCGATACGGAGTGTAGCAATCTTGCTCGGTGCAGAAGGGCAGATGCTCGAAGACTGCGTTCTTTACGGCAATCTTGTTATGCTGGGGCTTCCTGTCGTCATGCTCCAGTTTGAATTTCACAGCCTTTTTGTTACAGCGGAAAAACCGAAACTCGGGTTTTATGTGACTCTGGCAGCAGGTTTCACAAACATGATTTTCGACTTCCTTCTTGTCGCGGTTTTTCCTTTCGGCATTGTCGGCGCAGCCTTGGCGACAGTAGTGAGCCAGATTGCAGGCGGAATCATACCGCTCATCTATTTTTCGCGGAAAAATACAAGCCTTCTCAAGCTCGGCAAAGCAGAATTTGACGTTAAAGCGCTGCTTAAGATCTGCACGAACGGTTCATCGGAATTCGTTTCGGGTGTTTCGATGTCGCTCGTCAGCATGCTTTACAATATGCAGCTTTTGAAATACAGCGGAGAAGACGGTGTTGCAGCTTACGGCGTGCTGATGTATGTCAACTTCCTGTTTCTTGCTGTTTTTATCGGATATTCGGTGGGAACTGCCCCGATAGTTAGTTTCAATTTCGGTGCGAAAAATGTCACGGAGTTAAAAAATGTTTTTCATAAGAGCTTGAAAATACTTGCTCTTGTTGCTGTCGTGATGTTTTGTGCGAGTGAAATCCTCGCAAGACCGCTTGCCGCAGTTTTTATCGGCTACGATGCAGGACTCACCGGACTCACAGTCAGCGGATTCAGGATTTTTTCATTCAGTTTTCTTCTTGCCGGGATCCCGATTTACGGTTCATCCTTCTTTACAGCGCTCAATGACGGCTTTGTCTCGGCATCGATTTCGTTTCTCAGAACTGTCGTCTTTGAAACGGTTGCAGTCCTCACTCTGCCGCTCTTTTTCGGTATAAACGGAGTGTGGTTCTCGCTTGTTGCGGCCGAACTTGTGGCGGCTCTTGTGACAGTTTCCTTCTATGTTGCGAAACGGAAAAAATATGGATATTAGCGAACGGAAGTCGCTTCTTGAAAAAAGTGTGTGAAAATCACTTGATTTTTTGGAAAATTATAGCATATTGTTTCGATGAAAAAGGGAACGCGTTCCCGTTTTCATCGAAAATTGTATATGGAGGTGTCATGTATAAAAAGCGCACTATTGAGCAAACGATTTTGGAAATGGGCAACTCTTTTCCGTGCATTGTTGTTTACGGTCCGCGACAGGTAGGAAAATCTACGACTCTCGATTATATTTTCCCAGAAAGCATGAACAGAATCACTCTTGACGATCTTGCCGACCGGAATCTCGCACGTGAAAATCCTAAACTTTTTTT
>DBXP01000043.1 GCA_002309575.1 bacterium UBP6_UBA1209 | reverse complement strand
AAATTCCACGCAGGAAATATCCTTAAAAACATCCTTGCCGAATTCGGAGGCCGCGGCGGCGGAAAACCCGACATGGCTCAGGGCGGAGCCCCTGCTGTTGATTTCAGCAAGTTCTCGGAATTATTGAAGAATATCTAAAAAAAGCACTTCCCATTCCAAGCTATTTCTCCGGTTCAAAAACACCTCTTGTCCGATCCTGTTAAGAATTTCTGGCAAAATAGTCAAAATTGTCAAATAGGATTGGCGTTATTTTTGACAAAATTGTCACAAAACGGTATTCTATTAAAAATTTTTGACAAAATAGTCAAAATAGTCAAGTAGGAGGAGGTTATGGAAATAAGGAGAGACGCTTACCTGGAAAAATTAAAAATCAGAATGCACAACGGCTTTATAAAGGTAATAACAGGAATAAGACGAAGCGGGAAATCCTATCTTCTCAATAAAATCTTTTATCAATGGCTGCTCAGCTCCGGAATTGACAAGCAGCATATCATAAAATTCGCCTTTGACAGTTCCGATGACCTTGAACTGATCGGCGAAAACTCTTTTGATATCGATTTCACCGAGAGAAACGTCGATCCGCAGAAATTTACCTCTTATATAAAAAGCAGGATAACAGACAACGGACGCTACTATCTTCTTCTCGATGAAATACAGAAGTTGGGCGCATTCGAAACCGTTCTTAACGGTTATCTCCGCAAAGAGAATCTTGATGTTTATGTCACCGGCAGTAATTCAAAGTTCCTCTCTTCTGACATTCTCACGGAATTTGAAGGACGCGGAGACGAAATTCATGTTTTTCCGTTGACTTTCAGTGAATTTTTCAGCGTTTTCAGCGGAACAAAGGAAGAGGCGTTTGAAAATTATATGATTTACGGCGGACTGCCGGCTGTCGCATCAATGGTAACAAACGAGCAGAAAAACAGCTATCTGACTACTCAACTCAACAATGTCTATCTAAAAGATATCATTGTCCGCAACAATCTTCGCCGGGAAAAGGAACTAGAGGAGCTGCTTGATGTTCTGGCTTCAGGAATATCGTGCCTGACAAATCCCAAAAAAATTGAGAACTCTTTCTTGTCTATAAAAAATAAAAAAATATCCGACAACACAATCGATAAATATATAGATTATCTGACTGAAGCCTTCATCATATCAAAAGCGAACCGTTACGATGTGAAAGGGAGACACTACATAGGCTCTCCCTACAAAATCTATTTTGAAGATATAGGACTAAGAAACGCACGGATCGGCTTCCGGCAGATAGAAGAGACTCATATTATTGAAAACATTATCTATAATGAGCTGCGTTCAAGAGGTTTCAATGTCGATACCGGCACAGTCGAATCGCGGGAAACCGACGAAAACGGCAAAAGCGGCAGAAAGTATTATGAAATCGATTTTGTCGCGGTGAGCGGAAGCAAAAAATATTATATCCAGTCTGCTTACGACATCCCTGACCGGGAAAAATGGGAACAGGAGACCAAACCGCTCCGCAAGACCAGGGATTCTTTCAAAAAGATCGTGATCGTTAAAAATCCCGTCGTAGCCCGGTACGATGAATCAGGCTGTGCGATCGTAGGAATCTACGAGTTCCTTTTGAACAAAGACAGTTTAGAGATATAAAAACTTGTATTTATCTCACGCAGCGGACACGAAGCGCGGCCGATTTGACTATATCCTTGACCAGACCGTCGTCAAAGCCGATATACCATGCGTTCTGCGGATCAGCATCAAATGTTGTCGAAGTCCAGAATTTCTCCTTCGGAGAGGTCGAATCGCCGCCAAGACCGGCAAGGAAGCTGTCTGGAGCCGCGTTGTAATCGACCAGTGAATAGAGCTCAGTGACATTCGGCAGACGCCAGTTGGTGTGGCCGCCGAGAGTGGAATCTTCGCAGTAACTCAAAGCCTCGGCCCATGTTTTAGGCTCTTCGGAAGCCGCGGAATGCCACATGCGGGAATTTCTTGTGTCGTAAAAAGTACCGTCGTTCAGCAGCTCGATGGAATCAGCTGTAAACTTGTATTCGCTGCCTCTTACGCAGAGGATTCCGCCGACACCTACGCCCTCGGGATCGCCGGAATCCGGCGCCCTCTTCTGATATATCGTATATCCGAAATCAGTACTTACGATCCAAAGCGTCTTTTCGATCGTAGGATGCGGGGTCCCGCTCCAGAGCCTGTTGCTTGTGACATGCTTGAAAACGGATGTGGTTACAGCCGGATCGTGTTTTCCGTAGTTGAAGATCGTGTGGAGTTCGTAAATCGTCGGCATCCTCCAGTCGTCAAATCCTCCGTACACGAGGTTGTTGCAGCTGTTTCTTATATCGGTGTAGGTATTGCTGTCTATCGGCATATACTCGTACCACTGGAGACCGGTATTGCTGTCGGTCAGTATGTCGACATACGGGTTTTCCTGAGAGACACCAGGCAGAATGCAGAGCGACTCGACGATATAGTTCGCGTCCTGACCGAAAAAGTTCTGCGAATCCGCCGGGCACATCGGCATCCTCTCCGTCTCGTTGTAGCAGTCCAGCTGGCCGGTGCAGAGAAGAGTCACGCTCGGTTTGCAGCGCCACCCGCCGAAATCCCACTCGTACGTCAGATCGCACTCGAAGCTGCAGGGATAACCCGAACCGCTTTCATCGTGGGCGGCGGTGTTAGGCGGCTGCCATGCGGCACCGTCCCAGGTCTGGTTGACCGTTTCCGGTCCGCTCCAGTGCGCGTTTTCCGGCAGGCCGAGGCAAGCTACATCCTCCTTCACGCATAAACCGGCGTTCTCCCAGCCGCTGCAGTCGCTTTTGCAGCCGAAAGCCGCTGTTCCCTGGCCGAGGTCGAGCTCTTCGCAGGTTGTTGTCCCGCCGTCGCAGACCTCTCCGAAGTCAACAACGCCGTCTCCGCAGACCGCCTGGTGAGGAGAGACATCTCCGTCAGGCTGAGCAGTATCCCCGTCGGTCTCAGGAGTTTCGGAATCGCCGTCAGGCTCATCGTCCGCTCCCCCGTCAGGCTCTTCGTCAGGATCGGCATCAGGATCGGGATCCGTCTCGCCGTCAGGTTCCTGCTCATCGCCGTCATTCAGCCCCGAGTCGTCGGAATCCTTATCGCTGTCCGGCGTTGCCTTATCCTGATCTGTTGGTTTCTGATCGCCGTCAGGAGTGTCGTAACCGCTATACGGATCCTTTGATCCGCCTCCGCAGGCGACAAGACCGAACAAAAGCATCAAAATCGCGGAAAATTTAATGATTTTTCCCATTTTCATCTCCGAAAAAAATTATAACGGCTGATATTATACAGGATTTGAAATAATCCGCAATCAGCGCATAATCCGTTGTCTGAGCTAAAACAGGTGAAATTAGGGAGTTTTTGGATGCTTGGAGTTTTGATAAACCCGAAATCGGGCAAACACCACCTGAATCGTCAGCGTCTCTATCTTATGCGTCAGCTGAACGAACGGAAACTCGACTTCACGACCCGCGACACGCAGTACGCCGGTCACGCGACTGAGCTTGCACGCGAATTTGCAGAGGCCGGATACGATCAAATCCTGGTCTGGGGCGGCGACGGAACTATCAGCGAAGCCGTCAACGGCATCATGACGGCAAATATCCCCGAAGAAGATCGGAAAAAGATCAGGCTCGGACTCGTTCCACGCGGGACCGGCAATGATTTCGGGCGTTTCTGGGGATTGACAAGAAACTACAAACACTCGCTGGACGCCTTTTTTTCTGGTGGACCTCAGCCTCTGGATGTCGGCTGCCTCACCTACTTCCAAAACGGCGTTGAGCGGCACCGCTACTTCATCAATTCGATCGGCTACGGAGTCGATCCGCTGACCTGCGTCTATGCCGAAAAGCTGAAACCATTTATAGGCTCGCATCATCTCAACTATCTTTTCGGGCTCATTGCCGCGCTTTTCAAACAGAAACCGATCCCTGTAACTCTGAAAGTTGACGGGACAGAGTGCCTCAAGGCCGGACTATTTACAATGAATGTCGGGAACGGCCCCTACTCCGGCGGCGGGATACGCCAGAACCCTGACGCAGACCCTCGCGACGGCCTTTTCAACGCGATGTTCGTCAAGAAGCCTACGCTCAGACAGCTTTACGAGGCGCTTCCCAACCTTTTTAACGGTCATCTCACCGATTCTCCCTTTATCCACACGATAAAAGGCAGGGAAATCACAATTGAAACCGAGGAGAACGTTATCATCGAAACTGACGGGATCTTAATGAGTTACGAAGGTAACGGACGCTTGATCTGCATCCATCACGCAATAAATTTTATTGTATAAAATCAGCTAGTTAAGAGTTCCGACAGCCTTTTCAGCCGTTTTGACTATCTCGTACTCGTTTTTCAGGACGTTCATGAACATCGGGTGAATGAAGGCGTCGTTTTCCATGAAGGGAACATCCTTGCGGATAAGTTTGTAAACGGGTTCGACGCCGTCGCCTGCACGGAGAGGCTTTCTGAAATCGATAGCCTGCATAGCGGTGAGAAGCTCGATGCAGATGATTTTGACCGTGTTCTCGACAACAGCGGTGCACTTTCTTGCAGCGGTAGTTCCCATGCTGACGTGGTCTTCCTTTCCTGCCGAGGTCGGGATCGAATCGACTGTTGCGGGGAAAGACTGGGTCTTGTTCTCGCTTGCCAAACTTGCAGCCGCAACATGAGCGATCATGAAGCCGCTGTTGAGACCTTTGTTTTTAACGAGGAATGCCGGAGCCTGGCTGAAAACCGGGTTTACAAGCTGCTCAATCCTGCGCTCTGAGATGCTCCCGAGTTCCGAAACAGCAGCCGTGAGGTAGTCCATGACAAGTCCGATAGGTTCGCCGTGGAAGTTGCCGGCGGAGATCGTCTCCTTCTCGTCCGGGAAGATGAGCGGGTTGTCGGTCGAGGAGTTGAGCTCGGTCGTGATGACCTTTTCGACGTGCGTCAGAGCGTCGCGGACAGCACCGTGGACCTGCGGAGCGCAGCGGACACTGTAGGCATCCTGGACTCTCGGGCAGTTGATGTGACTTGCACGGATCTCGGAGTTGGCGATAAGCTTCAGAACATTCTCGGAGACGGCGAACTGCCCCGCATGTGGTCTGACAACGTTGACTTTGCGGTCGAATGCACGGTCTGTACCCATAATGCCCTCGATCGTGCTTGTGAGTGCGATGTCGGCAAGCTTGAGCAGATTTCTGACTCTGTGTACCGCAAGGGCGCCGAGAGCCGTCATGACCTGCGTCCCGTTGATGAGCGCAAGCCCCTCCTTCGCCTTCAGCGTGATCGGAGTGATCCCCTTTTTCTTGAAGACTTTTGCGGTATCGGCCTGATTGCCCTTTTCATCAATAACATAGCCCTCGCCGCAAAGGACGATAGCCAGGTGAGCAAGAGGAGCAAGGTCGCCGCTGGCACCGACACTTCCCTGGGACGGGATAAACGGAACTATATCTTTATTCAACAATTCCAGCAACTTATCGAAAGTTTCGAGACTGATCCCGCTGAAACCCTTTGCAAGGACATTTGCACGGAGCAGCATGATCGCACGGACAACCTCTTTTTTGAATGGTTCGCCTACGCCGATTGCGTGGCTGCGGATCAGGTTGATCTGAAGAGCCTCGAGATCCTTCTGCTCTACACGGACATCGCTCAGCATTCCGAAGCCGGTGTTGATTCCGTAAACAGCCTTGTCCTTCTTGAGGATCGAGTCAACGAACTTGCGGCATTTCGCCATCTTTTTTCTGGTTTTGTCGTCAATTGCGACCTCGGCAAGCCCTTTTGAGATAAGGACGACATCATCGATCGTAAGGTTTTCACCGTTGAGATAAACTTTCTGCATGGGAACTCCTATATTAAGAGGTTAATAAATAAAACGCCCGGTATGATAGCACCGCCGCAAAATCTCTCAAGTTGATTTCAGCTGCTCGGAGGTTTTTCCGAAACGGCGCTCTCTGCCCGCATAATCCTTGAGAGCGGCGATCATTTCAGCCTTTTTGAAGTCGGGCCAGAGTGTATCGGTGAAGTAAAATTCAGAGTACGAAGCCTGCCACATCAGGAAGTTGGAAAGTCTGTACTCTCCGCTTGTCCTGATGATGAGATCGGGATCAGGCATATCGAACGTATAGAGGTTTTCGGCGATAGTTTTTTCCGTTATTTCAGACGGTTGCAGCTTTCCGTCCGCGACTGCCCCCGCGATTTTGCGGACTGCCTCAGTCATCTCCTGACGGAAGCCGTAACTGAGGGCGAGAGTCAGGACCATCTCGACTCTGTTGTCAGATGTAAGCGCCATTGTCTCCCTCATCAGCTTTTGTACATCCTTCGGATATTTTGAAATTTCGCCGATGACGTTGAGGCGGATATTGTTTTCCGTGAGCATCTTCCTGCGGGAGACGAGATTTTTGGCAAGCATCGAGACAAGCCCCTCGACCTCATCTTCCGGCCGGTTCCAGTTTTCGGTAGAAAAGGCGTATAAAGTCAAATACCTGACACCGACTTCACGGCATAAGGTCGTGACCTTTTCAACAGAATCGGCACCCTCGGCGTGACCGAAAAGACGGTTGCGGAGCTGTTTTTTCGCCCACCTTCCGTTTCCGTCCATGATTATCGCAACATGCTTGGGAAGCCTCTCCTCGTTCAAGCCGTATTTGATACAGAACTGGTTCGCCATGAGTTAATTTCCGAGTTTTTTGTTTACTTCATCGATAAGCTCTGCAAGGTATGAATTGTTCTTTTCCATTGCAGAAGCCATCTTGAGCTGCGTCAGCGCGGATCTGTAATCACCTGAATCCATTGCTTTTCTTGCCATTATCGCAAAACGGCGCGCCTGCTGGTTCTGGATCGTGTCCTCAGGATTTGCATCGTAAGATACCTTGATCCTGAAGTCGAAACGCTTGGTTTCCGGGTTCTCGCGGAGCATCTTGTCGTAGATCACCTTCCGCGACGGGTTTGCCAGAACAGAATATGCCTCGTTCGCCCGTTTCGTGATTTCGTACGCCTTCCACTTGATGGCTGAAGCGACGTTTCTGAACTTGTCCGGGTGATATTTTCTCGCCAGCGCAAGATAGTTCCTTTTAACGTCAACGATCGGCGCATTTACAGGCAGATCGAGAAACTCATAATAATTTTTCTTATCCATCGTCTCGAAGGTCTCCTCGATCCCGAGCATGAGATCCCTCGTGACCGGATTGAACTGCGAAAGATCGTTCGCGGCCTTTTCGATGACCTCGTTGACAGCCTTCAGGAGCTGCTCGGCATTCAGCGGAACCTTGAAAAATGCGCTTGCGCCGTACTTTTTCGCAACAGCTTCAGTCAGATCCGGACCGTTCTGGAGAGCGATCAGGATAAAGCTTTTGAACTTTCTGATGATCGGCATCGCCTTGAGCCAGATACCCTCGCCGACAAGCGACGAAACGATCAGCGTGTCAAAGGATTCGATGTCCTGAGCCGACAAAGCGGATGCCTCGGTAACGGCCAAGCATTCACAATCCTCGATATTCGTAAGCAAAAACTTCTCAATCGAGCTGAGATACCTTTGATCCTGCATAAGGATCGCAATTTTCTTTCTCATGCACCCTGCTCCAATCCAAGAATATTCAAAGTGATTTTCTGCATCCTTCCGGTATCGAGATCGACGGCGCTGACATTCAGGACACCGTTGGTATCGATCTCGAAGGTGACCTCGATCTTCAGTTCACCCCTGCGGGCCCTGCGGATGTCGGCAAGAGTCAGCTCGCCCATCAGGTGAGACTGTTTTTTGCTCTGGCCGCCGCCCTGGTAGATCGCTATTTTGACGTTTTCGGCGTTGTCGGCCGCATTGGTGAAGATCTCCTTCCGTTCAAGCGGAAGAGGCTCGTTCTTGTCGACCAGGACTTCGATATAATCACCCACGCTGCCGACTCCGAGCGAAAGCGGAACGACATCGAGAAGCGTAGGCGCAGTCTCGCTGTAACCCGCGCTGAGAGTGTGTCCCATAATGCTGGCGCCCATCGAGATGACAAGAACTGACTCGATCCCGAAGTAAGGCGGCTGCTGGAAAAATTCCGAGACACGCTGCTGGACTCTCGGCATCTTCGACGAACCGCCGACCATGATGACAGCATCGAGATCGGTGACGCTGAGGTGGCTGTCGGTCATAGCTGTCTTGCAGATGTCAAAGCAGCGCGAAATGATCGGGTCGACGATCTGCTCCAGGAGTCTGCGGTCAAAGGTCCGCTCGTAGTCGAGATATGTCTCATCCTTGTAAGGAATCAGATTTTTGACGAGAACGCTGACCTTCTCCTCCTTCGAAAGCTCGATTTTGATACGCTCAGCCTCGGTAAGAAGAATGATCATCATCTCGCTGTCGAGCATCATCTGGACATTGTAGGTCTGCTCGATATCGTAAATTATGAACTGGACAATCGCCGCATCGATATCGTCTCCGCCGAGGAAACTGTCGCCGGCGGTAGCCAAAACACTGAAAATATTGTTGTTTACCTCAAGGATAGTGATATCGAAAGTTCCGCCGCCGAAGTCGAAAACAGCGATTTTTTCGTTCCTGTTGGCGCCGAATCCGTATGCCAGAGCCGCCGCCGTTGGCTCGTTGATGATCCTGAGGACATTGAGCCCGGCGAGCCTTCCAGCCTCCTGCGTTGCTCGGCGCTGAGCCTCGTTGTAGTTCGCCGGAACAGTGATGATCGCGTCGTTGACCTCCTCGCCGAGATACTCTCTGGCCGCCTTTTTCGCCTTTTTCAAAACAAGCGAAAGGATCATCTGCGGCGTTACTCGTCTGCCGAAAATCTCTATCTCGACAGAGTCGTTTTTGCCCTGAACGACCTTGTACGGAAAGCGTCTCGCATACTTCTGCGTCTCAGGATGGCTGAAGTTCCTGCCGATGACACGTTTGATGCTGTATATCGTGTTTACAGGATTCAAGTGCCTTAGATCCTTTGCCTTTTTACCTACTGTTATCGTCTCGCCCCTGTTTGAAAAGCCGACGACGGATGGCATTACCTTGTCTTCCTCCTCACCAATTATCGGAATGACCGTCGCCATTCCGTCCTGAACAACAGAAACTGATGTTGTCGATGTACCTAAATCTATTCCGAGAACATAATCTGACATTCGGTTCACTCCTAAAAAACGTTTTCAACAGTCAGAAACCGGCTACCGCCGAAATTCCGTGCTATTATAAAAATTTTCCGCCTTTAGGCAAAAAATAGTATATGAGGTTCCTGCGGAAGTTCCTGCTTAAATTCAAGGGTGAATGCGCCGGATTTGAGTTTATTGAGCGGGGCATGGGTTTGTTCCGTTTTCATCTCGTAAATTCTTTGTAAAAATCACTAGTGCCGGCTTTCTTCATCCATAGCCTTTGCAAGTTCTTCTTCTGTTGGAAGAACTTTGCGTATATCTTTTTCTGTTTTGTAAGTAGCAACACCCATCGGGTTTTCGTAGCCTTGAATAAGGTATTCCACAAAATTCTTATCCGCCTGTTTGCAAAGTATTATACCTATACTTGGGTTTTCAAAAGGTTTTTTTACTTTGTCATCAAGAATTCGCAAATATGCGCTGAGCTGTCCCAAATATGCCGGTTTGAACTCGCCGCGCTTTAATTCTACTGCAACAAGAGCTGCAAGTTCACGGTTATAAAAAAGTAAATCAGGGTACTGGTCGTGTCCATATATTTCCAAATGATACTGATTTCCAACAAAAGCAAAATCATGACCGAATGTCATAATAAAGTTTTTGACATTATGAATAATTTCCTTTTCAACAACACGCTCGTCTATGTCTGCTTTATCGCGTTCACCGAGCTCTTCCACATTTATATAATCAAGCAGATATTCATCTTTGAACATTTCAATTGCTTTCAATGCGTTAGTCTTATTCGGTATAGTCTTGGAAAAATTATTTGGCAACTCACCCTGGTGATGAAACAGGTCTGCTTTTAGAATATCCCGCAGAGCATATTTGTCCCATTGATTTACAAACGTCTGATGAATATAGAAAATGCGTTCTTTTATTTCTTTAGTCTTATGGATTATTTCCATGTGATGCGTAAAACTCAGGGACGCAAATTCTTCAAAGTCTAATTCGGCCGCCGTCGGCTGCCGTTTTTCAAATAGCAATAATCTGGTATGCACTACTTCAGAATTAGTCAAATCGCTAGCTCTGGCTATCGATTTAAAATTCGTAATTTCGGTAGCCACGGCTATCGATTTAGAAAACTTAGACAAATCGTCTGTCTCCGGCGGTTGAATTAGAAATTTCCACTCTTCAAAAAACTGTCGCATGAATTTGATATTTGCAGCAGAGAATCCTCTTAATCCGGGAAGTTCTCTCTGCAAACGTTCGCTTATCTGTTCAATGGCACCAGTTCCCCAGAAACCTCTTCGGGAATGTTCGGAAACATATCTTCCTATCCCGAAATAGAGCGAAAGCTGTTCAATGTTCACACCTTTTGCGGCTCTATACTGACTTTCCAAAATCGCTGTCTTTATGGCTTTGACTGCGGTCATAAGTTCTTTATTCATCTATCTTACCTCCAAATTATCGCCGTTCCGCCCTCTTCCCCGCATTCTGCGGCAATTTCCGCTTAAATTCAAGGGTGAATACGCCGGATTTGAGTTTGTTGAGTGGGGGCATGGGTTTATTTCGCCTCGTTTTCTTCTGTTATAATCTCCCAATGACCGTTCTTGTCAGCTCCGATATGTTTTATAATTCCAGCATTTTTTAAATCCGAAATAATTCTCCGAGCCTGTCGTTCTGATTTTTGAATAATTTTTGCAATTTCCATTACATTTATGTCTGGATTTTCCCGAATAATTTTAATTACCATGTCATTTACCGCGACATTTACCATGACATTTGCCGTGTCATTTACCGTGACATCATCTACTTTCACCGTACTTTTTTCGTTTTCCGGGTAGTTTTTCTCCACAGTTTTTTCTTGGACATCTCCCATTTCAAACGATGCAGCATCAATCTTGTTGAACGGAATTGTGATCACGATGAAATTTTTTTCGATCCTTATCGCACTGCGTCCGTATGCTTCAACGATTTTCGGCACTCCGCGCCCTGAACGCTCACTCAATCTGAGTTGCAGAAAAATCGATGCAAGTGCTTCATTTACGGGAATGCTGACTCCATTGTAAAAACCTTCCAGATCCTGATCCATTCCGAGTCCACCGTGGGAAAGGATTTCGATCCTGTCAGTGAACACACTTATCATCGGTGCATTCATAGCAAGCCATTTGTTGTGGATGAAAGCGTTCAAAATTGCTTCGTGAAAAGCCTCGTAATCAAAAAGCGGCACATCTTTCCGTTCGGAAATGCGGCCGCGCTCATCAGCCTGAATGATGTTGATGGCATCGCCGTATTCCAAAATTTTGTCCATCGCATATAAAATGCAGGAATTTCCGTATTCTTTCACCGAAAACAAAGTGTCGGCCTTGCTTTTTCCGCTGAAAACGGAAACTCGGATCGGAATATCGTTCGAATCGGCAAGCAGCAGAGCCATTATGTTGTAACGGCCGTCCGCCGTCTGTAATTTAAGTGTCTTTTTAAAGGTGCTCTGTCTGAGCGCGATCCCTTTTGCGCCGTAATACAGAAAGAGTTTTTCGAAAGTCAGATCCTGCGCATAGTCGGGTGCGGCAGTATTCACAATCGTCGGGATTCCGTTTGAAAGCACATTCTGCAGACGAATTTCCCATTCCGGAAATTTTGAAATTTTTTCCTTGCTTGAACCTATCCGGATAAACGTCTGGTTCATGAATTTCGTCGGAACTGATTTCGCGGCGGGAACAGTCAGCAGAACGACTCTTTTGCCATCGATTTCGGCTTCCTCCACTTCAAACGCGACGCTCGGCTTTAAATTGCGGGCGAGATAGTGTTTGCAAGGTTCGTGTTCGATATCCTGATCGAAATTGACCGTTGTTCCGGTTATTTCATGCGTTTTGTCGTTCACGCCCCAAACCATGTAGCCGTATTCGCGTCCGCTCAATGCCGCACCGTTGGAAATTGCGGAAATGTACTCGCCGATTTCGTCTTTAGAAAACCAGTTTTCCTTAAAATCGAGCCACTCGTATTCGTGAGGAAGTGAAATTAAGTTTGTGACCGTGTCAATTATGTTGATCATCTATTTTACCTCCAAATTATCTCCGTCCCCCATCTTCCCCGCATTCTGCGGCAATTTCCGCTTAAATTCAAGGGTGAATACGCCGGATTTGAGTTTGTTGAGTGGGGACATCGGGTTGGGCTCCGTTTTCAAACAATCTCAGCAAAATTTATTGTATTTATCAAGAAAATCAAATTATTTTTCATTTTTCTTTTCATCGATTTTTGCCGGAGCGCCTCTGCCCGCCCGCATTCCCGTAGTCAACTATAGTTAAAAGAAAAAGTCTTTTTATTTTTCAGCATCGAAAAGACACACCTTAAAAACTTATTGAAAACAGCAATTACGGCCTTTTTCCCATTCATGTTCTCTCGTATTTTTTTGTAGTAATATTCCTTAAAAACCTTGTTCATACTGATTAAATGCAGTGCTGTCAGGAAACCGATCCT
>DBXP01000019.1 GCA_002309575.1 bacterium UBP6_UBA1209 | reverse complement strand
TCCATTCAAAAGATAGAATAAATTCAAGTGATTACCCGATAATCTGGTCTGGCGGGCCTGTCATGTGCAATCCTGAGCCGATGGCTGATTTCATTGATATGGTCTCAATCGGAGAGTTTGAGCCTTATGCCGAAGAATTTATGGATATGCTTGAAAATATTAAGGAAAAGCAGAAAAGAATCGAGGCTTTTTCCAAAATTCCGGCAATCTATATTCCGTCGAAACACGATGAAAACTCTGTCAAGATCAATCCCGACGGCTCGCTTTCGGGAATTGAAGCGAGAAGAGCGGTTCTAAAGGATCTCAACTACGATCCCGACTCGCTTTTTGACGCTCCGATATTTGCGATGAGGACGATCCACGACCGTTTCACTATCGAAATAATGCGCGGCTGCACACGCGGCTGCCGGTTCTGCATGGCGGGGATGTTCTACCGCCCTCACAGAGAGAAAAGTGCTGAAAATATTTGCGAAATTCTTGACAGGGTGGTCTGCACATCAGGTTACGACGAGGTCGGTTTCCTCTCGCTTTCGGCAGCCGACCACAGCGAGATCGAGGATATTTTAGTCCGCTCATACAGCCGCTACAGCCGGAAAATTTCAGTTTCTCTGCCGAGCCTCAGGACTGAAACAATAACGCCGAAAATCGCGCAGGCGATCAGAAAGGGGCGCAAGGTCGGCTTTACCCTTGCTGTTGAATCGGGGAGCGACAGACTCAGAAAAATGATAAACAAGGGCAACAGCGAAGAAGATCTGCTGAACGCCCTCAACACGATATTTTCAAACGGCTGGCAGGCGGTCAAACTCTACTTTATGCTCGGCCTTCCGCATGAAGAGGAAGAGGATCTTTTTGAGACTGTAGAACTTGTTAAAAAAATGTGCAACTATGTGAAAAGATTCGGGAAAAAGGCGATGATAAGTGCGAGTTTCTCGACCTTCGTGCCGCAGCCCTTCACGCCGTTCCAGTGGGAAAAGATGGCAAGCCCCGAGGAGATAAAGGCGAAGCAGAAAATAATAATCGACAGCCTCCGGGGCATAAAAAACATAAAGCTCGCATGGCACGATCAGGAGGTCAGCACGGTCGAAGGATACCTCAGCCGTGCGGGGCGTGAATACGGCAAAGTCATTGAATTCGTTGCTAAAAATATGAAGGGCCTGCAGACTGAAGACGAAAGTTTCGATCCCGTTCTCTGGGATCAGGCGATGGCAGCTGCCGGGATCGACCCGGAAAGCACCTATCTGCCGAAGCCTCTCGATAAACCGCTTCCTTACGAGCATATCGACCTCAGGATCGACCGGAAATTCCTGCTGAAAGAGCGCGAAAATGCGTATAATTTCGAGGTCACTCCCGACTGCGCGAAGACGGGAAAGTGCAACAACTGCGGTGCGTGCGACTTCAAAGAGATAAAGCCGATGATCAGAACCGGCGAGCCGCTTGACGAAAATGCAACTTTTGAAATCCCGGAAAAGAGCAATAAAACCAACTCTTTTCCCTATATTTTTTCGCTTTCCAAACACGGTATCTCAATAAGCGTAGGTCATCTTGATCTTGTCTCTTTCCTCTTCAAGGCGCTCTCTCTGGCGGACTTGAAGGTTCTCTATTCCGACGGTTTTCACCCGATGCCGCGTTTCAATTTAGCGTTTCCGGCGCCTGTCGGAGTCGAAGTCGACGAGGAGTTCGGCACGGTATGGCTGACTGAGGAGGTAAATGAGGCTGAAACTTTGGAAAAACTCAACTCGATCCTGGAAAATTCAGGAATAGAGTTCCTCTCTTTCAAACTTATTGAACGCGAACATATCAAGGAGGTCGAAAAGTACCTGAGAACACTGCCGGTCCACAGCTATACCGTCAAATTTTACGATGCGGCGGACTACCGGAAGATGAAGCCTCAGCTTTCGGTCCTGGAGTCAAACGAAGATACGCTGGAGCTTACATTCGAGCATATTGCCGAGCTGGGCGGTGTCATGAAGTGCTTTGCCGGTATCGAGGGCGATTTTCACGTTAGAAAGCTGAGTTACCGAGGAAGGCTCAGGGAGTCCAGTGCGCTGATGCATTCGATATTCTGAGTCGAAACCTTCATCTGGAGAGAGTTCGCCACGCGTTTGACGAAGGCGGACAGCGAATGCCCGGGGCCCAGTTCATAAAAGGCCGTAATTCCCGATTGCACCATTTTTTCAGCGGTGGGAGCCCACAGGACAGTGCTGTAAAACTGCCTGACGAGATTTGTTTTGATCTCTTCAGTCGAGCGGTAAATCCCGGCGGTCACGTTCGAGTAGACATCGAATCCCGGCATTTTGATCCCAAGATCTTCAACGACAGGCATGAACTTTTCAGATGCCTTGAGAAGAAGCTGCGAGTGGAATGGTGCGCTTACCGGAAGCTTAACGGTTTTTGAGTGCCAGTGCTTCGTTATCGCCTCGGCGGCGGCTTCGGTCGCTTTGGTTTCGCCTGAGAGGACTATCTGTTCAGGGGAGTTGTAATTTGCGATCCCTACCAGTTTGTTGTCGAAATTTTTATTAATAAAATCTGATATTTGCTGAAACCCGACGCCTATGACGGAGATCATGGTACCTTCGCCCTCGGGGACTGCGTTCTGCATGATTTTGGCACGTTCGCGGACGGCCTGCAGAGCCTTTGGGAAGTCAATTGAACCTGCAGCGACAAGGGCGGCATATTCGCCTAAACTCAAACCGGCGGCGCAGCAGCATTCAAAGCCGCGTGACCTCATGGCTGCGAGTGTCGCAATGCACGCGGTCAAAACTGCCGGCTGGGTGACCTCGGTTTGCTGGAGATCCGCTTCGGAGCCCTCCCGGATCAGACGGAACATATCGGTCCCGAGGGTTTCTCCTGCCTCTTCGAAGACAAGGCGCGACTCTTTGAAGCTCTCGGCAAAATCGCAGGCCATTCCGATATACTGTGCACCCTGACCTGGGAAAATGAAGGCTGTTTTTTTCATTTTAATAGTAGATTTTACCGTTTTTGCCGTAAATTACGCGTGTCCCGTCAGATTCCGGCAGATAGACCGCGTTGCTGAGACTGTTTTTGCCGTCAAGCTTGATATCGAGCTTAACATTGTCGCCGATGATCAGGTTCGGACCTATCCTGCCTGCTCCTGCTTTGTTCGAGCTGCCTTTTGCGACCTTGATCTCGCAGTTGTTGCCGACAACGATCGGCGGAAGCTGGTCGATCAGCGGAAAATCGGAGTTGTTTCCGAGTGCGACGAACGACTCGGCAAAGGTTTCGGGATCTTCGTTTTCCTTATTTTTGTACGGCGTGTGGACATACTCTTTGCCGAAAACATCGAAATCTTTGTAATTTTTCATCGGAAGTGTCTTGAAGAGCGAGAAGGTGCAGTCAAGGTAGCCGTCCGGCGTTCCCATATCCCACCAGTCGCCTTTTATATAGAATGCGCCGAGCCTTCTGCGGGATTTTATAGCCCTCTGATAGACGTAGCTCGTGATCGATACGAACATGTTTTTAGGAATAAATTCAAGTATTTGAGGACTTATTATCTGGACTCCAGTAAAGACGGCGTTGCCTTCCGGGAGCTCAGGATAGAAGGATTCGTTGATCATCCTGACGATCCGGTCTCCTTCGGCTCTGATAACCGCTCGCGGATCTTTCGGTGTCGACGGGATCAGGGCGAGAGTCGCCAGATTTTCGGATTTGTTGTGCTCCTCGATCATCTTGTCGAGGTTGAAATCCGAGATCGTGTCGGAATTGACTACAACGAAGGGTTTGCCGTCGATGAATGGTTCCATCGAGGCTATCGCGCCGCCGGTCCCGAGGATGTCGGGCTCTCTCAAATATTTGATTTTGACTCCGTAATTGCTGCCGTTTCCGATCTCTTTGGCTATTTTTTCACCGTTGTAGTGAAGGTTGATATAGATTTCGCTGATGCCGAACGATTTCAGAAAGTAGATGTTGTACTCGATTACAGGACGGTTCAGCACCGGGATCAGCGGTTTGGGGATCGTGTCGGTTATCGGAGCCATCCTGGTCCCGAAACCTGCTGCGAGAATAAGACCTTTCAATTTTCTCTCCTTCCTGAGCGAAATTCCGGAATGAACGGAGCCAGCAGTTCAAGGATCTTCTCCTCTTCAAGTTTGACGAGCGCGTTTCTGACATAGCCCAGAGTCGGCAGAATGAAGGGGACGAACCACTCTTTGTTTTTGACCTGGTTCAGGTAGACGAATCTGCCTGCATCCTTCATCTTGCGCTGGAGCGTCTGGAGGTAGAATGCGTGCTCGAACTCATTGTAGTCGTTGAAATATTCCTGCATCGGCTTGTCGATGTTCCAGAGGTGGCGCAGAAGCGAGTCGAGCTCATCGGGTTTCAGCTCGATGTAGGAGTCGCGAAGCAGTGCAACGGCATCGTAAACTACCGGAGCCATCAGTGCGTCCTGGAAGTCGATGATATAAAAATCGCCGCCTCTCTTCATGATGTTTTTTGACTGGAAATCTCTATGCGAGAAGCAGTACGGCAACCTTGCAAGCTCGGATGAGATCCTGCTGAAATGCTTTTCAAGCTTGGACCAGAGGTTGGTGTAGGGCACATCGTAGACCCTCTTCGCGATCATATACTCATAAAAATGGTAAAACTCCTCCATGAAGAGAGCTTTAGTGAACTTTCTCTTGTCCGCCGGAGTGTTGAATTCGGTCCTCGAATAGATCTTTGTCTGCGTGTCGGCGAGCAGTCCGACAGCCTCTTTGACGTAGTGGACCTTGTTTACGCGGTCGCCTTCGATCATTTTGAAGAGTGTCGTGTCGCCGAGATCTTCGATGAGCATCGCCCTCAGCTCGGGGATGACAGCGTAGATCCTGGGAACGTTTATTGCGTTGTTTTTAAGAAAACCGTCAATCGCTATAAAATCGTTGAAGGAGTCTCCGCGTCCGAATTCGCCGGGCTTTACATCGGCAACAGTCATCAGAAGAGCCGTTTCGCCCTCGAACGAAACTCTGTGATAAGCGCGTCCTGAGGCGTCTCCGAAGAGCGGCTCCGCAAAAAAATCAAGCACTTTACGTTTTTTGTAGATGTTGAGGAGCTGAAATACCGTAAGGTCAATAGTAAAATCTGTCATTTGTTCTCCAAATCACGGTAAAATTGGTAAATCACGCAGAAAAGATAAGGAAGTACGCCACTGAAAAGCACGAATCCGAGCGGCAGGAAGATACCGAGCGAGACGGAGCAGAGTATCACCGCAAAGAAAAATACAGCCGAAAAAAGGAAGAGCGGGATCCTGTTCCCCTTTGACATCTGCATACTCGCCATCATCGAGTCTATCGAAGAGGATCTCTTTTCGGCGATCAGGAAAAACGAGAACATGAATGCGCTGAAAAGAAGGACCGCCGGAACGACAAGAATGACACTTGCAAGCGTCAGCAGAGGGAAGAGGACAATTGAAAGCAGGACTCCGTTTTTTATGAAAAAGATAGCTGCTTTCGGGTTGAAAATGTCAGGCGAAGTGTTGTTGACCGCATGGACGATCGCGTTTGCCAGAAGGACCATGAAAAACCCTTCAAGCACGAAAGTCGTGATGAATCCGGCTGTCAGATTCAGTGCAAAAAAGAGCAGCGGCGAGGCCAGAAGCACTCCCCAGAGCACCAGTTTTTTTAAATTAGCCTTATAAATCGTCCAGCCTTTTTCAAAGGCTCCGACGAAATCGATTTTTGAAGAACTGCCCACATCTCCTCCCGGGAACAAAAAATATATCCGCTAATTTTACCTTATTTATAATATAAAGAAAGTTTACAACTGAACAGGCCGGCGTGCGAGGTCGTTGTATCTGATCTCGTTGTTCTGGAGGAGGTCTTCGAAGGCGAGAGCGCCGTATCTGTTGAAAAATTCAAGCTCAGTATCTGAAACCGGCAGCGCGTAGAGAAAGACGACATTGTATTCGTCGAACTGGAGCCTCGGGATCTTGTCGACCCACAAAAAGGGGTGGCAGAAGTAGATGTGGCGCATCTTTGTAAGGCTGTTTCCGGGGATCGCGTTTTCGATCAGAACATTCGGGTGGTAGAGAAGGACTTCGTCGTCGAGCCTGAAGGTCAGTCCGGCGAGCGTTTCAGCCATAAGTCCGGCGTATTTGTCGTCGACTGCGGTGACAAGTTCGGCTCTGACATCAGGCAGATCTTCGGAGAGACCCTTCATCCTGCGTTCGAAGCAGCCGATCGTGCCGAGGTGTGTGATGCCGTTTTCGTGCGGTGTCCGAAGTATATCGACAAAGTTTTTGCTGTCGTGTGAAAAATAGCGTCTGATGGTTGGATCTCCGGCAAAGCACTCTTGCAGATAAGCGGTGATCTCCTTGATTTTGTCTGTCATGGTCACTCCTCCTGCGGAATTGAATTTTTTAAACGCGATAGTTTCGGCCGGTTTTGCGATATGTCAACCGGGGAGGTGACTTTTATTATAATGTTCGCGATGTTCTCCGGAAAAAATGTTTTTTAATTTGACTTCGGTACAAAACTGTGCAATATATGAACAATTGTTCATGTGAAAACTTTTTTGAGGTGTAAAATGGAAGAAGAGAGATTGAGAGAAGATTTAAAGAGTGTCACCGAGCAGATGCCGGACGAGGATCTGCTCTTTGATCTGGCGGAGCTTTACAAAATTTTCGGTGATTCGACGAGGATCAAGATCCTTTTTGCGCTGCTGGAGCGCGAGATGCCTGTCGGCGATCTGGCCGAGGTGCTCTCGATGACGCAGTCTGCGATCAGCCACCAGCTGAGAGTTTTGAAAACCAACGGACTCGTGAAGTTCAGGCGCGACGGGAAGTCTCTGATCTACAGTCTGGCTGACGACCACGTTTCCAAGATCCTGAATATGGGTCTGGAGCATATCGAGGAGTAGCGGAAATGAAAAAACAGGAAAATCCAAGCTGTGAGACTCACAAGAATCATGGCGGCGAGGCTTGCTGCGGCTGCGGGCATCACGGCGCGGCTCATGCCGGGATAGAGTGCTCGTGCGGATGCTGCGAAGATGAGTGCGAGGGCTTTCCGAAACAGATCTGGATCGCGGCAATCTTTTTTGTTCCGGCTCTGCTTTGGGAGCACATTCCCGCAATAAACGAAACATCCCAGTTCTGGCCGGAACACGGGATCTCAGCTTTGTGGGTCAGGGCTGCCTGGACCCTGCTTTACCTCCTGGCCTACATCGTATGCGGTCACGGAGTTCTTCTGGCAGCCGGCAGAAACATCATCCGCGGCAAGTTCTTCAGCGAGCAGTTTCTGATGGGTGTAGCCTCGATAGGAGCTCTCTGCATGGGCGAATTCGGAGAGGCTGTCGCGGTTATGCTTTTCTATCAGCTGGGTGAATTTTTTCAGGATTTCGCGGTCGACAAGTCGCGTGACTCGATCTCGGAGCTGATGAGCATCAGACCTGACAAGGCGTTCGTCCTGCGAAACGGAGAGGCTGTCGAGTCGGATCCGGCAGCGGTCGCTGTCGGCGAGATCATCGAGGTCAAGCCTGGCGAGCGTGTTCCGCTTGATGGCGTAGTCGAGAGCGGCTCTTCCTTTGTTGATACCTCCGCGCTTACGGGCGAAAGCCTTCCGAAGGCGGTGGATCCGGGCGATGAAATACTTGCCGGAACGGTCAACAGGGAGGGAGTGCTCACGATCCGCGTCACGAAACTGTACGGTCAAAGCGCAGTCAGCAGGATTCTCGAGCTCACGGAAAAGGCGACCGCGGTCAAGGCGGCTTCCGAAAAGTTCATCAGCCGTTTTGCGAAGGTCTACACGCCGGTTGTCTGCATCACAGCGCTGGCGGTTGCGCTCATTCCACCGCTCATTTTGCCGTTTGTCGCACCGGAAACGTCGGTCAGGGCAGGCTGGTCAACGTGGGTTTACCGAGGGCTTCTCTTCCTCGTCGTATCCTGTCCGTGTGCGCTTGTGATCTCTGTTCCGCTCTCGTTTTTCAGCGGCATCGGTGCGGCGGGGCGTCGCGGGATCCTTGTGAAGGGCAGCAACTATATCGAGGCGCTGGCGGCTGTAAAAACGGCAGTTTTCGATAAAACAGGAACACTCACGAAGGGTATTTTCGAGGTCTCGGAGATCAATCCGGCAGCTGCCGGCGGACTTACCCGTGATGAGCTTATCGAAATCGCGGCACATGCGGAGAGCCTTTCCAACCACCCGATTTCAAAGTCTATCAAGTCGGCGCACAGCTGTCCGAAATGTCTCGGCGGCGGTCTGCAGATCAGCGGGATGAAGGAGCTCGGCGGGCTTGGTGTCTCGGTGGAGATCGAGGGAAGGCAGGTGCTTGCCGGCAATTCACGCCTTATGACGGAAACGGAGGTCCGGGGGTTTGAAGATGCAGCAGCGGGAGCCCGGGGCACGACCGTTCACATCGCCGTTGACGGGGTTTACTGCGGTCACATCGTCATCTGCGACTCTGTCAAGGATGATGCTTCGGCGGCGCTTCAGGCACTCAAAAATGCCGGGATCAGCCGGACTGTCATGCTTACGGGAGATTCTGCCGCTGTTGCCGGTGCGGTCGCAGCCGAGCTCGGGATCGACACCGTTTTTTCGGAACTTCTGCCGGAAGACAAGGTGAAGAGGCTGGAAACACTTCTCGGCGGCAATGGCAGACTCATGTATGTCGGTGACGGGATCAACGATTCGCCGGTCCTTGCACGGGCTGATGTCGGAGTCGCGATGGGAGCGCTCGGAAGCGACGCGGCTATCGAAGCAGCCGATGTCGTCATCATGGACGATAAGCCTTCAAGACTTGCCGAAGCTATTTCGATCTCGAAAAAAACGCTCGGGATCGTCTACGAAAACATCGTCTTCTCGCTCGGTGTCAAGTTCGCGATAATGATCCTCGGGATTTTCGGCCTTGCCAACATGTGGGCGGCGGTTTTCGGTGATGTCGGAGTGACGGTCCTTGCGGTTCTCAACTCGCTGAGACTTCTTGCATACCGTAAAGAGAAATAAAAAAAAGGCGCAGCCTGAGCCGCGCCAGAAAATCACTTCCGTCAAAAAGAGTAAAGCTTAAAGCTCTTCCTTAAGAACAGTTGTGGGTTTGAAACCAACAGTCTTCGAAGCCGGGATTTTGATCTCTTCACGGGTCTTCGGATTGATGCCTTTGCGAGCTTTTCTCTCGTTGACTTTGAAGGTTCCAACACCGTTAAGATTGAGTCTGCCCTCGGAGATGATTGTGTCCTTCAGAATCATCGTGAAAACATCGTAAACCTCCTTTGCCTGCTCAACAGTGAGAGTCGTCTTCTTGACGTTCTCTCTGAGAACTTTTACATAGTCGGTCTTTGTTGTCGCAACAACGTAGGTTCTTTTTTTCTTGCATGCCTTCGGTGCAGCTTTGGGTGCAGCTTTCGGAGCAGCCTTGGGAGCAGCTTTTGTTGTCTTTGCCATTTTTTTTCTCCTCATTGGAAAAAGTTAATAAAAGGACGGTATGATTCTAAAATACGTTTCTTTTATGTCAATGAAATCAAGGGTTTTAAGCTCATTTTTTTTTAAAAAAAGACAAAAAAACGTCATTTTTCTGCTTTTTTTGCCTCAAACGAGGCATTTTTTTGCCTGTTCCGGCTGATTTTATAGAGATTTCAGAAGAGGACTTCGACCTTAGCTTCACTTTTTTTCTTTTGAAGCCAGCTTTTGAACATCTTGTCGGCGTTTTTCTGGTAGTAGATGCTTCGAAGATAGTCGTAAACCTCGTTAAAAGTCTGCGGAGCGCGTTTTTCGACCTTGTCCAGCCGTACGATATGCCAGCCGTAACGTGTCTTGAAGGGGCTGCTGAGCTCGCCTTCATGCATCTCGGCAAGTTTTTCGGAAAATTCCGGGACCATCTGTTTTGACGAAAATGTGCCGAGAGAGCCGCCCTCCTTCGAGGAGCCGTCCTGGGAGTAGTTTTGCGCCGCCTCTTCAAAGCTCATCTCTCCAGCCTTGATTTTTTTATAGATAAGATCTATCGCGGTTTTCATTTCGTCCTCGGTCGCCTTTTCGCCCGGTATGAGAATGATGTGGGCTGCTGTGAAGTAGCTCTCCGGCTCTGAAAACTGCGCATCGTAGATTTCGTGAAGCGCAGTTTCGTCGACATCCATCGTCATGATGACCTGACGCTGAAGCTTAAGGGTCTCAAGCTGTGTGCGCAGGATCTCGCTCTTGTATTTTTCGAGCGTAAGGCCGTTTTTCGCAAGCTCCTGCTCGAACTGGGCAAGGTTTATGCGGTTTTGCTGAAGGACATTTTCGATACCGCGTTCGATCTCTTCGTCGGTAACTTCGATCTTCTCTTCGGTGACTGCCTGTTTTTTGATGGCGACCTCGACCATCATATCCGTCAGCTTCTCCTTGCGGTCGATAAGAGCCTGCACCGGAACCGCCTCCGGATTTTCCGGCATGAGCAGTTTTTTCAGGTCGTAGAAGGTGTAGACATCAGCATTTACGCGGAGAGCCATTTTGTTGATAAGCTTCTCTTCCGCGTAGAGGGCGCTTACGAGAAGGATCGAGATAGTCAGAAGCTTGAAAAATTTCATTCGGTGCTATTTGAGTTTGATTTTTACGTCCTGTTTGGGCTGCTCGCCGTTTTCCTTTGCCTTTTTAGCCTCTTCCTGCTGTTTTTTAATCTGAAGCATCTGCTCTTTCGAGAGTTTCGGCTTCATGATCTGCGGCTGTCTGCTCTTGTCGAACTGGTCGGAAGAGTCCTTGACCTCGTCGGAAACCGAGAAATCAAGCAATGAGACTGCGTCGTCCTTGAGGTTGAAATGATAGGTTTTCTTCAGGTCTGAGATGATATTTTCGAAACCGGTTTTTCTTCTTTCGGCTTTAACGGTCCCCTCGACAGTAGCCTTTACGTCGTCGAAGGTCTTTTCAACTTTGTCTTTTTTGCCGGTGAGCATGATGACATGGAAGCCGAATTCCGATTTTACCGGATCGCTGATGTCGCCGATCTCTTTGAGAGCGAACGCGCCGTCGCTGAACTCCTTGACCATCTTGCCGCCCTCTTCGGTCTTTTCGAAATATCCGAGATCGCCGCCGCGTCTCTTGGAGCCTTCGTCTTCGCTGTACTTCTTGACAAGCTCTTCGAAAGCCTTTGTGTCTTTAGCTTTTTTTCTTGCCTCTGCAACGATCTGGTCGGCAAGCTTTTTCGCCTCTTCCTCTTTCCTGCTGTCGTTGATTTTAACAAGGATGTGGCTCGCCTTTACCTTGGCAGGGATATCATAGGTCGATTTGTGCTCGTTGTAATAAGCCTTAAGGTCGTCGTCGGAGACGTTGAGCGACTCCTCGATCTGGGTCTTTACCTTGGAGCCTGCGTAGAATCTCGCGATCTGCGATTTGAGCTGCATGATGAGATTCGGGTCGTCGAGAACGCCGTCGTCGATGGCCTTTTTGGTCAGAAGCTCGGTTTCAAGGATCCTCGAAAGAAGCTCGTTCTGTCTCTCGGTCGTGTTGTAACGGCTCTTGAGATGCGGATTCATATTTTTAAGGTAGTTGTTGATGTAGGTGTTGGTGATCTCTGCACCGTCGAATGTTGCGATAACCTTGCCGTTGTCCTTCGGGAAAAATGTTGCGGCAGAACCGCCTTTTTCACAACATGAAGTTAAGAATGCCAATGAAATCAATGCGATCGATAAAAGCTTTTTCATTTTTACCTCCTTAGTTATAGTAAAAAGCATACCATTAAATACAAAAAGCCGGACAAGTCAAGGCAAAGCTAAGAAGAGCCCGCAACTGAACAACAATCTTCTTTGAAAAAATATTCCTGTTTCCAAAATTGAAAAGAGAGCGCTTTTGTTTATATTGCCATGTTTATTCTGAAATGGGGTCGTTGATGAAAAAAATACTCTTGTTTCTTTTGCTTCTTTGTTTCGGCGTGCCGCTTTTTGCCGAGAACAGTGCAGCAGACAATAAACTGATGTATGCCGTTCAGGCGGGAAGCGTCGACAGGGCCGCCAAAGCCATCAGTGCCGGAGCAAATGTCAACGGCAATGACGAAGACGGCTGGCCGTTTTTTATCTCTGCCGTCAGCGGTTCGAACATCGCTATGATCGACCTTTTTCTCCGCCGCGGCGTGAAGATCGATATCGCGGGGCCGGACGGAAAGACCGCGCTGATGCACGCCCTTTCAGCGAAGAACAAGCGTCTCGTCGAGATCTTTCTTAGGTGGAAAGCCTCGCTGAAGGCTGCCGACAACAACGGAAAGACCGTTTTGATGTATGCTGCGGAGGCTGAGAACGAAAAGGTCGTCAATATGGCGATCGCGGCGAAAGCCGATGTCATGCAGAAGGACAACAAGGGCTGGAACGCTCTTAACTATGCGATGAACGGGCGCAACAAGAAGCTGATAAAGCAGCTCGGCCAGTACGAGGTCCTGCCTCACGATTTTATTCTTGCGGTCGAAACAGGAGATACCGTCAAGGCACGCGGACTTCTCCGCAAGGGTGTCGATCCGAACACAAAAAACGATGCGGGGGAACCTCCGATCTTTGTCGCGATCCGCAACAATGACCGCACGATGCTCAAGCTTCTTCTTGAAAACAATGCCGACGTGAATTTCAAGAACAGTCAGGGTTACACGATCCTGATGTACTGCTTTGCGTCAAAAAAATACAAACTTGCGCAGGAACTTCTTAAAAGCGGAGCTCTGGGCGATTTCAACTTCCAGTACGACGAAGGAAAAACTGCCCTGATGATCGCGATCACCACGAAGGAACGCCGTTTTGTGAATTCGATCCTGAAGTTCCGGCAGAACCTGAATATTCAGGACAACTACGGTAACACAGCCCTCATTTATGCTGCGGGAACAGGTATGAGCGACCTGGTCGAGGCGCTTTTGAAAAAGGGCGCCGACAAGTCGGTCGCCCGCAGGGACGGAAGGACCGCGTACGACATCGCTGTGCAGAAGAACAATACCTATATCATGAGACTTCTTGAGGATTAGCCTCAGCCTTTGATTTTCAGTTTACCGAATATGAATCTGCGGATATTCGCGTCGGAAAGTGCAATAAAAATCAGGTAGATACCGATCAGACAGGTGTTGAGGGCAATTTTCACCGGCATTTGGAAGCGTGCGGTTAAAAATGATACGAAGAATATCGCGACAGCGACTGCGGAATTGATCGCCGCCGGGGCGACTTTGTAAGCGATAGGAAAGTATTTCTGCCCGAAAAAGTAGGAGAGGACCATGATGAGCAGATTCGAGAAAAACGAGGCCCATGCACAGGCGATAAAGCCGAATTTAGGCACGAACAGGAGTATCACAAGGACTGTCACGGCACAGGCGATAAGCGAAAAATAGGTCCCCCACTTTGTTCTGTCGGTGAGTTTGTACCATATCGAGAGATTGGAGTATATCCCGTAGAAAAATTCTCCAAGCAGGACTATCGGAACGACTGCCAGCCCCGAGTAATATTTTTCGGAAATAAAGTGTTTCAGGATATCCATGTAGAGCATGACGGCGAGGAAAACTGTCATCGAGAAGATGATGAAATAGTGCGTTACGACTGCGTAAATAGAGGTGTCCTCGCCCTTTTTATACTTGAAGATAAACGGTTCGTAGGCATATCTGAAGGCCTGGAGCGCCATCACCATGACGACTGCGATTTTGAAGCAGGCACCGTAAATCCCGAGCTGGGAATTTGCCTCGGCCTTGTCCGAAAAGATGTACGGAAAGAGGATCTTGTCGGCGGTCTGGTTGAAGATCCCGGCAATCCCGAAGAGCAGGATAGGGAAGGAGTACCGGAAGATCCTGCCGAAAAGCTTTGCATCGAAGCGCCATTTGAATAGGTAAAAGGGTGCCAGGGCGACCAGGGCAAAGAGCGAGGAGACTACATTTGAAATGAAGATATAGTCGATCATGTTGCGGCTTTCGTCCCAGATCAGACGGACTACAGTGAAGCCTTTGGCTGCAAGAAAAGGAGCGCCGATGAGAAAAAATAGGTTCAGCCCGATGTTTATCGCTATGGAGACAAGTTTGAGTACTGCAAACGTGACAGATTTGTTCTTATTCCGGAGATGGGCGAACGGAACTGATGTGAAGGCATCCATTGCGACGATCACCGCGAGCATCATTACCAGATTGCTGTGTTCGGTATAGTTCATCGCTGAGGCGATCGGTTCAATAAAAATCAAAACCAGCGCGACAAAGGCGGTGGATGTGGCTGCAAGAGAGGTCAGTATCGTTCCGTAGACCCCCTTTTTGTCATCTTCGCGGTTGATGAACCTGAAGAAGCCTGTCTCCATTCCGTAGGTCAGGATTACGAGGAAAAGAGCTGTCCATCCGTAGAGGTTCGTAACTATTCCGTAATCGCTGGTTTCGGGTAAAACTCTCGTATAAATCGGGACCAGAAGCCAGTTAAGAAAGCGGCCTACAATGCTGCTGAGCCCGTAGATCGCGGTCTCGCCCGTTAGTTTTTTGAGGATCGAACCCGTACTCATTAGAAATCACTCCCAATTGTAGAAAAATGTCAGCCATGTTCCGCCGAATTTTTTTGTTTTTTTGTTCCACCCCTCTCTAGTCCAGTCTGATTCGCTGTCGCCTTCGACGATCATCACGCAGACTGCATCGACGATCTCTGCATCGGCGATTTTGTCCAGAAGAGCCGGGATGTCCTGCCCCAAAGCGTAGGGCGGATCCAAAAAGATCGTGCTGTATTTCTGCGGTCCAAGCGATCCGTAGTTGAATAAAAACGCATCGCTGTTGATCGCACGGATCCTGTCGTTCAGATCAAGCCCTGCAATGCTTTTCCTGATCTGGGCTGCGGCTTTCGGGTTTTTTTCGATCGATGCAGCTGACTTGAAACCGCGGCTCACAGCTTCCAGCGCGAAGATCCCGCTTCCCGAAAAGATGTCGAGAAAGCTTCGGTCTTCAAAATGGATCATCGAGAAGAGCGAGTCGAAAAGCGCTGATCTGACCTTTTCGCTTGTCGGACGCAAATCAGTTTCCGGAACTCTTATCTGCCGGCCTCTTAGCTCTCCTGACGATATTCTGAGAAACATGATGCGATCAGGTGAAGATCTTGACCAGAAGCGTTACGATCGCGATGAGTGAAAGGAAAATTATCCAGAAAAAGAGGATGTTCTTGCGTCTGTCTGCCTTTTCGATCTTTGCCGCCTTTTCACGGACGACATTGATGAGGGTCGCGGTTTTTTCGCGATATTCCGACGTGTCGAAATTCTCAAAATTCTCCTCCAGAACGATATCGTTGTCATAGACGATGTTCTGAAGCGGATACCTGATGTTTTCGCTCTGGCACATCGGGCAGGTATTACGTTTTTCCGGGGTCTCCGCAGAAAAACCGCAGTCGTCGCAGACGAATCTCATCGGTTACTTCGTGAAGACCGGTTTTGCCTTGACTACAGGTTTGCGATCTTTCTCTTCAATGGAGAACTGGACATCCGAACAGTTGTACTTCGCAATGATCGAGACTCTGTTTGTCTTCACTCTGTTGATAAACTGAGTCTTTTCAGCAGGAGAAATGGCTCCGCCGTATTTTTTCTTGATGCTGCAGAAGTCGTTCCAGAGAGCCTCGTATACGGATTCAGCGTTGGCTTCGGCTGCAATTGACGAAACTGCGATCTGAGTCTTTTCGTTGTCGTCGTCATCGAGGGAATTGACCTCTTCTACCGGCTTCGGAGCCTGATGCTGAGGTTTCGGAGCCTGATACTGGGGCTGCTGCGGCTGCGGGCGGCTCTGCTGCGGCTTCGGAGCCTGATATTGCGGCTGATGAGTCAGCTGAGGTTCCGGCTCGGACGGAGTATCGAACGACTTAGCGAGCGAATCGAGGTTTTCCATATCCTTTGCCGTGAAATCACCGACACTGCTCAGCTCCTGAGACTGCGAGCTTCCTGAAGCTTCGTTGTTGATGTATTTCGTAATAAGCGTGTTGAGTGCGGAAACCGCGATGTCTGCACCGTCCGAATATTTCTTGATAACAAGCTTTTCACCGACTCTGAGTCTCGAGATGTCGGCAGCGAGGCTCTTCAGGATCCTGTTGATTTCGTGGGTCGTGATGAAGGTGAAGAGGAAAATGATAAGGATCGCCGCGATAGCGTAAATCACGCCGAAAAAGACGACCTTTGTATAACTTTCCCAACTGGGAAGAGCCGATGTTATTGTAATTACGGAAATTTTGTGGCCGCCGAGAGTGTCTGTCGGCATCGAGAAGCCGGACATGTGGGTCCAGTGGTTGAGAACTTTCGTGCTCTGGGCGTCGATCGAGTTGATGAGCTCGTTGGTATACTGCTGGACTTTTTCCGCACCGAATGACTCCTCGATCGAAGTCCACTTCTGGTCATTGTTGCTGCCGATAAGGGTTTTGTCACTGTAGATCCTGATCGGCATCGGGAAGATAACGGTCGAGAATGCATCGGTGATCTTTTTTGTGCTGACAACGGCAAAAAGCTTTTCTCCGGAGCTCGGGTAGTTTTTCATGACGGGAGCAACGCCGATAAGATAGAATTCATCTTTGATCTTGATGATCCCGTCCGAAGCGAAACCCTCTTTCAGAGCGCGGTCGACAGCCGGGATGCCGGCATAAGACGACATGAGCTTCTGCGTTCCCTCGATATCCAGGACCTCGCCGTCGCTCTTGACGATCGAGTAATCGATGTCTGTTTTGACCGGTGAAATCACTGCTGGGCTGTTTTTTGATGCCGCCTTTTCGAATTTAAGATGACGTGCAACGGAAAAGGAGTTCTCGATAAGAGAATAGTCTGCGTTTTTCAATTGGGCTTCAATGAGTCTTGCGGCGTTCTTTTCGCCCTGCTGGACATCGATTTTGCTCAGGAGATCCTTGAAAAGAACAAAGTGAAGGCTCGCAAGTGCGCAAATAACAACTGCGACTAAAAAGAAAATTTTGAGTTTCAAAACCAGGTTTGTGAACATCTATCTCTCCGTCTGTTAATTTTTAAATGTTTGTGCGAGCATCCAGAGTGGTCGCCTTGCCGTTCTCGATCTGGTATTCCAGGATCATCTGTGCATTCGGAACAACGGTGAAACCCTCACGGAAAATAAGTTTTGTGCCGTAGTAAATTGCAATGTTGCAGCTGCCGGCAGCGATATCGGGAATGTCGATCTTGTTGCTTCCGGGCTTGATCAAAAAGAGGTACGGCAGCTTCAAAATCTTTACTGTGACGGTGTTCCACGAGAATGATCTGTCGATGACCAGATATTCGCCGTCTGCGTTGAAGGTCTGGAACTGTGAAGTATGAGGTTCGATGTTGAGCGCGGCGATCTCCTTGTTTGTAGATTTCTCCACGATCAGAACTTCACGCACAAAATCCTCGTTGTTCTCGATGAAGAGCGAGGAGTTGAGCGGCAGAAGGACACTGCGTCTGCTGAATGCCGCGCCGGTCAGTCCGATCTTTTCCTGAAGAGGTCTTTCGGTGCTGTAGCCTTCGACAACCAGGGAATATTTTTCCTGTTCCTGCTGCACTGCCGGAGCTGTGACCGGGATCAGCCAGTAGTTGTCGCTGATTATCTGGGTCTCCGCCTTTCCATTCCCAACTTTGTAGAAGAGCCCGATATTGAGTCGCTCAGCCGAAAGCAGAAACGGTAGAAGAACCAGAAGTGATGCAAAAAAACACAGGGATAACTGCTTTTTCAAAATTACTCTCCTTTAGTTCGATTTTGACTCGATTTCTTCGATCCGGTCTTTAATGACCTTGATCATTTCGGCATCATCGGTGCATTCCTGAGCCTTTTTCAGCGAGTCGACGGCTTCATGGAATCTGCCGATGCTGACCTGAGTATTCGCCAGACCGATGAGACATTTCACGTTTTTGGGATCGATTTTAAGCGCCTTCTCAAAGAGCGATGCAGCCTCGGCGAACATCTTCATCGAAACATAGCTTACAGCCATGTCGTAAATGTCGCCGGCGGATTCGTCTCCATTGAAGGTCTCATCGACTTTGTCCTTCATGCTTTTAACGGTTTCGGCGAGGTCGTCCTCGTTGGTTGTTGGAATCAAAGCCTTGAATTCTTTAAGGAACTCTGAATCCGGATAGTTGATGAGAAGCTCCTGAAGCAGCTGTGTCGCGCTGGAGTAGTCATCGACGCTGATGTAGAACTCGAGCTCGTCAAGCTGAGTGAGCGGGGGCTCCTTTTCGTTGTCAGTGAAATCCTGACGGACCTCAGCGGAGACAACGTTTTTGTCGAATCCGGCAAAAGAGTCGTCGAAATCCTGCTCGGCAAGCTCGGACATAAGGTCGTTGAACTGCTCCGCCGATGCTGCGATCTCTTTTTCCGCTACATTTTCCGGAACTGCCGGGGCGGTAAGCGCGTTGTAACGCTTTGTGATCTCTGCAAGACGCGGATTGTCTGCGCCGAGGATGTCGTCGGCGTCGGAGAGGAGGTCTGCGATCTCGTCAAGTTTGTTGCGTTTGAGCTTGAGTTCGATTAGGTCGAGGATGAGCTCTCCCGCTCTCTTTTCGTTGCCGGTGAAGATGTAGGACTCTATCAGGATGTCGTATGCGACCTCCGAGTTTTCCCAGCCCTCCGAGCCTGTGATCTTTTCGATGGCTTTGTCGTAAAGCTTGTACTGCATGAAGGATTTTGCCTCCTTCAGCAGAGTCTTGAGATCCTCGTGCTGTTCTTCGGGAGCAGCCTCGACCATGTCGATTTCGAGGTCGAGATCGTCGGTCTTCGGTTTTGAAGGTGCGCCTGTGATGTCGCTGATATCACTCGTAGAGCTCTTGATTTTGTCGGAAATAAGTGACCTCAGTCTGTCGTTTTCGTTGAGAACGGCCAGAGCTTCGCGGTCGTTTTCGTCAAGCTCCAGAACCTTGCGGTACATTTCGTTGCGTTCCGCGAAGTTCTTGTTTTTGAGATGGATCGCGGCGATGTGCTTGTAGGTCGAGATCAGCTTCTGGTAGTCGTTCGTCTTTTCGAAGACAAATGCAAGCTGAGTCATCAGACCGATATCCTCCTGATGGTCAACGATAAGTTTCTGGAGGATTATCAGCGCGTTATGATAGCTGCCGCGTTTGATGTAGAGCTCTGCGAGTTCCCGGCCGAACGACGAACCGTTCGTCGAAGCCGAATAGAGCAGCTTGAGAACGGATGCGTATTCGTTTACCTTGTCACTGTTTTTCAGCGATTCGGCGATGGGAACGAGGATTTTGACTGCCTCTGCGTTCATTCCTTCGCTGACCAGCATGTTTGCAAGCTTGACCTTTATGCTGAAATTTTTCGGATAAAGATCGCAGATTTTCTTGAGTATGCTGATCGCCGCAACATTGTTGCCGTTCTTCTGGTAGAAGTTTACCGCGACATTGTAGCGAAGCGCGGCATCTTTGATAAGTCCGCTCTGTTTGTCGTAATCGGCAAGAAGAACGTTGATCTTTCCGTGTTCGGGATTGATCATCAAAGCCTGCTTTAGAACAGCCTTTGCCTTGTTCAGGAAGCCCTTTTTCTCAAAAAGCGCCGCCAGTTTTTCATAAATCTCGATAGCCTTGACATCCTGCCCCGACCTTCCGTAGATCTCCGCAAGACGAAGGTAGGCGCGGTCGTCGTCGGGATTCTTCCGTATAAGTTCCTCGTAGCGTTCCTCGTCTGTCTGAACGCTTTTGCCTTTACCTAATTTTATGTTAGCCAATTTAACTGCCCTTCAATTACTTTTTAATTCTTTCGATGTAGGTTCCTTCAATTGTGCTGATTTTGATGACATCACCTGTCGAGATGAAGAGCGGAACCATTATCTGACCGCCTGTGACAAGCTTTGCCGGCTTGTAGGATGTCGTTACGGTGTCGCCCTTGAAGCCCGGCTCGGTGTCCGCAATTTCGATCTCAAGGAACTGCGGCAGATCGACGGAGATAGGTTCGCCGTTGTAAAACTGAACGGTGACCTGAGTGTTTTCAGGCATATATGGAAGAACATCCTCGATGACCTTTTTGTCGATGAGGATCTGTTCGAAGGATTCGTTATCCATGAAGCAGTAGTGGTCGCCGTCCGGATAGAGGTATTCCATCGATTTTTCTTCGAGGTCCGGCGTATCTACGCGCTCGCCCGAAAGGAAGGTGTTTTCTGCGATCGCACCGGTAAGGATGTTTTTAAGCTTTGTTTTGATTACGGCACGGCGTTTCTGCTGGATGTGCTGCATTTCTACGATCTGGTACGGGGTCCCGTCGATTTCGATCCTGAGCCCCTTTCTGAATTCGGATGTTTGAATTGACATACTAATCTCCTATAAAAAGCGCAAAAAAAAATCAGGGCTCTATACTATTTAATATGTGGTATGTCAAGTTTAGAAATCAGCGGCTGAAAAGCCGGTTTTTTCTGCCGGGCGGTTTTCCAAAAAACTTGAATATAGACCGATCAATTTTATATTAGATGCGCGTAATTTTTATGGAGGCAAAGATGGCAGTCGTCGGAATAGATTTAGGCACAACGAATTCGTGCGTTGCGGTTGTAAAAAACGGTCAGATCGAAATTGTCAAGGATGCCGGCGGCGGCAACACCGTTCCGTCGATCGTCAGCTTCGTTAAAAACGGAGTCACCGGCGAAATCGAAAAGGTCTGCGGCAGCGCGGCGCGGCAGCATCTGCTCACAAACGCCGAAAACACGATCTACTGCGTCAAGCGTCTGATGGGATGCGGCTTCAAAAGTCCTCTCACGGCACAGCTGATGCCGATGCTTTCATACAAACTGATGCCAGGCGAGCAGGGGAACGGGCTTCTGATACATGTCCCTGTGCTGAATAAAAACTTCACCGCGGAGGAGATCGCCTCCTACATCCTGACGGAGCTAAGGTCGATGGCTGAGCGCTACCTCGGCGAATCGGTCACGAAGGCTGTCATCACGGTCCCCGCATACTTCAACAACAAGCAGCGCCAGGCGACCAAGGATGCGGCTTCTATCGCCGGCATCGACGTCATGAGGATCATCAACGAGCCGACTGCAGCGGCGCTGGCGTACGGTTTCGAGCAGGGCAAAAACAACTCTCAGCTGCTGTCGGTATTTGACTTCGGCGGCGGCACCTTCGATATCACGATCATGGAGGTTTCGCAGGATGCCTTCAATGTTGTCGCTACTGCCGGGAACACCCTGCTGGGCGGCGAGGACATCACTAACGCGCTGGTCAACTTCCTGCTCGAGGATCTTAACAAAAAATACGGTATCGTCGACGACGACCCGCTGGTCAAGGTCAGACTGCGCGATTACGCCGAGACGGCAAAAAAGAACCTCACCGTTCAGACGACTGTCTCGATCGAGATCCCCTATCTGAAGGAGGTGAACGGTCAGTTCATCCACTACCAGACCGACGTCACGCGTGAGCAGCTGGAAGAACTTGCAAAGCCCTTCATCGACCAGTCGATCGCGATTTTCGACAAGACTCTCCGCGAGATCCAGCTTTCGCCGGATGCACTGGCTGGTGTGATCCTGATCGGCGGTCAGACGAGAATGCCGCTTCTGCAGCGTGCTATCGCGAACTTCTGTCCGAACACTCCGATCCTCAAAAACATCAACCCTGACGAAACGGTCGCAGCCGGTGCTGCACTGCAGGCGAAGATACTGAACGACGGTACGCTCGGCGGCCAGAACAGCGACATGCTGCTGCTCGACGTTACGCCGCACAACCTCGGGATCGCGGTCGGAAAGGATCTTTTCTACATGCTGATACCGAAGAATTCGACTGTCCCGACCTCGGTAGACGATATTTTCGTCACTTCGCGCGACAACCAGGAAAAGGCCAAGATCCTGCTGCTTCAGGGCGAGTCTCAGATCGCTTCCGAAAACGAGATCCTCGGCGAATTCGAACTCGACGGACTGCGTCCGGCGAAGCGCGGCGAGGTGAAGATCAAGATCACCTACGAGATCGACATCAACGGTATCGTAACGGTCCAGGCGATGGATCTCGAGACCGGTATTTCGCAGCGGATCACGGTCGCGTCGACGGGCAACATGTCGAAGGAGGAGCTTGCCAAGAAGATAGAGGAGAACTCCGATTACTACCTCGACCTTGCCGAAAAGACGATGATCGACGAGATCGTCCAGAGCATCGAAAACTACCTCTTCGAGCTCGAGATGATGAAGCCGAAACTTTATCAGATCCTCTCGTCGTCGAAGGTCGGCGCGGACAAGATGGAGAAGATGGAGACTCTGATCGCCGGCACGAAGGCCTACATCAAGGGCGAGCAGCTCCAGCTCGAAAAACTTCAGGATATCGAGACGAAACTCGACACTCTTCAGAATACCTACAAAAACCTCATCAACCACTCGGACGAGACGGTCGGTGACGGCGGTCTTTTCAGCTAAATATCGATAATCTTTAGTTTCTTTATTGCACTGTCAAGGAGGTCGCCGATCTCCGGTTCAAGCTTTTTCTCTTCAGCGAGGACCCTTTCGAGCTTTCCTTTAATAATAGGTGATTTGGGGAGAAAAGCTGTGCAGCTGTCTGGCGCGTTGCGGATCGAGATCGGGAAGGTGCCTATCCTTTCGGCGATCGCGATCGTATCGTTTTTGTCCGAGGTTATCAGGGGGCGGATCACCGGCATCGTCTTGACCGCGTCGTTGATGCAGGTGAGGTTTTCGATCGTCTGGCTTGCGACCTGCGAGAGCGCTTCACCCGTGATCAGTGCGCTGTAACCGCGTTCTACGGCTATCCGCTCGGCGATCCTGAACATCATCCGGCGGAAGAGTATCGTGCGGTAGCCCTCGAAGCAGCGGGCGCGGATCAGCAGCTGGATGTCGACGAACGGCGCGATGAAAAGCTTCGTCGAGACCCCTTGGAACTTTTTGAGCTGGCGTGCGAGATCCTCCAGTTTGCGCATCGTCTCCTCACCGGTGTATGGCGGCGAATAGAAGCTGAGGTAGTTGACCTTCGCGCCGCGGCACATCGTCAGATATGATGCTACCGGGCTGTCGATCCCGCCTGAGAGGAGCGAAAGATACTCGCCTGAACAGCCTACCGGAAGGCCGCGGATGCCGCAGTAGCGCTTGCTGAAAAGGTAGATCCCGTTGCTGTCGATTTCGATTTCGAGACCGAAGTTGTAGTCCTTCATCGAGACGGTGAAGACTCCGTCCAGTGTGGAGAGGACGGCTCCGGCGAGCCTTTTCTGGATGTCGATCGAGTTGCCGGGATAGGCCTTGTTCGGGCGCGAGCAGATGACTTTGAGGACCCTAAGCCCCTCGTCTGCAGCGGTCTTTGCAAGCTCGACGGCATGAGCGACGATCTCATCCCATTCGGCATCGAGCGGCAGCCTGACAGCCGGCGAAAATCCGGAGATCCCCGGGATGAACTTCAGCCGTCCGATGACCTCGTCGAGCGCAGACTCGTCGGAAAGTTCTATCTCCATGCGGCCCCGGAACTTTTTGGCTGTGCCGAGAGCGCCTATGCTCGAGCGGATGTTGTTGAGCAGAATGTCTTCGAACCAGCCGCGGTTCCTCTTCTTGAGTGCGATTTCGTCGTATCTGACGAGAATGTTTCTGAACATTTTCACCTCACTAAATTAAAAACGTTAAATTAAAAGGGAAACGAAAATCATGTCAAGAACTAAGGTCCGGTGAGACCGCTGAATTGCCGAAAAAGAGCGGGCTCCCTCTACGGGGTAAAAAATTAAATTGACATCCCTGTAAAAATAAGCAACATCTTCCCGCTTTGTTCTTTACACAACTGAATTCTTTCAGCGGAGGAGTTGCCGAGTGGTCGATGGCGGCGGTCTTGAAAACCGTTGACGTGTATGCGTCCGTGGGTTCGAATCCTACCTCCTCCGCCATTAATGACGTGCGGAGAGGTGTCCGAGAGGCCGAAGGAGCTCGCCTGCTAAGCGGGTATGGGGCTAATCACTCCATCGAGGGTTCGAATCCCTCCTTCTCCGCCATTTTTATGCGCCCATAGCCCAATTGGATAGAGCGTTTGGCTACGGACCAAAAGGCTGGAGGTTCGAGTCCTCCTGGGCGCGCCATCGTGGTGTTTATGTGCAGAGAGACTGAGTTCATGAAAGAGGCACTGGCCTTGGCCGAAAAGGCTAAGGCGATGGGAGAAGTCCCCGTCGGTGCAGTTGTGGTCTTTGAAAACAGAGTGATCGGAAAAGGATACAACAAGCGGGAAACAACTAATCTGCCTACATCTCACGCGGAAGTAGAGGCGATAGTTGAAGCATCTGAGTGTCTGGGAAGCTGGAGATTGGAGGATTGCGAACTTTACGTGACCCTCGAACCGTGCATCATGTGCAGCGGCGTGATAATCCAGTCCCGAATTAAAAGGCTGGTTTTCGGAGCAAGAGACCCCAAGGCGGGAGCCGTCAGGTCGCTCTACAGCCTGCTTGAAGACAGCAGACTCAACCATCAGGTGGAGATAGTTGAAGGAATTCTGGCAGATGAATCTTCCGCGCTTTTGTCCGGTTTTTTTAGGGAAATCAGAGAAAAGCAACGGAAATTGAAAGAAATGTCAGCGTGTTCCGACTCGTGAGACGGAGAGATGTCCGAGTGGTCGAAGGAGCCTGACTCGAAATCAGGTGCGCTCTTTACAGGGTGCCTGGGGTTCGAATCCCTATCTCTCCGCCATCCTTCTATCCTTGTCCGGTTCCGGAGAGGTGTCCGAGAGGCCGAAGGAGCACGATTGGAAATTGTGTGTAGGCTCTAAACCTACCGTGGGTTCGAATCCCACCCTCTCCGCCATCCATTTTTCGTCATGGCCGGGGGCTGTACGACAAGCCCCGTAAACCCCGCCAGGTCCGAGAGGAAGCAACGGTAGCGGATCGCCTGTGTGTTGCGGTTTTCCCGGTCTCCAATCAGCAGATCTGAATTTATTTTTTTCGCCTCAGAGGCGGATTCTTTCAGCTTTTTCTGTCATTTTTCTGATTTATCGCTAAATTGATGCGTTTTTTATCAACTTAGGAGACCGGAGGGTTTCAGCGATGAACAGAAATATGAAGGATTTAGGTAAGGAACTCCTTGATTTTATTGACAAATCTCCGACGGCATTCCATGCGTCGCAGAACATTGCGGATATTCTGACAAAGAACGGTTGCACGGAGCTCGACGAGATCGAGCCGTGGGATCTGAAACCCGGGAAGGCATACTTCGTAAGGCGCAACTCCTCGTCGCTGATCGCCTTCAGGCTCGGCACGGCGAAACCGGTCGAGACGGGCTTCAGAATCGCCGGCGCACACACCGACAGCCCTCTCCTCAAACTGAAGGAAAACGCGGAAAACATCTCGGCAGGCTGTGTCCGCGTAACGACCGAAATCTACGGAGGTCCGCTTGTCTACACTTGGCTCGACCGCAATCTCGGCATTGCCGGACGCGTCATGGTCAGGACGAAGAACGGCTATGAAAACAGGCTCGTCAACATCGACAGGCCGGTCGCGATCATCCCGTCGCTGGCGATCCACATGAACCGCGAGGCGAACAAGGGCTTCGAGTTCAATCCGCAGAACCATCTTCAGGCTGTCCTCACCGCGAAGGCTGACAAAAAGAACGTCCTGAAGTCGCTTGTCGCAAAGGAGCTGAAGGAGAAGGTCGAAAATATCGGTCAGACGGACCTTTTCGTCTACGACCTCCAGAAGGGTACTTTCGGCGGCGATGACGACGAATTTATCTCGTCCGGCAGACTTGACAACCTCCAGATGTGTCATTCGATCATGAAGGCGTTTCTCAGCGCGAAAAAGCCGAAGTCTACGATCGTAGCGGCATTCTACGACAACGAGGAGATCGGCTCCAGGACTCTGATGGGGGCTGATTCAGCCTTCACGAGGACTGTGCTTGAAAGGATAGTTGCGCTCACGTCGAAAGGCGCCGACGACCGCTTCGTCGCATTCTCGAAGAGCTTCCTCGTAAGTGCGGACGGCGCCCACACGCAGCATCCGAACTTCCCCGAAAAGCACGATCCGGCATACGCTCCGAAGATGAACTGCGGTCCGACCATCAAGTTCAGCTCGTCGTTCAGGTATGCGACGACTGCCGCCAGCGCGGCCTTTTTCGAGTCGGTCTGCGACGAGGCGAAGGTCCCGTGGCAGAAGATGGCGAACCGCTCGGATGTTCCTTCGGGCAGCACGATCGGCCCGATGAGCTCGGCTTCGCTCGGCATAAAGGCTGTCGATGTGGGCAATCCGATGTGGGCTATGCACTCGATCAGAGAGACCGCCGGAACGGAGGATCACTACTTTATGACCGCCGCTTTGTCGCTTTTCTTTACGAAATAGCCTATTTTTTTGATATTTAAATTTTTTTTAATAAAGTTGCGCAACGTAATGTTTTTTTAGTTTTAGTCACCCTTATTAACTTTGAAGAGGTCATTATGAAGTTAAAAAGTTTGATGCTTTTTGTGCTTTTGCCAGTTGCGATGATGCTCGTCTCCTGCAATCCTGAAGACGAATATCTCGGAAAACTCTACTCGAAAGAGACAAGAAACTACGCAATTCAGGGTCTTAAGAGACTCAGCAAAGACGAAAACGGCAAAAACCTGATCGTCAACATGGACAAAACCTGCTCGAAGCTCCTCAAGCTTGACCAGACTCCCGAAGCAGGCGTCGCAGTCCTCACTGCAGGCGAGATCGGCTGCCACCAGTCGGTTGACCGTATCGGCGAGATCGTCGGCAAATGTCTTGAAAACACCAACGTCCGCAACCTCAAAACACTTGAGAGCGCGGCAATGTCGTTCGGGATCCTCAAGGAGCCCGCTTCTGTTCCGATACTTGCGAAGTATTTCACACTCATAACTCCCGAGCAGATGGCTGCCGGAATGCGTGAAAAGGCTGAGTCTGTCGCAAAACGTGCTGCTATCGAGGCTCTTTCGAATATGCCGAACGAAAGCCGTCACCTCATCCCCGAGATCCTGAAGGTTTTCGAGTCACCGGTAGAGGACTTCGGAACCAAATACACGACCGCTGGCGTTCTCGGCGAATGGCAGGATCCGCAGACGGTCCGTCCGCTCGTAACTTCACTCTTCTACGAGGAGAAGGGCTTCAGCCTTTTCCCGGAGTCGAGAAAATCGCTCATCAAGGTCGGAAAGCTTGCCGAAGACGAGCTCATCAAGGCTTACAACGGTCAGAACCCGAAGGTAAACGAGATGCAGGACGAGAACAAAAAGAGAGCGACGCTCCAGTTCTGCCCCGAATATGTCAACGATGAAAAGGCTAAGGAAAAGGGCGAGTGTCCGAAGGATGACGAGTACACCGCCACGATCGCTTCGATCGACACCACGACAAAGCTTAAAACCTCGATCGTTCTTGCCGACATCCGTTCGAAGAAGGCGGTCGACATGGTTATCGAAGAGCTTGAAAAACAGCTTGCAACCGATAAGAAACAGCCCTTCCTCGCTGAGCACCTTGCAGTTCAGCTTGCGAAGTTCGGTGATATGAAGGCTACAGACACGCTTCTCAAGATGGTCAGCAAAAAGTTCGCGAAGAACCTTGCAAAGAAGCCCGATCACAAGCTTTCGAAGGAAGAGATCGCTCAGGCTAAACTTGCTGACAGAGGTCAGGAGATCTCGATCATGATGAAGGGTGCCGAAGCGCTTGCTATCCTCGGCGACCCCAAAGCTATCCCGTATCTTGCAGAAGTCGCTTACCAGAAGCCGGTTTCCGAGTACAACGAGATGAACGAAAAGATCATCTTCTACGAGGCAAACGTTTGGTCGGCAGACGCTCTTACAAGAATGATCAGCGATCCGGCAGAGGCTGCGACCTTCATCGAAAAGGCTGCAACGATCATCGCTGACGGCGAAAAATATATCGCTGACGTTGAGAAGAAATCGACAGATCAGGTCAAGAAAGAGAGCCCGGCAGAGCTTCCGGCTGACGAGCTTGACAAGAAGGTAAAGGCTCAGGCAAGACTTGACGTCAACTACGATTCGACCAACAGGACCGTAGAGATGTTCAGGAGATTCGTCGAGAGAGCAAAGACTGCACAGGAGTGCAGTTCTGATCTCGGCTGCTATGTCAAGAAGCTTGCCGACAAGAATCCGGCAGTTGTCGAAAAGGCTGTCTATATGCTTGGTTACTCAGGCAAACTCGGAGACTACAAGAACGAGCTTAAACCCGTTATGAAGCACTCCGAGCCTTACGTCCGCGATGCATTCGCGATCGCTCTCCTCAAGACTGAAGATCCCGGCTTCGTACCGCTTCTTGACGAAGTCCTCAAGGCAGAAGGCGACAAGGTCGAATATGCATCTGCAATGAAGGAGTACAAGGCGATCTCCAGTTACCTGAGCTCGGTTAAGAAGTAACACCGGTTCATACGCGGTTGCTCCGCAGGTTCTCCGCGAGGTTCAAATGAAGGTAGTCATCGTAAACGTCAATAAATCGCGTGTTCAGAAAAATATAGAATATCATCTCTACACGATAAAAACCTTTATTGACGCCAGATCCTACGGTTCCATCGACACTGAGATCGTCAACGTTTTCATGAGCGACGACATGACGACCTCTGTCAATCTGATAGAGAACGCAAATGCTGAAATAATCCTTTTCAGGGCTCTCTACTGGAACATCTCCTTCATTCTGAAACTCGCGCAGAGCTGCAAGCCTGGCGGAGCAAACCGCGGACTTTGGGGTTACGACACGTTTGCACACCCCGAACAGTATCTCAGGAAGGATTTTGACTTTATAATTCAGGATGAACCGGAACTTTCGCTCTACGAGGCGGCAATGCTTCGGCAGAACGGTGAAAGCATCGGCAGCGCGAGCGGCATCGTCTACAAGGACGACATCCAGAAGAGCTTTGTCTACGGCGAAGCCCGCGTTCTGAACGATCTTGACCTTATTCCGTCGCCCTACACGAACGGGCTGATCGAGGTCAATTCGGGCACGTCGGTTTACTGGGAGATCGCCCGCGGATGTCTTTTCAGGTGCGACTTCTGCGTTGACTTCTCGCACGGCGGAAATCTTCGCTACCACTCCTTCGACTACCTCGAAAAGGAGCTGAAATTCTTTGCCGACAGAGGCGTTTCGCAGATCACGATAGGGGCGCCGGTAGCCAACTCGAGCCACCAGATTTTCAGAAAGATCCTTGATATGATCGTCAAATATCTTCCGTATGCTTCTGTTGAAATGCAGGTCCGTCCAGATCTTATCTCAAGACACGATATAGAGACGCTCGCCGAGATGAATGTCTTTCTGAACATCGGTCTGCAGTCGACGAGCCAGAAGGTCCACGAGGGGATGACGAGTTCACTTAATGTGACTAATTCACTTAACAATATCAAATATATGGCGAATTTTCCGTCACTTATGTTCGGTATCGACATCATCGCCGGACTGCCTAAGACCACCTTCGACGATTTTCTCAAGGATCTCGAGGTCGCCTTCAAGCTCTGGCCTGTTTCGCTGAGCGTCCTGCACCTCTCCATGTATCCCGGGACAAAGATTTACAACAGGATCTGCGAGTTCGGCTATTCCGTCGAAAACGGTTATCCATACCTTGCGCTCGAGAGTGAAACCTTTGCCAAAAAGGATTTCGAGAAGGTCGATGAGATTTCCGACGGAATAGAGGTTCTCTACAACAAAGGCCGGATGGTCTCGATAATCACGATGCTCGCCGACGCGCTCGAAATGCCGTGCAGCGACATCATCATGCGCTGGAACAAATGGATAAAGAAGCAGCCGGTCGAGATGAACGCAGAAAACGTCAACGAGATCGACTACATGCAGCTTTTTGCATACATCCACGAGTTCTTTGAATACCTATTCGACCGCTTCCAGAAGAAGAAACTCTGGCCGCTTGCATCGGATCTGCTGAGGCACAACCACTTCTACACGACGTCGCTTATGACGATGGAAGATGACATAATTTCAATGCCTTACGAGATCGATGCCGTCAACGATTCCTCAAAGTTCGCGGTCAACAACTCAGTATTTTTTGACAAGTTCTCCTACGATATCGAAGATGTCGCCGATAACGGCTATATCGACCTTAAAAAATATGCTTCGGCCGTCGATAAAGAGGCGCTTTGCGGTCTGGTCTACCGGATCGAGGGGTCGGTTTTCACCAAGGTGATCAGCGATGACGAGTACGCAGTTTTCAAGTATCTGCGTGACAAGAAGGGGGCGACTCTCGCCGAACTCAAGTCAAAATTCAAGAAGGTCGATGTCCTGAATATCGTCTGCACATGGGCGATCGACGGAGTTATCTACATCGTTCAGAATTAAGATTCCTTTAGTTGCGCTCTGAGAGCCTTTGAATCGGGAAAAATTACAATATAGGAATTTTTTATCTCTTCCTGAAAGGAGTAGGGGAGTAAATCGAAACTGTTTATATCGATCAGAAATGTGATGTTGCTTTCGCTCAGAAGCTCTTTGAGCTCGTAGAGCCGTTTTTTGCTGTCGTTGAAACTCTTTACGACGAGATCGAGGTCGCTGCCGGAGTGCGAATCGCCGTTGACGCGGCTTCCGTAAGCCCAGATTTCGGCGTCAGGACAGTAATCCCTGAAAATTGCCTGAAGCGTATCAAGGTCTTTACTCTTCAGGTTGATCATTTTCGATGACCTTCTTCAGATTTTTTACGTCGGCTAAAAAGCTCTCGATCAGAGTGAGCGTCTGTTCTGCAAAAGCGCGGCCGTAGTCGTGAGCCGTGCTGTTCCTGTTGTCACGGTACTCAAACCAGCGCGAAACCTCATCCGCAGAGATAAGTGAGTGCTTGTGCGCGTTCCGGAAAATGTCTTTGAAAGAGAGTTCGTCAACGGCTTTTTTTGACGAAAGATAGGGGGTTATCCTTTTTTTCAGCAGCTTTCCGCTCTGTTCAAGCACAAGCTCGAAGCCTTTGACAAGAGCGTTGCGGAAAACCTCGTAATCAATGCTTCCTTCATCTGTTTTTTTAAGAAGTTCATACGATTTTGAGAGTGTGTCGATACACTTTTGGAGATATTCGGTATTTATTTCAGACATTCTGCTCACCTGTTGGTCTCTTTTTCCTTTTTGAACTCCTCTTTCGTGAGGTATACTGCGGTCCTGCTGTCGTCATCGGCTGTGACCTCGCGGACCGGGATCCCGTGCTTGTCGGTGAAGGCGGCGATTAGGATCTTCATCCCGACATTCTGATACCAGTCCTTGCGCTCGAAGTCCTTCATCCAGACGATACGGAGGACCTTAAAGTCTTTGTTCGTGGTTATCCTGAGCGGACGCCTGCCGCAGAGCGCGACGATCGCCTCCTGCAGGCTGAATGCCAGTGAGATCATCTCCTCTTTCGTGTGCTTGACTGTCATAACGCTCCGGTTTTATTAAGAAAATTGGTATTTTAGGCTTTTTGCTTCGGTGTCGAGCTGAGCTACCGCTCCGAGCAGGAACGCCATATTCTGCTGTCCGTGACCTGCGGGGAAGTTGCTGATGACGGGAACCGATTTATCGAGCTTCATGCTCTCGACGATAGCGTTTGCATTGACATATTTTTCTGCCGGCGGTCTGAATTCGCGGTAGCTGAACTCGCCGAGAACAAGCCCTTTGATGCCGTTGAATTTCCCGGCAAGGCGCATCTGCGTCACAAGCCTGTCGACGCGGTATGGGACCTCGCCTACATCCTCGATGAAGAGGATCGAATCCTTGAAGTCGGGCTCGTATGGAGTGCCGAGAAGCGAGACCTGAGTCGCCAGGTTCCCGCCCTTGACAATGCCCTTTGCCTTGCCAGGGTTTATGGTCCTGATGTTCTTGCTGAAGATCGAAAATGCGCGGTCTTTCCCTGTAAGCAGATCAAAAATCTGTGCCTTTGAGTAGCGGTCGATCTTTGAAAGCGTCGTCACGTTCGGGCCGTGAACGGTGACAAAGCCGCACTTTTCAACAAGCCACGAGTGGAGGACCGTGACATCGCTGAAGCCGATGAAGAGCTTCGGGTTTGCCTTGATTTTGCCGGTGTTTTCGTCAAGTTTTTCAAGAAGCCTGAGCGCTCCGTAGCCGCCGCGTGCCGTCCATACCGCTTCGACGGTTTCGGTCGCGAACGCCTTGACGAACTGCTCTGCACGTTCATCGTCGCTGCCTGCCAGAAAGCCTGTCTTCGCGAAGACCGCCTTGTCGATGACGGGGCGGAGTTTGTTCAGCTTCATCTCGGTGATGCCGGCGTTGAAGACTGTCTTTTCAAATGGTGACGACGGTGCTACGACTGCGACTTCGCCCCTGAAGCTGAGAGGTTTGAATTCAAAAAAGGTGCCTGCCATCTGCCGCCCCCAGATCTAGAGGAACTTCTTGATGATCGCGAGCGCACCCTGAGCCCACGCGATCCTGTGGGTCGTTCCGGTCCCCTTCGCGATCGAACCTTTGTTGTCGATGTACCACTGGTAGCTTTTGATAAGCGCCTGGGTCTCATCGTATTTCGGCTGCCATCCGAAGACCTTCTGTGCCTTCTCGACGGAGACGAAGCTGTCCTTGTGAGCGGTGCCGTAGACCCACTTGTAGAGCGGTGAAAGGTGAAGTTTTTCCAAAACGACAAGTGTCGGGATAACGAGCCATACCGGCGTGTGCATTACTCTTGAGCCGCTTTTTGCGTATTCGCAGAGAGCTCCGACGTAATCGTTTTCAGTGAGGTTGCTGATCGCGCCGACGTTGAAGATGTCGTTCCCGTCCTGACCTTCGTGGGTCATCGCAAGGTAGATCGCGTCGCAGAGATCATCGACTTCAAGAAGCTGGTAGCGGTTTTTGCCGTTTCCGATGAGCGGGATCTTGTGGCCCTCTTCGATCCAGTTGTAGAGGATCTGGAAAACGCCGAGACGGTATGTCCCGATGAAGGTTTTCGGGCGTATCGTCGTGACGTAAAGCCCCTTTTCGCGGTATTCGTTGCAGTGTTTTTCAAGCGCGATCTTGCTCTCGCCGTAGTTGCCGACACCGATCAGTTCGTCGTTTTCAAAGAGCGGATGGTGGTCCGGAACGCCGTAAACGGCTGTCGAGGAGATGACGACAATCCTTTTTTTGTACTTGTAGCAGAGCTCAAGGACATTTTTTGTGCCGTCGACGTTTGTCGAGAAGATCTCCTCGCGTGTTGCCAGCGGAAGAGCCGCAGCGGCATGTACGACGCAGTCGGTCTCAGCGATCAGAGCGTCCATTTTCGCAGTGTCGCGGACATCTCCGTTTACCATTTTTGTCGATTTGTCGTAATCCTCAGGATGAAATTCGGCGATGTCGAGAAGAGTGACCTCGCATCCCATCGAAACGCACTTTTTTTCAACGTGCAGCCCTAAAAATCCTGCGCCGCCTGTTACCAGAACCTTCATTTTTGCCTCCTATAAGAATAGTAACTATTTGTTTTTACTGCTCATAAAGAGCTTTTTTATCTCGTTGCTTTTCATATTCGGGTACAACCTCGAAATCATTTCGGTGCTATCTCTTACCGATAAATTTGAATTTTTCAATAATTCCAGCAATTTGGAATCAACACTTGTCGGCACTGCATCGATTTTTTTCGGTTCGGCGACAACTGTGAACTCGCCCTTTTCCTTAACTTCGCCGCCGTTCCATACAAAAATCTCCTCGAACTGCTTTGTCAGCTCGCGTGAGACGACAACTCTTTCGCAGGCGGGAGCCAGCATCTCTAGCAGCTCTCTGATCCGCATCGGCGACTCGTAAAAAACCACCGGAAGCCCGAAGGAGAGGAAATCGTTGCACTTTGCAGCCCTTTCTGCGCCCTTTGACGGCAGAAAACCGCAGAAGACAAAGGAGTTTTCCATCGAGCCGGAGCATGAGAAGGCAGAAACCGCGGCGTTCGCTCCGGGGACCGGCGTCACGCGGATGCCTCTCTCGAGGGCGGCGCGGACCAGGTACTTTCCTGGGTCGCTGACTGCAGGAGTCCCGGCATCGGAAATCATCGCGATATTTTTGCCTTCAAGCAGTTCCGCGATGTGCTTTTCGAGCTCCCGGACCTCCGTGAATTTGTGGTAGGACGCGATCCTGGCTTTGATCCCGAGCCTCGCCAGAAGCGATGCCGAAACGCGGCTGTCTTCTGCCAGAATGAGATCTGCGCTCTCGAGAACAGACCTTGCGCGCTCCGAAATATCGCCCATGTTCCCGATAGGCGTCGCAACTACGAAGAGATTGCCGCTCATCTGACCTCCGATGCATCGAACGCCGCAGGAATGTAGTCGATGCTGAAGCTTCCGTCGCTCTCTTTAATCAGCGCTGCGACGTCAAATCTGATGTTGACCGTCTGCTGCGGGATTTTTTTTGTGTGGAGATAATATATCGCTGTTTTGATTAAGTGCCTGATTTTATTAGGTGATATCGTTTCGAGAGGTGTGCCGCCTTCCCAAAATTCGCGGTTCCAGCTCCTGACCTCGACAAATACGATCATATCATTCTTCCGGGCTATGATATCGAGCTCGCCGCCGCGCATACAGAAATTCCTGTCAAGGATCTCGTATCCCTTCTGTGAGAGCCAGCCTGCTGTGTAATTTTCGGCTTCAGCGCCGATTTCTCTAGTATTCATCGATACTTGCCTGTAAATCTTTCGGTATCCTTCTTGATCGATTTTTCCTTCAGGTCATCCTTCTTGTCGTAGGAGGTTTTGCCTCGCGCAAGACCTATTTCGAGCTTTGCCCTGCCGTTTTTGATGTAAAGCTCTATCGGAACGACGGTGAAGCCGCGCTCTCTGACCCTGTTGTCCCACTTTTTTATCTCCCGCCGGTTAAGGAGGAGCTTGCGTTTCCTGTCGGATTCGTGGTTCCAGATGTTGCCTGCGGTGTATGGCGCGATGTAGAAGCCTATAAGCCAGAATTCGCCCTTCTGGATGTCGATGAAGCTGTCGCGGAAGGAGACGTTCCCGTCGCGTATCGACTTGATTTCGGTGCCCTGTAAGACGATTCCAGCCTCAAGTTTTTCAAGGATCTCGTAGTTCCTGAAGACCTTTTTGTTTTTTGCGACAGATGTGATCTTATCCATTATTCCCAATCCTTCCAAACAGGGTCGAAGCCGTTTTTGCGAAGTGCCTCCGTGACCTCTTCGACGCTTCTTGAATCCTCTACCTCGAATTGCTCTAAATCTTTGTTTTTATTGCAGTACCCTCCCGGAGCAGTGGAAGATCCGGCACTTACGCTGGTAAAAGCCAGCGGGATGATTTTGTCACGGTATTCCGGGTATTCTCGTGTCGAAACGCTCATCGCGATCTCGGGGAAGAGGAGTCTGTAGGCGCAGACGAGCTGCAGAAAGTCGCGGTCGCCGACATTGCGGAAGGCGGAGTTGACTCCCGCCGCGTTCCTGATCCTCGGGTAGGAGATCGAGTATTCGCTTTTCCAGTAGTTCTTCTGGAGATAGCCGATATTGCAGGCAAGGTAGAGCGCATCTTCGCGGAAGTCGTTGAGCCCGAGCAGAAAGCCGACTCCGATCTTTGAAATTCCGGCCTCTGCGCCGCGTTCCGGCGTGCCGAGCCGCCAGCTGTAGTCACGTTTCCTGCCGCTCGGGTGGACCATCGAATAGAGCTCCTTGTTGAAGGTCTCCTGGTAGACGTAGAGCCCGTCGAGGTGAGCCTCGCTGACGAGTTTCGCGTAGTCTTCGGTCGCGAGCGGAGCTATCTCGATGCTGAGGCAGCTGAAGCCGATCTCGTGCATCTTTTTTATCACGTCGGTCAGGAAACCGGCATCCGAGCTTTCTGGGTGCTCTCCAGCGACAAGCAGCAGGTTTTTGAAGTTTTTCGACCTCAGAAATTCGGCTTCGTGAACGATCTCCTCGAATGTGAGCTTCTTCCTCGGGATTTTGTTGTGGACGTTGAATCCACAGTAAATACAGCCGTTTACGCAGCGGTTGTCGTAGTAAAGGGGAACGTAAAGCGATATCGCCCTGCCGAAGCGTCTGCGTGTAAGTTCGTAGGATCTCTGAGCCAGTTTTTTCAGCAGCTCAGGAGTGATATTCGGGCTTATCAGCGCCGCGAACTCCTCAAGCGTCGTATGTTCCGAGTTTATTGCCCGTGCTATTTCGGCCGGCGAGGCGTTTTGCGAAAGCTCAACCAGACCGTGAACAAGCGTTTCATCTATTTCAAACATCTGTTACCTCACAAATTTATTCAATGATAATAGGACAGAGAGTGCTAAAGTCAAACAGAGGTCATCTTTAGCCTGCCGCCGCTCTTTTCCGTGAGCTCAGAGGAGAATTTTTCGACCGAGGCGATCGGGATCCTGATTTCCAAAACGGCTCCTGTTTCATTATAAATTGTTGATTTTATTTCGGCTCTGTCGAACCTGTCGATGTAGCTCATCGCAATTCCGGTAAGATCGAACGGGATCTCGACCCTGACAGTGCCTTTGATGATGATTTTTTCCGGTTTCGCGATATCGAGCGCTGCACGCGCCGAAGCGCCGTAGGTCCTCGTGAGGCCACCTGTCCCGAGTTTGATCCCGCCGTAGTATCTCACGCTTGCGACAACGATGTTGAAGAGGTTTTTTCTTAAAATTTCGTTGTAGATCGGAAGTCCGGCCGTGCCCGACGGTTCGCCGTCATCGCTGTATCGGAAGGTTTCGACCCTGCCTTCGCCGAGCAGGTAGGCAAAGCAGACATGGGTGCAGTCGTAGTGGATCTTGCGGAGCTGACGGATAAAATCCTCCGCCTCCTGTTTGTCGTCCACGTGCCTGCATATAGATATGAATCTGCTGTTTCTCTCTTTTATTTCAATAGGTTGCGTCTCTTTAAAAACGGTGAAGTACTCTTCAATCATGGCTTGCGGCTTCAATCTTCTCCGGTTCGTAAGCCGGCAGGACAAACATCAGGATCCCGATAATGAACGAGACGATCGCGATCAGCTGGGAGGTCGAGAGCAAGTTGTTGAAGAAGAGTCCGCGGTCGTCCTCTCGGAAAAATTCGATGATGAAACGAAAGATCCCGTACATGATGAGCCATGTCCCGAAGAGCGTACCGTCCTTCTTCAGGCGTTTGCGGAAAAAGAACCAGATGATCAGAAAAATCACCATGTTGGCTGCAAACGAGATCAGCTGCGCCGGAAAAACCGGAAAAGGGGAGTCCTTCAGGTTGAGCAGGATGTCGCGTGCAAACTGGTGCTTCGCGCTCAGACCGTAGTTTATGAAGCGGTTGGCGAAGGAGCTTGACGAAATCTCGCCGAAGCAGCAGCCGTTGAGATAGCAGCCGATCCTGCCGATCCCGACGCCGAACGCGACTCCAAGAATGTAGCAGTCGATATACTTCAGGATCGACGCCTTGTGGCTCTGGAACCACCAGACGGCAGTCGGAAGACCGAAAATTATAATGCCGTAAAAGGCGAGACCGCCCTTCCAGAAGGCGAAGATCGCGAGCGGTTTCTGGATGTAGATATCGAGAAAACCGTCGAAAACTATGTGCATCGCCCTTGCGCCGAGATAGCCCATGATGCATGTCCAGAGTGCGCCGCGTGCCGCAAGTTTGAGGTCGAGTCCGCGTCTTTTTACCTCGTAAAGCGTAAGCCAGACACCGAAGACTAGTCCGACCAGACCCATGCAGTAGTAGGATGAAAAGTTTATCCCTCCGAGAGTGAAAAGCACAGGATTCATTGAGCTTTTTCTCCTTTTTCGGTTCTTTTGCGACGTCTGGGCTCGCCGATCAGGGCCTCGTAGGCAAGGAGAAAGATCGCAGTGACGATGACCGCGTCGGCAAAGTTGAAGGTCGGCCAGTGATAGGCATCTCCGACATGCCAGTTTATAAAATCGACGACCTTGAAGCCGCGGAAATAGCGGTCAAAGAGGTTCCCGCAGGCTCCGGCGACGATGAAGGCGTAAACCACCTTCATGAATCTTGTCTCGGCATAAGCGAGCAGAAGATAGACTACAGCCAGAGTCACAAGCGTCGAAAAACCTAAAAAAATCAGGCGTCTGGCAGAGTCGGGGAGTGTCGCGCCAAGCCCCCACATCGCACCCTTGTTTTCAACGTAGATGAAGCTCCACCAGCTGTCAAAAACGACGACCTCCTTCCCGCCCATAAGCTCGGAAACAGCCCAGCTTTTAGTTATCTGGTCGATCACGACAAGCGGAAACGAAATGGTCAGTAAATACATCAGATTGCGCCATTCCGGCTTTTTTATTTGCATTCAGCCCTCCAATAAACACGGCATAAAAGACGATATGATAGTCAATCTGCATCCGTTTTGAATTTTTTTATTGATTCCCCCGCGGTCAGGAGTAAAATATTGCCTTCCGTTTGGGAAGTTCTTTGACAAGTGGGGATGATACGGTTTCGACAGGGAGGTTGGACATCATAGCTGCGTGCCGAGGCGCCGCTGGCCTCGTAAAAAGCGGCAAAACAAGAAACGCAAATAACGAATTTGCAGTAGCAGCTTAAGCCTGCTCGTCCTGCTGCGGCATTCCCGCGGCTTCAGACAGGGCGTCAAAATAGCGGGATAGCGACCTGAGCTTTATCCGCAGAGCGAAGGGAGCGAAACCAATTGCGGAAAAGTGAACAAGATCCTGCTGCTGGGGGATTGAACACTTACCAAAACAGACAGCTACGCATGTAGACGCTGTTTTGCCCCCCTTTTTGGACGCGGGTTCGATTCCCGCCATCTCCACCAGATTTATTTATTTCCATGCATAGATGTTCATGCTATGACAAAAACACTTTTGGAGATGATTTTCTGTCCAGGAATGCTTGACCATTATACCCGTATTAAAAGTTAAAAATCACAACATTGCTCATCGGAATTTGTTGTTATTATTGCCACCTTACGCAACGGACGTGAAAATAATTGTAAGAATGATCATAATTCCAACATTCTGCATCAGAGCAAGATTCAAAATCTACCCTATACATATAGCCTGATTCGCAATAGCTTGAAGACCAGAAATAACTTTTATCTCCCAATTTTGACTGATTTTCATTGCAAAGGGTTTTCAGCACATCCAAAGAGGGCAGAGTCCAGTCGGAAAACCCGCCTTCTGTCAGGCTGTTGCAATAACTTTCCGCATTTTTTCCAACCATTGTGTTAGAAGACCTTGCAGACCAGATGTATTTTGTAGTCATATCAATGCACGGAGTTATGTCTTGAGTAGTGCATTCCGGAAATTCCGGAACAATGCAATTCGAGCCGTCCCACACGAATCCGTCTATGCAGTTGCAGGTGGTTGTGCAGTTTGACATACTTTCGCATTGGGCACCGTTAAAGAAATAATCGTTATCGCATTTGCAGTTGAATGTTTCCACCCCTGTTGATTGGCATGTGCTGTGACTGCCGCACGGATTGTCCTCGCACGGATTTACGCATTTTGTATCGTTGGAAAAATAATTGTCGTCACAAATGCACTTGTAATTCTCCGCGCTTGTCGATTTGCAAGATCCGTGACCGCAAGGATTCGGATCACAAGGATTCTGGCATCGTGAACCATCTGAGAAATAATTATCTTCACAGAAACACTCATAAGTTTCAGCACCTGTGGCTTTGCAGGTCCCGTGGCTGCCGCATGGATTGTAATCACACGGGTTTACGCACTTCGAACCGTTCCAGAACAAATCATCGCCGCATTTGCATTCATAGGTTTCAGCTCCGGTAGCTTTGCAGGTTACACCTCCGCATGGATCCTCGTCACACGGATTTACGCATTTTTTCCCGTTGGAAAAATAACCCTCTTCACATTTGCAATCATAAGCGATTACACCGGTCGTTTTACATATTCCATGACCACACGGATTGGATTTGCATGGATTGTAGCATTTCGAATCGTCCCAAAAACCGTTATTGCTTTCGCATTCATAAATTAAAGCAATTTTATTATTTTTGTCTTCAACATTACCACAGGCAATAACAACAAAAACCTCAGACAATAAAATCAAAAAAAATGTGAAAATTCTCATGTTTTTTCCTTAAAAATTCATACTTAGCGAGGCATAAAAACCCTTGTTTATAGGAGTTATAGATAAACTTTTTGATGTTTTTTCGTTTTCACTTTTATTTCTTTTTGAGATACCTAATGCTAATTGAATAATCCCTGTTACCGCAGTTGCTCCTCCCACAACACCGCTTGCAATAGCCAGCTTTTTGTATGTATTAGATTTTTCTCGGTGTTTGTTCGCTTTGTATTTGTACTCATCTTGATTCACATTGTTGGCATACGCATCATGTATTGCCTCTTCTCTCATCATGCTTTCGTACTTGTCTTGTTCCTTTTCTGATCCGACAAGAAATCCTGCAACTCCACCGCTTGCAATAAGCGAGCCTATTACTGTAAGCGATATCCCGATATTGATGTTGACATTAGTAGTAGTAATTTTGCCACTATCTTTGGTATTGATAGTATGATTGCTGCCACCATTGATGATGTTATTATTGTTTATAATGATAGTGTCGGCAAACAAGCGAAATGAAATAAGCAACATAATAAAAACCAAAGATGATTTTTTCATTTCTCTCTCCCTTTAATTAAATGAATAAAATTCTTTTGAAACAGCCATGACTTTAACATTTGTGAAAACAATAAAAATATTCATTTATTAAAGCAACTCCAAAACAAAAAAGTTGTTAAAATTATTTCGTTTTTTACTATTTTTCAAAGAACTAACTAATTCTATGTATTATAACATTTTTTTAGATGATGGGAATATCTTAAAAAGATTTTTTTATGAGAAATGAAAAAAATAACTGTTGGGGTTGTTTAACGGAGATAAACTCGAAGAAATCGAGGTTAACCTTTCTTGCCGACTCCATTTTCAAAGTTTCAAAATTTATTGCGCAAATAAAATCATCCTATATATTGGATGAGTAAAGAGTTGCAACTATCATCAGAGGTTGAGTTGTGGCAAAAAAAGAAGTAAAAGCGATAGAAAGTGCTAAAAAAGATTTCAACAAATGTTTTAAATCAGCTAAAGATGGAGATGCAATAGCTCAATACAATCTCGGAGTTTATTATTCAAAAGGGGAAGTGGTAAAGCAGGATTATTCCAAAGCAGTTATCTGGTATGGAAAAGCTGCGGAACAAGGCCTTGTTCAAGCTCAATTCAATCTTGGAAATTGTTATTTAAATGGAGCGGGAGTAAAGCAGGATTATTCCAAAGCAGTTGAATGGTGGACAAAAGCTGCTGAACAAACCTATATTGATGCACAATTCAATCTTGGAGCCTACTATTCAAACATAAAAGATTATTCCAAAGCAGTTGAATGGTGGACAAAAGCTGCTGAACAGGGTTATGCTAAAGCGCAATTCTACCTTGGAGTTTGCTGTTCACATGGATATGGAATAAAACAAGATTATTCCGAAGCAATCAAATGGTGGACAAAGGCTGCTGAACAAGGCCATGCTTTTGCTCAAGACACATTAGGGAATTGCTATGCAAATGGAATTGAAGTAAAGCAGAATTATTTTAAAGCGGTTAAATGGTGGATAAAAGCAGCTAAACAAGGGGTTGTGATAGCTCAATGTAATCTTGGAATATGTTATTTAAATGGTTTAGGAGTAAAAAAAGACGCTTCAGAAGCAGTTGTCTGGCACAGAAAAGCAGCTGAACAAGGTTATGCTGTCGCTCAGAGTGCTCTTGGAGATTACTACGCTCAAGGAGTTGGAGTTGTACAGGATTATTCCAAAGCTATGGAATGGTGGACAAAAGCTGCTGAGCAGGGTGTTGTTCAGGCTCAATACAATCTTGGGCTTTCTTACGCAGAAGGTGAATGGATAACTTTGGATTATACCCAAGCAGTTGAATGGTGGACAAAAGCTGCTGAACAGGGTGATTCCGAGGCTCAATACGAGCTTGGTTGGTGTTATTACAACGGTACAGGGGTGGAACAAAATTATTCCAAAGCAGTTGAATGGTGGACAAAGGCTGCTGAACAAGGGCATATTGATGCCCAATTCAAACTTGGATCTTGCTATTCAAATGGTTTGGGAGTAAAAAAAGACTATTATGAAGCAGCCAAATGGCAGAATAAAGCAGCTCTTGGACAAGGAAATGCAGAAGCTAGAAATGAGGTCATAGAATCTTATAATGAGGTTCAAGATGGTGTAGATCAGAACCAAGACAAAGCCCTTGAATCCTATAAAAAAGATTTTGAACATGATGAAAAGGTTCAGAACAATTTCAATTTGCTTTCTTCGCTAACACTAGATTTTATTAAAGAATTTAATGAGATGAAAGATTTTATCAATAAACTTAAAGAGGATGGAAAAATGGAGGAAAAAGAACAACCAAAAGTTTTCATCGTTCATGGACATGATGAAGCATTGAAACAAAAAATTGCACGTCTAATAGAAAAACAGGAAATTCAAGTTGTAATTTTACATGAGCAACCGAATAAAGGGGCAACTATTATTGAAAAATTTGAACAAAACAGCGATGTCGGTGCTGCCATTTGTTTATTTACAGCGGATGATTCTGGAAAATCAAAGAAAGAAGAGCAAGAAAAAGATAGAGCACGCCAAAATGTTGTCTTCGAAGCAGGATTTTTTATGGGCAAGCTTGGGCGCGATCGTGTGATAATTATAGCTGACCGCAATGTTGAGTTGCCCTCTGATATGCAAGGCATTGTTTACACAGATTCTGGATCATTGGAGTTTAAAGTATTATCAGAACTCAAGGCTATAGGATATAATATAGATCTAAACAAACTTTGTTAAAACTGAATCTCAACAATTTTCTATTCTATCTCGTCCTCCCTTCCTAAAACACAAATTTATCACACCGCTGTTCCCGCCCGAAGGCGGGAACAGTCTGCCCTACACCATTTGAAAATACAGTCACTGCATTCCTTCTCTACCTTACACAACGGACATATACCTTATCATTACCGACATAGTCAGAATTAAAAATCAAGATTCCACCTGTAGAGAATTCGACTCCAAATAACCAACCATAGTAATCATAATAATCAGTGTCAGTAGGAGAAAACGGGGATGAAGAACAAAAATCTTCACTGTCTCCGAATTTACTTATTGTAGAAGCACTTGTAGTACCGCATGAAGCACAAATTTCATCATCCCAACAAGTTTCAGATAAACATCCGTTGGTTGCACTGACATTGCAATTTCCACCAACTTTTGTATTGGAACATCCGTTTATAAGCGACCTAAGTTCGTCAATGTTCGGTAGCCTCCAATTGTCAAAATCGCCTTCTGCTAAATCCGAACAGAAGGATTTAACACCACTTATGGAAACAGAAGATTTGGAAGACCACATGAATCCTGTTTCTGAATCTATGCAAGGGGTTTTGTTAGCTGTGCTGCACTCTGGAAATTCCAGAACAATGCAATTTGAACCGTCCCATTCAAATCCGTCCTTGCAGTCGCAGTTGTAAGTTCCTTCTGTGAGATCACAGTTGGATAAACTTTCACATTGAAAACCATCAAAGAATTCTCCATTTACACATTTGCAGTTATAACTTGTTGCTCCAATAGATTTACAGGTTCCATTGCCGCACGGATTGTCTTCACATGGATTCAGACATTTGGTACCGTCTGAAAAATAATTGTCGTCACAAATGCAGTCGTAATTTTCCGCACTTGTTGATTTACAAGACCCGTGACCGCAAGGATTCGGATCACAAGGATTCTGACATCTTATACCATCAGAAAAATAATTGTCTTCACAGATACACTCGTAAGTTTCAGCACCTGTAGCTTTACACGCTCCATGGTTGCCGCATGGATTATAGTCGCACGGATTTACGCATTTGGAACCGTTTGAAAAATAACCGTCATCGCATTTGCACTCGTAAGCTTCGACACCTGTGTTTTTACAGCTTATTCCATGACTGCCGCACGGGTTGTTTCCACACGGATTGTAGCACTTTGAAACACCGTCCCAGAATCCGGCTATTCTGTCGCATTCTTCTCTTTCAAAAGCGTTGGCTATTTCTTCACTGTTGTCTGTGCCTCCGCAGGCAGTAAAAAACAACGGGATTGCAAACAACAATACATTTGAAATTATTAGAGTTTTCATTTTTTTCGTTCCTCCTAAAAATCAAAACTCAGTGAAGTAAAGAAACCTTTTTCGACAGGTACAAAGGAAACACTTTTTATTTTTTTATTCATAAGATGGTTTCTTTTTTTGATTCCGACTATTGTCAGAGTCACACCCGTTATTGCAATTGCTCCGCCGACAACTCCGCTTGTTATAGCAAGATTTTTATAGAGGTTTGACTTGTCGCGGTGTTTATAGGCTCTGTTTATGTAGGATGCTTTGTCTTCTCCGTTGTTTATGGCATTCTCTATTGCCGTCGATGTCGACATTCTTTTGTATTTATCATGCTCTCGGTCTGACTCGATTAAGAATCCGGCAAGTCCTCCGGCTGCAACAGCTGTACCTATTACCATGAGAGATATTCCGCTGTTTCTGATGTCTCTGGCCTGCATCTGTGCTTTACCGGCAGCAGGTTTTACCTCTTCACTCCTTAAAGCCTGTTTTGCTGAATCTATGTGCTCAGGGTTTTCGTTGGGGAATTTTTTAAGATACCTGTTCCAGCATTCCTTGGTAGAGTTTTCGGCACATTCAAGATATGCTTCCTCTTCCTGTCTGATTTTTTTATTTTCCGACTTTCCTACAGCGAACTGGGCTTCAGCTGCGCATCTGCCGCTTGGGAATTTTTTAAGATAAATCTCCCATGCCCACTTCTGTCCTTCCTGTCGTGCATGTTTACAGGCCTGAAGATCATTTTCCTCGAAACGTTCTATCGTTTTTTTTATATATTCGTTTTCGTGAAAATTGATTCGAGTTTTTTCTTCGTCAGTCAGGAGATTTGTAACTTCGTATGCCAGTTTTTGGGCAAGATCTATCTTGGGAATTTTGATTGCGACATAAGCTTCAATCATTCCGCCAGCATCTACAGTTGAATATTTCACGCATGTAGCCTTCGTATCATTTATGACAGTATCAATAATCTGCTCGCCTGCCTGACTTATTTTTGTTTCGATATTGTTGCCTCTGTTGTTGCCTGAACTCTTCGAAAAGTCGCTTACCATACCTTTGTATGTATGTTTCACCTTCATGCGACAGATGTCCTGAGCATTGACATGCGCGAATTTCTGAACTTCTCCTTTCTGACTTGCCTTTCCTTTATAAATTCCGGTGGCTGCAAAAAATTCATCGTCATCATAGACCTGACAAGGAGCTTCAAAGGATTGGTCAAAAGTATTCGTCGAATCTGACTGCTGTATCCTGCCATCGGATATATGCTGACTCGAGGCACACGATACAATAAAAAATGTGAAAAACACAATTGATAACAACATGATTTTTTTCATCGATTTTACCTCATTTATTAACTATAACCTTATTATCTCCGCGCTTGAATTCTGGAACTGCGGCATACATTCGCCGACTGAAGCGTTGACATATGTCGGGTCGGAAATTACATATTTTTGGCCGTTTATGCTGAAGTAGCTTCCGTAAACCTCTTCGTCTCCGAAATTGACGGCTGTCGCCAGATGCTGCGGATAGTGAAGCAGCACGACATCGAGACCGAGAAGCTCCCTGACTAAGATCGAGAACAGAATCGAGCGGTCTTCGCAGTCTGAATAGGGATAATAGAAAGTTTCATCACCGAAAAGCGGCCTTTCATAGCCGAACTGCTCCTGATCTGTCTGGTATTGAAAAGCGGTCTGCACGAAATTCATCAGAATGTTTGCCGCGTCAAGTTTGGTTTTGTCGTTGATTTGCGCTCTGAGTGCAGGATAGAGTGTATTTTTTATCTCTTCACTCAAGGAAGCGCGGACATAATCGTCCCAGTTGCCGCTGACAGGATAGTTGTTGTAGAAATCGATCAGATTTTTGTTGGTAACGACCTCCGCGAATGTATCCTGATACCTTTTTGACTGGAAGAGTTTCTGTGTTCCCCTCTCCTGCCCCAGCCTTGGTGTTCCGGGCATCTTCAGCGACGCAGTTTTTTCACGCGGAAAACCTGTTTCGTATATCTGGTAACTCCGGCTCTGTCCGCGGGCTTCCTTGTCAATAATGTAGTATTTCTTGCCGTCATTCAAAATGAAGTAAGGATATGTGTACAAATCAGTTCTGAAAGGCACGAGCAGGAT
>DBXP01000045.1 GCA_002309575.1 bacterium UBP6_UBA1209 | reverse complement strand
AGAGAGATCCCAGTAAGGAGCGGCAATGACAATCTCGTCCGCAGCACTGAACTGCCTGGCAAAACGGAACATTCTGTCCGAGTAATCGCCTTTTTCTATGAATCTGTCACGCTTTGAAAGCTCATCATAATTCAGAGGTCCCAGATCTTCCTCAAACAAATTCAGCATTTCAAAATCACCGGAGATCGTCTGGACCGCTTTTTTTGCAAGCAGCAATGTTCTGGAATCCGGTCTCGCACACGCGTTGACGAAGAGTATCATCTACTTCGCTCCGTAGATTTTGTAGTAATCCTCGATCCTTGACTTCATTTCATCGTCGATGAGGACTTTGCCGCCGATTTTGCGGCCGTAGAGGTATCCGACAACTTCCGCCATGTTTACAATGGAGAAGGTTTTCATTCCGAAATCGTCACGGATCTCATCAAGTGCGCTTTTGTCGCCTGTCCCGCGTTCCATTCTGTTGACCGAAACCGAAAGCGCCGCAAGTTCGATATCTGCCGCCGCCTTGAGGAGCGGAACAGTCTCGCGGATGCTTGTTCCGGCTGTCGTGACGTCTTCGATTATGAGGACTCTGTCACCGTTCTGGAGCTTGTGGCCGATGAGGTTCCCTCCTTCGCCGTGATCCTTGACCTCTTTTCTGTTGAAGCAGAAGGAGACATTCTTGCCGAATTTCGAGCTGAGTGCGATCGAAGCCGAAACAGCAAGCGGAATCCCCTTGTAGGCAGGCCCGAAAAGGACATCAAACTCGCCTTTCGTGTTCTCCATGATCGATTCGGCGTAAAATTCACCGAGTTTCGTGATCTGATCGCCCGTTCTGTATTTGCCGGTATTTACGAAAAACGGGGTTTTTCTGCCGCTTTTTGTGACAAAATCGCCGAAAGTAAGGACTTCGCTTTTCACCATAAAGTCGATGAAATCATGTTTGTAGTTATTCATTTTGACCTCTGAAACTCAAGTTAATGTTGCCGAACTATAATGAAAAACGGATTTAAAACAAGAAGGCAAACAAACTCAAGGCTCCCACTTCGGAGGAGCTGACACAAAGTATAGTGATAAACAAACGCAGACATGTTTTTGCCAATATCAATAAAAATATAAAGTTTAATCCGTATTATTTTTTCATTTGGGAAACACCGTTTTTTTGCTATATTCAGCCAGAAATTGTCTGAACGTAAAAATGGAGAGAACAGTGGATTTAACAAATACGCCGGCAGAGCAGCTGGATCACATCCTGGAATCGCAAAAAAGTTTTTTCAGAACCGAAGCGACACTTGATACCGGGTTCAGAAAACGCAGCCTGAAAGCCCTTTACAACGCCATAGAAACACATGAACAGGAGCTTGCCGAAGCGATCCTGAATGATCTCCGCAAGTCTTACGAAGAGGTCTATCTTACTGAAATTTCTATTGTTAAGGCAGAAATCAGAGAGGCGCTGCGCAACATCGGAAGATGGTCAAAGCGCGAACGCAGAAAAACGCCGATAACACTGTTCGGCTCAAAAAGCTACATCGTCAGGGAGCCGCTCGGAACTGCGCTTATCGTTTCACCGTGGAACTACCCTATCCAGCTTCTGTTGAATCCGCTTGTCGGTGCAATTGCAGCAGGCTGCACGGCGGTCCTGAAGCCTTCACCGTACGTCCCGAGCCTCTCGCTTGCCGTTGAAAAGATGATAAAAAGCATCTTTCCGGAAAATTACATCGCCGTCGTTCAGGGGAACCGCGAAGTCAACAGGCACCTCTTTTCGATGAAATTCGACATGATCTTCTTTACCGGAAGCCCGGCACTGGCCCGCAATGTCGCGGCTGCCGCAGCGGAAAACCTGGTTCCGATGGTCCTCGAACTCGGAGGAAAAAGCCCATGCATCATCGACAAAACCGCGGATATCAGACTTGCCGCGCTCCGCTGCGCCTGGGGAAAGACAGTCAACGGAGGGCAGACCTGCATCGCGCCCGACTACATTCTGATCCACAGCGCCGTCAAGGCCGAGTTCATTCATGAGTTCGCCGCCGCGATAGCCAGACTTCACGGAGAAGACATCAAAGAGAGCCGGCACTACGTCAGGCTCGTGAACGATGCAGCTTTTGAACGTGTCAGCAGCTACCTTGCCGGCGGAGAAATCGTCTACGGTGGCAGAACCGATGCGTCAGAGCGCTTCATCGAACCGACACTCATCGACAATATCAGGGAAGATTCCCCGCTTCTGACGACCGAAATCTTCGGCCCGCTCCTCCCGCTCATCACGTTTGACGACACCAGCGGCACCTTCGAAAACAAGGTCGTGAACTATATCAACGAACGCGAAAAGCCGCTTGCGCTTTACTACTTCGGAGATGAAAAGTCGGGCTGGAAGATCATCGGCCGAACCTCCTCCGGCGGAGCCTGCATCAACGACACGATCATGCACATCGCAAACGCCGCCCTGCCTTTCGGAGGAGTCGGCAATTCGGGAATGGGCAGCTATCACGGCGTTCTGAGCTTTGAAGCCTTCACCCACCGCCGCGCCGTCGTCGCAAGCCCCACACTCTTCGACCTGCCGTTCAGATACATGCCCTACAGGTTTTTCAAATGGATAAGGAAGTTGATCTAGGCAAGCTCTCTATACCCTTTTTATCACAAACAAAACCTTGCCGAGACAGAGTGTATCATTGCTGATATGCCTTTTATCGCCATATTCGTAAGAAAAGAGGAAATGACCCTTTTCACTGCTCTGAAGCAAAAATATACCCTTTTTGTCTATCTCCTTGATTTTGGTGTCGATAAGAAGGCAGTCCATCGCCTCTGTTTCGAAGCCCAACCTGCCGGGACAGAAAAAGAAGGCGAACGGGAATTCGCTGACGCTGTCCACTTTGTAGGCGATCCGCTTTTCGCCGACAGATCCGGCCCCAAGGTAATCGCTCTCGTAAGATGACGCCAGATGCTGAAACGGACAATCCTTCTCGATGCGGCAGCCTCTCGAAAAATGAAATCCGAATCCGGTTTTAAGCCACATCGGGTTGACGTTGAAATCGCTGACGAGCGTGAGGATTATAGCTCCGTTCGGCTGTTTTTCGCCCATCTCTATTTCACTCCAGTAGGATTGGGAGACAGAGCAGAGCTCCGCGATTTTCCATTGCGGTAGATGCAGATTTTTTCTGATTAGTTTTATTTTTTCCGACATACTCATGTACATATAGATACCTCTTTTATAAATGTTACTATCTCTGCCCGCAATGCATTGCGATATCGTCCAAAAGCCTGGAGCTACCCAAATCGGCAAATATTTGAGATAACTCATTTTTTCAACTGCTCGTCAAAACAATATGACTCTAATCAAAATGCTATTTATGTCAAATACATGTGTTAATTTTATCAAAGAACAACTATAGTAATTTTAAAAATATCATGTACAAAAGAGTTGTATCGCGAAAGCGATTTTATGAGGCTGAAGTTTTTTTACGTAGCGGAAATAAATCTGTTATAAGCACAAAATTTTAAAAAAAAAGGTCTTGAAGAGAGATATTTCTGCCTATAAATCAATGCAGTTTTCAAATGGAGGCAGATTATGAGTTACGGACAGGAAAATGCAGTTCCAAGCAAGGATTCTTGGAAACAGTACGGAAGAAACATCGTCGAGCTGGCAAGGTCGGGCAAACTTGACCCGGTGATCGGCAGAGACGGTGAGATCAGGAGGATCATCAGGATCCTTTCGAGAAGAACCAAAAACAACCCGGTCATCATCGGTCAGCCGGGTGTCGGCAAAACGGCTATCGTCGAGGGTCTTGCAAGAAGGATCGTCAACGGCGATGTGCCCGCAAGCCTGCAGAAAAAGGAGATTTTCGAGCTCAACATGGGTTCGCTTATCTCCGGAGCGAAGTACCGCGGCGAATTTGAAGAACGGTTGAAGAGCGTTCTCGAGGCGGTCCGCGAGTCGGACGGCAAAATCATCCTCTTCATCGATGAGCTGCACACCATCGTCGGCACCGGTCAGGGCGACGGTATCGATGCCGCCAACATGCTGAAACCCATGCTGGCTCGAGGCGAGCTGCACTGCATCGGAGCAACGACTCTCGACGAGTACAGGAAGTACATCGAAAAGGATGCCGCGCTCGAGAGAAGGTTCCAGCCGCTTATCATCCAGCCGCCGGACGAGGAGGAGACGATATCGATCCTGCGTGGTCTGCGTGAGCGTTTCGAGGTCCACCACGGGATCACGATCTCGGAGGGCGCGATCGTCGCAGCGGTAAAGCTTTCGAGCCGTTACATCTCCGACCGTTTCCAGCCGGACAAGTCGATCGACCTTATCGACGAGGCCTGCGCTATGCTCAGGACTGACAACGACAGTATGCCGGCCGAGCTTGACGACATCAGGCGTAAAAAACTTCAGCTCCAGATCGAGTTCGAAGGCTTCCGCAGAAAGGATTCCGGCGCCACGAAAGAGGAGATCCGCCAGCTCGAAGCCAAACTTGCCGAAATCAGCAAACTTTACGACGAAAAGCACAAGATCTGGGAAAACGAGAAGGCCCTCATAGACAAGATCAAGGGTATCAAGCAGAAGATCGAGCAGGTCAACAGCCAGATCGAGATGGCCAACCGCAACGGCGACTTCGCAAAGGTCGGCGAGCTGAAATACGGCACGCTTATCTCTCTCGAAAAGGAGCTTTCCGAGGCTCAGGCAAAGAGCAACAGCGAAAACGTGATGATCACCGAAGTTCTGACAGAAAAGCAGATCGCCGAGGTTGTCAGCCGCTGGACAGGGATTCCGGTCAGCAACATGACCCAGACCGAAAAGGAGAGGATCCTGCAGCTTCCGGTACGGCTGAAGGAGCAGATCATCGGCCAGGACGAGGCGATAGAGACGATCTCCAACGCCATCCTCAGATCAAGAGCTGGTCTCACGACACCCAACAGACCGCTCGGCTCGTTCATTTTTGTCGGTCCGACAGGTGTCGGCAAAACCGAACTTGCCAAAAAACTTGCCGGTCAGCTCTTCGATACCGAGGAGAACATCGTAAGGATCGATATGAGCGAGTACATGGAAAAATTCTCGGTTTCGCGTCTTATCGGTGCGCCTCCCGGATATGTCGGATATGACGAAGGCGGCCAGCTGACCGAGGCTGTCAGGAGAAAACCCTACTCCATCGTCCTGCTGGATGAGATAGAAAAGGCTCACGACGAGGTCTTCAACCTGCTCCTCCAGATCCTCGAGGACGGCAGACTGACCGACAGCCAGGGCAGAACGGTTTCGTTCAAAAACACGATCATCATCATGACGTCGAACCTTGGCAGCGGGCTTATCAACGCAGGCGGTGGCAGACTCTCCGACCACGACCGGGAGACGATAATGCAGTCGATCAAAGCTCACTTCAAGCCGGAATTCATCAACCGTGTCGACGACATCGTGATGTTCAACCCGCTTGACGACGACGACCTGAAGGCCATCACCGACCTGATGCTTAAAAACATCAACAGGCTGCTTGCCGACCGTGAACTCAGCGTCGAGCTCGACGATGCGGCGATGAAGAAAATCGTCGACGAGTCCTTCAACCCCGAGTACGGCGCAAGACCGATCAGGCGTTACCTCGAGAAGAACCTCGAAACGCTGCTTGCGACCGAAATCCTCAAAGGTGAACTTCCGCCGAAGAGCAAAGCCCTCGTTACCGTCGAAAACGGAGAATTCAAACTGGAACGAAAATAACCCCTCAGCCGCTTTGCGTCAGCTCCCCTGTTTCAGGGGCGCCGAGAAACGGGTCTTAAATCAAATTCAAAACAGCAGGATTGAACATCCGCAGTCGGTGTAGCCTCCGTCGGAAATCTCGCTGCACTTCGTCTGATGCCAGTTGTCGTAATAGACCGACGACCAGATAAGGCCAAGGTAAAAACAGGTTTCAGGAAGAGGTTCGCCCCGCATTTTTCTTCTTTATTTCTGTTTGGATATAAATAAAATTATCTGTTTTTGATTTACTTTAATGGAGGTCTTTATGAAAAAATCCGGACTTTACATCATTTTGATCATGGCGCTTTTCTTTGTCGTTTCATGCGGCGGAGAAGAGGACGATCCGGTTGACACCGGAGATACCACCGCTTCCGACACAGGCTCAGGCGACACTGGTTCAGCCGGCGACACAGGCACTGTCGGAGACTCAGGTTCAGGCGACACTGGTTCAGGCGATACCGGTTATGCTGGCGACACAGGCACACCGGATTCCGGCGACACCACCCAGCAGGGCGTTTATGTAAACTGCACCCCGGGCGAAAGGACCGAATGCTACGAAGGACCGAGCGGAACAGCTGATGTCGGCATCTGCAAAAAAGGCTACAAGGAGTGCGTTGAAGACGGAACCGACTGGAGCGAATGCCGCGAACAGGTGCTTCCGAAGGCTGAAATCTGCGGCGACGGCGTCGACCAGGACTGCGACGGCTCTGACCTTACGGCGGAAAACGCAATCGATATCGACGGCGACGGCTACACCTACTGCAACGGCGACTGCTGCGAAACTACCTGGGACTGCAAAACAGATCCGACAAGAGTCGGCCCGAACTCGTTCGAAATCCCCGGCAACATGATCGACGACAACTGCGACGGTCACATCGACGAATCGGCTTCATACTGCGATTCAGGTCTCAGTCCCGACTCCACCAACCCGATGGATATGGCTGCAGCCATCGATCTCTGCCCCTCTTACGACAACACGATGTTCGGTGTCCTGAACGCGAAGCTGCTCTTCCCTGACGGGACCGAAGGCGCGATCCCTGATGTCCAGCACAAGATACTTCCGGTATTCGGCAACCTTAACGTCCCGAATGCAGGAATGTCGCTCCTGGCCTTTACATCAGGCTCGATCAACGGAAAGTCAGAAGATGTCAACAACAACACGGAAAGTCAGCCGCCTCAGGACTGGTTCCAGGCTAACGGCGGAGTCTCCTTCCCCGATTCACCCGACTGCGGCGGCGGATTGATAATGGGCCAGACAGACCCGGGCAAACCGCCTGTAAACGATCCGATCATGCTCGAGCTTGAGATCCGCGCACCGAACAACGCGGAATCCTTCAGCGTCGATGTAAACTATTTCAGCAGAGAATTTCCTGTATATGTCTGCCAGTACAACGATTTCTTCGTCATGCTTCTCGACAGCAGCTTTACAACCGACAAACCCGGCTACGAGAACCCGGCTGACAAAAATATCGCAATGGACGAAAACAAAAACCCGATGGGTATCAACCTTGCAAAATCGGGTCTTTTCAAGGTCTGCTCACCAAGACCTGCTTATCCGAGCTGTGCAGGCGATGCAGCACTCGCCGGTACCGGTCTTGACAGCGGATGCGGTCAGACTGGAATGGAATCCTGCGGCGCTACAGGCTGGCTCAAAGTCCGCGGCAACATCGTTCCGGGAGAGATCTTCAAACTCAGAATGGCCCTCTGGGACACCAACGACCACGTACTTGAAAGCCTTGTCCTTCTGGACAACTTCACATGGTACGAATCGGCACAGAAACCCGGTATTAGTGACAAGTAGTTGAAAACAGGAGAAGAAAATGACAGTCAGTTACAAAGAGTTAGGACTTGTAAACACGGTCGAACTCTTCAAAAAGGCAATTAACGGCGGATATGCCATCCCCGCATACAATTTTAACAACATGGAGCAGCTCCAGGCTATCATCATGGCGTGCGTTGAAACAAAATCACCAGTGATTCTGCAGGTTTCCAAAGGTGCCAGAGATTATGCTAACGCGACACTGCTCAGAAATATGGCACGCGGCGCAGTTGAATATGCCCGCGAGCTCGGCTATGAGATCCCGATCGTCCTTCACCTCGACCACGGCGCTGATTTCGATATATGCAAACAGTGCGTCGACAACGGATTCAGCTCCGTAATGATCGACGGTTCTCACCTTCCCTACGATGAAAACGTCGCTTTGACAAAAAAGGTCGTCGAATATGCCCACTCGCAGAAGGATTATGTCTCGGTCGAGGGCGAGCTCGGCGTTCTGGCAGGCATCGAGGATGCGGTCAGCGCGGAACATTCATCCTACACCAGACCTGAGGAGGTCATAGATTTCGTAAGCAAGACCGGCGTCGATTCGCTCGCGATATCGATCGGCACAAGCCACGGCGCGAACAAGTTCAAACCCGAGCAGTGCACAAGAAACGCCGACGGGATCCTTCTTCCTCCGCCTCTCCGTTTCGACATTCTGAAGGAGGTCGAAAAGCAGCTTCCGGGCTTCCCGATCGTTCTTCACGGCTCATCTTCCGTTCCGCAGGATCTCGTGAAGATCATCAACAGCTACGGCGGAAAGCTCAAGGATGCCATCGGTATCCCGGAAGAGCAGCTCCGTCAGGCTGCGGCAAGCGCCGTCTGCAAAATCAACATCGACAGCGACGGCAGGCTTGCAATGACTGCCGCTGTCAGAAAGGTCCTCGCCGAAAAACCGGCGGAGTTCGACCCGCGCAAATATCTCGGACCTGCCCGCGAATCCCTGAAAGAGCTCTATAAGCACAAAAACATCAACGTTCTCGGAAGTGCCGGCAAGGCATAGCCTTGAGCTTCGATCCAATCATTTCTCTTCAAAAACTCTCTTTTTGACTTCTCTTGTGTAGTTGAACGCGCTGACAACGCTGAAGAAAATAGATGACCATACCAGGAAATTTCCTACTCCGGACGGATCCCACTCTATCCCTGTGATTTCAAGAAGTGTAGCCTGATTGATCATAAAGAAGGGAAGCGAAAACATCTGAAGGACCGTCTTGATCTTGCCTGAGCGGCCCGCCGCAACGACAAGGGCGTGCTCGAGCGCAAGTGAACGGATGCCGAAAATATAAAACTCACGCGCCAGGATTATGATGACCGGCCACGGGGAGATCTCGCCCATCGCAGCCAGAAGGACAAGCGTGAGATTGACGATAAATTTATCAGCCAGAGGATCCAAAAGCTTTCCGGTTATCGAGATCGTTCCGTATTTCCTTGCAAGATAGCCGTCAAAGAAATCGGTTACGGAGGCGACAGTGTAAAAGACCCACGAAAGAAAACGCATCATCGGCGTTCCCAGCCAGAGGAGAATTATTACAACCGGCACAAGCAGAATCCTGATCGAAGTCAGAAGATTCGGAAGCGTAAGGACATCCTGCTTGAAGTTCTTGAACTTGTCGAAAAGCCTCTTTTCACCTCTCTTTTTCTGCGATTTGTCTCTTCTAAGTTTCACCACAGCACCTTCCCTGTATATTTTTCGTAAAAATCACCTACCCTTTTGACGTAGTTTACAGTTTCGTCAAAGGGCGGGATCCCGTTATAAAAATTGACTGCAGCGGGTCCGGCGTTGTAGCCGGCGACTGCATTTCTCCTGTTGTTTTTGAAACGCCGCATCAGCTTTTTCAGATACTTGGTACCGCCCATGATATTCTGTTCGGGGTCGAAAATATTCTTCACGCCGACCTCCGCGGCAGTATCAGGCATAAGCTGCATCAACCCCTTTGCTCCTGCGACGGACACGGCATTCGGATCGAACGCAGATTCGGCCTTTATAACGCTCTTTATCAAAAAGAAATCAACGCCGTGCTTTTCCGATGCGCGTCTTATGATAACGTCATATTTGCCTTCACGCGCAGGGCTGAAAACGTAACCCTTTGCGTGTCTGACCTCGCCTTTCGACCACTTTATCGACTTGCAGATCCGCTTGTCCATGCACTGGTTCGTGTAGGTGTATGTGTCTGTCTCGGCATTGTAAAAATAAAAATACTCGACGGCACTCGCCGGCAATGCCAAGAAAAAGGCAAATAAAATCAACGTATTGCGTATCAAGCTTTTGTTTCCTCGTCTGACTGTTCCGCCGGAGCGCCTTCCTCAGGCTCCGCCTTTTTACCCTCAAGGACTTCAACGATCTCATCCTTTTCGAGAGTCTCCTTTTCGATCAAAGCCGCGACCAGACGCTCTACACCGTCACGATGCGTCGTCAGGATCTCCTTTGCATCGGCATAAGCCTTCGAGACGATTTTCTGGACCTCTTCGTCGATCTTCTGAGATGTCGCTTCGCTGACCTGAGTGCGCTTGCCGAGCTCCCTGCCGAGGAAGACCTGCTCCTCCTTCTCGCCGTAGTTGATCGGGCCAAGCTCCTCGCCCATACCCCACTGCATGACCATGTTCCTTGCGATCTGGGTCGCACGTTCGATATCGTTTCCGGCCCCTGTCGTGATCCGGTGGATGAAGAGATCCTCAGCCGCTCTTCCGCCCATCAGGACCTTGATCCTGTCGACAAGCTCCTCACGGTGGTATGAATATTTGTCCTTTTCAGGAAGCTGCTGCGTAACGCCGAGCGCCCTTCCACGCGGAACGATTGAAACCTTGTGGACCGGATCTGCATACTTCGAGAAGTATCCGACAACGACGTGACCTGACTCGTGATATGCGGTGTCGCTCTTTTCCTCGGGAGTCTGGACCATCGTTTTGCGGGCCTTGCCCATCAGGATCTTGTCGCGGGCGTCTTCGATATCGGACGTCTCGACGAACCCCTTGGACTTTGCAGCCGCAAGAAGAGCCGCCTCGTTCAGAAGGTTGGCCAGATCGGCGCCGGAAAGCCCAGGAGTGCCGCGTGCGATATCGCGGTAGTCGACCGACGGAGCCATTTTGATCTTCTTTCCGTGGACTTCGAGGATCTTTTCACGCCCTTTGACATCTGGAAGCGGAACATATACCTGGCGGTCGAATCTGCCGGGACGGAGCAGCGCCGGATCGAGAACGTCCGGTCTGTTTGTCGCGGCGATAACGATGATCCCGAGATCTGTTCCGAAGCCGTCCATCTCGACCAGGAGCTGGTTCAAGGTCTGCTCGCGCTCATCGTTTCCGCCACCGAGACCTGCACCGCGCTGCCTTCCGACAGCATCGATCTCATCGACGAAAATGATGCACGGCGCCTTCGATTTCGCATGTTCGAAAAGATCGCGGACACGGCTTGCGCCGACACCAACGAACATCTCTACGAAATCAGATCCGCTGATGATGAAAAACGGAACGTTCGCTTCACCCGCAACAGCTTTTGCAAGCAGGGTCTTTCCCGTTCCGGGAGGGCCTACAAGCAGTACGCCGTGAGGGATTTTTGCACCGATTTTTGTATAAACCGAAGGCTTCTTCAGGAAATCAACGACCTCCTCAAGCTCCTCCTTCGCCTCATCTACACCGGCAACATCACTGAACCTTATCGGATTCTTGTCCTTCTGGATCATCGTGTGACGGCTTTTTCCGAAGTTCATCGCCTTGCTCCCGCCGCCGTTCATCTGACGGTAGAAGAAGAAAAGCATAACAATGAAAACAAGCATCGGAAGCCACGAAATGAGGAAGGTCATCAGAAGCGACTCCTCTTCGGGTTTGATGTAGGTCGACGGAATGTTGTTGTCAGCCAGAAATTCGGCTGTTCGCTCTCCGCTCGGACCTATAGCCGTAAATTTTTCGCCGTTTGTCAGAGTTCCGCTGAACTCCAGCCCGTTGATAGTCACCTCCTCTATCTCGTGCGACTTGACCTTGTTCCTGAAGTCAGTCATGTCGATTTCGCGGACCTTCGCCGGTGAAGACATCCTTGAAATGGAGATTATGGAGAAAACAACAAGAAGGATCAGGATCCAAACTATCAGTGTCCTAAAATTAATTTTCATATTCTCCTCAGTCTTGCGCTACATTTTCGGGGGCTCGATATATTTTTCGCGCTTGATGTATTCGATTATTGCAGCCGGAACAGATATTTTCGTGTCGTTGAGCTTTATGTTTTTCATGATGTCGAAGCCGTCGCCACCGCCGGAAACAAACGAATTGACCGCTATCTTGTAGTTTTTAGAGCTGTCGAGCGGCTGGCCGTTGACCTTGATGCTGCCGCCGGAAACTTCGATCCCGCTGAAGTGCAGATATCCGCCCTGTCCTGAGTTTTTAGTAGCGATATCAACGATTTGTTTTAATTCTGCGCCGGAGACGGAGCCCGTGACGATCGTGTCCTCGAAGGGGAAGACGCTGTAGATATCCATCTCGTTCACAATGCCCTTGTTGATGCCCTGACGGATCGCTCCGCCGTTGAGGAAAGCCGCATCGGCTCCGGTCCTGTCCTTCATGACATCGGCAATAAAGCGTCCGAGCGTCGTCTGCCTGCTGCGGATCACGCTGCGCTCGGCAAGGAAAGAATCCGAAAGCTCGCCGATCACCTGAGTCGAAAATTCGCAGTTGAAGTCGTTGAGCATCTTAAGAAGCGCCTCGTTCTCGGCAAGGTCCTTTCCGCGGTTTTCGTAGACGACCTTTCCGTCGCTTTTGACGATCTTTTCCTTGATGTTTATCGGGTAGAGCTTGAAATTCTTCTGGACGAGCTCCTTGCCCTCGAAGTAGAAATCGAACCTTCCGACCCACTTTCCGAGGCCTTCGGTCTGGATTATCGGAACATTGTTCACCGTGACGGGATCGTTCATCTGGATCTTTGTCCTTCCGCCGATGATGAGGTCGATCCCCGGGACCTGCTTCGCAAGAAGGCGGTCGCTCGGATAGCCGTCCGCGCTGACATCCTGATCGGAATAGCCGAGATTCGAGAGTACGACAACAAAGTCGTTGCGCTGCTTCGCCTCGGCGACAAGCTTTTTAGCCGCCTCGATCGGGTCCTTGACCTCGACGATACCGTCTACGCCGACATTCGAGATCTTCTCGAGTTCGGGAGTCGTGATGCCGACGAATGCGATCTTAACGCCGTTTATCAGGGTCTTTTCGATGTAGGATTTTCCGATCTGTTTGCCGCTTCTCTTGTAAAAAAGGTTTGCCGACATGAAGGGAAATCTTGCCTCTTTCTGCATCTTTTCAAAGGTCTTCTGACCGAAATCGAACTCGTGGCTGCCGATGAGCATACCGTCGTAACCTATTAAATTCATTCCGGTTATCATCGGAAGATTTTCGCAGACATTGCTTCTCGGATCTCCCATCGTGACATTTCCGCTGCTGAGGACAACAACGTCGCCGTTGCTCAGCTGGACCTCGTTACGGATCTGATCGACAAGCGTCTTCTGCGCTGCAAGACCGCCTGTTTTCGGGCTGTCCGGAGCGTCGAACGCCCATGCCATGCCGTGAGAATCGTTGGTGAAAAGGATAGTAAGAAGCTTCGGCTCCGCAAAAAGTGAGCATGTAGCCGCCAGAATAAGCAGACCGACAAATAAATTTCTCTTCATAAATTCCTCCGCAAAATAAAACGCATACTTATATATAAAAGATTCCATTAGTAAAGTTAGATTTTGCCTGAAACCGCGTTTAGAAGCGATTTTTCAAAGAAAAGTGTCGAGATATCGATCCGCGCCGTCGAAATATCGAAATGTCGAAATATCGAAATTACGACAGGCTTTCGGCGCGACGATGTTATTTGTTGACCTGGAAACGGACGTCGCCTTTTTCAAAGAAGTTGACGATCTCGTTTGCAGCAGCTTCTGCAGCGTTGTCGTTTGCTTCGCTCGTCTGAGCGCCCATCTTCTTCGGGGTGAAGAAAACTCTGCCTTCGAATTTTGCCTTGAGCTCTTCAGCGTTGTCCGGAGCTACGTCGGCAACATATTTGAAATCGGGCCTTGCTTCAAGAACAGCCGCGAGGTCTTCTTCGTTGATGATCTCTTTTCTTGCGGTGTTGATGAGTGTAGCCGGTTTCGGCATATCCATCATGAA
>DBXP01000002.1:418-5164 GCA_002309575.1 bacterium UBP6_UBA1209 | reverse complement strand
ACAACCTACCTCACACAACGAACATATCTGGCAATGCTCTTATTGTAGCTTTCCACCCCACCATCGTTGAAACCCACATCCCAAGCGTAATTAGGGAGATCAGAACAATTAGAGGAAGAGCCAAACCTACCAGTATCTCCGAATTTGCTGTATTTGCCTGTTGTATAGTAATCACAAGAACAACAGGTATCCCATATCCAACAGTCAGAATAGGACAAGCAGCTCGTTGAGGGATCGCCTGTATCTATAATACCGCAAGAGCCATCCGGCATCTCGTTTGTGCGACAATTTTGTATGAGTGTCCTGAGTTCGCTGATATTCGGTAAGTGCCAGTCAGAATATCCGCCTTCAGTCAGGTCATCACAGTATGAAACGGCAGCTTTCCATTGCATTGAGTTTGGAGCTTTTCCTGACCAGATCAAACCCGTTTCTGCGTCTGTGCAAGGAGTCGCGCTTGTTGGGCTGCATTCAGGAAGGTTGGTGTCAGGGTTTGTGCCGGTATCACCGTCATCGGAATCATCAGCAGAATCACCTTCGTCAGGTGTTGAATCACCTTCGTCGGGTGCAGAATCTCCGTTGTCCGGCGCAGTGTCACCGCCATCAGGCTGGCTGTCACCGTTGTCCGGCTGTTCCGGAGTTGTGTCAGGATCTTCATGACCGGAATCCGACGGATCGGTATCTGCCGAACCGCTGTCGCCTGAATCGACGTCACCGTCTGTCACGGTGTCACCGGAATCGGGATAGTCGTTCTGGTTGCCGCCGTTCGAGCCGCCGCCGCAGCCGGTAGCAAAGATCAAAGCGCAAAACAGCGCAAAAAATACAAAGATTTTCTTCATTTCTTACTCCTTAAAACAAATCATTCAAAAACCGCAGAATTTTAAGTGTATTTAAGGTGATAGCAAGTTCTCGCAGAAACCGTAACCAACCTACAATTCAAAATCGCAGAAAAAATCGAACGAATCGCGCCAGATCCCGTCCTTGCCAAGTCTGAACCAGCGTTTCCGGCGCAGGGATTCGTTGAAATAATTCAGAAAGACCTCGTAATTTTCATCATTTTTGTGGTCAAGCGAATAGTTGAGGAACCTCGAGATCTTGAGCAGCGACGCGATGTCGGCGCGGGTTTTGCCGTCAAACGGATAGAGCGCGCTTCCGCGGCAAAGCCGGACATTCCCGGGGATCCCCATCTCCTCGAACATCGGCACGCCGGGAACGAGATAGAGCGGGCTCAAGCCGCCCTTCACACCGAGTTTATTCAGATGGAGAAGCGTCGTGCAGGTATCCCGGACATCTGTTCCAGGGAGCCCCGGAATAAGAAAGACCTCGATTTCGGTCTTTCCTTCCGTAAGTTCTACCACTTTTTCGATTTCCGCTATCCCGTGCGGTCTGTGAAGGTGGTCGGCAACACTTTTTTCAGCCGAAACAAGCGAAAGATCGAGCTTTATGAAGCCTGCTTTTGCAAGTCTCGCGGCAAAAGGGAGGATGTTTCTGACCGTCATGCCGTTCATTGCGGTGTAAGAGAGCCCTTTTTCATGCATTTCTTCAAGAATTTCAAATATCTGCGTAGCATATTCGCGGTTTGAAAAGATATCGTCGTCCTCGATGTCGATCACTTCGGCGCCGATGCTCTGAAGGTATTCAAGCTCCATTTTTATGTGCGAAATCCCCCTGTAGGCAAGCTTGTTGTCGCGGTGGATCGAGCAGAATGCGCAGCGGTTGCGGCAGCCGGATGAAAAGACGACTTTCGCGATTCTTTTCTTTCTGAAGTACCGCAGATTGTCGCGTTTCGGGATCAGAGATCCGCACCACGCAGGTTCGAACGACGGTTCGTTCATGAAAATTCCGCCGTTTTTCCTGTAAATCAGCCCTTTGACTTCATCAAAACCGATCTTTCCGCTCATCGCGTCAGCCAGAAGCGGCAGAGTAATGGCGCCGTTTCCGCAGTTGAGATAGTCCGCGTTTGTTGTTCCGGCGATCCTCTTTTTCTGTGCATTCACCGCTGTTCCTCCGATGCAGAGAGGTGTTTTTGTGATTTTTTTTATTTCGGCAGCAAGATTTTCGACATCGGGGTGGTAAGGCGAGAAAAGCGAGCTCAAGGCAATCAGGTCAAAATCGTTTTTGCCAATAAAATCAATTATTTTTTGAAAACTGTCCCCTAGCCTTTTGTAACCGCAGTGGAGTGAAAACGGCGATGCGTCTTCCTCGTAAAATTCGGAAAGATAGGCAAATTCCGGCGGAGTCGCGACGGTTTTGACTTTGCCGGAGGCAGTCGAATCGTAAAGCGTGACAGAATGGCCGGCGGTTTCCAGAGCTTCGCGGATATATTCAAGTCCCAGCGGCTCCATTCGGTGTGTCGTGAAGTAAAAATCGAAAACCGGAGGCGCGATAAGAAGGATCTTCAATTTTGCACCGTCATTTTTGTCTGTTGAAAGCCAGCTTTGCTGCTTCAGTTTAAGCACCCTGCATTTAAACCTACGCTTTTCGGAAAGCAAATCAACATGGAAATATTTAAAAAACCGCTTTTTTTCATATCATCCCGCGAAATATTTTTGTTGTAAAAAACCGAGGTAACAAAAGATGAGAAAAAAAAATAACGGTCTTCTCCCCCTCCTCGTCGCTGTGTTTGTGAGTCTTTTCTGCACATCCTGCGAGCTCGAATACACACCGATGAATACAGACCCTTTCAGAATTGCGCTTTCGCTGAGCCCGTTTGCCCTCAATCAGTTCGAAGAGGGCTACTCATTTGAGGTCGGCGATAAAACTGCGACTACACCTGCCGGGCTGCAAGCCATCTACCGTGACCTCGGTTCGACCGAGATGTTCGTGCGCATCGCCACCAAGCGTCACAAAACGTACAAAGAAGACGGCGTTACTCTGGACAACACTGTCGACGGCAAGGAAGACGAAAACGCCAACGTCCATACATTCGACCAGGCGATAGAACTCTGCAAGATCGCAGCCGGGCTGGATATTCCGATAAACCCCGAAATCATGGGGGCATACACCTACATGGATATGGACAAACAGCAGGAGCCGCGTTTCGAGGAATATCCCGAAATCTATGCCCTGCAGAACGGCAAAAAGTGGTCAGATCTCTCTGTTGACGAGGCCTGCACCGTGATGGAGGCTTACGGCGCTTTTGTAGCGGAAGAACTTCTCTCTACCGGCTGCACGATAAACAACTGGAATCTCGGCAACGAGGCGAATTTCGGTTTTGCCGCTACCGGCAGAGGAATTTCCGATATCAAAAAATACACCGGTTCGGTCTTCTCGGTATGGTGGCTCAAGGAAAACATCTGGAAAGACGAGGCGCGTGTGCTGGCAGCCACGAAAAAAGGCGTCCTGAGCGCTTATGAAAAACTCGGGATCGATGCGGCAAACGTAAAATTTTCGACCCATATCGCGACTGTAGTTTCCACTCCCCGCGCAACAGTCTCTTTTTTCAAAACGCTGGCTGAAAACGGCTACAAGGTCGATGTGGCGGGCATAAGCTACTATCCGAGTGCACCTTCCATGTCGATAGACAGATGGGAGATGCTCACCAGAACAGTCGTGCGCATAAACCATAAATTCGGAATACCCGTCTTTATCGCAGAGTTCGCCTACCCGGCAGGCAAACTGGACGGTCCCTTCGCCGGCTGGAACAAGAAATTAAAGAATTATCAGCACAATGAAAAAGGCCAGGCTGAATTATATGCCGATGTGATCGAATGGGGCAGAGAATACGGTCTGGCGGGCATCCGTTACTGGGCGCCGGACTACGAAAAGTGGTACGGCATGTCGATGTTTGAGTTTGCCGACAAAAAAGGGACTGCAAAGGAAATTCTCCGGAACCACAAGGAACTGATCGGCGGATCAGATGAAACTGAAAACGAGGGAGAGTAGCATGAAAAAGAAGATTATACTGATTGTCATGCTCCTTTTCACGGCTCTTCATGCGTTTGCGCAGACAGAAACTTCTCCGAGACTCATCGGCATGAACGGCGGAGTCGGTCTGCCTTTTGAAGTCTATGACCTTGAAGCAATGGGTATCAACATACATCTCGGGTTTGACTATGCGCACCCGGTCAAAAATAACCTGGCCGTCGGATTCTACCTCAATCTGGGCGGCGGTGTTATGGGAGCGCTTCACCCNNAGCGAATACGACCGCTATTACTATCCTTTCAGATTTTCGGCAGGCCTTTTAATGGAAATCGGCGACTTGCAGAAGAGACCATTCATTATAGGTGTGGCACCCTGCACAGGTCTCGGTTTTGTGGATATGGATCTTTTCCTTCCGATGGAGATCCGTTTCGGCCGCTTTATCACTGACAACTGGTACATCGTCGCCGAACTGACTTACGGCATTTCACTGGCGCATGAAACCGTCTATTTAGAACCCTCGATCCGCGTTGGCTACAATTTCGGACGTAAAAACAGCGGGAAGGAAAAATAACCCGCCGCGCCGGTTGTAAAAAAATTTTACATTTTTTCTTGCAGCCTATTTGGTCTCAAAATTTTCACAAACAAATTCAACATGTTGCAAAACCAAAAACCATGGCACACTTCTTGCTTATTTATCTGGCTTTCAGGCTTAGTTTGATTTACATATTTTTTTGGAGGGTTTAAAAATGACAGCACGCAACATTCAGCCGGCTGACGGCAAAATGCTCGTTTTCTTCGTAGGTATGGGCGCAATCACATCTACAGTTCTTACAGGTATTTTCAATATCAGAAAGGGTCTCCACAAGCCGATCGGCTCCCTTTGT
>DBXP01000002.1:0-362 GCA_002309575.1 bacterium UBP6_UBA1209 | reverse complement strand
GACCTTGAATTCGCAGGCTGGGATATCTTCACCGATAATATGTACGAGTCGGCAAGACACGCAGCTGTTGTACGCAGCGAGGATCTTGAGGCTGTTAAAGACGAAATGCTTGCCATCAAACCGATGAAGGCAGTTTTCAACCACGAGTGGGTCAAAAAGCTTGACGGTCCGAACGTAAAGAGCGGCAAAAACTACATGGAGCTTGCTCACCAGCTTATGGACGACATCAAAAACACGATGAAGGAAAAGGGCTGCAGCAGAGCTGTCATGGTTTGGAACGCTTCGACAGAGGCTTATCACAAACCCTGCGAGATCCACGAAACGCTTGCGGCTTTTGAAAAGGCTATGGAAGACGGTTTCCA
>DBXP01000029.1 GCA_002309575.1 bacterium UBP6_UBA1209 | reverse complement strand
ACCGGAAGCAACTTTCGTGCTGCCGCTATAAATGAATGAGTAGTTTGGCACAACGGCGGTTTTTTGGTGTGGGCGAAATGTTCAATGGTTTTGGTGTGTTGTGGGTGTTCAGGTGGTGGTTTTGTCCGACGTGCATTTTGGCACAAATTTCGCAAAAAGTTCGCATAAAGTTTGCATTCGGATTTCTTTTCACGAAAAAAAGAGCGTGGAGAGAGACGAAACGCGACAGGGTTCAAGTCAGCCTAATCACTGGGTTTTTGCCGTGGTCGCGGTGTGGTGCGCTCTGAAACCTCAAAAGGGCTCAAAATCAAGACAAGATACCGAAATCATTAAAAATGATACTCAATGCAAACTCATGCTACTTTTGAACTCCGCTTTTTGCGACGCGCAGTTTGGCAAAATAACCCAACTTTTAACCGATTAACCCAACTTTTAACCCAACTTTTAACCCAACCTTTTTTCGGTTATTTTTTAAGCAAATCGAACAAACCTTTTTGGTCAAGAGCATAATTTAGAATAAGTTTTTTTCTGTTTTCAGGAAGCTGTTGAAAGACAGAAACCAAGTCTGAAAGTAAAGGATCTGTAGAAGGCGCTTCCGAAGAACGAAACATATCTCCATTACCGCTAATAAGCCAATCGAGATTAACATTTAACGCATAAAGCGATAAAAGAACAGTCGAGGAAAAACCTTTTAAACCACGCTCAATGTCTGAGTAATAAGTTTGCGAAATTCCGAGCTTATCAGCAAATTCAGTTTGATTAAGTTGCATTTTTTTTCTAAGGAATTTCAAGCGGTTATGCATTTTTTACCTCAAATAACGATTTTTTTCTTGCATTTTACCGCTAAAGACGGTAAAAGTCAACTGTTTAGCGGTTAAAAATTTAACCGTTGCGCAGTTTAATAGTAGGAGGAGCGATGAAAAAAATCAAGAAAACAAAGAGAGATGTGAAGGAGAGAAAAATCCTTTTTAAGAGTTACCTGATTCAACACGACATAACACAAAAAGCGTTAGCAGCGGAACTCGGAGTCTCAATGACTTCAATAATCAAATCTATTGAGCGTGGAGCTTTTGAATGGGGTCCGTTTGCTGACTGGTGGAAAATAAACATTTTACACATCAATGGTATCGAAGCGCAATCAATCAAAAGAGAGGCAATGATATGAAGAGAATCTGTAAAGAAATCAAAGATTTTTTAGCGTGTGCAGTTATAGGTGTATTGATAGGACTCGGATTCGGCTATGCGTGTGCAAGAGACATAGATAAAGATTTTGAGCGCGAATGCGGAAAAACATGGGATGACAACGGAACAGAGCTGTGCAAGGAATATTGGAACGCTAACGGAATCCACGGATAATGCAGAATTTATTTTCAAGATCTGAATTAGTCGGGCTTTTGATCGGAATATCCCAACAAGGGATAGATAAATCAATCAAGAAACGCAACGACGCAGGTCTTTTTTCACTTTCGGGGAAAACGACGGCCAACGGCAGGCCGGAAAAGTTATACCGGTTCGAGGATCTCCCGAGGAAGTGGCAGAAAATAATTGAAGCCGCGGAGAATGCCGGTGAAACCGCCGAATCAAAAGATGCAAATGCCGGATATAATCCGGCGCAACAAACGAAGCTCAGCGGTAGGAGCGGCGGGAAAGAGAGCTGTGATGCAAATGTGGCACGCAATGAACGAAGCTCAGAGGTCGCAACGGAGGATGCGAGCTGTGATGCGGTGGAGTTCACGGATGCTCCTTCGTGGGCGAGAGCGAAAGCGGCTGAGAAGATCGAGATGCTTCAAAGATTTTCGGCGTTTAACGGTCAGAGGCTTAAAGACAGGATTGCGGAATGGAATAATAATAACCCGAAAAACCGCACTTCTTATCGTTCGATAATGAGAGCAAGGGCGGACTATAAGAAGGACGGTTTGCGTGGTCTGCTCCCGGAATGGGGCAAGTCGGCGGGAAAAACAAGCGTAAGTGACGAGCTTTATGAGTTTTTCCGTGCGCGGTATATGAAGGAAGGCGGCCCGAGTGCGCATTCGTGCTGGCTCTACACTGTCGGTTATGCTGCGGGAAAAGGGATCGATCCTGAGACGATTCCGAGCGAGAGTGCTTTCTTGCGGAGGCTGGACAACGAAACGCCGGAACAGGCGCAGATCCGGGCGCGCAAGGGTCATTCAAAATGGTACAGGACTTGTGCAAGTCACGCTGAGCGCGATTATTCGGATATCCGCTGCGGCGAGGTCTGGGTGAGCGACCATGCGCAGGTCGATGTCGCTGTTTTCGACGAGAGGAACGGCAAGGTGTGTTTCCCGTGGATCACGGCGTGGACTGATTTCAAGAGCGGGCTTTTCGTGGGTTACGATATCCACTGCGAGGCTCCTTTCAGTGACCATATTTTCATCAGTTTCAAGCGGGCTGCGGAGCGTTACGGCTTGCCGAAAGAGGTCATCCTGGACAACGGTAAGGACTACCGGTCAAAAGACTTTGCAGGCGGCAGATCGTTTGTGAAGGTGAAACTGGACGATGCGGAGCAGAAAAAGGCGAACACGATGCTGAGCCTGCTCGGGATAACGCCGCATTTTGCTATTCCTTACAATGCGCAGACGAAGCCTATCGAGCGCAAATTCAACACGAACAAGCAGTATTTTTCCAAAAATATGCCGGGTTACAGGGGCGGCAATGTGGTCGAACGCCCGGAAAAGCTGAAAGAGGAGATCGCGCAGGGCAAAATCATGAAATTCAGCGATTTCAAGCAGGTTTTCACTGATTATATCGAAAACTGCATCAACAAGGCGAAATCGCAGGGTAAGAACCTCAACGGCATGAGTCCTCTGCAGCTGTGGAACTCGGAGAAGCCGCAGAAACGGATGGTCACGCCGGAGGCTCTGAGGCTTTTCTGCACGAGAACGAGCTCGCCTGTCAGGATCGGACGCAACGGTATTACCGATAGTAAATTAGGTGTCACCTACTGGGCGGAGTGGATGATCGGACGGAAAGGAGACCTTGCTTATTTAAGGCGCGATCTCGACCACTACGAGGAGGCGTGGGTCTTTGACGAGAAGGATGATTTTATGGGCAAGGCTCAGATCCACAGGGCTGTTCCGGCTCTTGCTGTCAGCGAGACTTCAAAGCAGCAGCTTGCCGACGAGATGGCGAGGAAGAGAAAAGAACAGAAAATTATTAAAGGTTATATCGAGGTTAAGGTCAACGAGAGTCCGTCTCAGCTTGTGGAATACCTTGCCAAAGGAATCGAAGCGGTGAACGGCGGCGATACGACGCTTGAAGAGCAGCAGATCATCGAGCTTGCACGGAGCAAGATGGACGAGGTCGTTCTGGAAGCGGAAAAAATGGAGAAAGAGGGAACGTGGGATCTGCCGCGGTTTGAGGATGGGAATGATGCAAATGTGCGGATGGAATCCGCACGCAATGAACGAAACCAAAAGGTAAAACTGGTTCTTTTTGAAAGCGACAAGAAGTGACGAGCCGCCGGAAGCCTTAGGGAATTTAGGGTGTTTAGGGTGTCTAAGGTGTTTAGGGAGCGGCAATATTTTTGGAGGACAAGGATGGAAAAGAAGGATGCAAATGTGCGGATAGAATCCGCACGCAATGAACGAAACCAAGAGACGATGCAAAAGGTTGCGGCGTTTATGAAGCGGAAGAAGAAGAGCGGAAATGCTGTGGCTAAGGAGCTGGGTATTTCTGCGGCTGCGTTCAGTCAGTGGTTAAAGGGTGTTTACACGGGCGACAATGACAAGATCGTTCGTGCGGTCGAGGATTATCTGAAGCGCGAAACGGAAAAGACGAGTATTGCGCCGAACGAGATTCCGTTTCAGAAGACTTCGATTGCAATGAGGGTCTTTGATGTTGCGAAGATGGCACATCTGTGCTGCGACATCGGGCTTTGCTACGGTGATGCCGGTCTGGGAAAAACAAGGGCTGTGAAGCAGTATGCGGCGGCGCATCAGGGTGTCATTCTGATCGAGGCGGACTGCGGCTACAACGGAAAGATCCTGTTTCAGGAGATCTGTCAGAAGATCGGTATCGACACTAAGGCGAGGAATGTTCACGCGCTTCTCGAAGCAATCGTGAAGAAGCTGAAGGATTCCGGAAGGCTTATCATCATCGACGAGGCGGAGCAGCTGCCCTACCGCGCACTTGAGATGCTGAGACGGATCCACGACAAGGCAAACATCGGGATCCTGCTCGTCGGAATGCCGCGCCTCCTCTACAATCTGAGAGGAAAACAGGGCGAATACGCACAGCTTTTCAGCAGGGTCGGCGTTTCGTCAAAACTTGAGCCGCTGAGAGCGGAAGATGTTGAAATGATTGTTGAAAGCGTTTTCGATGACGTTTCAAGTTCTGCAGTAAAAGCGTTTCAGAAAGAGTGCTACGGCAACACGAGAAGGCTTGCAAAGCTCACGGCAAGGGCGGCGATGATCGCACAGCTCAATGAGTGCGAGATCGACAAGGCTGTAATTGAAGGCGCGAGCGAGATGCTGATTGTGTAGGAGGACGGGAATGACGAAACGGGATGCAAATGCCGGATACGATCCGGCGCAACGGACGAAGTCAGCGGTAACGAAAGAGCAGATCAAGCAGATCCACACGCTGAAAGGCAGGCTCGGCTGGGATGATGATTTTTACCGGATAGTTTTGAGCAAATACAACGTGAAAAGCTCAAAAGAGATGACTTGTTCACAGGCAAACAGGCTGATCTCGGAGATGATGAGGGCTGCCGGGGTTAAGCCGGATGCAAAAGTCGGATATTATCCGGCGCAATCAACGAAGTCAAAGGTAGTGAAGCCGACTAAGGCGCAGGTTTACGCGATCACCGCGATCTGGTCAAGGGTCTCACGCGCTGAAGGAAGCGAGGCAAAGAGAGCCGCTCTGGACAGTTTTATTTACAACAAATTCGGAAAGACGCTGGAAACGCTCACGAGGGCGGAAGCGTCGAAGGTAATAGTAATTCTCAAAAAAATGGAGGAGAAAGATGAAAAAAGGCAATGAAAGAAGATTCGTCGATTTCGATCCGGCGATGTATGCCGCGGTGAAGGACAAAATGCCGGTCAAGGTCTTCTACACTGAGGACGAGATCGCGAAAATGAAGGATCAGCACTTCGAGAACAGCGCGAAACTCGCCTTCGCGGAAGAAGAGAAAAGGCAGATGCTTGCCAGGAAAAACGAGGAAATCAAACTGATCAAAAACGAGATTGCAAAAGACATGACCGCAGTCACGAAAGGCTACCGCGAAGAGGTCAAGGAGGTCTATCTTGTTCCTAATTTCGACGAGGGCAAGATGGAGTACATCACGGCTGACCGCGAGATCGTCCAGACAAGAAAGCTGCGCCAGGACGAGATGCAGGAAAATGTAATCAGGCTGGCAAATTAGGGGGACAAGATGTGTGAAGAAGAGAAAAAGATGGTCCAGGTGACTCTGGAAGAGATGACGAAAGAGAGCGTCACAAGCGGCGGCAAGGTAATGTTTCTGCGCACGGGTGAACTTCCGAAAATCGAAACAAAGAAGGGTGTCCACTATTCGGGAACGCTCGAATCGGTTGTCGATTTTGCGAAGAAAAGGGTTTTCGATGAGCAGGAAGCGCACCTTGAAATCAACTATTCAGAGGGAACTGCAACCCTTACGACACGCGAGCAGTATGAGAGCGGGATCACGGTCAAGGGAAGCCTTATTCCGGGAACGGCTCTGAGCAGATTCAGAATCAACACAGAACACTCCTTTTCACTTGAAAGCTTTGCGAAACTGGTCAGACAAAACAGGCTCTATTTCAAGGATCAGGACAATTCGACACTGCTCAAATCGATCGAAAGATTCAATGCAACACGCAAAATCCAGCTCAAAAAAGAGGATGACCGCAGAGGCAACATCAACGCGGCTCTGGTTGCTGAATGTCAGCAGACGATTCAGGAGAGCTTCATTCTCACGGTTCCGATTTTTGAAAGCTATCCGAAGACGGATGTCAAGGTCGATGTTTTCACGGAAGTGACAGACAACGGTGTTTCGATAGAGCTTGAATCGGTAGATCTGACTGAGCAGATTGAGCTTAAAAAAGAAAATCTGCTGAAGGATGTCAGAACGCGAGTTCTCGCAGAGAAGAAAAGTGTTGTAATTATTGAGAAGTAGGAGGAAAAGATGCCGAAAACAAAAGAACTTGACGGCAAAGTCTACTGGGTTGACGCTGAAGGTTCGCTGAAGCCTGAAACCAGTATCAGCCCTGCCGACAAAAAGAAAGAAGAGCTTGTAGACGCTGTTTTCGAGTATGTTGCAGAAATTAAGACAAAACTTGAAACTTTCAAATACTGGACTCAGGAAGTTGTGGCAACTTACGTCGAAAAACAGGCAAAAAAAGCAAAGGTCGCGGGATGGAAGGGAAACATCAGGATCATCAATTACGATGGTACCAAAAGGATCTGTGTTTCCAAAAAAGAGAGAATGGATTATAACGAGAAACTGCAGTTTGCGAAGGCAAAGTTTGACGAGTGGATCATCAAAAGGACGGAAGGAGCGGACGAAGTTCTTGCAGAGCTTGTCCAGAAGGCTTTTGAGGTAGATAAGGAAGGAGAGATCAACCGCAGTTTTCTTTTCAGGCTGCTCCGTTATTCCATCAGCGATCCGGATTTTAAGAAGGCGCAGGAACTTCTGAAACAGTCAATGCAGACCAGCGGAACGAAGGAATACATCCTTTTCCAGGAGAAGGACGAACACGGGGAATGGAAAACCATCACGCTTGATTTCGCGGCTCTGTAAGGGCTTGAAGGTTGCCGACCTCACCCCAAACCCCTCTCCAGTGTGGCGAGGGGCAAGGTCGGTTTCCTTGAGGTTCTTTGGGATGCAAGTGCCGGATAAAATCCGGCGCAATGGACGGAGTTTAAGGTAATGAAAGAAGAGTTTCTCAAATTCGTGAATGAAAACATGACGGTGGACGATATGCCGACAAAAGACATGAAGATGATTGCAGAAAGCTGCGGCATTGACGTTGCCATCAGATTAATGTCCAAGCTGAGAGGCGGTCTTCACATCTATACTCCGAACTTCTGGCAGAAAAAGATCGTAAAGAAGTATATCCTGGCGAACCCGCACAAAAGCGCGAAAGAAATAGCGAATGAGGTTGAGATGTCCGAGACTTTCGTGAATAAGATTCTGAACGAAAAGGCGGCGGACGATATGCAGGAGAGGTTGTTTTAGTTAGAGGTAGTGATGACGAAGAGGATTAGGGTATTCAACACGGCTGAAGAGCTGGTCGAGAGCGCGAAAAAGAACGCGGAATACTGGCTTCAGAAAGGCGTTACGTTTGCTTTCGGGCGTTTCGGCGATGCTTTTATGATCTCACCAACTGATAAAGAGGGAAACCAGACCGGCAACGCTTCCCAGATGTTTTTTGAGAGCCACGAACTTTGCGGCAGGTTTTTCGAGAATTTCAGGATGGTTGTTGCTCATACGCCGGGAAAAATCAGGGAATCGCGGATGGGTGACATGTATCAGAGGATCGTGTTTATGCCGAAAAAAGAGGAAACTGCGATAGAATCGCAGGAAATAAACGGAACTATAATGGATGGAGGAAAGGAATGAAGCCGTTTAGGTTCGTCGATCTGTTCTGCGGCGGCGGAGGAAGCATAACAGGCGCGATCAACGCTCTCAGGAATGCAGGAATACAATACGAAGGGCGCGGATTCAATCACTGGGATACGGCAATCAGGACTATTCAGGCGAATCATCCGGAGATCGTTCCTGATTTCAACAGGGCTTGTTCGCCGATCGAATCCGTTCTTCCGGATGAGATTTTCACGGATGATCCGGAGCGCATTGACGTTGTATGGGCGTCGCCTTCCTGCACGCATCACAGCATCGCAGCCGGAGGCAAGCCGAAGAGCAATCAGCTTCGGAGTCAGCCTGAATACCTTCTTCCCTATCTCCGACTGACCAAGTGCCGAAGAATGTTCATCGAGAATGTCAAGGAGCTGCGTGACTGGGGACCGCTGCTTGATGAAGACTTGACCTGGAAAGGCAGACAATACAAGGCCGGAACGCCCGATCCGCGAAAAAAAGGATTGTTTTTCAATCTGTGGTTCAGGGAAATTAAGGCGAGCGGGTACAAGGTAGAGATGCAGATTCTGAATTCAGCCGACTTCGGCGCGGCGACATCGCGTGAAAGGCTTATTATTCAGGCTGTAAGGACTTCATCGGGAGAGAAGGTTATATGGCCTGAGCCGACACACCTTCAGGATCCAGGCTTGTTTTCCGACAAATACAAACCGTGGAGAACTGCGGCTGAGATCATAGACTGGAACATCCCCGGCAGAAGTATTTTCGACAGGGAAAGACCTCTGAGCGCAAACACGCTGAGGCGGATCGCCGCCGGAATCGAGAAATTCTGGGGAGACATGGCGGAACCCTTCCTGATACTTCTCCGGGGAACCCACGACAGTCAGTTGGCGAATACGGCGATTCCGCTTTCCAGACCTCTGCCGACCATAACAACGAAGGGAGATCACTTCGCACTGATAAGACCTGTGTGGCTGGATCAGGCGCACACTAAGAACGACGGTGTTTCCGGGACGGTGGATTCTCCGCTGAACACGATCACCTGTTCGCACGGAACTCATTCAGTTATAGTACCGTTTATCAGCCGGTATAACGGCGGCGACAAGCGCAATCACAGCATTGATGCACCGCTGCCGGTGATTGACACTTCGAACAGATACGGGGTTGTAGAACCGTTATTTATTCCGCAGCAGAGCAAAGGAACGGTAAAACCCTCTTCAAATCCTCTTTCAACGATATCTACAAGCGGAGCTATCGGGTTTGTAACACCTCTGATCGATAAATATTACGGAAGCGAGACAAGTGCGCACGAAGCCGACAAACCTCTGGCGACGATAACGACAAAAGACAGGTTCGGCTTGATTCAGGGTCGGAT
>DBXP01000035.1 GCA_002309575.1 bacterium UBP6_UBA1209 | reverse complement strand
GAACCGGAAGCGGAATACAAGGCAAAACCAAAAGAAAATTGATAATTATCTCATAGCCTTCCTTTAATTTTCAGATATTTCTGCTATAATTGCAGGCTTTTGATTTTTTTTCAGAGGTAAAAATGGCTATTCCGATAAACATAAAAGATTTGCTGAACAAGCAGAAAATCGAATCGAACAGGATCGAATTCAAGAAAGGTTGGAATCCTACGAGCATATACCATTCGATATGCGCTTTTGCCAATGATTTTGAAGATCTTGGCGGCGGATACATCCTTGTCGGAGTAACTGCCGAAGAAAAGAGCGGCTTGGCTATACGCCCGATCGAAGGTCTACTGCTTGAAGAAATAGACAAAATCCTTAAAGAAATGGTTGGCTACAACAACAAAATTTCGCCTTATTATATGCCGCGAACCAGCGTGGAAGAAGTTGACGGGAAACATCTTCTTGTCATCTGGTGCCCGTCCGGAATCAACAGACCTTATTCCGTTCCTGAAAACGTAATGTCGAAGACATCCAAAGAAAATTTTTACATCAGAAGCGGAACAAGCAGCATTGTTGCTAAAGGCGAACTTCAGAAAAACGGATCGCCACGCGCCAGCATCGAAACAAATGAAGAACGCTCATTCATCAATATCTTTATCCCGATACATGAAGGTTGCGGTGACACCGTAATATTGAATGTCCCTCAAGATGTCCCTCAGGATGTCCCTCATGACGAAGATCTCGATAGATGGATAGAAGAACAGATCTTAAAAAATCCTAATATCACGACTCAGGAATTGGCAGATTTATCTCAAAGAAGCTCGAAAACCATCAAACGGCACATCTTAAAACTTCCGCATATCCAATATAAAGGAAGCGGATCAAGCGGTCATTGGGAGATTGAAAGGTAATTTTAATCAAAAATTTCAGATAGTTATTTTGCATTCCATTCTGAGACAGAATTCTGCCAGCTCGCCTACCCCTCCCCTGACAGCGGTTTCGCCATTGCCGCGGAAGCGGAGGCATCCTACTCGAAAAAATCACGAAATTGAAAAGTTTTTCGAGTAGGATTGTTACAGCAGCCAAACCGTAGGCAGAATACAAGGCAAAAAAAACAGAAAAACCCGGGTTATCGTGGGTATTTTTTAAAAAATCGCAAAAACACCCACGATAACTGGCAAATAACGCCTTAAGATTCCTCTTTTCCGCGGAGGTACTTTCCGAAGATCATCATACCGAGCGGCGAAATAACGGCTACTGCGCCGACCCAGATCCAGATCATGTAGTGGTGCGAGATGTCGCCGACCTGAAGAGTCTTTTCACCGGCTTCGTTGACGATCTCGGTTGCCGGTGTGTAGGCTGAAAGAAGTGCGCCGGACATCCACGCGACGAGGGGCTGAGAGATGAATTTGGGAAGGAGCGAAAGGCTGAGGTAGCTTGCTTCCTGACCTTTCGGCGCGATTTTCGCGGTGTATTCCATGAGTCTGGGCGACCAGATGGCCTCTCCTATCGTGAATAGAACGACGAAGAAGCAGAGGCCGAGGCAGATCGCGATCGTCGAGAGCGAGGAGCCGTCCGGAAGGGCCAGCCACTTCTGCCAGATGAGTCTGCCGAAGACCGAATCGGCTATCGGAGCGTAGAAATCATCAGGGAGAACTACAAAAAATACCGATGCCGCCGAGATCATCGAGCCGATGGTTATCATCTTGTAGGCGCTCCACTTTCTCGTGAGCCATGCTATCGTCGGGACGAAGAAAATGACGATCACGGGGTTCAAAACGCCGTAGATGTTGCCGATCTTCGCGCCTTCGCCGAGAACGCGGATGCCGTATTTCGGGAAGGTATAGTGGAAATGGTAGAAGACGTAGTTGACTCCGAGAAGTATCGCGAGTAGCGCCATGAACTTCCAGAAAGCCTTCTGCTTCGCAACGGTCACGAAGATCTTGCCGGCGTCTGCGAAAGAATCCTTGATCGAGCCGAAGATCGAAGCGAACATGCCCCCTTCCCTCTTTGCACGCTCGTTTTCGATGTGCTTCACAAGTTTACCCTCTTCGTTGAGGTCGATGTTGTCACGGATTATCGCGACAAAGAAAAGGGTCGGGATGCTGATGAGGAACGCGACCAGGAGGATGAAGCGGTAGGTCGAGATCTCGCCGAGAAGCGGGACGGCGATGTTTCCGTATTCGCCGTAGATTTCGCGGATCCCGTCAAAAATCAGTCCGCCCATCGCGAATCCGACATTCATCAGGGTGTAGAACATCGCAAAACCGAGCGCCGAAGTGTCCGATTTCGTGTATCTTTTGAGCGCTACCGAAATAACCGGGCTCATGAATGCGACAGAGACCGCCTGCGGTACAAAACCGAGAAGCGTGACGACCCAGAAGTTGGTGGTCAGGAACAGGAAGAACCTCGAAAATATCGCAAGGACCGTGCCGATAAGGAGCACTTTCTTGATCCCGACGGCATCGACCAGGGAGCCTACTCCGAAAATAAGGAGCGTATAGGCCAGATTCCAGGTCCCCATGTAGTTTCCGGCAGCGACATCACTTAAGCCCAGATCGCTCGAAAGGAAGAGCGTAAGCGTCATAAGCATTATAGAATATGCAGTATATTCAATAATTTGCGAGATCGAGACGAACCAGATCTCACGCGGGGAAGTCTTGAGACCGCGTTTATAGTTGTAGACGATGTAGATGAAATAAACACATGCCGCCGCTCCGAGCGACCAGAGTAAATAAGGGATCCACTTCGGAAAATCGATATAGGACATGCAACCTCCTGAAAAGATTTATGATCCAGCTCCTGTGCGGAGCACGCAAAGGGACGGTTAAATGTTTCTTGCGATATAGGCTGCAAGACGGGTCAGGCTGTAAACGTAGCTGCCGATCTCGTTGTCGTACCAGCCGAAAATCTTTGCGTGGGTGACCGGAACGTTCGGCGAACCCGGGAAATCGACAAAACCGGTCCTCGTGTGGGTGTCGTTGCCCTCGATGACAGCAGCTGCCATCTTGCCCTTGAGGTCACAGGAGACATTCTGGCGGCTCGAGAAATAGAGCAGGTCGCGCTGGCTGTTCTGCGACGCGTTAATATAAATGTTGTTGATGAACTCCCTCGTGATGCGCGGCTGGCCGTCGGCGTCGAGCGGAGAGTGGAAGGTCAGGTTGAGGTTGATGAGCGAGACCGTCTGGACCGGGACCCTGACAGAATCAGCCATGAAACCGATATTTTTCATTACCGGAAGGATGTACTCGAGAGCCTTCGCGGCGCCTGTAGTCGAAAGGATGATGTTGTAGCCTGCCGATCTGTTTTTGCGCAGGTCGCTCGTGCCGCTCGACGGAACCGCGTCAAGAACGCTCTGGGAGTTGGTCATCGAGTGGATGGTCGACATGCTCGCCGTGAGGATCGCCGAGGTCTCTTCGGTGTCGAGAAGAGGCTTCATCATGTGCGCAAGAGCCGTCGTCGTGCAGGAAGCTGCTGAAATTATCTGGTGATTTCTTGCATCAAATGTCTGGTGGTTGATCCCGTAGACGATCATTACCGCATCGTCAGGCAGGATCTTCGATTTGCCCTTCATTTTGAAAGGCGCCGAAAGGATGACCTTCCTCGCACCGCCTGCGATATGGCCGCGGAGCGAACCCTTCGGAGAGCTCTCCTCGGTCGGATCGGTGAATTTTCCCGTGGTGTCGATAACTACGCTGACACCCTCCTTGCCCCAGGGAATATTCTCGGGATTTCTTTCGCTTCTGAGGAATTTGACCTTTTTGCCGTAAAAAATCACCTCGCCGGCAACGTCGTCGACGATTTCAACCTGCGGCTCCTGTTTTGTGCCGAATCCGAAAAGGAAGGTGTGCATGTTGCCGTAGGTCGAGTCGTAAATCGCATAATCCACGAGATCGGCAAGCGATTTGCCCGCCTCACGACCGAGGTTGATGATGATCCTGTCAAAGTCGCCGGTAACGATAAGGTTCCAAAGTGTGAGTTTACCGATTCTGCCGAATCCGTTGATTCCGATTGTCGAACCGCAGTTGATGTCTAACATTCATGCCCCCGATAATGAAGTTGTTAATAAAACCAAGCCCTAAATTGTAAGGAAGCGCCTCTCTTTTTCAATATAAATCCTTAAAATAACTAGCCGTAGATAAAACCGCGTCTTCCGTCTATCGTGATTTCGCTCAAAACCCTGCGCTGTTCGCCGCCGAGCGAGAAGGTCTTGTTGCCCTCGTCAAGCGAAAGCGCCTTGCAGTTTACGACACCGGTCTTGCCGAGTCTGACAGCCGTGACAGCCGCGTGTGACGTCGCACCGCCTCTTGCCGTCAGGAGTCCATCGGCCTCGAAGATCATGTCGATATCGTCGCTTACTGTGTCGGGACGGACAACTATGATCTTGTCTCCCGGGTAAAGCGTCTTGCACTGCTCGATATCCTCCATCGAGAAGACGACGCGGCCCGTGATGACGTTGCTGCCGATGCCTGTCCCCTCGCCGAGGAGCTTCAGATTGTCCGGAACGAGCCCCTCCTGCATGAGATCCTTTTTGTGGTAAGAGCGGATCTGGAGGATGTGAAGATCCTTTCTGTTTGATGTTTCAAAGGTGAACTCGATCTCCTGATGACCGAAACCGCGCTTCTGGATCAGCTCCTTCGCTATGTCGTTGAGCGCGTTGTAGATCTGCGGGAAATCCTTCTCCATGCTGATCCCCGGGTCATCCTTCATCGTAAGCCTGTGCTGCTCAGAAACCGGATAGGGGTGGACAAGTCCGCCGACGATATCCTCGCCCTGCGAGCACATTACGAAGTCGCCGTAGAGGTTGATCTTGCGGCTGCGGCTGTTCGGATCCTGCGTGAAGACGACACCGGTACCAGAGTCGTAGTTGATGTTTCCGAAGACCATCTTCTGAACGATGACAGCTGTCCCCCACTCGCTCGCGATATGCAGCTTGTCGCGGTAGACCTTGGCGCGGCGCGAATCCCAGGAATCGAAAACGCTGTGGATAGCCATAAAGAGCTGCTTGTGGAGGTTCTGCTCGAACTCGACGTTCTGCGATTCGAGGATCTTCATGTACTCCTTCGCCACCTCGCGCATGACGGCAGGTTTGAAGCCGATCTTCTTTTCAACGCCGTAGATCTTCTTGAAATCGGCGATGACCGCGTCGAAAAGGTCACGGTCGATACCGAAGTTCATGCCCCAGGTCTGGATCAGACGTCTGTAACAGTCCCACGAGGTCCACGTGTAGTTTTCGCGCTTAGAGAGCTGCTCTACGAAATCGTCGTTCATTCCGACGTTCAGGAATGTGCTCATCGCGCCGGGCATCGACATCGCCGATCCGCTCCGGATCGAAAGCATCAGCGGGTTTGCCGGATTTCCGTAGTTGAGCCCCGTCTTCTCCTCGAGGATCTCGAGCTCGTTCGTTATCGTGGTGTAGATCTCCCTTTCGATCTCCGGGTGCTTCATCAGCGCGTTTCTTCTTCTGAAGAGCTCGGTCGTGAGGATGAATCCGTCCGGGACCGGCATACCGTACTCTTTGATCTTTTTCAGGAAGTAGCCCTTCGCGCCGAGAAACGCCTGGTTGTCAAGGACCTCGTCGGTCTTGTCGATCTCGGTCAGGAGAAGATTCCGTTTGTAGCTCATGATCATGTGGATATCCTCACTCGTGAGGTTGTGAGGCATCTCGTGGAGGATCGCAAGCATGTTGTTTATCATGCTGTCGACCTGCTGCATCAGGAAGGATGACGAGATGACATCCCTGTAAAATTCCTCGCTCCGTTTGTGGATGATCATCTCCTTTTCCTTCGGCGATGAGTACGGGATGTTGTGCTTCTCGATGTACTGCTCGATTATAGTCTTGAGGTTCGCGTCATGGATCCCGAGGAAGTAGTCGTAGACGATCTTGCTCAGATCCTCGGCGAAGAACTCGAATATGTTGGTGTACTGGTCAAGCGAGAAGCTGGATGAATCGAGGCTGTATTTCAGGATCTTGAGGTCGGAGTTAAGGCTTTCGTTCGTGATGCCGCCGAGAGCCAGGCCTTCACGGAAAAGTTCAAGGATCTCTGTAGCTTCGCGCAGATAGTCGGCCGAAATATAGGGCAGTTTCGCCGTAGCGATAAGCTTCTCGACCATCGTCGAGATGAGCTGCTCCATCCTGTAGATCATGCCGAGAGCCTCGAACTTCGGTTCACGGTATTCGCCGTACATCGACGGGATACCGATCGCAATATGACGCTTGTAATAAATGTTTTCGATACCCTCTGTCTGCTCCTCCGAAAGGACCGTCTTCTTCAGAGTCGACATGATCTTAAACGAGATCCGGACCGCCTTTTTCCAGTCGCCTGAGGTCGTCGCCGCCTCGAGCTCGTCGATCGTAGACTGATGTATATAGGTGATCTTCTTTAATTTTTTGCTTATATCTCCCGGATTGAGATAGTACTTTTCCTTCAAAAGCTGGTATATGTGGAAGAGATCCGCCACCTTGCTTTTGCCCTCGTCGTTGCCGTCGCCGTAGCGTGCGATAAGCTCCTCGATCTTGGCAAGCCTGAAGTCAAAAAGCTCCTCGATATCCACACCGCTCTTCTTCAAAACGAAGCTTGAAACGTAGTGGACGTTCTTGTACATCTCGTTTTCGGTATCGAGCTCGCGGAAGATCTCCTGCGGGATCCTGTTTTCAAGCTGAGACTTTTCGCCGGTCGCCCAGAAACGGAAGATATCCTTCGCCAGACGGATGTGGGTGTTGTTGCTCTCCGCGTGGATCTGCTTGCGGAAGAAGTGGGTCAGATGGTCCTTCCTGTGGCAGGTCTCGTCTATCCTGGTCGAAAGCTTCCTGAGCTCGCCCTCGGCACCGATCTCGTTGAAATAGACCGGGAAGAGGACCGCGATCTGCCTTGCGATGTGGTAGCACGGGCCTATCTGGCTGTTCAGGAATTTTGTGATGTCGCTCTGGAAAAGATCCGTATCCGAAATAAAAACGCCGCCTATCTTCAGGTTGATGAGGAGAGCCGAAAGCAGCTTCGTGCTCTTCGCCGGGTTGACCTCGATTATCTCGAGCCATGTCCTGATGTTTTTGACGTGGTTCTTGTCAACGATCATCTGCCAGTCGGAGTTCACCCCCTTAAGCTCCGGATTCACGAAGCCGAAACGGATGACAGCGTCGAAGAAGTGGTCGCAGATCTCCGGCGTCCCGCGCTTGAGGAGCTCTTTGCCGAGCGTTTTGATGCAGTCAAGGATCGCGCTCTGGAACTTGTCCGCGACCGGCTTGAAGAAGTCGAACATCCTCGAGATGAAGCGTTTTGATTCGCCCTCGTCGTTGATCGGAACGATCTTCAGCGTCCTGTTGAGGTCAAAAAGAAGGTATTCGCGCATATCCTCCATCGAATCTATGCTCAAAAGGTAGAAAATGTAGTAGATCTTGCAGATCGGCGTCTCGATGAAGTCGATCGTGTTGCGGAGCCTGTTCGTGAAAAAGTTGAAGTCCGGCAGGTTGAAAAAGACCTTGCAGCCTGTCGCCTTTCCGATCTCTTCGCGGCAGTTCGTGTAGAGTTCCGGCGGGAACTGCGCCTTGATGGCGTTTTCGATCTCGAGAGACTCGTCGCCGTGCTCGATCTTCGTCTTTTCGAGCCATTCCGCAAAGGTCTCGATATTCTCCCAGTAGTCCAGATTTACAGTAAAAGTGCGTTTCAGAAGGTCGAAGATCTTGGCCTCGAACCTCGGATCGGTGCTGATCTCTGAAACATACTTCCTAAGCGAGCTAGAGACCTCCTTGAGATCCCCGCTGTCATCGGAAAGGACCGAGATCGCCGTATTCAGGTAGAGCTCGAAGATCTCGATCGTCGTCTCGTTTTTCTGAAGGACCTTGTAGAGCAGCTCCAGGACGTTGAAGAGCGTCTGGCGGTGCCTGTCACGCAGCGAACCAGACATCTTCTGGCCGTAGATCTGCAAAAACCAGTCGTTCAGCTGCTTCAGGATCTTTGCGCCTTCAGGCAGATTGGCGAATGTCCAGAGGTTCTCGAGCATGATCCAGCGGTAGGATTCGATGATCTCCGAAAGGTTCGGAAACGGGTGGTTCAGCTCGAGAATGAAGTTCCTCATCCGCTTTTCGATCATCGGATGCTTTGCAACCGAATCCAGAACGAACTGCTCGTTCGGCGAAAATTCATAACTTGCGACGAAGGTCTCTGCGAGGTTGACCTTCAAGGCCTCTGAAGTATTGATCAAATCAGACATTCCCTACTCCTTTTATTTTATAAAATCAGCAATAAAATCAGTACCTTCTCTTGAAACTATCCTGCACTTGCGCAGCGTGCCGAAGTTCTTGTCCGCGGCATTCGTGACTATCGTTATGCCGTCGATCTCCGGAGCCTGGTTCCAGCAGCGGCCCGTCGGGACCTTAAGCTCGCCGTCGATACCTTCGTAGAGCATTTCGCACTCGCTCCCGACAAACCGGCTGAGCCTCCGTTCGAGACTTTCGTGAAGGAGCGCGTTGACCTCGTCGAAACGTTCCTTTGCGGTTTTAGCCGGCACGGCACGCAGCTTTCCCGATGCCGAGACCTCCTCCTTGGAGTATCTGAAAACGCCGCCGTAATCGAAAAAGTCATGTGAAATAAACGACTTGAGCTCTTCATGATCGGCCTTCGTCTCTGTCGGGAAGGATGAAAGGAGAGTCGTCCTCAGAAGATAGTTATCACCGAAGATCCTGTTGATCCTCTCTATCAAATCGTAGATGTCCCTGCCGGTATAGCGTCGGTTCATCGATTTCAGGAGACGGTCGCTGATGTGCTGGATCGGGATCTCGAGGTAGTTGTACATCTTGTCGAGATCTCGGATCAGCTTCAGAAGATCGTCGTCGATCCCCGACGGATAGAGGTACATCGTGCGGAAACGGAAATTCCCCTCGATCTCATTAATCTTTTTCAGGAGCACGGCAAGCGAAGAATCGTGTTTCGTACCGTACTGAGTCGTATCCTGCGCTATCAGGACGATCTCGCGGATCCCGCCGGCCACAAGCGCCTTCGCCTCCGTAACGATGTCGTCGATACCGCGTTCACGGTACCTGCCCCTGATGTACGGGATAGAACAGAACGAACAGAAGTTGTTGCATCCGTCAGCGATCTTGAGGTATGCCGTAAAGGGCGAAAGCGTCGAGCTGCGCGACATCTCAGAGCTGTAAAGGAAGCTGGGTTCGCCGATCTTTCCCTTGTAGCCGACAAGCCAGTTGGACTCGACAAGCTCGCGGAACCTCGGGATATCGTCGATCCCGATGATGAAGTCTGCCTCGCGGAGCTCTCTTCCGATATTCGGGTAGAGCTGCGGCAGACAGCCTGTCATAGCGATCTTCGCACCGTTTGCAAGAGCCGCGTGAAGATCGAAAAAGCGTGAGACCGACTCCTCGCGGGCATCGTTTATGAAGCTGCATGTGTTGAGTATTATCAGGCGGGCCTTCTCCGGTTTTTCCGTGACCTCCCAGCCGTTTTCAAGGAACTGGGCTATTATCACCTCCGAATCGACTCTGTTTTTCGGACATCCGAGCGACTCGCAAAAGAGCGTTTTTTTCATAAAATCTTCTCCTTAAATAATTGAGAACAACGCAGTTCAGCCATAATAAACAAAAAATCATGCCAACGCAAAGTTAAAATGTTGTGAGAGTTGTCGGCAAAACCGACTGTGATGAATGCCAGCCCTCTCCAATCTTCAATTTATTCCTGAAATTGTTGATGACTCTTCTTCTCATGAGCGGTTTGCTTAATGCTGCCCTTTTATATGCTTTCGAAGCCTGTTGTCATTTAATTTGTATAGTTTTTTTGAGCAATAGAAAAAATACTTGATTTTTTATCTATAATTTTATCATATTTATCGAAATTTTTTCTTTGAGGCTTGAGACATGAAAGAAAGCGACACAAGTTTGATAATGTATATTGCAGAAGACGGCGTTACGCGAATTCAAACGACTTTTAACCGCGATACTGTTTGGCTTTCAATTGATCAGATGGCTGAACTTTTTCAACGAGACAAATCAACTATTTCAAGGCATATAAAAAATGTATTTGATGAAAGAGAGCTTGACAAGAATCGAGTTGTTGCAAATTTTGCAACAACTGCAGCCGACGGAAAAACATATCAAGTAGATTATTACAATTTGGATGTAATAATTTCAGTTGGTTATCGTGTCAAATCGATTCGTGGAACACAGTTCAGAATATGGGCAAACAGCATTCTGAAAGAGTACTTACTAAAAGGTTCCGCCATCAGTCAGCGATTTGAGCGGTTGGAAGAACGAGTAAGCCAAACAGAGAAAAAAATTGATTTTTTTGTCCGCACCTCCTTGCCTCCGCTGGAAGGTATTTTCTTTCAAGGTCAAATCTTCGATGCCTACGCGAAATTTGAATCGTTCATTCAAAGTGCGGAGTGTGAAATCATTCTGATCGACAACTATGTCGATTTGTCGGTTTTGGAAAGACTCTCAAAGAAGCAAAAAGATGTGAAAGTTACGATTTATACGGATCCGAAAACGAAATTAAGCGAACAGGATATACAGAAGTTTAACGAACAATATACGAAACTTACACTAAAACACACATCGAGAACTCACGATCGCTTTCTAATAATTGATGATAAAATTCTTTACCACATCGGCGCATCGTTAAAGGATCTCGGCAAAAAATGTTTCGCATTCGAAGTGCTTGATTCAGCTTGGATCAAAGAGATTTTGAAGAATTTGTGATGAAGAAGTTATTTTGTAAAACCATCTGAGAGCGCGGGCGGCTCGCCCGCTCGTCATGTTGAGGCTTGCCGAAACATCTCTCTGAGATTCTTCGCTAAAGCTCAGAATGACGTGTCAGCACGCGAGCCGCGTGCGCTCCGACAATGCCCGCCCCCTTTAAAAGGACGGACAAAAATGCTCGCTTACGCTGCGCTAAAACTGCGGTCTCTGACGAACAACCTCTACCTGACACACCTGACATTGTAGTCGTCGTCAGTCTTATTGCCATAGCTCTCGGAGCCGTAGTTGAAATACACGACCCACGCGAAGTTTGTATAGTGGACGAGGGTAGAGGAAGACCAAAAATGTTGGCTCGGCATGTCTGGAAAATCTGAAGCGGGGTTATATTTTTCATAATTCACAAGAGATGCAAGCTCGTTTTTGTCAGGAAGACGCCAGTCAGAATATCCTGCATAAGTCAGATCTTCACAGTATTTCAGCGCCTGTTGCCAAGTTTTGCCTGTTTCGTAAGTTTTCTGCCAAACGAGACCCGTTTTAGAGTCTGTTACAATAACATCACCGTTTATGGTCGTGGAATTGAATGTGCTGTTTTGTAAACTTACTCCTCTCACACAACGAACATAGTAGCTGTCGTCATCGTTGCTGTTGGTCACAATGCCGTAGCTGAAATGCGCAATCCACGCGCGGCTTGTATTATTAACGTAGGTAGAGGAAGACCCAAAAGAGTCGCTCGGCGTATCTGGAAAATAGGTCTCATCTATCGCCGGATCATATTTGCTGTTGTCAACAATAGTCAGAAGTTCCTGAGGAGTAGGCAGTCTCCAATCGTCATATCCGGCATAACTCATATTGTTGCAGTATGAAACGGCTTTATCCCATGAAACGGCACTGCCCCATGTGTATTTGTTCGCTGAAATCGTCTGCTGCCACATGAGACCTGTGTTGTTGTCGAGAACGACTTTTTGGTTGACAATCGTCTGAACAGTGAAACTTTGCGGCACACATTTGCCAAGACTTGCGTAGTAAGCATCCTGACCGAAGAAATCTTCACTCGATAAAGTTGGGCAAGTGATTTCTCCAATATTATTATAGCATTTTGTCTGGTCTGTGCAGATTTTGCCAAGAGTGGGTGGCTCAGTCTTGCATTTGTCTGTTGTGCCGTGCCAGTAATATCCGCTACTACATATACAGACATATTGAGTTTCAGTAACAGGTTTGCATATTCCGGTTGAATTCGGAATATTACACGGATTATTTAAGCAAGGGTTCTTCATGCATTCGTTTGAATCTGAATTCCAAAAATAGCTTTCTTCGCATTTAAATCCGCACTCTGTTGTAGTTGGATTTTCAGAATAGGATTCGTTTTTTGAAGGAGTCCACGATGCTGAGTCCCAATCCCAAGTCTGAGTTATAGTTGAAACGCTGTTCCATTCAGCGTGTTCGGGAAGTCCAGTGCAACTTACCTGCCGAGTTTCATAGTCGCGGCGGACACAGCGGGCATCGAAGTTTTCATCCACATTTTTTGTTTGTGTTGCTCCGTTGTAGAACAAAACGCCCTGCCCCTGGCTTGACGAAGACCAGAAAAAAGCAATATCTCCGAATTTGCTGTATTTACCGTCGGTATCGCCCTCACAACCGATTGTAAGATCGCAATCCTGAACAAGCGTTCTAAGCACTACAATGCTCGGAAGTCTCCAATCATTGTAGCCACCTTCTTCCAAGTTTTTGCAATAGTCTACGGCATCAATCCAACGGATCCTCTCCGGAGCTTTTCCAGACCATATCAAGCCGGTTTCGGGATCAATGCACGGTGTTGCGCTTGTCGGACTGCACTCAGGAAGATTGTCCGGATTTTCATTTATCGGATCGCTTGGATCTGAATCCGGAGCCGTGTCTGCCGTGTCGGCATCATCGTCTGTGCTGTCAGGCGCTGTATCAGGATTGTCGGAATCAGAATCATCCGAATGTTCCGTGTCAGACACTGAATCGGTATCAACCGTGTCTTCGTCATTCAAACCTTCACCAGTATCGGTTGTGTCGCTGGTTTTCGAGCCGCTGTCGCCGCAGCCGACGACAAAAACCAACGCTGCAAAAACAGCAAAACATGCAAAAAATCTTTTCATTTTTTCCTCCTTTTTGTTGTGCGGCGCCTCCTTAGGGAGTTTAGGGTCCTTAGAGTCCTTTAGATCCTCAGGGATGCGCCGCCATAAATACAAAAAACCGCAAAAATATAGGTGTTTTATACTGATTAGCAAGAAATTAAGTTATGATTAATTGTGTATTTATGCAATCCCCCGAAATTTTGAGTTTCTGACTTTTTAGATTTTTCTTGATTATCTGGAGGTTTCATTTTGCAGGAAAAACAGTAAAAAATCATTGGAACTTCAAATTTGTTTGCTTATAATCGGCAGTTTTTTGCGATTTCGGCGGCAAAATTGCCTCCGCGGGTAGTAATCGCTAGAAGTTTTGCGAACCTTTTTATGAGAAATGCCATGAAAAGCCAGCTTGATAATTTTTTGAACAAGTTTCTTACAGCGGAGCAGCTCACAGCTCTCAACGAAGAGATCGCCTCCGGTCTGAAATTCATCAACGGAATCCTCGACAGCAACGAAAAGACAAAGGCGAGAAAGCTTTTTTTTATTGATGTCGCCAGAAAGATCGACGAACTGATCGAACACTCCGAAAAGTCGCCGATCCTGCTCAAAGCCTTTTACGATATTGCAAAACGCAACCTCAAAAGCATCATCGGGCCTGCGCTCGAAATGATGGCAGAAGAGGAGGAGCTCTCGAATCTCGACGATATCCCCGATGTGCCGAGAAAAAATAACGAGCAGCGTAAAAATCACGACCGGCACGACCACTCCCAGAACAGCGACCAGCCTAAACCCGAACAGGCGCCGCAAGAGGCAAAGCCCGTCAGCGCACATGAAGATGAGCCGGAAAAGAAGAGCGACGAGAACCGCACCGACAACCAGAATCATCAGGGTGAAGGCGGGAACCGCAGACGCAGGCACCGCAACAGGAACCGAAACCGCAACCGTCAGGGAGAACAGAACGGACAAAATGTCCAGAATGCTCAGAACGGTCAGAACCAGCACTTCGGCAACCAGCAGAGACCGCTCCAGACGGAACCCAGGGCTGCCCAGCCGGAACATAAACCGGAAACCGCCCCCGCACCGGTCGAGCCCAAGCCAGCACCGGTAGAGCCAAAGCCTGCACCGGCGGAGCCGAAACAGAAACCTGCCGAGCCAAAGCCTGCCCCGGTCGAACCCAAAGATGACAAGACCGAAGCAAAAAAGCCTGCAAAACCGCGCGGAAGGCGTCCAAAAGCAGAGGTTTCCGAGAAAAAAGTCGAGGAGAAACCGGCACCTGCAGAGATAAAACCGGCTCCGGCAAAGGCCGGCCCCGCCCAGGCTGAACCCGAAAAAACGACCAAACCTCGCGGGAGACGGCCGAAGGCTGCCGCTGCCAAAGAGGCACCGGCTCAAGTTGAAGAAAAATCGAAGACTCCGAGAAAGAGAGCTGCTTCGAAAAAGACAGCCGCAAAAACGGAAAAATCCGAGAAATAGAGCCGATGAAACTCTTTACCGCACTCATCTTCACACTCCTTATAGTATCAAACCTTTCTGCCCAGATCAGCGATTTTTCGCCCGTAACGCAGGATGACGTAGCGCTCGTCGTCTACGACATCGCAGCCGGGAAAAACATCGTCAGCCTGAACGGCGACAAGCCCTTTTCCTTCGCTTCGAACCTGAAGCTTCTGACGACCGCAGCGGCACTCGAGAATCTGGGCGGGGGCTTCCGGTTTTTTACCTTTTTTTCGTTCGATCCGGCAGACGGAACGCTCTACATCAAGGCTACCGGCGATCCCGAGATGGTCGTCGAACAGCTCTGGCAACTTGCTCTCGAGCTTAAGCTCAAGGGGATCAAGGGGATAAAAAAGGTCGTTGTCGACGATTTTCTATACGGAAACAGCATAATCCATTCCGCAGTTTCAGGCGACAAGGGCGACAACGCATATCTGGCGTATATTTCGCCGTTCAGTCTGAACTACAACGCGATAACGATTTATGTGAAGGCTCACGAAGCCGGCAAACCGGTCGAAGTCACCCTTTCGACACCGAGCAGCCACTTTGTGATCAAAAACAGCGCAACCGGCATCGCGGGAGGCGACAACAGGCTCGTCGTCGGCACAAGCGCCGGCAAGAACAGCAAGACCGAAATCCTGGTCAAAGGTTCCCTCGGCGTTGCAAGGAGCAAGCCGGAAACGATCTTCAAGCGTGTAGGGCATCCGACGAACTATTACGTCTCCACACTGCTGAACCTCATGGGCGAAAAGGAGGAGCTTCCCGTTTCGAGGGAAAAAATCGACCAGCAGCTCTTTTCAAAAAAGGAGAACATAAACCACACATGGAAAAGCTCGCCGCTTCGCGAGATCCTGAGGAAAATGAACCTCTACTCCTCGAACTTCATAGCCGACAGCCTACAGTTCTTCATGGGAGCCATAATCCGCGGAAGTTCAGCTCAAGGTGTTGAAATACTTAAAGAATACGCCCAAAACAAACTTGGAGAGACTATAGATATCGTCAACGGGAGCGGCCTCGGGAACGGTCAGAACCAGCTCACCGCAGAGTTCTTCATCAAGCTTCTCAAAAACGTCTACAGCGACTACTACAGCAGCATCGACTTTTTTGCATCCCTCCCGGTACTAGGCGAGGACGGCACTCTGAAAAAGGCTCAGACAGGCGAAAGCACAGGCTTTGTCCGGGCGAAGACAGGCTCTCTGACAGGCGTCGCGTCGCTTTCAGGGATCATGAAGGCAAAAAGCGGAAAGCTCTACTTCTTCTCATTTTCGGTAAACAACTTTCCGGCCAAAAAGTTCCAGCCGATGTGGGATTTCCGCGACAAAGTGATAAACGAGATCTGGGAAAAATATTGATGTTTATCAGCTCTGCCTGGAATATTTCAGAACAAAACCGCACACTTAGATTCAACTCCGCGGGAAAGAGACCAGGAGACGGCGACATCGTTATCCTCACTCGGAAGTGCGAATGGCTCGGAAAGATCAATGAAAAGGCGCGCATAACCACGCCGAAGATCGCCAAGTCGATGAACCTTCGGAAATTCCTGGAGGCAGGAGAGTCAACAGTTTTGAATTTAGGTCCGTTCGAAATCACAGTCACTGAGATCTCGCCGGACGGCATGAAGTTCAACGCGGCAGTCAACAGGAGCATTTATTTTTTAACATATATACCTGAAATAATTATACCTTTCCCGGAAGGTTCGACTCTTCTGCTTCCGGCTGATACGCGCTTTTTTTCAGAAAATGAGCTGCCGGAACTTGTTGATTTCATCTCCCGCTCAGCACCTAAAAATCTGATCATTTCCGGAGATTCAGCCGGTATCCTCGCAAAACTTCTCCCCTCCTCCCGCCGTTTTGAAATAAAAAACGACGCGCTCCAGCAGAACGCCTTTTAACAGTTGTTTGTACTTTATTAAATTTTGGATATCCTATTGGGTACTTTTTAGGAGGTTCACATGAAAAAATTTATGATTCTGCTTTTCAGCTTTGCTTTGATCTTCGCCGTTTCCGCGTGCGGCTCAGATGAAGATGATTCAGGTGATTCAACGGGCGACACGGGGTCCGGCGATACAGGTTCGGGCGACTCAGGCTCAGGAGATACCGGCTCGGGCGACACCGGTTCAGGCGATACAGGTTCCGCTGACACCGGTTCGGGAGATACAGGTTCCGGCGATACCGGCGGCGATACAGACCCCGGCGACACAGGCTCTACCGGCAGCACGGAAGCCTGCGGCTGCGGCGCTGAAGACGGCGATGCCGACGGTGACGGGATCCCGAACGGCATTGAAACCTGCGCCGATGATGATAACGACGGTCTTCCGAACTGTCTCGATACCGACAGCGACGGAGACGGATTTTCCGACACGGCCGAGTGCCCGGCACAGCCCTGTGTCGACACCGACGGCGACGGACTGCCCGATTTTCTTGACCGTGACAGCGACAACGACGGTCTGACCGACAAGGAGGAGAAGGAGCACAACACCGACCCTCTCAGAAGCGATTCTGACGGCGACGGCTCCGACGACCTGGCGGAAATCGTCTACGGTTCCGACCCTTTGAGCGACTCAAGTTCGATCCCGTCGCACCTTTTTTATGTCGTTCTGCCCTACCAGGCAAACTGGAAGGCCCACAGGACATGGGAATTCGACACCGACATCTCCAAAGTCGATATCGCCTTCCTTCTCGACCTCTCCGGCTCAATGGATGCCGAGCAGGCGAACCTGAAGGAGAAAATCAAAACTGACGTTGTCCAGAAGGTCCAGTCGCTCCACGAAGGCACGCTCGATGCGGCTTACGCATTCGTTCACTTCATGGATTTCGACAGCGACATGGATAAGGTCTACAAGGTCGATACGCTGATGACGACCAATATCGACGAGCTTCAGGCTGCTATCGACTCGACACCGACTCCATACGGCGGGACCGAGGTCCACACGCTCGTCCTCTACGCGGCGACAGCCTCTGAGGACATTATCGGAAAGGCAAAACCCGCGGAGGTCGGCGGTGCGTTCAGTCTGGTCAATCTCAACATTCCGCTTCCGGACTGCACCGGCAGAGTCGGAAACCGCTCAGGTCTCTGCTACCGCGAAAAAGCGATGCCGATCCTGATCATGATCACAGACGAAAACTACACAGATGTCTACATGCCGCCGGATCAGACGATAACCGCCTCCCAGCTCGCCATTCAGTCTCTTGTCGAGCAGAACGCCAAGTTTATCGGGATCGATACGTCAAGCGCCAGCGGGAACAGCAACATCACGAAGTTCTTTAAAAATGTTTCGGATATCACCGGGACTCTCGATGCAAACGGCAACAACTTCAACTTCGCCGTCAACAACGACGCGGTTGCAGCTGACGGAACACCGATGAGCGAAAAAATCGGCGAAGCTATCGAATCGCTCACCTCCTTCGTCCAGATGGATGTCTGGGTCGCAGGCAACTCGAATCAGGTATGTGCCGGAACGGATATCAACGCTGCCCAGTTCATCAAAGGCGGGATCCCGGTCAAGGCTGAACCGCCGGAGGGCGCTGCAATCGACGAGGCGAACATGAAGTTCCGCGATGTCAACCCCGGAACCGTCGTAACCTTTGATGTCCAGTTCCACAACGACTTCTGCCCCAACGCAACGGACGCTCCTGTTCTTTACGTTGCTGAGGCGATGGTCCTCGGCGAAGGAGCATATCTTTCCAAAAAAGAGGTCAACGTAATCGTTCCCAGAACAAACGCGAAGTAAGCATCGAAATTTCGATATCTCGATATCTCGATATTTCGACTTGATATTTCGATACTTCGATATTTCGAAATTTCGACACCTCATCATAAAAAAAGGCGGTCCGAAGACCGCCCTGTAACGTTGGTTATGAGGTGGAACTACATCATGCCGCCCATTCCGCCCATGCCGCCCATGTCAGGCATTCCGTGGTCGTTGCCGCAGCACTCTTTCTTCGGAGCGTCAACGATCGCAGCCTCGGTCGTAAGGAGTGTCGAAGCGATGCTTGCAGCGTTCGTCAGAGCACTCTTTGTAACCTTTGTCGGGTCAATGATGCCGGATGCGATCATATCTTTATATTCATCCTTCGATGCGTCGTAGCCCCAGTTTTCATTCTTGTTCGCAAGAATGGTGTTGATTACGATGCTGCCGTCTACGCCTGCGTTTGCCGCGATCTGACGGATAGGAGCCTCAAGCGCGTTCTCGATGATTTTTACGCCGACCTTCTCGTCCTCGTTGTCGCATTTGATGTCCTCGAGGACCTTCTTGCAGCGAAGAAGAACCGTACCGCCGCCGGCAACGATTCCCTCTTCGACAGCCGCTCTTGTTGCATGAAGAGCATCGTCTACGCGGTCTTTCTTCTCCTTCATCTCGACCTCTGTCGCTGCGCCTACGCTGAGGACCGCAACTCCGCCCGAAAGCTTTGCAAGACGTTCCTGAAGTTTCTCTTTGTCGTAGTCGGAGGTCGTCTCTTCGATCTGAGCCTTGATCTGTTTTACTCTTGCGGCGATCGCCTTTGAATCGCCTGCGCCGTCAACGATCGTGGTGTTCTCCTTGTCGATCGTTACTCTCTTTGCACGGCCGAGCATCTGAACGGTAGTATTCTCGAGCTTGTTGCCGATCTCTTCGCTGATGAATTCGCCGCCGGTAAGTACAGCGATATCCTCAAGCATTGCCTTTCTTCTGTCACCGAAGCCGGGAGCCTTTACAGCCGCGATGTTAAGAACGCCTCTGAGTTTGTTGACAACGAGTGTTGCAAGCGCTTCGCCCTCTACATCCTCTGCGATTATGAGGAGAGGTTTGTTCTGCTGAGCTACACCCTCAAGAAGCGGGATAAGGTCTTTGAGGTTTGAAATCTTCTTGTCGAAGATGAGGATGTACGGATTTTCCATTACGACCTGCATCTTTTCGGTATTGGTTACGAAATAGGGGCTGAGATAGCCGCGGTCGAACTGCATACCCTCGACGACCTCGAGCGATGTATCCATGCTTTTAGCCTCTTCGACTGTGATAACGCCCTCTTTGCCGACCTTTTCCATAGCCTGAGCGATGATGTCGCCGATCTCCTTGTCGTTGTTTGCGGAGACTGTTCCGACGCTTGCGATCTCTTCAGGAGTCGAGATCTTCTTTGTTATCTTATCAAGTCTTTCAACGACTTTGGCGACCGCTTTGTCGATACCGCGTTTAAGCATGATCGGGCTGTAGCCTGCGGTTACGTATTTGAAGCCGTCCTTTACGATAGCCTGTGCAAGGACCGCAGCCGTTGTGGTTCCGTCACCTGCTACATCGTTCGTCTTCGACGCTACCTCTTTAAGAAGCTGTGCGCCGATGTTTTCGATTTTGTCTTCAAGTTCGATCTCTTTCGCGACAGTTACGCCGTCCTTCGTGATTTTCGGAGCACCGAACGATTTTTCGATTGCAACGTTCCTGCCCTTAGGACCGAGTGTTGTCTTTACGGTGTCTGCAAGCTTGTTGACGCCGACAAGGATTTTAGATTTTGCATCGTGACCAAAAACAATGTGTTTTGCGCTCATTTTTATCTCCAATCAAAAGTTTTTATTTGCTGACAACTGCAAGGATATCGTCTTCCCTGAGGATGAGGTGATCCTTTCCTTCGATCTTGACTTCGGTCCCGCTGTACTTTCCGAAGAGGACCTTGTCGCCTACTGCGACCTGCATCTGCTGTCTCGTGCCGTTTTCAAGCAGTTTTCCGGTTCCTACTGCAACGACCTCGCCCTCAGCCGGTTTCTCTTTTGCGGTGTCGGGGATGATGATCCCGCCCGTAGTCTTTGTTTCGCTTTCAAGTCTCTTTACGATCACTCTGTCGTTCAAAGGTTTAAGATTCATTGTCTCCTCCAAATCTATATCATTAATAATAAACAGCATCTTGAAGCAAAAGCTCCTCAAAACGACATCTCTTATAAGCAGAAAAATGATGAGTCAAGGGATATTTTTCATGAAAATTTTAAAACGGCGCTTTTTTTGATATAAGCCGCCGGTAAAAAATTTTTTTGGGAGGCTTGAAAAAATGAAAATACTTAAAGAAATCAATGAAGTACGCCAGGCAAGGCGCGAATCGGCTTCAACTCTCGGTCTGGTCCCGACAATGGGCGCGCTCCACGAAGGTCATCTGACGCTCATCAAAAGGAGCACGGAAAGGTGCGCAAAAACTATGGTTTCCATCTTTGTAAACCCGACACAGTTCGGTCCCGGAGAGGATTTCGAGAAGTATCCCCGTACTGTCGAAGAGGACCTCAAAAAGTGCGAGTCGGCAGGCGCAGACTACGTTTTTCTGCCGTCGGTAGAGACGATTTACGGAAAAACGAAGCCGCTTGTAACGCTCAATGTCGGCAAGGAGCTCACATCTATCCTCTGCGGAAAAACGCGTCCGATCCACTTCAACGGCGTAGTCCAGATCGTCTCTATCCTCTTCAACCTCGCGCAGCCTGACTTCGCCTTTTTCGGCGAAAAGGATTTCCAGCAGCTGGTCGTGATCAAAAAGATGGTCGAGGATCTCCACTTCCCGCTTGAGATCGTCCCGGTCCCGACGGTCAGAGAGGAGAGCGGGCTCGCGAAGAGCTCGAGGAACCGTTATCTCTCGCCTGCCGAGCTTGAACTTGCTCCTAACATCCATAAGGTCATGTGCATGATCCAGGATGAAGCGCGGAAGGCTCTTCAGGAGGGAAAAGAGATCAGTGTCGAAAGCGCTGAGAAAAATTACAGCGATCTTCTGCTTTCGCTTATTCCGGGCGCGAAGATCGACTACCTTGAGATCAGAAACTCTTCGGATCTCTCAAGGGCCCCCTTCATAAACAGGGACTCGCGTGCTTTCGCGGCTGTATACCTCGGCACGACAAGACTTATCGACAACCAGTTTATCGGCGGATAGTATGCGTTACATCCTCTCTCTCGGCTCGAATATCGGCGACCGTCTGCGCAACCTGAAAGATGCCATCTCAAGGCTTGAAGAGAGGTCGATCTCAATAATCGGAATCTCCAGCCTCTATGCGTCCAACCCGGTAAATTACACGGAACAGCCTGATTTTATTAATATTTCTCTCGACGTAGAGACTGAGCTCGCTCCACAGCTTCTACTGGAGCAGACTCAGCAGATCGAACAGGAGATGGGACGTAAAAAAGTGATAAACAAAGGCCCCAGAAACATCGATATCGACATAATTTTGTGGGAAAACGGTGAATTTATCTCGGAAAATCTTATAATCCCTCACCCTGAAGCGGCGAACCGGCTTTTTGTCATCTTCCCGACACTCGAGATAATCGAAGGGTCCGGGCACTTCAAAAGGGACAAGGAGATCTTCCACACGCTTTTGGAAAAGGGCAGAAACCGCTATATCGGGCAGAAAATTGAGAAACTTTCGCCGTTTTCAATAGAAAAGGATGACTACGGCTGGAACGCGTCATCAGTTGAGGAGAGCAGCAATGAGTAACAAAAAAATCAACAATATCAAGCCGTTGATTGCTATAATCGGAAGGCCGAACGTAGGAAAATCGACCCTGTTCAACAGGATCCTCAACAAAAATTCGGCGATCATCGACGATATGCCCGGCGTTACGCGGGACCTCAACTATCAGGATCTCACCTACGACGACAAGCCCTTCACGATCATCGATACCGGCGGCTTCCACATCGACGAAGAGGGGATCGACGCCATCACGAAGGGGATCCGCGCACAGATAAACGAGGTCCTGGAGGTCGTTGACGGCGTTATCTTTGTCTGCGACGTCGAGACAGGACTTACCGACAGCGACAGCGAAATCTACCACATGATCCGCGTCAAGGGACTGCGCTCGTGGCTGGTCGCCTCGAAGGTCGATAACGAGTCGAAGGAGGCTGCAACTGCCGAATTTTACGAGACCGGTGCCGAAATGGTCTACCCGGTTTCCGGCAAAACCGGCTACGGGGTCTACACCTTTCTGGACGATCTGACCGCCGATTTCTGGACGGCAGAGGATATCGCCGAAAAGCTTCCGCCTGCGCCCAAGGAGATAAACATCGCGATCTTCGGAAGGCCGAACGTAGGAAAATCGACGCTCGTGAACAAGATCCTGAGACAGGAAAAGATGCTTGTAAGCCCTATTCCGGGAACAACGATGGATCCCATCGACTCCTGCACGACCTACAAAGGCGAGGCTCTCAGAATCATCGACACAGCAGGGATCAGACGAAAGAAAAAGATCGAAATCACTATGGAAAAGGCTGCGATCGTCCGCGCCTTCCACGCTGTTGACCGTTCGGATATCGTCATTTTCATGATGGACGCCAACGAGCTTTCGACAGATCAGGACCTCAGGATACTCGGGCTTGCACACGATAAGGGCAAAGGGATCATCATCGTCATCAACAAGTGGGACACCGTTGAAAAAGAGACGGGGACCTACGAAAAAATCGTTCTCGACATCCGCGACAGGATCAAATTCGCGCCCTATGCACCGATCATCTCGATAAGTGCGAAAGACGGCAACAGAGTAACAAAACTACTTGATAAAACTATTGAAATTTACCACAACTACAACAAGGCGATAGACGACGAGACCCTTCAGGACTGGCTTGACGAGGTCCTTCGCCGCAACCCGCCGCCTCTCACCAGAAAAAACAAGCTCAACCACTTCAACGGCATCACGATGGAGAGTGTCGCACCGCCGACGGTCGTCATCAAGGTCAGCACTCCAGATGCTGTCCACTTTTCATACGACAGGTACCTCCACAACCGCTTTTACGAAAGTTTCCCCTACGAGGGCGTTCCGATAAAAATCGTCTACAAAAAGAGCTTCAGGAGAGCTAAATAAATGAAAAAGCTGATAATTTTTATCTTTATAGCTATCGTGCTCGCAGCGCTAGCCGCCGTTTTCACGATCTATTCGCGTTACGAAAGCTTCAAAAAGACTACGCTCGAAGTCAACAACGTGACGCTCACTATCGGAAAGGGCAGTTCGTGGCAAAAGGCGGCAAAAAACCTCAGGGAGGCAGGGATCATCTCGGACGAAAAGCAGTTTATCTGGATGATCAAGGAAAAGAACCTCGGCAAAGGGTTGAAAACAGGGGAATTTGAATTCAACGGTCAGCTGACTCCGCTTGATGTCGCGGAAAAGATCATGAGCGGCAAGGTCAAACTCTACTCCTTCACGATCCCGGAGGGTTACAACAAATTCGACGCAGCAGAGGTCTTCAAAAAGCAGGACTGGATCGCAGACAACGACAAATTTCTCAAGATCTGCGACGACAAAAACTTCCTCGGCTCTATCGGGAACGGCGACAAAAAAAGCTGCGAAGGGCTGCTTTTTCCTTCGACCTACAGTTTTCCGAGAGGCGTTGAACTGAAGACAGTGATGACAAAAATGGCCGAACAGCTCAAAAGTCTGCTTGACAAATATGCAAACGACCTGAAGAACAGCGGATTCGACACCTACGATTTCCTCAAGCTCGCCTCGATAGTCGAAAAGGAGACAGGCAACAAGGCGGAGCAGCCGCAGATCGCTTCGGTATTCATAAACCGCAGGAAAATAGGGATGAAGATGCAGACGGATCCTTCGGTCATTTACGGACTGCTGCCGAAATTCAGCGGAAACATCACCAAAAAAGACCTGATGACCGACCATCCGTGGAACACCTACACGCGTCAGGGATTTCCTGCTACTCCGCTCTGCTTCCCGGGTGAAAGCGCCATCAGAAGCGTCCTCTTCCCCGACAAGACGAGCTATCTCTACTTCGTCGCAACGGGTCACGGGAACCACTATTTTTCAAAGTCGCTCAAGGAGCACAACGCGGCTGTCGAACATTATCAAATCAAGGGCAGGCACGATAAATTCGTCTATTGACCGGAGGAAAAATGAACTTTGTCGTTGATATCGGAAACAGCAACACTGTAATCGGACTCTACAACGGCCAGCTTGTCAAGCGCTGGAGGATCGCGACCGACAGACATCTTACTGTTGACGATATCTCTTCGAAAATATTCGCGCTTCTTCACTTTTCAGGAATCGACGTCAAGGAGATAGACTTTTGTATTATCAGCTCTGTCGTTCCGACCTGGAACCATGCATGGGAGCGCTTCACCATCGATTTTCTGGGCATAAAGCCGCTATTTCTCACCCACTCCGTAAAGACCGGGATCACGATAAAAATCGGCAATCCGGCAGAACTCGGCGCAGACAGGATAGCCAACGCGGCAGCCTGTGCGGCAAAGCTCGAAGGCGGCGCATTCATCATCGATTCAGGGACGGCTATCACGCTTGATGTCGTTTCGCCGCAGCGCGAATATCTCGGAGGAGCGATCATGCCAGGTGTAATGATCTCGATGGAGGCGATCTCGGCAAAGACTGCGAAACTCCCGCGGATCGAGCTCGACAGGCCTCAGCTCGCCATCGGGAAATCGACTCTCGACGGACTAAAAAGCGGTATCTTTTACGGCTTTGTCGGAATGGTCGACCGCGTGATCAAGGAGTCGCTGAAGGAGGTAGACTTCAAACCGAAGGTCATTGCGACAGGCGGACTTGCAGGCGCAATGGCGACAGCTTCGGACTATATCACGGAATACGACCGCGATCTCACCCTCGACGGACTCAACATCATCGCTAATTTGAACCGCTGAACAGACGGATTTACCGTTTCCGTATTGCATTTAACGCTTAAATCCATATAATTTTAGCAATTATTTGTTATTTTTTTGGAGAACCATATGAAATATCTCAACCTCCTCTTTGCGATCCCGTTTATTTTTCTGACTGCCTGCGGAGAAGATCCGGATTCAGGCGAAGACCAGCATGAAGGCCAGCAGTGCACAAGCGTTGCGGACTGCCCGATAGGCTGGAACTGCAACCAGTTCTCAGGCTTGTGCGAACCGGGAAACAGCGGCGGAGATACCGGAACACCCGACAGCGGAGACTCAGGCCATTCTTCCGACACCGGCAGCGATACTGGCACTCCGTCAGAACCATCTGAAGACCCTGACGATCCTATTACCGGCAGCTGCACACCCGGCAAACAGCAGGTCTGCCCCTACAGCGGACCGGAAGGCACCAGGGATGTCGGCGCCTGCAAGGCGGGTGTCAGGACATGCAAAGAGGACAACTCCTGGGGGCCGTGCATCGGCGAGGTCCAGCCGAAGAACGAGATCGGAAATGAACTCTGCAGCAACAACATCGACGATGACTGCAACGGGGTTGTCGACGACGGAACAGACTTCGACGGCGACGGATACGGGGCCTGCACTGACTGCTGCGAAACCGCTTCTCAGTGCTCGGGCTACGACCCGGTGAACATTCATCCCGGCGCATACGAGATGTCCGGCGACGGCATTGACAACAACTGCGACGGTCAAACCGACGAATCTAATTCATGCGACAGCGAGGACGAAGATCTTGTTGTCGGAGACTATTCTGGAAATGCTGTGAAACTTGCCCACGCGATGGGGATCTGCGGAGACCAGCTTGTTTCGGCTGAAATTTCGCTTGCCGGGGAACCTGTGGTCGAAAATATCGCAGACAACGGCGAAGACTGCGACGAGGGCGGACTGTTCGGCATCGGCAGTACCTGCACTTCGTCAAAAAGCAACAGACAAAGTTTGTCTATGCCTTACTATGACAACAAATACAAAACTTTCGCGGCAGCCACTAAATTCGGCAACAATATTACTCCGAAAGAGGGTTCGAAAATAGCGGTTCTTTCAACGGGTCCATGGAACAAACCTACAAAAGACGCCTCGGTCGCGACCCTTAAAGCAGGCGATATGAAAACGGCGAGCAAGATCCCGTCAGACTGGATAAACATGATGCCGAACTGCACGATCCCGAAGTCTCCGACATGCGGAGGAACGGCTGTCCAGGACGGTCTTACGAACCAGTGCGAAGGCAAAACCATACCGTCGGTCCAGGATCCGATAATGCTGACTCTCAAAATCAAGGCGCCGATGAACGCAAGAGCATTTGAGTTCAACCTCTTCTTCTTCTCGGTCGAATATCCGAGCACGGTCTGCGCCCCGGACAACTACAACGACTTTTTCATCGCTCTGCTCGATTCGGAACACAACACGACCTATCCTAACGACGAGTTCCAGAATCCGTACGACAAAAACCTTGCAAAAGACTACAACGGCAACTTCGTGGGTGTAGATCTTGCTCCGGAAGGGCTCTTCACCGCATGTTACCAGAACAGCGACTACAGTTTCTCGTCATACTGCACGAACGGCTCGCTTATCGACGGGACTGGCTTTGACGTCTTCTCGCCGAAAAACGGCGGGACAGGATGGCTCACGACACGCGGCAACGTAGTTCCGGGCGAAACGATCACCCTGAGGCTCGCGCTCTGGGAACAGGGAACAGTCCCCTACGGCCCTGACCACTCGTGGGATTCGACAGTTCTTCTCGACGGCTTCAAATGGCTGCCAGAGCCGGCAAAAGCTGGAACTGACCAGTATTAAAATCCGCACACTTTTTTGTCTTTTGTTTCAACCTCAATAAAATTTTACGTTTTTAACTTTTTTTTGGAGGATCTCATGAAAAAACTGTCACTTTTATTTGCACTTTTTGCACTTGTTTTCTTTGTTTCCTGCGGCTCGGACGACGACGAAGAGACTGTCGATACGGGAGATTCCGTAACTGATACCGGATCCGATTCAGGAGATACGGCCGGAGACTCAGGCTCGGATACCGTGTCAGACACCGGCGCAGATACAGGCTCAGACACAGGTTCCGACACTGGTTCAGACACTGGTTCAGATACTGGCACCGACACTGGTTCAGACACTGGTTCAGACACAGGTTCCGACACTGGTTCAGACACAGGCTCAGACACCGGCTCAGACACCGGCTCAGATACAGGTTCAGATACCGGTTCAGATACCGGTTCAGATACCGGCGATTCAGGGACATCAAGTCAGGACGCGGAATCCTGCCGCAGCATCTCTGAATGCATGGACGAATGTGAAAGCGAAGAGTGTTCGCTCGGATGTTACGAAAACGCGACCGACGGCGGGAAACTCAGCTATCAGGCGATGGCAGGCTGCATCAGCGAAAACTGCCCCGGCATCGAGGATCCGCTCGAATACTACAACTGCGCGAAAGATCACTGCAAACAGCTCATGGCAGACTGCGGCTTCAAATTCCCCGGTCCTGCGAACACAAGCTATTCTGCACCGTACGGAAACCTTAACGTCGACATCAGGATAAACTACATCATGGCTCCCGGCGAAGCATTTGACTACGACAACACCGACCTGTACACCGACGGATACTTTGCGACAGGCACGCTTGCAGGCGGAAGTTTCGTTCCGTCGGCGGCTGAAGAGGACGAAAGCCTCTACCTTGCGGTACTTCACACCGGCACGGACGGCGCTCAGTACATCTCCGTCAGCCAGAGATTTTTCGCTTACGGCGCAGAGCTTCCCGAGGTCCTTGTCGCCGACATCGACATTCCGGTCTCGGCATCCAACGGCACGCTGAAAATCGGCCTTGGCAAGGATGACATCATGTTCAGAGTCCTCGAAGCTAACTGGTCGGTAGGGGCACCGAAGTGCATCCACGCCTTCGGATACGGCGAGCTCGCTCTTTCGGACTTCAGCGCATCGACAGGCTCAAACGGCAAAATCAGGATCACCGGCAGCCTTCCGCTCTACAGCCCGGCCAATTTCGAGCCTCTCGGCGGCGATGTAGCTCCGATCCTTGAAGATTATCCCGGGACCTGCCCGGTCCTTTAGGCTTTTTTAAAGCTCGTCGAACTCGTCCTTTTCGTCCTCTTTCGGGACTTCGAAGAGCGAATCCTCGAAATTTTCAACATTTGTGAATTTTTTGTTCTTGAAGATAAAGGCGTTTTTTGATTTGTGGATCCCGTGCCAGCCCGGCTTTTCGTTGATGATATAGAGCTCGCCGCTCGCTACCTCGACGACCTCGCCGTTTTTGATTTTATAGAATGTCCGCCCGGTTTTGCAGAGCTGCTCTCCGTCACTCCGGTCAGCGCACAAGCCGTCGAACCTGAAGCGCCCGCCCAGCATCAGAGAGAGCAGGTTGCCGTCGATTTCGGCGTTGAAAAGCTCCTTTGAAATCGCGCTCCACGGCCCCTTGTCCCACTTGCCTTCATGAAAGATATCGGCGGTCTCACCTTTGATTATGACAGTCGCGACAGCCATATTGAACGGTCCGGTGATCATCATCCGCCATGTTTCGGGAGATGCGGAAAGGATCTCGTAATCGCCGTTGAAACGCCCCTTGTACTGCGGGACATTGAGCCACATCGTAACGCTCCCCTCGGCGGAAAAGACTGTGTTCTGCGGATTAAGCTCGAATTTCGCCGGCTTGAAATCGTATTCCGCGGAGGTGTCGATCGTCCTTTTCGGGACTGAAGTACACGAAACCGCAAGAAGGAGGGCAAAAAGTAAAACAGGTAAAATCCTCTTCATAACTCTCCTACTTCGCAGCTATAGCTTCGATCTCGACAAGCGCCCCCTTGGGAAGCTTTACGACCTGAAAAGCTGCGCGTGCCGGACAATCTGAGGTAAAAAAAGTCGCATAAACTTCATTCATAGCGGCGAAATCGTTCATGTCGTTCAGAAAAACCGTCGTCTTTACGACATTTTCAAAACCCATCCCCGCTTCGCTGAGGATCGCCCCGATATTTTCGAGTGATTTTCTGGTCTGCTCCTTTACTCCGCCTTCGACAAAAGCGCCTGTCGCGACATCGATCGGAAGCTGCCCCGAGATAAAAAGCATTCCGTTTGCCTCCACTGCCTGGCTGTAAGGTCCGATCGCCGCAGGAGCCGATTTCGAACTGATGATCTTTTTCATTTTTTCCTCCAAAAATTTGTTGTTGTGAAAAAACACAAAAAAAATAACAAACAGATACTACACGCAACATTTTTTTTGACAAGCAATAAAAAATTACTATTATGCCCGCCGTCCTGTGTGGCGGGATAGCTCAGGTGGCTAGAGCAGCGGACTCATATCCCGCAGGTCGAGTGTTCGAATCACTCTCCCGCTACCAATCTTGATTTTTTCCCTAAAGCTTTTTTGTTTCGGCTAGAAAATGGTCGGATTCTCTTTTGTGTTCGTGCCGACAACGATGAAGATGTGGTTCAGCTTTCCCTTTTTGAAAAGCGGTATCGCCTCTCCCTTGGTGAAGAGGATGTTTGTTTCGTCGTCGTGCAGGGTGCTGATTATCCCTATCGGAATGTACGGGATCGAATAGTTTTCGCTGAGATTCGCGCTGAGGAGCCTCTTTCCCTCGGCTGAAGGCGTATTGCAGACCTTGTCCAGGAAATGGATCGAAAGCGACTGGCCGTTCCCCTTCAGGATCGCAGTGCACTCCTCACGGTTCTCAAGAACAGCGGGAATAGTGAAATTCTTCGACGAAATAAGCTCGACCTCTGCTCTGGTCGCGTAAAACGAGGTCACAAGCCCGACGAGCCCCATGCTCGAAACAACGGTCGATTTTTCCGCCATGAGCTTTGCGTACTCTTCCGGGTAACCGATAGAGATCCTGTTCGGGTTCGTCTCGGAATAGTTCAGGATCTTTGCAGGGATTATCGCGTATTTGCCGTAACTGTCCTTAAGCTTCAGAAGCCTCGAAAGCTCCTCGTTTTCGCGCTTTATCGCCTCGTTCATAAGCAGCCTGACGCGCAGTTCGGAGACAGTTTTCGAAAGCTCGGCGTTCTGACGCCCGACATCCCTCAGATCAGATATGATCCGCAGTTCGTCGCCCAGATTCCTGAGCTGTTCATGGATAAGGACCTGGAGATCGTCAAAAAAGTAAAACCTTGAGGTGTACTCAAGAAAAAACTGAGGCAGGATCAGCAGAAGAACAAAGGATGCTATAAAGACAAATCTGTATAACTTTTTTTTGTTCAAAACGGCTAGTAAAGCGAAACGGTTCTGAGAAGATTGATATCCTCAAGGATCTTTCCGGTACCCATAACGACCGATTTCAACGGATCCTCGGCAACGATTACCGGCAGGTTCGTCTCTTCGCGCAGAAGCTCGTCAAGGTTTTTGAGCAGCGCGCCGCCGCCGGCAAGGACTATTCCTTTGTCAACGATATCGGCAGCAAGTTCGGGAGGCGTATTTTCAAGGACGATTTTTACCGCCGCAACTATCGACTTAACAACCTCGCTGAGGCTTTCGCGTACCTCGTCGCTGTTGATTTCGATCGTCTTCGGAACCCCGGCAACAAGGTCAAGACCCTTGACCTCCATAAATTCGCGCTTATCGCTCGGATAGGCGTTTCCTATGTGAAGTTTGATCTGTTCCGCCATTCTCTCGCCGATAGAGAGGTTGTACTTCTTTTTGAGGTAGTCGATAATGCTCTCGTCCATCTTGTCGCCGGCAGATTTCACCGATTTAGAATAGACGATGCCGGCAAGAGAGATGACAGCGACCTCCGTCGTTCCTCCGCCGATATCGACGATCATGTTTCCGGCCGGATCTGCGACCGGGAGATTGGCTCCGACAGCTGCCGCCATCGGCTGTTCGATAAGAAAGACCTCGCGTGCTCCGGCCCCGAGCGTAGCCTCGCGGACCGTACGCTTTTCGACCTCGGTAATGCCGTACGGGACACCGATCGCGATCCTCGGTTTGATGAAGCTTCCGCGCTTGTATGCATGTCTGATAAAGTAACGCAGCATATGGTGAGCCACGTCGAAGTCCGCGATGACGCCGTCACGAAGCGGTCTGATGACGCTGATGTTGACCGGAGCCTTACCGATCATCTCCTTCGCCTCTTTGCCGACAGCCCTGACGGACTTGGCACCACGCGCATCCTTCTCCTGAACGGCGACAACGCTCGGTTCGTTGCCGACGATCCCTTCACCTTTAACATAAATCAGCGTATTTGCTGTTCCGAGATCTATCGCGATATCGCTTGTAAAAACTGATAACAAATCGTCAATATGGAACATTTTGATACCCTTATTTTATAAAATAACACAAAAATGAAGTATAATGATACAAAACAGAATGTAAAGAGCCAACTCTCAAGAAATATAATTTTCACTCCTTTTTTAACTGTGCGATTTTTTCAGCAGCGATCTCATCAAGCCGCTTGAAAGTAAAGCCCTCGTTTTTATAAAAATCTATAACCTGCTGGAATCTCTCTATTTTTCTATCAAGTCCGAAACTAAGGTCCGGCTGTCGCGATTTCAAAGGAGCAAAATCAGGTGAATCTCCGGCATCGCACATATCGATCCCGTGAGCCTCGATGTTTATAAATTCACGTCCCTTCGACAACTTCAGCAGGAAATTCAAAAGCCAGCCCGGGAAGGCTATCATCGACGTGCCGATGAGCGGGATCCCCACAGGATAGAGCAGAGTCGTCATCGGAAGCTCGACAAAATTTCCCGTTTTTTGGACATCCTTCACGTTTTTATCAATAAATTCAGGTGTATATCTTCCGAAAGCATCGCCGAAAGAGTATATGAACGACTTCGAAATGTGGCCGAAAAGCCTCTTCTGGGCAATCAGAAGCGCCTTCGCCAGATAGTATGCCGGTGAAGGGAAAAGCGACGAGTCATAAATATAACCATTTGATTTTATTACAGAGATCAAGTCAGGAGAGGAGTTGTAGCCCGGACTTCTGAACCCCTTGCACTCAGCCCCGGCCTTCTCCTTCAGAAAAGCGGAATTCTGCTCTATTTCACGCCGGATCCCCTCTTTTGTCATCCTGGTCAGCTGATAATCGTGCGAAAACGAATGGTCGGCGATCTCATGGCCGCGCTCGACGATCGATCTTAAAATGTCGAGATTCCCGTCATTGAACCCGTTCGCCGTGATAAAAAAGGTCCCCTTGATGCCGTTTTTGTCGAGAAGATCCAGAAAACGGCCGACTCCGAAGGCATAAATCGGATCGACTCCTGTCGATGAGTATTCAAGACCGTGGATCGCATAGTAGCAAATAAGCGGATCCACGTCTATGTTCAAAGCTGCAATCTTTTTCATAACAACCCGAAATCACTAAACATTTCAATCTTGCCAAGTTTATGATTATTCTACAAAAATTATTGAATGCAAGAAAATAGAGCCGGCGGAAAAAAAATTATCTCTTTTTGCTTTTTATTCGGAATAAATCCATTATCAGAGGTGTTTAAAGAGCATCTTTTCTTGAAGGAGGAGTTATGGAATTTAACGAGTTGAACGAAAAAATCAGAGAGCACGCGCTCGCGTTGAACGCTCTCAAGACCGAAATTTCAAAGATCATCGTAGGTCAGGAGGAGATGATCGAGGCTCTGATCATGGGCATCATCGGCGAAGGGCACATCCTGCTTGAAGGTGTTCCCGGACTTGCGAAGACAACGGCCGTCAAGGCTTTTGCCGACGCGACCGACCTTGATTTCAAGAGGATCCAGTTCACCCCGGACCTTCTCCCCGCCGACATAACCGGAAGCAGGATCTTCAACATGAACGAACACAACTTCGACATAAAAAAGGGTGTTATCTTTTCGAACGTCATCCTTGCCGACGAGATCAACCGTGCTCCGGCGAAGGTCCAGTCCGCGCTTCTCGAGGCGATGCAGGAGCGTCAGGTCACGATCGGAGACACCACATTCGATCTGCCAGACCCGTTCATCGTCCTGGCGACGCAGAACCCGCTTGAGCAGGAGGGCACCTACCCGCTTCCCGAAGCTCAGGTCGACCGTTTCATGTTCAAGGTCCTGATCGACTATCCGACTCAGGAACAGGAGCTCAGGATCATCGAAAAGTTCGAAAAAAAGGAGCTCTCTCAGCCTCTCAACAAGATCCTCAACAAAAAGGAGATCTCCGAGTGGCAGAACATCGTCAAGATGATCTACACCGACGAAAGGATCAAAAAATATGTCGTTTCGATCGTCTTCGAGACGCGTGAACCCAAAGACAGAAAGCTCGCCCAGCTTATCGAGGTCGGCTCGAGCCCGCGTGCAAGCTTGTATCTGATCCTTGCCGGCAGGATCCGCGCATTCATTGAAGGCAGGAACTTCGTTACACCCGAAGACATCAAGGAGGTCGCATATCCGGTGCTCCGCCACAGGATCATCCCCTCATTCGAGGCTGAAGCTGAAAAAATCTCAACAGATTCAATTATTTCCGAGCTTCTGAACCGCGTCGAGGTTCCGTAGACACAAGAAAGCCGATATTAACAGTAAAATGTATGCCTCGAAGCGGGTTTATTTTAGTACTTTGTCTTGCGAGGTAGAGAAATGTTTGAACATTTTGGAGAATATAAACTCCTTTCTGTAAAAATTCATTGAAAAAAGAGAGCCTCCTTTTAAGGTGACTTTGACCACAACAACCCAAGAAGGAGGCGGGTACGGATGTCGCCAGAACCGCTTTCATGCCGTGGAAGCCTCAATAAATTCATTTGTAATAGAGTTCGAATTGAATAAAATAGAACGCTTTATTTTTGGAGGTAAAAGATGAAGAAGCTTTTCGTTTTAGTGCTGGTTCTGGCGACGCTCCTTTTTGTAGTTGCCTGCAGCAGCAAGAAAAAAAATGACGCACCGGACGATGACAACATTCCGGTAAGCGATGAAGAAAACAATGATGAAGAAGAGAACGACGAAGACAACGCTACGGTTCCTGACGAGGACGGAGACAGCGGTCCTGTCGTTACACCTGATTCAGATCCCGTGGTAACGCCTGACGATGATCCGACTCCAGATGACCCGTGCAAGCCGAATCCATGCACGGAGGCTAACCGCAACAGGTGCGTTGCGAACAACAACGGAGGTTTCACCTGCGAGTGCAACCCCTCGACCTGCGAAATCGGCGGAGTCTGCTACGCCGAGGGCGAGAGGAGCCCGCAGAACTCGTGCCTTGCGTGCGAACGCTACTACTCGAAGAACGACTGGACGCAGCTTCCGGATGATTACGAGTGCGACGCGAACGGCAAGGGGATCGGCAGCGGAACATGCCGCAGCGGTCAGTGCAAAGGCTTCGGCTCATGCGACAACAGAGCCTACAACTCAAAACCGGGAATGCCCTGCAACCGCGATGTCGAGTGCGGAACAGGTTTCTGCTACACATGGTATGACTGGTCGGGCGATCCGTCAGGCCAGCTCGGAGGATTCGTCGGTGCGAGCGTCTGCACGGGTACCTGCCGCGAAGACGAGGACTGTCCGCACAACATGACATGCCAGTACCTTAACGATGAGTACAAATACCAGTGTATGCCGCTTTATGTCGCCGGAATCGAACTTCCGAACCCGAAGCAGCCGAACTTCGCGCCCTGTAACAAAAACGAGGACTGCGAAGGCGGGATCTGCCTCACATACGGCGACAAGGAAAAATTCTGCACCTCAGAGTGCACGTCAGGTTTGATTTCAGACTCCTGCGGAAGCTGCGGAAAGTGCCACGAGAACTCGTCGAACTCCAACCTTCCGGGCAAATACTGCCTTCCGAAGGGCAGCGGCGATCTCGGTGATCCGTGCCAGAGTTCGATGGACTGTTCGTCAGGCGGCTGCTACGACGGCTACTGCGTCAAGACCTGCGGAAGCATCCTCAGCAGCTGCGGGAACGGTTACGACTGCGGAACGCTGCCGGATTACTTCGGCACTTCCGAGGTCTGCTACAACAAAAACAGGTTCAACCTGCCGGACGGCACACACTGCAACTACGACGAGCAGTGCGCAAGCGGAGAGTGCATCGTTTTTGAGAATCTCAAGATATGCGGCAGCCACTGCCAGCAGAAGGATAAGGTCACCGATAACGGAGACGGAACGAGCACAACGACAAAATATTATGCCTGCGGCGACGACGAAAACAGCGACCGCTGCATACCGGTCAAGGTCACGGACAGCAGCATGAACGGCTACACCGTCCACTACTACTGCACCCAGGATCTCATGCTCGGCCGCAACGAGTTCGGCAAGAACTGCTATGCAGACTGGCAGTGCGAGGAGGGCTACAGCTGCTTCGAAGGCTACTTCTGCACAAAGATGTGCTATAAAAACGACGATTGCGATATCGACCATACCTGCTATATCCTCGGAACTGAGGATCCCGAAGAGGAGGGCGGCGACCCGGTAGATGTCGGTGTCTGCATCTCCTACGAACAGACTCACCACCAGCCGCCTGAGGCATGTGAATATGTCTGGTCCTGCGAAGATATCTGCTACGAGGACAGCGTTATCCAGCAGTACTACTGCACGATCGAATGCACATCGGATGCAGACTGCTTCGACATCGGCGGCTGCTACAACGGTGTCTGCACGAAGGCTGTCCCCTACCGCAGCGACTTCTACGCTGCCTGCCGTTTCGACGACGACTGCGAAAAGACGGCGATCTGCGACAAGGGCATGTGCACGCAAACCTGCACTACGGCTTCGACCTGCCCGGCATACGAAGCTGTTGCGCCGACCGGCACTCAGAAGTCCTGCCTGCCCTGCGAAACTTCAAACGACTGCAAGAAGGTCTTCTACGACTACGGCTCATGCGTCACAGACTACAACGGCAACAAGTTCTGCATGGAAGACTGTTCCGACAACATCTATGTCTGCCCGGAGGGGACACGCTGCAACGGCCAGTACTGCTACCCGCTTGCCGGTTCCTGCGAAGGCGGAAGGGCCTTCTGCGACCAGGGAAGCCACTGTGCTGTCCCGACTCTCCGCGACGGATGGCTCTGCGCCGAAAACGGTCAGTGTCTGAGCAACAAATGCGGAAGCGGCTTCTGCCAGAAAGGCTCGGGATGCAGCTCTGACGCTGACTGCGGATGCAACGATCTGACATGCAGGAGCGGTTCATGCGTTCCGAAATCGTCCAAGGGTCAGCTCGAGGCCGAACCGAACGACACCCTGGCCGACGCTCAGGCGATCGAAAACGATAAAATGCTCTTTGCCGGGTTCTCTCAGACTATGGAGAGCGCTGATATCGATATCTTCAAGCTCAGCGCGACTGCCGGCCAGTACATCAACGCAAGGACACGCCCCTTCTGCAACGACACGCTTGCTACGACCTTCATAAGCCTTCTTGATTCAACCGGGGAGGAAATAGCCTACAACGACGCGGCTGCCTACGCTTACCGTGTCAGCAACTGGATCTTTGCCGAGATCGTCGGTTTCGAGGTAACGGAATCAGGCGACTACTACCTCGCTGTGACCCAGTCGCCGTACAACAGCAACGGCTACTACAGCACTCCGTACACCGTTGATTTCTACGCTTTCGATCCGGTCGGCCACGACACCTGCGACAACCCGAAACCGCTCAGCACGGGCACGACGACCGACAGCTTCCGCTACTCGACCAACGCATTCAGCGCTTCGGCTTGTACGATGGACAGCGGCAACGGTCCTGAACTCTTCTACAAGGTCACGGTTCCTGCCGGCAAGCTCGCGACGATCAAAGCGACACCTGCGGCTCAGACCGATATCGCGCTCGCTCTGCTTACATCCTGCGCGGCTGACCAGTGCGCAGCGGGCAACTCGTTCGGAGCATTCGGCTACACCGAGGAGCTCGTATACCACAACGCTACCGAGGCAGATCAGGAGCTCATCCTGGTCGTCGAGGCTGTGATCAACCCGGTCGGAGACGACTTCACCATCGAATTCGAGCTCGGTGACGCACCGGCTGCTCCGGCAAACGACACCGTCGAGACGGCGATACTGCTTGACGGCTCAGGCTCGTTCCAGGGTCAGACGATCACCGCAAACGCGGACTACGCTCCGGCTGCCGGCTCATGCGAAAACCAGAACTATTCGTATATCGGCAAGGATGTCGTCTACAAGATGGAGATGGCTGCCGGCGACTACTTCCACGCTCACTTCGAGTCGAACGTCTACATGATGGGCTTCTACATCGTCCACGAGGACGACCTCAACACCTGCACGCACGGCGGATCGGTCTTCGCAAGCGCGAATATGGTCAACTTCGAAATTCCTACTGATGAGAACGCAACCGAAACATCGCTCAAACCGGGGACATATTACCTCTTTGTCGATGCCTTCGATGCCACCTCTTCAGGCACATTCAGGTTGACCTACGAAAAGGGCACATCCGACCTTGCTGCCTGCAAGGGAATCTGCTCATCGAACTACAGTCACAGAGTCTGCGACGATGAGGGGTTGAACCTCTGTCTCTGCGACCAGTCGACCTTCCTGCTCTACTCGACCGACTGCAACGCATGGTGCTCAGGCGACGATATGGGCGGACTCAGCGGCGTCTGCGGGACGACGACATCGGGCTCCACCACAAGAAGCGGCTGCGTCTGCAGCTACAACTGCTCCGACACCGCGAAGGTCCAGGAGGTCTGCGATTCCGGAGCTCCATCCAACTGCACCTGCTCGGCAGGCGACCCGTGCCATTGGAACAACAACGGAACATGCGACTCGATGTGCGCTTCGTTCTTCCCGCTTGACCACTTTGCCGACAATCAGGACTGCCAATAGCCCGTCGGACCTGACGGAAAGACTTCCGCTCCATCTCTAAAAAAAATCCCTAGAAAATCCGCTTTTTGCCACTATTTCTCTGTTTTATTTGAATTAAATACATTAAAGGTATAGAAACCTCATCTTGTTTTTTTATTAAAGAGGAGGAAAAAATGCGGGATTTTCTAGGGATAGATATCGGTTCGACCTTCATCACAATATTTTCGCGCAACGAAAACAGGGTCGTTTTAAGAAAGCGTCACCGCGGCAGAGCAGGCTCGATGCTGAAAAAGTTCTTCGCAGAGTCTGACGGCGACACGCAGATAAAGTTCACGGGCAAGCTGGCAAACGAGTTCGCGGAGGCTCTCGGCAGCTCATACATGTCGGAGACCGAAGCGATAAGTTCCTGCATCAAAAACGGGAATTACTTCAAAAGCGGCAGCGGCGCAATCATCGATATCGGAGCGTCATCACTGACAAAATATGTCGTAAAATCCAATGAAATCACCGACATATCCTCAAACGCACTCTGTGCGGCAGGTACAGGACTTTTCCTCGAAGAGCAGGCGGAACGCCTCTCGATCGACCTCGAAAACATGCCTGCGCTCGACATTGAAAACCCGCCGGCTATAGCAAGCCGCTGCACAGTCTTCGCGAAGAGCGACCTTATCCACCACCAGCAGGAGGGCAGAACAAAAGACGAGATGTGGGCCGGGATGTGCCGCGCTCTGACGATCTCGGCGACCAACACCCTCTTCCGCGGCCTCGAAGTCAAGGGCGAGATCCTTCTTGTCGGCGGAGTCAGCCTCAACGCTGAGGTCGTCCGCTGGTTCAGAAAGCTCTTCCAGAACGCCTTCTGGACAGTTCCGGAATGCAGCGAGGCCTTTGCCGCGAAGGGTGCCAGCTACAAGGCGGCTACCCCAGTTTCCGAAGTCGATACCGACTGCTTCACCGCACCGGTAAGGTCGGAAAGGATGCCGTCGCTCACGCTGAAAAAGAGCAAATATCCGCACTTTATCGACCCGACGATCGACGAAGAGCGCAACGAAATCAGGATCCACAGGGATTTTTCAGATGTCCGCGAAGTGATCATGGGAATGGATATCGGCTCGACAAGCACAAAAATCGCAGTCCTCACGCTTGACGGCACTCCGGTCCTTGATATCTACCGCAAGACCGGCGGCGCCCCGATCAACGCGGCAAAAAAGATATTCAGGGTACTCTTCAAGTTGATGAACCCCGAGCTGGTGAAGATCCGCGCTTTCGGAACGACCGGTTCAGGCAGGAAGCTTGTCGGCGAGATCTTCGGAGCAGACGCGATCGTAAACGAGATCACGGCTCACGGGACCGGTACAGCATCCATCTTTCCCGAGGTCGAGACGATCTTCGAGATCGGCGGTCAGGACGCGAAGTTCATCCGCCTCAAGAACGGCTACGTCACCGACGTCAACATGAACTACGTCTGCGCGGCCGGAACAGGCTCGTTCGTCGAGGAGCAGGCAAGAAAGCTTGATATCCCGATCGAAAAGGCCGGCGAACTCACCGAAGGGATCGAACCTCCGGTAACGAGCGACCGCTGCACAGTCTTCATGGAACAGGATATCAGAGCCCTCCTGAAGCAGGGATTTTTTAAAGAGGAGGTCCTTGCATCAGTCCTCTACTCCGTCACGAAAAACTACCTCAACCGCGTCGTCGGCAACCGCAAGATCAGCCGCGACAAGATATTCTTCCAGGGTGCGACAGCCAGGAACAAAGGTCTGGTCGCAGCCTTTGAAAACCTTCTCGACGTCGAGATGGTCGTCTCGCCCTTCTGCCACGTAATGGGCTGCATCGGCGCGGCGCTCATCGCCTATGAGGAGCTTCGTACGACAGATCCGCTGAAGGATTCGGCCTTCATCGGTCCTGAATCGGTAGATCTCGAAATAAACTCGAGGACCGAAATATGCAAGCTCTGCAACAACTTCTGCCGTATCAACTTCATCTCGAAAAACGGCGGCGCCGAGTCATCGTGGGGCTACGGCTGCGGCAGGGACCCGGATACAAAGAGCCGCAAGGAGATCGAAGAATTTCAGCTGTTTAAGCTTAGAAACCAGACATTTTTCGGCATTCCGCAGCCGACGGAACCTGTCGGGACCGTGGGGATCCCCCTCGCGATTTCGAACCAGACATACCTTCCGCTCTGGCGCGAAATGTTTACGCTGCTCAACATAAAAACGGAGCTATCGGCTCCCTCGACGACCCACAAGATCAAGGAGCTTTCGTCAAAGTTCGCGGCATCGGACTTCTGCTTCCCGCTGAAGACCTCTATCGGCCACACGGCTGAGCTTCTGGACCGCAAACTGCCGGTATTCTTCCCGACAATGATCTCGGCCGGCGACAAGATGAACTCCTCGATCAGCTTCTTCTGCCCCTATGTCGAGGGCGCGTCGTCCGTCATTTCGAGCACGATGAAGAAGAACGGGATCCACACCGATTCAAAGCTTCTCGACCCGGTGATCGACTTCCGCATGACCGACGAGCAGAACGGCGAAGAGATCTACAACGCATTGAAACCGCTGTTTAAAATCACCAAAAAGCAGGTCGTTAAAGCCTTCTCGGCTGCACTTCAGAATTTCAGAGAGCGCACAGTCGAGCTGATCCGCAGGGGCGAAGCTTACCTCAAAAAGATGATGGATGAAAACCGCCCGGTCTTCATGCTGGTAGGACGTCCCTACAACCTCTACGACAAAGGCATAAACCTCGGAATACCCGAGACGATCGCCGGAATGGGCTGGGGAGTCGTCCCGATGGACATGCTCGACCTCGACGTTTCGGCGCTTGAAAACTCGAACTACTGGAACCTCTTCTGGAACTACGGTCAGCGCATAATCGCAGCGCTCCGCCGCGCAAAAAAGGAGAAGATGGTCTTCCCGATCTACCTCACAAACTTCTCGTGCGGCCCCGACAGCTTTATCCTCTCATTCGCCGAAAACGAGATGAAGGGCCGTCCGATGCTGATCCTCGAACTTGACGAACACGACAGCGACGGCGGCTACCTCACGAGGATCGAGGCATACATCGATGTCGTGAAGGGCTACCTGAAGAGCAGGCCTCAGCAGACGGAGTTCCCGCTTCCCGAGATCTACACTCAGACCCGCAGGATCGACCTCGGCAAAGTATGGATCCCGCCGATACACATCGTTTCGACGCCGCTCTTTGCCGCAGCCTTCAGGGCTTACGGATACGACGCGGAGGCAGTACCGCCAGAGACAAAGAAAGAGTACAGCATCGGAAAGCGCTACACACGCGGTCAGGAGTGCCTGCCGATGATCCTGACGCTCGGCGGCTTCATGAGCCAGGTCAAAAAGGATCCGGAGAGACGCCACGTCCTCTTCATGCCGACCTCGGAGGGGCCGTGCCGCTTCGGTCAGTACAACCTTCTCGAGCGTATCGCCTTTGAAAACGCAGGTCTCAAGAATGTCGATATCTTCTCGCCATCGAGCGTAAACTCATATCAGGGCATAGAAGAGGGGCTCTGGCGTTATCTGATGCCGGCGATGATGACAGGCGATATACTTTTAAAACTCAGAACAAAAACAAGACCTTACGAAAAAACCAAGGGCGATGTCGATACGCTTTTCGCAGAGTCGATGAAAAAGCTGATCGCGCTATTCGAGAAACGTGAGGATCCGAAGTCGGAGCTTCGCGAAATTGCGAAGAAATTCGCCTCGATCCCCCGCTACTCCGAGAAAAAACCGCTTGTCGGTATCGTCGGAGAGATCTATGCGCGCTGCAACGAATATGCGAACGATCACGTCATCGATGTCGTCGAAAAGAACGGCGGCGAGGCATGGCTTTCGCCGATCCACGAGTGGATGCTCTACACCGCGTGGCTTCAGAACTATATGTCGCGCAAGAAAAAATTCTCGATTTTCGGCGCAGGCGAATCGCTTCTAAAAAACATCTACCTCTTCAGGACAGAGGAGGCGTACTACAAGCTTGCAGGCGAACTTCTGGCCGACAGGCACGAACCGCCGGTAGACACGGTCATCAAGGAGGGCATGAAGTACATCCATCCCGAGTTCGCCGGAGAGGCGATCCTCACGATCGGGCGCGGGATCATGTTCGCAAAGCAGGGGGCTGCAATGATCGTCAACATCGCGCCCTTCGGCTGTATGCACGGAACGATCACCGACTCGATCTTCCAGGAGATCAAGAGCGAGTATAAAATCCCTGTAGTTTCGCAGTTTTACGACGGCGACATAAAAATCAACGGCAAAGTGGCCGACATTTTGAAAATGAGATAAATGATGACCGCTAAACCAGAAAACGGGACGCAGTGCCCGCTAAACCAGACAGAAAATCATGCAGACAACCAGTCAGCCACTCAGGAGATTTCCATCCCGCAGCCCGAGGATCCGCGAGACCCGAAGATCCCCTGGTACGACCTTGCGGGCCAGTCGAAGGCGCTCTGGAAAAAGCTGATCCATCTGAACGCGGACCCGCACGACATAGCGCTCGGCATGGCGGTCGGGATCTTCATCGGATTCCTGCCGATCATGGGCATCCAGATGACTGTCGCGCTTCTTGTCGCACTCCCCTTCAGGCGTGTCAACAAAGTCGCAGCAACCGCCGGAGTCTGGATCACGAACCCGATCACGGTCATACCGATCTACGCCTTCATCTACTGGGTCGGGACCTTCCTCTACCCCACTTCGCACGTCATCACGGCAACGACTCTGATGTCCAGGATGACCGACGTTCTGAAGCTCGACGGCTTTGTCGCGCAGACCAAAGGCTTTCTTGCGCTCGGCGTCGACATCTTCCTTCCGATGTGCATAGGCGGTGCTGTCGTCGGTGCAGTCGCAGCTGTCCCGACCTATATCTTCACAAAAAAACTCATTGAAAAATACCGCGCCGGCAAATCGGCGAAGGCGACAGGAGCCGCAAATGATAAGCAGTAACCAGGCAGAAATATACAAACTTCTTGAAGGGAGCGGCGGTTCCAAAGTTGCGGAAAAATTCCGCGGCGTCACGGTTTTCGACCTTGAGACGACCGGTCTTGAGCCGACATCGGGCGACAGGATCACCGAGATCGGAGCGATAAAGCTCGTCGGCAACCGCATCTGCGGCGTCTTCAAGACCCTGATCAACCCGGAGAAACCGATCTCGCCATTCATAACCGAGCTGACCGGGATCTCCAATGAAATGGTCAAAAACGCTCCGAAAATCAGCGAGGCTCTGCCGCTGTTCATGGATTTTGTCGGCAGCGACATGCTCGTGATGCACAACGCGAAATTCGACGGCTCTTTCCTCCAATACGAGATGAAGGAGTATGACATCGACAAGGATCTTCAATGTTTCTGCACACTTCTGGCTTCAAGAAAATACATCAAATCGGCAAACTTCAAACTTTCTACCCTTAAAAACACTCAGAATCTGAAGACTATCGGCACGATGCACCGCGCCATTTCGGATGCCTTCGTCACGGCGCAGCTCTACCTTAAGCTGATAAAAAACTGGGGGATCGACTCTTCGCAGACTCTGACAAACGGCGTCGAAAAACTCATCGGTTCGATGGAACCTGATGATATTTTTATCCTCGACCCCAAAATCCTCGGCTCCTCAAATTGAACTTTTTACCCTAATAAATATAATGCCTGAACATTTTGTTGGATAGAGGGATGTCAGTATGCTGAATGTCGTTTTGGTCGCCCCGGAAATACCTCAAAACACTGGGAATATCGCACGTTCAGCCCTTGCTCTCGGCTTGAAGCTCCACATCGTGAAACCGTGCGGATTCAGCCTTGAGACTGCGGCTGTAAAGCGGGCCGGAGTCGACTACTGGAAGTATGTAGACATCACGACATGGGAGGACCTTGATGAATTTCTGGCTTCAAACGATACAGGGAAGATGCACTTTTTCTCAAAAAGAGGAAAGGTGCGCTACGATTCGGCGGCTTACCGTCACGGAGATTTTCTCGTTTTCGGCTGTGAATCCGCAGGTTTGCCCGCAAATATCCTTGAAAAATACGGAGACCGGAGCCGTTATCTGCCGATTTCCGACACCAGAATCCGCAGCCTGAACCTCGCAAGCGCTGCAACGGCGGCGATGTACGAGGCGATGCGCCAGCTAGATTTTAAGGAGGTCTGATGATAAAGCTCATGCACATGAACAGCGCCGAGGAGCGCAACCGCGCACTGATGCTTTTTGCATACAACTTTCTCGCCACCTCGATCATGGTCATGGGCCGGATCGTGCGCGACACACTCTTCCTGAACAAGTACAAGGGCGACCGCCTGATGCTTTCGCTCATGTACATCGGAGTTGCGATCATCGTCTCGACGGCGACATTCTTCTACACGAAACGCAGCTCCTTCTACCGGCTCGACAAACTTATCCAGGGCACGTTTTCGATAGGTATCACGCTGCTTCTGGTCTTCATCGCCCTCGTCAGCGCCGATGTCACCCCCGCCTACTCGATCCTGTATATTTTCATAGAACTTCTAGGCGCCTTCATGATGTTCCAGTTCTGGTCGTTCACGAACGAGCTTCTGGATTCCAGAGAGGCGAAACGCATCCTGGGACTTGTCGGCGGCGGCGGGATCGTCGCAAGCATCATCGTCGGTAGTTCCGTCGGAAAGCTCGTGAAGCTGCTCGGCGGCAGGGTGCAGTTCCTGCTCTTCATCAACGCCTTTTTCATGCTCTGCTGCATACTGATCGTCCGTCACATGGGCAAAAAATACAGGCTCAGGCTCCAGCGCGGCGTCATCGCGAAGACAGTTTCGGCCAAACAGGCCGAGGTCACGTCACAGATCAGCATCACCAGGACGCCGTACGTCAAGTACATCGCCATAATGACGGGTCTTATCTATCTTGTCACCACGCTTGTCGATTATCAGTTCAAAATCGTAGCCTCCGATAAGATCACAGACCCGCAGCAGCTCGCATCCTACTTCGGCTTCATCTACTCGATTTTCGGCGGCATTTTTTCACTTGTCTTCCAGTTTTTTGCAACCTCGAGACTGCTTAAATACAGCATTTTCATGAGCCTCGGGATCCTTCCTGCCGTGCTCACGATAGGCTCTATTTTTTACATCGTTCTCCCCGCGGACTGGGTCATGTTCACCTACGCCGGCATCAGTTTCGTGGCGCCGCTTGTCGCGATAACCATGGCAAAATCGGGCGATTCAGCCTTCAGATACACCATCAACGATGCAGCGATCCAGCTGCTCTACATCCCGCTTGACGCAAGGATCAAAAGCCGCACAAAGGCCCTGATCGACGGTATGGTCAAGCCGACCTTCATCGGCATCTCCGGTCTTATCCTTTTCGCGATCAGCTACATGGGCAGGCAGGGGCTGATAAACTCTGACGTAAAGCTTATTTCATGGATCGTGACCCTCGTCGGATGCATCTGGATCCTCACGATTATCAGGATCCGCGGCCGTTACCTTGCAGTCCTCATCGACAATATCAAAAAGAAACGCTTCGGCTCCAACCAGCTCACGGTCCAGTCCGGGATCATCCAGAGCATCATCGAAAGGGCGATCGAATCCGGTGAAGACGAAGAGGTCGCAATGGCGATCGACATGGTCGAAAGCAGCGGCACCTTCAAGCTCGGCCACAAGTTCGTTCCGCTTCTGACGAAGGCCTCGCCTAAAATCAAGGTCAAGATCCTGGCGCTTCTGCGGAGCATGGAGAGCCGTTTTTACACCTACGACGTCCTTCAGCTCCTGAGCTCGGAGAACGAAGAGGTGCTCTGCGAAGCTATCCTGACATACGGATATATGCAGACGGAGAAGTCGATAAAGCTCCTTGCAGCCTTCCTCGACAGTGAAAATGTCCATGTCCGCCGTGCAGCTGTCATAAGCCTGATAAAGTTCGCCGGGATCAGCGGAGTCATTACCGCCGGCAACCACCTCTCCTCGATGATCGCCTCCGACAACGAAATAGACCGCGCATCGGCAGCCTACATCCTCGGCGAGATCGGGCAGAAAAATATGGATCAGCATCTCTTCGCGCTTTTGAACGACAAGAGCGTAGCTGTAAGACGTGAAGCCGTCTTCGCGGCGACGAAGATCGATTCCAACATCTTTATCCCGAAGCTTTTCTACATGCTCTTCGACCGCAGCGTAAGCTTTGATGTCGAAAAGGTCCTTTCAAAGCTCGGAGACAGGATCCTTGTGCCAGCTGAGGATATCCTCAACAACAACCTCGAGAGCAACAGGCTCAAGATCGAAGTCGCGAAGCTGCTCGGCGATATCAGATCGCACAAGGCTCTTGCGCTTCTCTGGCAGACCCTCAACAGCCGGAGCGACGAGATCCGCACGATCGCCCTCAACAGCATGAAAAAGCTGATAAACGACTTCCAGGATTTTTCGATCGACAAAGGCGAGCTCAAAAAGCTGCTTCTCAAGGAAATTTCTCAATATTTCCAAATACTTTATAGTTCAGTCACCGTAAAAAAGGCATTTAAGACACACCACCTCTGGGATGTTGTCGACAGAAAGCTCCAAAACTGCTTCCAGAGAATTTTCTCAATACTTTCGCTGATGTACGGCAATTCGCTCTTTGACAACATCTACTTCAACCTGACACAGAAGTTCGTTTCAAACGTACAGCGCTCGAATGCGCTTGAGATAGTCGACAACATCGTCGATAAAGAGATCCGTCCGATCATCGTTCCGCTTATCGAAAGCTCCAACGATGAAGAGAGGCTTAAGCTCGGTTATTCGTTCTTCAACATCAAGAAAATACAAGTTGCCGATATAATTGATGAATTTCTTCTCGACGACTCTGAATGGGTTCGTTCGATCACACTTTATGTAATAGCCCACGAAAACTTTGTCGAAATTTATGACCGGATCGAGATCTTCCTTTACGATCCGTCGCCGACAGTACGTGAAGCAGCGCTCTACGCGATGAACTATCTGCATCTCAGGATCGCAGGAGACGACAAAGCGTCACTTTTGAACGATTTCGACAATTCGCTGAGGCTTTACGCCGCTGAGGTTTTTCAGGAAAACTAGGAGGAGCTATGCTGACAAGGGTAGAGAGAGTTCTTGCTTTAAAAAATGTTGAGCTTTTTCACGATATTCCAGGCGAAGTCCTGGCTGACATCGCCGTTCTGCTCGAGGAGGAGACCTTCGAGGACGGCCAGTACATCGTAAACGAGGGCGACATCGGCAAAGAGCTTTACATGATCATCAAGGGCGAAGTCAACGTCGTGGTCGGAGGAAACAAGGTCGCCGTCATGAAAGCCGGTGCCGGATTCGGCGAAATGGCGCTCATCGACAGTCAGCCGAGAAGTGCGGATATTATCGCAAACGGAACAGTTCTGGCACTGAAAATGGAGAGCGAGGACTTTCTTGAGATCCTGAAACAGCGCGATGAGGTCGCACTCGGCATCATACGTGTCCTCAACCAGAGAATACGAGACCTTAACCAAAAAATTGCCGAATTAAATCAAAAGGTTGCAGAGAAAAGCAAATAGGATTCACCACTCACCGTCACAATGAAACATCTCAATGTAGTAGCCGCCGTGATCGAATTTGAGGGCAGGATCCTCGCACTTCAGCGCGGAGCTTCGAAGTGTGCCGAAACCGCATACAGGTTTGAATTTCCCGGCGGAAAGATCGAGCCCGGCGAATCCACCTCCGAGGCTCTTATGCGCGAGCTTCGTGAGGAGCTGGACCTGGATATCGAAATCACGGATAATGACTTTTTCATAACTGTCGACCACACCTACCCCGAATTTTCGATAACGCTCACCTGCTTCCTCTGCCATGCAAAGACAGACCGCTTCACCAGAAAAGAGCATATTTCACACGTCTGGGCGACTCCTGAAGAACTTGAAAAACTTGACTGGGCTCCCGCAGATCTGCCTGTACTGAAGAGACTGCTGGCAGAAAGGTGACACAAAAGAGGTATAAGAGAGGTTCAAAAATGAAGAAAAAATTTAACGGAACAGTCAGATCCTTTTTTTGTTTAGTGTTGTTTGCGGCTATAACTTTTCTTGCTGTCGGATGCAATGACGCGAAATCCGGTCCAGAGACCGATGCAGACTCTTCGGATCCTGTCATTTCGGATGCAGACACCTCTGATGCAGACACATCTGACGCTGGCACTTCAGATGAAGATACCGCCGGAAGCCGTGATGAAGATAATACTGACTCTGAGAATGAAAACTCTGATGCAGACACTCCTGAAGAGAGCGGTGATCCAGATAATCAGCAGACCGGCAACGACGGTGATGTCATCCCTGAACCTTCCGATCACGATTCTCAACCGGGATCTCCCGATGACGACACCGCTGTTTCCGGAGCTCTCTTTGTCAGGCAGCCGAAGAAAATGAATATCGCGCCGAACAACCGCAGTATCGCCCTCACCTGCGAAGCTGAAGCGGAAAACGGCGAAATAACTTATCAATGGTATGAAAGCCAGGACGGTTCGACCGATACGGGGATCGTGATTTCAGGAGCGACAGGAACTATTTTCAACACTCCGGTTTTTAACGAAAAGGGGATCCGCTATTACTTTTGCACAGCTACCGTTTCGGGAGCAGACGACTCCGTTCTGGTATCCGATGTGGCAAGTGTCGCCAACACTGCCCTTCCTACTCTTTTCATAGAGACGCCGAACAACGCAGAGATCACATCGAAAGAGGACTGGATAACAGGTGCCAGGATTTCCCTGGCCGGAACCGAAGAGAGCTGGAATTTTGAAAATGTTCCGACAAGCATCCGCGGCAGAGGGAACTCGACCTGGCTCCTCTCCAAAAAACCGTATGCCCTGAAACTGGACAAAAAGCAGCAGATCATGGGACTTCCGACGCACAAGCGCTGGGTCCTGGTCGCAAATTATCTGGACAACACCTTCATGCGCAACGAAACGGCGTTTTATCTGAGCAGGATCTTCGAATTTGACTGGACAGTCCGCGGAGATTTCGTCGATCTTGTCCTGAACGGCGAATACCAGGGACTTTACTGGCTCGGAGAGGCGATAAAAGTCAGCAGGAACCGCGTTGATATCGACGACGGAAACGAGGATATGACTGATGACGAGGATAAGGACTATCTTGTCGAAATGGACGAATATTTCGATGAACCTGTAAAATTCCAAAGTCCCATACGAAACCTTCCCTACATGATAAAAAACGACGATTACATGGTTGACGGAAACGGCGTTATTACAAGCGGCGGTGCAGCGAGACTTGAGCGCTTTCAGGCAAAAATCGACACACTTGAAAAGCTCCTTTACCCGAAATTCACACCAGGGTCGGATACGAACAACAGCCCGGCGCCTGACGAAACATACGCAAATGTAATCGACATCGAGTCATGGGCAAAATTCTGGTTCGTGAACGAAATCATGGACAATACAGAGCTGAGACACCCCAAAAGCTGCTATTTCACCTTCGACAGCACTCACAACATCTTCAAGGCCGGTCCCGTTTGGGATTTCGACTGCTCTTCGCTATACAACCGCTCAAGCTGCATATTGAAAGAGACGATCTATTACAACGCGCTCTTCAAATCACCCGCGTTCAAAGCAAAAGTCAAGGAGCTTTGGAACGGATATTCCGGCAGTATCGACATCGAACCGCTCATCGAATCGATGCGTAGCAGAATTGCACTTGCCGCCGAGTACGATACGATGCTGTGGGGCGAACACGACGATCCCTCCGGCGTGAGACGCGAAAATTTCGATGCCTATGTCGACTTCTTCAAAGCGAGAGTCCTTAGCAAGATCTCAGTCGTTGCTGCCGATGTATCAGCGATGGAATAAAACTGAGCAGGGTTGCCTGACATTCAGATCAAAATACATTACGCCTGACGGTTTCGACGACATCGTGATGGAATCGGACGGCAGATTTCTTACTCAGCTCTGGTTCGAACAGTCCGAAACCGGATTGGATGAAACAGTTGGTCTGCCGGTTTTCACAGAAACCTGCCGCTGGCTTGATATCTATTTCAGCGGCCGCCAGCCAAATTGGTTACCGGAATATAAAATCGAATTCCCCTCCCCTTTCAGAAAAGAGGTCCTGGAGGAGACATCAAAAATTCCTTTCGGAAAAACAATTACTTACGGAGAAATCGCGCAAAGGATCGCAAGCCGTCGCGACATCGCGAAAATGTCGGCGCAGGCAGTCGGCGGAGCTCTCGGCTGGAACCCGATCTGCATCATGATCCCGTGCCACAGAGTCATCGGCGCAGGCGGAAAAATCACCGGCTACGGCGGCGGGATCAAAAACAAAATCGCACTGCTTGAGCTGGAAAAGATAATTAATTGATTTTACGAAGAAGTTTTCAGATTCTTATTTCAGAGTCTTAGCCAGTTCTCTTCCGATTTTTACTGCTTCCATGTTGAAATCTTCTGTTCCTTTCGGTGCAGCCTGAAGAACCGCTTTTTCGAGGGAATCTTCGGAAAC
>DBXP01000027.1 GCA_002309575.1 bacterium UBP6_UBA1209 | reverse complement strand
AAGGAGGGAAAACGCGCCCACGAGCTTGAAACGGCATTGCAGTGGCTCAAAAACGCAGGGCTTGTTCATCTTGTGGAGCTTGTCCAGAATGCGGAAATTCCTCTTTCAGCGAACGCAGATGCGACATATTTCAAAGTCTACATGGCTGATACCGGCCTGCTTTGCTGCAGACTCGGCTTAAGCTACAAAGATATTCTGGGAGATGGCGACAACCTGAAAATATTTAAAGGTGCGATTGCTGAAAATTATGTCCTGAACGAACTTGTGACACTGCGGAAAAACCCCTATTTCTGGCGGTCAGGAAACAGCGCGGAACTCGATTTTCTCTTTGAGGAAGAGGGCGAAATATTCCCTGTTGAAGTGAAAGCCGCGGCAAATACCCAGGCAAAGAGTTTCAAGCAGTTCTGCAAGAAATTCAAACCAAAAACCGGCTACAAACTTTCGCTCAAAAACCTTGCCGTAGCAGACTGTGAGGGAACTGCAGCAATCAGTCTGCCGCTCTATCTGCTGTGGAATATGGATAAGATTGTGAAATGAAATATGTAATATTTTCAACAGTTTTTCTTTTTTGTTCCAGCATTTTAGGAAAAGCTGAACCTGGAATACAGTCAACATCGGATCTTACATTTCGGGTGATTGGCTACACGATTGTTTTTATAGCTTTTATTGTGCTTGAAATTTGGTCACGTAAAACACAGAATAAGAAAACCAAAGAACTTCAGGCAAAAGAAAAACCATTGAAAATCCTTGAATATTGCAAAGTTGCTCTTGGATATAATGATGAGCTATCAGCAAAATCTGTTGCCTTAGGAGGTCCAGGCGTTGTGTGGGGTAATGTTTTACTTTTCCAAAACCGCATAGGAATAGTGACTGAAAACGCGTTGGAAATCGAAATACAAGATATAAATTTCATAAAGATGACAAAGGTTTTATTGGAAGAAATGTTGCAAGTAAATTTCAATGAAGTCTCAAAAAGCGGAACAAAAAAAGAGATGGCTCTCTATTTGAAAGGAGGCAAGGAAGATCTGCTTTACATCAAGAATTTCATTGAAGAAAGACTGAACAGACCGCAAGTAATTGATTTGACTGACGGGGATTGAACAAGACTATAAAAATGTCATTGTGTGTGGCAGTAATGAAGATCTTGTTTAGTCGCTTGTTACGAAATCAGTGTAATTATCAGGCGTTATAACGCTGAACGGAATGTCGGGATAGTTGTTTGAAAAAGTCAGAGGGCATCTTGCTTTGATTTTTTTCGGGTTGTATTTGAATTCCCATGATGAAATTTTTCCTTCAATTTCCTCAAGAAAATCGACTTCTTGCTTCTGTGTTGTCCGCCAGAAGTAATATTTTGCCTTGATATTGTGGAAAATATTATTTTTTATCCTTTCGCTTATCAGAAAGTTTTCCCAGAGATTTCCGTTGTCATTCCTCAGTTCGCAAGGAGAAAAATTGGAAATAACGGCGTTTCTGATTCCGTTGTCATAAAAATAGATTTTAATGCTTTTTTTAAGCTCGTTACGCACATTTCTGCTGTATGAATGCAGATGAAAAACGATGTATGCTTTTTCAAGCAGATCGACATATCTCTGCACTGTCACGGTGTCTATCCCGAGAAGATTGCCGAGTTCATTGAACGAAACTTCGCAGCCGACCTGCAGAGCGAGAGCCTGAACCAGTTTTTCGATTACTGCCGGCTTGCGGATATCCTGAAACTCAAAGACATCTTTGTAAAGGTAACTGCCGGCGATATTAGAAAGAATTTCCTTTTCATCACCCGGATTGTTCACGACATCAGGATAAAAACCGTAGATCAGGCGTGTTTCAAGCGAGCGTTTTTCTTCCAGCAAAGTTGTGTGTTTCGCAAGTTCGTTGGAAGAAAACGGGAAAAGATTGTATTCGAATTTGCGTCCCGTCAGAGGCTCGTTGATAAAATTGGAGAGATCAAGCGATGAAGAGCCAGTAACTGCAAGCTGAACATCCGGAAAATTGTCGTGAATCAGTTTTATTGTAAGTCCGATGTTTTTAACTCTCTGGGCTTCGTCAATGACAATAAATTCCGATTTTCCGATTATTGATTTAAGGCGCACGGACGATGCATCGGCAAGGAGCGAGCGTATGTCCGGCTCGTCACAATTCCAGAACTGCACATGCTTTTCTTCCGGAAAAGATTCAACCATATTTTTTAAAAGTGTGGTTTTTCCAACTTGGCGCGGCCCTGTAATGACAATAACCTTTCCTTTCCCGATTTTTGATTCAATGACTGTATTTAAATCTCTCTCGACACATCTCATGGTTTCAATTTTATAACAATTTATGATTGTAATCAATAAAAATTATAATATTTGTTGACTAGAGTCCAAGCATTTATCAAAGAACCAACTGTTTGTAAATGTGTAATATATATTTTAAAATTATTGTCAATAAATATTTGTTATGTAATACGAAAATATTTTATCTATATCGGTGTTTGTGCAAAATAAAAAATAATGCCTTGCTATTTAAGCCGAAAAACCTACAATAATTGAGTTTTTTTGCACTTTTTGATCCGGTTTGGAGTTTAAATCATGGAAATAAAAACTATAAAAAAATGGATAGCTTATCCTTTTTATATTTCGTGGGAAATAGTTTATCTGTTTTCATTTGCACTGATATGTGTGAATTTTATGATTGGGTCGGCTTCACCTTATTATGAATTGGTAAAAGATAACAGTATAAAACTCCTGCTTTTTTCCCAACTTATCATAGTGGCGAGCTTCGTTATTTTGTTTATCATCTCGTTTTTTGTTGAAAATCTTAAAAGGTTTGTGCCGGAATTCTTTCTTTTTATAAGTTTCCATATTGCTTTGCTGGTAATTTCAATAATTTTTATTATTCCGGCACTATAGGTGTGATGATGTGCATTGATAAAGACAATTATTTTAAAATATATTGTAGAATTATCAGGGTTTTAACGGTTCTGATTCCATTTCTGTTATGGTTCGTGAGATATATACCGGTTTGGATATTCTTTTTTGTTATTGAACTCTTTTTCGTCCCGACCCTGTTTGTGGATGAGCTGGAAGAGTTCAGATGGAAAATCGCAAAAACGGCAATTGTTCACGCTTTGATAGCTCTCGGTCTCTGTTTGTTGTTTGCACTTATTCTGTTAGGGCTGATTGAGCTGGGAATATATAAAACCGTATGAATTTACGGACTTGACAAAGTTTCCTTGCCATTTCAGCCGCAAGTGATCGGTTTGACTGACCGGGGATTGAACGAGACTATAAAAACGGTGTCATATATGCCGGAAGCTCCGACTTTTGATCGTTTTAAAAACCTTTAATTTTTGGAAGCTTTTTTCTCGGTGTATTCAACCATCCAGTTGTAGTGGTCGCGGAAGATCTCTTCGACATTGCGGAACTTCATTCCGAGCTCTTTCTGAGCTTTTTCTGAGGAGGCGTGGAGGTCGCTCTTGAGAATTCTCGCACTGCCGCGTGTGATGACCGGTTCAACATTTTTGAAAAAACGGTAGAAGCAGTTCTCTGCCAAAAATCCGGCTGTATACATGAGCCAGTAGGGAAGCGATACGCTCGGGCGTTTCCTGCCGGAGAGTTTTTCGAGGATCCCCATCATTTCGTCGTTTGTGACGTGACCGCCGGTAAGAAGGTAAAATTCGCCGCTCTTTCCCTTTTCTCCGGCAAGGATTATTCCTTCGACGACATCACGGACATCAACCCAGTCAAATCCGCCGTAAGCCGGGTAAGCAGGAAGTTTGCCTTTGCGGAAGTTCATTTCCATCGTGCCCATTTGGGAGGGACGGAAGTCGTTAGGCCCTAAAATTCCTACGGGACATACGGTAACAGCGTCGATTTTTCCCTCTTTTACCGCTTTCTGGACTATAAGAGAGCCCTCAGCCTTCGTAATGCCGTATTCAAGCATAGCTCTGTCGGGGTTGAAACCCATCTCCTCAGTCGCGACAACGCCTTCGCCGGGATCGCCCAGAGCCTCGATCGAGCTGACATGAACGAGTCTTCTTACATTGTTTGCGATGCACGCTTCAACGACATTTTTTACGCCGTCAACGTTGACTGTTTTGATTTTGTCGTAAACACCGCATTTTATCGAGATCGCGGCTGCGCAGTTGTAGACCAGATCGGCTCCTTCAAAAGCCTTTTTCAGCGATTCGAGATCTCTCGTGTCGCCTTTTACTTCTTCGAAATCGAGCCCTTCGATCGCCTTTCTGACGGTCGTCTCCTCGTGAATCAGAATCCTCGGCTTAATGCCTCTTTTGTTAAGTTCGCGGACCAGATTGTTGCCTACATGACCGCTTGCGCCGGTAACGACTACCTTTTTTTCCATTTTTGCCTCCTAAATTTTTTTTTCGGAACAGTTGACCGCCTCGCGGCAACGGAGATTTGACCCCGATCCAGTCCGAAAGGTTACAGATTTCGCCGCCGCTAAATCAAACCGAGCGTGCAGCCGCTGCTTTTTTTGTTCTCTTTGTCTCCGCTGCCCTGCGGATCGTCGTCGAAGCTGAGCTCGCTATCGGATCCGGCACCGGAAGCGGAGTCCGTGTCAGGCTCGCCGCTGATGTCGTCATCGTTGCCTGCCGCCGGTTTGTCATCGGTCTCCGGCCAGCCGGTCCAGCCTTCGGTCACGCATCTGCCCTCTTCGTTGCAGTATGCATCTTCGTCGCGGCAGTCGGAATCGCCCCTGCACTGAGTGTAGCAGAGACCTTCTCGCGTCGAGTAGCGGGCGTGGCAGATGTAACCCTCCTCGACACGGCAGGCGCTGTCTGAGTTGCAGCTTGCGAGGCACATTTCGCGGTTTCTTCTGCCGACGGTAACGCAGATCGAGTTGTCCGGACAGACTGAATCGTCGTTGTCAAAGCAGTCCTGGGTGCAGTATCCGCCCGGAAGCGACCAGTAGTTGCACCATGAATATTCGCCCTCGCATTCGGAGTCTGCGCCGCAGGGGCCTCCGAGCGATTCAGGGATTTTTACGCATTTGTTGGCGGCAGTGCATTCAGAGCCGGTGTTGCAGTCCTCGTTTTGTTCGCAGTGCGGCAGACAGACGCCGAGAACGTCATTGGAGCAGTAGTGGCCCTCGCGCTGGCATGGCGAAACGGCGGAGCATTCAAGTGCGCAGAGGTAGCCCTGTGCTCCGTCAAGCTCGGCTACAGGTTTTGTGCCGTCCGGACAGGTCGCGTTGTTGGTCAGCCTCATGCAGGTGCCGTCTTTGAATTTGTAGTATGAAAATGAGTGGATGCACTTGACATCGGCAGCCGTGAACGAGCCTTTCATGCAGTCGTCGTCGGTCTCGCAGGGCCAGCCGGCAACCGGGTCTGATGAGCACTCCTCGTCGACGTATCCGTCGCAGTCGTCGTCGAGGTGGTTGCCGCAGATCTCGTCTTTGACTTCGGTGCACATCTCGAAGCCGGCAGCAAGCCTGGCGGCCTTCTCGAGGTTGATCCTGCCGTAGCCGAATTTGACGCTGAAGCCGTCGTCATCCCAAGAACCTGTCTCCGGATAGACTTTGTCTGCGCTCTTTTTCAGGATCTCGGTGACCTCTTCGAGCGTGAGTTCAGGATTTATGCTGAGGATCGCCCCGAAGAAGCCGGAAACCATCGGAGCCGCTGCCGAGGTGCCCGAAAAGAGGAGCGTGTAGTCGCTTTTGTAGTCACCGTACTTCGGTATCATCGTTGTCGCGATGCCGATTATCGGATACTGCGAAAGCGACGGCGCAATGACTGTCGTTGCCGCACCGTAGTTCGAGTAGAGCGCCCTTGTATCCCAAGCCGTCGAAGCGTTGACCGTGATCACGCGGTTCGTGACATCCTGACCGTTGCGCCTGAATGTGAAATCATGTTCGAAAATCTGATTGTAGGCAGAGTCGACACCTTCATTGCCTGAGGCGTAGACGACAACTCCGCCGAGCCCGTTCCTGCCGTTTTTCATGAAGCTGCCGATGCCCTCCTCCTCTCCGGGAGTGATCGGGATCGTGCCGTATCCTGACTCCGGGCCGAAGCTGCAGTTGATGACTGAGATCGCCGGGTCAGCGACATATTTTTCGTATGCTTTCAGGAACTTGGCGTCTGAGACGGCCGTCCCTTCGATACCGTCGAGATAGCGGACAGGGTAGAGTCTGCACCAGGGGCACATGCCGGTCATGCCGATAGTATTGCCTTCGCCGGCGCTGACTCCTGCACAGGTCGTTCCGTGACCGACCGACGAGGCGAGATAGTTTGCGTAGACATTGCCGTCGAGCACAGATGTGTCCGGATAGCCGCCCTCCTTGTCCTCGAGGAAGTCGTATCCGGGTTCGATGTTTGTCAGATCCTCGTGATCCGGCACGATCCCCGTATCCATGATCGCGATTTTTACCGACGGGTCGACCTCGATTTCGTTTTCGTGCAGAAACTGAAGCATTTCAATGAATTTCGTGTCGGCATGTTTCAGGATCTCGGATTCACCGCCTTGGTAATTCAGTACTTTGCCGGTATTCTGAAGGTGCCACTGAACGTCGAAATAGGGATCCTGCGGCTCGGCTTCAGGAACGAAACGGAGCTCGGCTCTGCGGATAAGGTCCGGGAAGGCGAATCCGTCGCCGTTTTTTACGATTTTTTCCGAAATCACGACACTGTCACCCTTGACCTTGAACAGGTAAAGCGGATAAGAGGGAAGGATTTCGGCAAGCTCCATGCCGTATTTTTCTGTCATGTAATCGACGGAACGTTCACCGCGCCATAAAATATAACTGTTCGCAATTACAGGTGTTTCTCCCAAAAGATAGACTGGCAGGCCTCCTTCGTCGCCGTCAATGACAGAGTAGACCGTGCTGCCGAGACCGAGCCTTAAAAGCTCTTTGTCCGGAGTCTTGAACCCGTGCAGCCTCGAACCTTCGACGGCGCTGAAACCGTCGAGCCTGACGAGCTCGGAGCTCTCTCCGTTTGAAAAGAAAAGTCGCGCTGCCCCCAAAGTCGAGCAGACGGAAAATGCTAAAATCAGTGTTAAAAGTTTTTTCATAGTCATTCCTCCAGACAAAAAACAGCGGATTTTATATTTTTTCAGAAAAATCACCATTATTTATTTGGATAAAAAATTACTAAATTTCATTGTATTTTTGACATAGTTTCAACCCATGCTATAAATCATGGTTTTTAGCGAGGTCTTTTTATGAGAGTTTTGATAATTTCAGATACTCACGGAAATTTGCCGAAGGATCTGCGTGCAGTCGATTTTGATGCGATGCTCCACGCCGGTGATATCGGAGACCGGGCTTTTTACGCGATGCTTGCCGGCATTGCGGGCGGGCGGGAGTTCCGTACCGTCTGCGGCAATACCGACTTCGCGCTGGAGGGTTACCTGCCTGTAACGCAGACGTTCAAGCTCGGCGGGATGAGTTTTTTTCTGGTCCATAATTTGACTTCGCCGCACCGGATGATCTCCGCAAATGCGGAAATTATCAGCCGTTTCAAGCCTCAGTTCGTGGTCTTCGGGCACACGCACAAGGCATTCGTCGAGCGGCGCGACGGTGTGATTTTTATTAATCCGGGTCCCTTCGGAAAGGAGGGGCTGGACGACGGCAGACGCAGCTACGCGATCCTTGAAACATGCGACGGCAGCTGTTCTGTCTCGGTGTGGGATCTTGACACGAACGAGGTTTTCGTGCGGCAGATTTTTGAGTTGAACTGTTAAGATATGGAGTGATTGATGTTCAAGAAACGGTCTCTTTTTGTTTTGATTATGCTTTTGGCTTCAATTTTATTTTTCTCATGCGGCGGAAACGAGTCTGCCGATGACGGCGAAGAGGCTTCGGAACCTGGTTTTTCCATCAGGATGGTCGAACACAGCTGTGTTAAAAACACGATCAACGCCACCTCTGTAAAAAATCTGACGAGCATCAACTTCCAGCTGCTCAAGGGGACCGAGGAGGTTTATAAAAAGTCGATTTCGATCTATAAGGAGGGTATCGATGCTTCTGTCAGGCTTAACGATATTCCCAAAGAGTCCGGTCTCACCCTTGTGATTTTAGGCTACGGCTCCAATCCTTCGGATCCTTACTGGTACGGCAAGGTCACGAACCTCGATTTTGTAACGACGCCGAAAACAGCCATTGACGTCATTCTCTACCCGACGGCGGCTTTCTATGCCGAAAGCACCAACCTCAGCATAAATTCGGCGTGTCTGCCTCAGGGACTTCTGAGCCCCAGATTCGGTCACACAGCTACGCTTCTTCCCGACAACCGGATACTGATCGCCGGAGGTTTTACCTCCTGCAACAACGGAAAGTGCCCGGCGGTCAAGACTGTTGAGGTCCTTGACCTTGAATCCGGTACGGTCGAGCAGCTCTCCGATATGGTCGAGGAGCGCGGAATGCACGAAGCGGTCCTTCTGAGCGACGGCAGCGTTCTTATGGTCGGCGGCTTTCACGGTTTCGGGATCCGCTCGCTTATCATCGACGATTCGATCCCGGCTGTCGCAGATTTCCCGTCTTTGAGTTACAACACGATGACAGCCTCAATGAAGATCGAACGCTACACGCCGAGCTACCCGAAGCACAACATGGTTCAAAACCATATCGGCAAGGAAGTTGCCAACATCACTCAGGAGGTTTTTTCGACTCAGGCTCTGCCTTTTGCGCGTTTCCAGTCGATCATAGCAAAGACCGTGACTACTCCGGATCAGGAGGAAGCCGGCGAGCCGAGACGGATCATGATCTATCTCGCAGGAGGTATCGATTCGGGCAATATTCCGCTGACCAAGGTTTCCCGTATAGAGGTCGTCGACAAATCGCTTATCGACGGCTCTGTTACGATCGGTGAGGTAAAGGAGCTCGCCTCCGATGCCGAGCTCGCTGCGATCATGCCGTCACTCGGGTTTGCCGGCGATCAGCTGATGGTCGTTGGCGGAAGATCCAACAGCTCGACTTCCCAGGCGGTGCTGATTGACACCTCGACAGGCAAGATCACCGACCACCCGATCAGCAACGAGAACAACATTTTCTTCACGAAAACGGTCAATGCCAAAGATTCTGTATATATGTTCGGCGGCTATGTCTCGTCGGAGGGACTCCTTCCGACAAACAAGATCACGCGCTGGACTCCCGAGACCGTTCAGACCAGCCAGGGCGATCTTCTTGTCTACAACAAAACCGAGAGTACGTTGGCGTTCCCGGAGATAGTCTTAAATAACAACGCTTTTCTGGTTATAGGCGGTGCTGGCGGCAGCTCCAACAGTGATAAAAATGCAGTTCACGGCAACAGGCTTTTCCAGATGTTCGACGCAACGTCGCTCAACTCCGTGCAGCAGGCCACATTTACCCATTTCGCAAGGATCATGCCTAAGGGGGTAGTTGTTCCCGCCGGTGTTATCGGAGAGTCTCCGGTCCTTGTCATAACAGGCGGAACGACCGCATTCGACGGTACAGGTACATTAGTTGACGCAATTGAGTTTATGAATCTCTAACCAAGAGGAACAGACAGTGAGAAATTTGATTCCCGACTTAAAGCAGCTTGGCTTTTTTAATGTAGAAGGCGACAAAAAGACCTCTGCAGTAGATGCGTCCGTTTTGTTTGTGGACATTTCGGGCTTCACCAACATGACGAGGCTCCTCATGGCGAGCGGCTCGGACGGCGCAGAGACCCTTTCGACCTTCATGAACACGATCTTCTCGCCCCTGATCGAGTCCGTTTACAGCAAAAACGGTTTCATCCTGAATTTTGCCGGTGACGCTTTCACTGCGGTTTTCCGTGATGATGACGGTAAAAGGGCGATTTCGGTTGCGCTTGAGATCCGTAAATTCTTTATCGAGAATCCGACTCTTTCGCACAAAGGGCAGATCTTTAAAATTTCCGCAAAGGCCGGGATCTCGATCGGCCGCTTCAACTGGATCGCCGCAAAGGGTGAGGAGAACCTCAGGCACTTCCTCTTCTTCGGCGACGTCATCGACGAGGCTGCTGGCGCGGAGCATCACTGCTCTGGGCTTGACATCTGCATCGACGACAAGGTCTACGACAAGCTTTCAAGCTGCCTTGTCTGCCACATGAAGGAGGATGCGCACTTCGTTGACTCGGTCACCTTCACGGCTCCCGAGACCGCTTCAAACAACGAACCGACGCTTTCCGAGCTCAAGATGTTCATCCCGGACGCAGTTCTGGCTCAGCAGATCTCCGGAGAGTTCCGCGAGATCGTTTCTCTCTTCATCTCCTATAAAATTTCAAAGGAGATCCCCGAAATCGAGAAGATGCTTGAATATCTCGCAAGCCACGTTCAGAAGTACGGCGGCTATATCAGCGGCTTCGATTTCGGAGACAAGGGCGCAACGCTTCTTGCACTTTTCGGAGCTCCGATAAGTTATGAGGACAACCTCGAAAGAGCGATAGACTGCATCAACGAGATCGAAAAGAACTGCACGACAGAGATCCGCTGCGGTATTACCGAGGGTGTTGTCTACGCGGGCTTTACGGGCAGTATCAAAAGATCTGCATACACTGCGCTCGGCGACAACGTAAACCTCTCGGCAAGGATCATGATGAAGGCCCGTTTCGGCGGCAACTGGATCGCCGGAAAGGCGGCGGAAAAGGCTAAAAAGATGTATGTCCTCGAAAGCATGGGCAACTTCGAATTCAAAGGGATCGACGTTCCTGTCGAGGTCTTTGAGATCAAGGGGAGGCTCAGACGCGAGGAGGGATCCGTCTTCTCGACACCTTTCACCGGCAGAGCTTCGGAACTTGCCGACATTTCATCGGTCTGCGAAAAGGCGCGTGACACCGGCAGGCTTCACTGCATGACGCTTTACGGCGAGGCAGGTATCGGAAAATCGAGGATCATTTATGAGATAAAAAAGAAATTCTCCAAGGAATTCACCATCTTCTCGCTTGGCTGTGACCCGATCCTCCGCCAGTCGATGAACCTTTTCAACTCCTTCTTCCACAAGCTTTTCAACCAGGTCGAGAAGGGGTCGGACGAGGAAAACAAGCAGAACTTCGAGAAAAAGTGGCAGGAGATTTCATCGCAGATCGTCTCGATGCACGAAAAATTTGAGGACAGCAAAATTTACATAGCTGCGCTTGCAGGGCTCTTCTGGGAGGGCTCGGTTTACGATATGCTCGACGGTAAGGCGAGATTCGAGAACACCGTCTTCGCTTTGAACGACTTCTTCTCGGCGATTGCGGAGATCAGACCGCTCATGCTTGTTTTTGACGATATGCTTTCGGTCGACGGTGACTCTCTCAGCGTCCTGAAGACCATTGTCGCAAAGCTTGACGAGCACAAGGTCGCCGTCTATCTGCTTTCGAGACTCAACGATGACGGCACGAAGCTCGAATTCCTTCCGAATACCGAAGACAACCGCTTCCGCAGCGCCGTCATTGAAAAACTTTCCGATGTCGAGGTCGGATCTCTCGTTGAAAAGCTTCTGGGCGGAAAGATCCGTTCCGAGGTCGCGAAGTTCATCTTCTCCAGAACGGAAGGAAACCCCTTCTTCGTCGAACAGCTCGTTCTCTTCATGGTCGACAAGAACTGCTTCGAGAAGGTCGACGACTTCTTCGTTCTGAAAAACGACAGGATCGAGGTCCCGAGCGGCGTGAACTCGCTTCTGGTCAGCCGTCTCGACAGACTTCCTTCGCACCTGAAGGATCTTGTTTCGAGAGCTTCGGTCATCGGCAACGAGATCGATCTTTCGATCCTCAGGGAGATAACGAACGACGTTAAAAACTTCAAGGAACTTCTGAAGGACGGCACCGAGGAGCTTATCTGGGATGAAATATCCGAGATGATGTACTATTTCCGCCACTCGCTTCTTCGTGACGCTGCCTATTCGATGCAGCTCAAGGCGCGCCTTAAGGAGATCCACCGCAAAATCGCGGTATCTGTCGAACAGAACTATCCCAACGAGGCAAAATATTATTCGACACTGGCTTTCCACTTTGAAAAGTCGGAAAACCTTGAAAAGCAGCTTATCTATCTTCGCAAGGCAGCGGACTACGCGAAATCGCAGTACCACAACGAAGAGGCTGAGATGCTCTATGAAAAGCTTATCAACCTCCTTACCGACGACAGTGAAATCATCGAGGTCGGCCAGCTTCTGGGCGGTATCTACAAACTCACCGGAAAGTGGGATCTTGCGGAAAAAATTTTCAAGGAGAACCTCGACCGCTCGAAGAAGATCAACAACGACCTTCTGATCGCCGGCAGCATGAAGGCGTTTGCCAATATGCTCCTCGAAAAGGGTCGCTACGACGAATCTTCGCCTCTTCTTGATACTGCCTATGAAATTTATGCGAAACTCGGCAACACTCAGGGCAGATGCGAAGTCGAGGGCTACAGGGGCTTGATCCACTACTACAAAGGCGAAATGGACGATGCGCTCGAGCACTTCAAGGAGAAGCTCAGACTTGCCCAGGAGATCGACGATAAGGCCGGAACAGCCCTTTCATACCGCTACATGGGCGGAGTCGCCTATTACCGCGGGGACTACAACACTGCTCTTGGATATTATAAGAGTCAGCTGAAGCTCGCCGAGGAGATGGGAAACGCGATCGACATCGCAGTTGCAAAGAACAACCTCGGTCTGATTTATTTGTATCTAAACGACTTCAACAATGCGGCGGATTGTTACAGCCACGCACTCGAAACCTATAAGAAATTCGGCATCAGGTCTTACATCAGCTACACTTCGAACAACCTCGCCGAGCTGAAGATCCGTCAGGGATTCTACGAGGAGGCAAAGGAGCTTGTTCATTCGCAGATGGAGATAGCGAAGGATCTCGGAAATATCCGTCAGATCGCGCTTGCCTACGCGATGGAGGGCAATATCGAAAAGCGTATCGGAAAGTACGATGTATCCTTTAAATGCTACGATTCCGCTATCGAACTCGGTGAAAAGCTCAATATCGCATCGCTTACCTGCGAATTTTTATACGAAAAGGCTGATCTCCTTCATAAAATGGGCCGCTACGATGATGCGAGCGCCATGGATGAAAAGGCGCTCAAAATCAGCGAAGAGGTAAAGAGAGCGTCGATTATCTTTTCATGCGAGCTTCTGAAATGGAAGCTTGTCGCTCAGAAGGATCCAGAGTCAGCAGTCAAAAACATCAAGGCGATGCTTGAGAACGAGACTAACCAGGAGAATCAGGCAGACATCTATTTCGAGCTCTTCATGATCACCCGCGACGAGCAGTACAAAAATGAGGCGACAAAACTCTTCGAGTCACTTTACAGTGTTGCTCCGAACGCTGTCTATAAAGAGAAGATTTCAGTTATGAATTCTGGTAAGTAGCTTAAATTATTTGATTTTTCTAAGTATTTCCAAAAGATCGCAGTCAAGTTCCCTTTTCTCTTTAAGTTCATAATTACGCTTAAAGATTTCCAGGCCGATTGTGTCAAAAAGGGCAACTCCGCCGCCGAAAACAGCCTTTGATCTCAGGATCTGGAATTCGTCAACGGTTCCTTCGGAGAGAAATGAGCCGATAAGCTTTGCTCCGCCTTCGACTAGAAGCGAATTTATCCTGTATTTTCCGAAAAGCAGACGGAGTGTGTCGATGATCCTGAAATCTTTCTCCATGACTTCAACTTTGCAGCCCAGCTCACCGAGAGTCTCAAGCTTTTCTTGTTCGCCGGAGACGGTAAAAATTATCGGATCACGTTTCAGGATCTTTGAATTTATATCAAGATTAAGGGTCTTGCTGAAGATGACAGGCTGCGGATCGAACCCCTGGATGCGCCTGACGGTAAGAAGCGGGTCGTCGATGTTGACAGTTCCGGCGCCGACTGCTATTGCCATGTGCGAACTTCTGAGTCCATGGACGTAAATCTGTGCCGGATCTCCTGTGATCAAAGTTTTTTCCCCGATCTTTTTCGTTATGAAACCGTCGGCTGATGTCGCCGTCTTGACGGTGATCCACGGCAGATTTTCACGGATCCCTTTGAAAAAAAAGCGGTTGATCTCCTCTGTTTTGCCTGCGAACTCTTCGCAAAAGCGGACCTCAACACCGTGTTCGGTAAGGAAGGCGGCGCCGTTCTGCGCCTTCGGATTCTCTTCCCGTTTTGCGATGAAGACCCTTTTGATCCCCGCCTTCAGAACAGCCTCTGAGCAAGGCGGAGTCTTGCCGAAGTGGTTGCAGGGCTCGAGAGTCACAGCCATGTTCAGACCGTTGGCGGCAAAACCGGTTTTGCGAAGTGCCGACGCCTCCGCGTGGTCGCCGCCGTACTCCTGAGTGAATCCTTCCGAGACGATTTTCCCGGAATCGTCGAAAATCACGGCACCGACTTTCGGGTTAGGGTAGGTCTTTGTCGTTGAAAGTGTCGAAAGCCAAAGGGCCCGCTCCATCATTTTTTGCAAAATTTCATTATTAATTTCAGTCACTTGATGCCTCAAAACCATAAATTTTCCCAAAATGCGGCTTACTCTATCAATTTTTTTTAAAAACAGTAAAATTTTCAGAATTTTCTTGGAGGGTGCGATGAAACAGTTCGGATTTTTATTTTTAGCCATGGTTTTTGTCCTCTTTTTGTGTGCCTGCGGAGGCTCGTCCGGAGAGAAGACCGATAACGATATCCAACCTGATTCAGATAACGTTGGACCGGTCGTTCCCGATGCCGACGATACAGAACCTGACGATACCGCGGCTGACGATTCAGACGATCCAGCGGCGGATGAACCGGATGACGACACCTCCCCAGATTCGGAGACCTCAGACGACGTCCAGACCGGAGGGATCTATATTTTTTCGGATTTCGAAGGTGAGGTCTCGACCGCTGAAATACTCGGTCACGGCGGATTTTTCGGTTTTACGCTCCTGCCGCTGAACGAAAGATACTGGGGCGTTTCGGCGCTTCACGAATCCTTCCCCTCGTATGATTTCAATAACGCTACGGGAGCTCTCCACATATTTGAAAAGGGTGCTCCGGTAAATTCGATCGACGATGCAAAGTTTGTTCTGACGCATCCTGATATGCTTCTTCAGGCCGGTTTCGGTATGAGTTTTGCAGCCTGTGACATCAACGGCGACGGTTTCGACGACATTGTTGTCTCGGCACACCTCGCCGAAAACAACGGTCTTTACGCATCAGGTCAGGTTATCGCGTTTTACGGCGATGAGTCCGGCTGGAGCAGCGAGAACAGTTCGGTTTCGACGCTTTCGTCTGCCTATCAGCAGAAGGCTGACAGCCTCGGTCAGTCGCTTGCCTGCCTCGATTACGACGGCGACGGCTTCGACGATGTTTTTGCCGGTGGTCAGAACGCGGGACCGGAACTTCAGGGCGGCGGAAGTCCAGGCATGGCGGCGCACTTCGCGGGTGGTCCGGAGGGGCTTTCCGAGCACGAAACATGGGTCCTTCTGCCGGAGCTTTCGGAAAAAATGCAGTATTTCGGCTCGAACATGGCGAAATCAGACATCAACGGCGACGGCCGGCCGGATCTCTTGATCGGCGGATGGGGGCTGAAGAGTGATTCTTATGCTTCGAACGGCGGCGGGATCTACATCTATCTTTCGGGCAGCGACTGGCAGACGGGAGCTGACGTCAAGCTCTACGGAGTTGAGGGAAGTCAGTTCGGTACGGCTCTGAAAGTTGTCGAAATCGCAGGGCAGAAGTATATCGGGACGGTAGCACCGAGCGAGGGCGAACGCGGCACTGTCCACCTTTTTCCGACTTCCGATATCGAGCACAGGGTAGACATGCAGCTGGACCAGCTTCCGGAGCTTGGCGACAGTCCGGCATCCGATTTTGATATCGTAAAGATCTCAGACGGCAGAGAGATGATCGTTATCGGCGGCAAATATTTCGCCGGCGGCGGTGCGCTCGTCTGTGCGGAATTCGGAGAGGATGGCTTTGCGGCTCCGCAGCTCTGTCCGTGGCAGCCGGAGGAGGCTAGCGGCGGCTTCGGATACAGCGTTTCGAATCTCGGCGATATCGACGGAAGCGGCAAGGAGAGCCTTGTTGTCGGAAAACCGGAGTATATCCACAGCTTTTAGTTTCAGGGCAGAATGAATATAAGCCGCTTCTTTTTCCAACGTAAGTTCTATGATAAGTTTTCTTACAGATTCCACAGGTTTATCTACCGGTTTATCCATAGGAAGTTCGATATCGAGATCCCCGATCCGCAGAGCTTCGAATCGTTGAAAAGTGAGAACGTCACTGATAAAAAGCAGGTAACGATCTATATCTCGGGCATTCACAGCAAAATCGAGCAGTTTCTGATCAACGGCTTCATGATCGAGAACGGGATCGCGGCTCCGACTCTTTCGTTCGGCCCGAAAACACTCTTTTTCAGACCGCTTTCCGAAGTGATGCGGCTCATCTTCTCGCATTTCGGCGACAGCGAGTTCAGGGACTGCTTTATCCAGTCGCTCTACATTCCGGTCGATTCGCCGGAGGAGCTGGTGCTTAACAAATATTTCATCGAGGTCTTCCGGAAAATCAACCACTGCGAGGTTCGTTTCGTCCCGATAATCACCCTCTGGAATAAGAATCTTGACCAGAAGGAGAAGATCCCGAACTGGCTGAACCAGCTCACCGGTCCCTATCATTTCTGGTCGACTCCCTGGGAGCTGGTGATGTTCCTGCTCAAAAGGCGGAAACTCTCCCTGCGGATCGAGGTCGCATCGACAAGCAAGATCGAGGGCTCCATCGAGGATTTCGCGAAGAGGCTCTGCAAGACGATGGACAACTCGAAGCGCAACGTTACGGGGGCTTCGCTCCGCAACTGGCGTGATCTGAAAAACGATACTCTGCTTGAGCTTGACTTCGAGGGCGAGTACCACAAAAAGCTTGCTCTCAACACGATGAACGCGATGGCGGCGCAGTACACCCCTGTCTATGCCGAAACGATTTCAGCCTGGCTGGGAAAGCTGATGAAGACCCGTTTTTCCCGCTTCGACTACAGTCAGGACGAGATCCTGGAACTGAGGAAACTCTGGTCGGTTCAGGACTCCAACATCATCTTCGTTCCGACCCACAAAAGCTACTTCGACTACCTGATCCTGAACTGGGTCCTCTATTTTGAGAAGGTTACTGTTCCGCTTGTCGTTGCGGGCGACAACCTCAATTTTTTCCCGCTGGGATCGATCCTGCGGAGAATGGGTGCTTTCTTCATCCGCAGAAGTTTTCACGACGACCTTTTTTACAAGAATCTGCTCCAGAACTATATCGGCCACATCATCGATGCCGGCTACAGCGTCGAGTTTTTTATCGAGGGAGGCAGATCCCGCAGCGGAATGGTACGCTCTCCGCGGACAGGGATGCTCGGGATGTTCTCCGAAATCGCCAGGAGCAGCAGCCGGAGGCTGTATGTCGTGCCGGTCTCGATAACCTATGAAAAACTTCAGGAGATCGAGGATTACAAAAAGGAGAAGACTCAGGGCAAATCGCCGGAATCCGACCACTTCTGGAAGAAGGTCCTGGCGCTCTTCAAGGTCAGTTACGGTCCGGTTTACATCCGTTTTTCCCAGCCGATCCTGCTGACCGGAAAGTTTACGGTCGAGACGGCGTTCAAGATCGCCGAGACACAGGAAAAATCGTCTGTCGTCAGCTTTGCTTCGATCTTTGCGGCGGTCATGCTCGGACTGAAGGAGCTTTCGCCGAGGGAACTTGTCGAGAGGATGGAGGAGTGCGTGAAGATCATCACGACGCTGCCGTACATCCATACTGCATACGCCCTCAACAACCTTGATGTGAATTGCTCTAAGCTCAGCGAAAGCCTCAGAAAACAGGGTGTTCTGGAGATTTCACAGAAGCCTGACGGCAGGGAGACGATCCTTCGTCTGACGCATAAATCAAAGCCTGTGATGCAGTTCTACAAGAATTCGGCGGCCTTCACTTTCGCGCCGTTCTTCTGCGAGCTGTTCCGCGATACGGAATTTTTCGGTTTTGTGACGGAGTTCCTCGAATCGACGATCATGGGTTATTACAGCTCGCTCAACTCCGAGTATTCGATCGACAGATCTGCCTTTCCTGATTGGTTCGTCGCGCTTCTGCGGGAATTCTTTGCCGACAATCTGAAGCTTTTCCGCGCCGTTCTGAAGAACCTTGCATCGTCGGAACTGCTCCCGCGGAAACATCGCGCAGACCTTGTCAAGTCGCTCAACTCGCTTGTCGTTTCCGACTTCCCGCTAGTGACTGACGAAGAGATCTACGAAATAATCTTCTTCCTCGAAAAGAAGGAGATCATCACCGGAGAGCTTTCGGAACTCAACGCTGAACTCGCGGAAAAATACTCCGGAACGGTCGATGCGCTTTTTTAATTTTTTACAGAAAATTTCTTAATAAAATTGCACAGTTGTAATTTTTTATGGGGGGGGGTAGAAAATCCTTTGTTTTGAGGTACTATTCCATGCTGATTGTTCAGCGTTGTTGTTAATAATAAAGTGATGGAGAAGAAGATGAAAAGATTTTGGATTTTAACGGTTGCGGCTTTAGTCATGTTTTTTGCAGTAAGCTGCGGTTCGGAAAGCAAAAGCGGAGAAAATCAGACTGACTCAGATCATGTGACAACGGACGAAGACAAAAATGACGAAGAACCGACTGACGCCGAGGTGACTGACACGGAGATCACGGACACGGAGATCACGGACGCCGAAGTGACTGACGCTGATGCTCCGAAGCAGTGCGAAGACAACGAAGGCAGGATCTACAACGAAGGCGACAGTATTTCCCACGAATGCAGAGCTGCATATTGTTGTAGTTATGGCGAATGGTGTGAAGATGAAAGCGAATGTTATCATTGCCCTGAGATCGGCGGCAAAATGGAATGGACCTGCGCCGACGGAGTAACGAAAGTCGAGTGGTGTGAATGTGTAGAGATCGAAGACGAAACTTACGGCACGGAATGGAGCTGCATCGAAAGAGCAGACCTCAACTGCCCGAATGAATAATTAACAGAAGCCATCCAAAAAAAATTTTCAAGCAGCAGAAAAGCACTTTCTGAAAATTTCCGCAGATTCCGGCAAGGAAAACTCAAAAATTTGTGTTTTTTTGAAACTCCTTCCTGAAAATCAGAAAGGAAACTCAAAAATCCATACCCGCCTCCTTCTTGGGTTGTTGTGGTCAAAGTCACCTTAAAAAGGAGGCTCGCTCTTTTCAATGAATTTTTACAGAAAAGATTTTATATTCTCAAGAAAAATGAAAAATTATGAGAAAAATCAGATAGTTTCGGCAATATTCAGATAGTTAATCAATGCTTAGAAAACCAGATATTTACCACCCGTCTTCTTCAATTTCTGCGGCGCCAGCTTCCGATTTGTGGAGCGTTCCGCTGAAAACCTGATAGAGGATCCCGTCAAAAACATAGCCTTCACGGAGGTAGTTCTTTTCGCCGTTCACTTTCTGCAAGCCGCTGTCCGTGATCTTGAAGGAGCCGTTTTTGCAGCCCAGATATACTCTGTTTCCGGATTTCTGCATCTCGGGATCGTTGCAGTACCGGCTAAATTCAATGAGTTTCTGCGGACTTGAGGTGTTTGAAACGTCAAAAACGGAAACTTTTCCCCTTCTTGTCAGCAAACCGTTCAGATTTTCATAGACAAAAAGCCTGTTTTCAGTGACTTCGAGGTCTTCAACGCTGTTGGTCAGTGAAATCGTTTTGACCGGTTCCGGCGAAAGCGGATCATTCAAATCAAAGATCCTGACTCTCTTGTTTTCTGCCGCGAAGAGCTTTCCGTCTTCGATCCTGATGTTTTTGCAATTGTTTGTTTTTATTGACGATTTCTTTTGGATCGAGCCGTCGTCTGCAATCTTGAAAATGTCGATTTCGCCGTAGTTCGCGGCATAAAGAGTGTTTCCGTGAACAGCCAGATTGTTGGCCTCTCCGCTGTAGATCATCTCCTTTCTTGTGATTTCGCCGTTTTCGCCTATTTCAACTCTGCGGACACCCGTCAGACCGCCGAGATAGAGACTGTTTCTGTAGCCCGCAACGCTCAGTTTGTAGTCCGGGAAAGTGATTTCATCGAAGTTGTAGTTTTCAACTTTCTGGCACTCGCCGTAAATGTTCGAGATGCCGGGGAAAATGGAGTTGCTGGTTTCATTGATGCAGTAATTTTGATCGAAATCAAGGTTCCCGATCTTTATAGTTGAATACGAAACTTCAATATTTTCAACCTGTTCAAGGTTTTCGAACTCAAAAACGGGGAAAGTGGTGTTGGTGTCGATCACGGGGTTGAATCCTATGATTCTGCCGTCAACTTCCTGCATTATCACTTTGCTGAAGTCTCCCTGAAGCAGAACAGGGATCTGTTCCCAGGTGCTTGTTTCAGTGTCGAAGCGCCATAAATCGTTCATGGTTTCATTGTTGAAATCAGCTCCGCCTGCCAAAAGTATGTATCTGCCTGAAACAGAAGCGTTGAGCATTTTTCTCCGCGTCGGCATAACTCCATGAATTTCTTCAAAATCAGTACCGGTGTAGGAGTACATCCTAAAGTCTGAAGAACTTTGCTCAAGAAGATAAAGTTTGCCGTTGGCAGAAATCAGTTTTGTCTTTCCTCTGTTGCTGCCGGCTTCGCCCAAATAATTTAAACCGTAAACAATTTCAGGAAGTTCTCCGCTTTCGGCAATTTCGTTGAGATTCTGCGGGATTTCGCTTGCAAGTCCGACGGAATAAAGTTTTTTTACGCCCTGAGGGTTCTTTGCGATGAAATAAATCCCCGAAAAACTTTCGATTTCGGAAATTTCAGGATCCCACTTTTCTATTCTGCCGATTTTGTTCCAGTCGGCACCGCTTCCCGAAGTATTGACAGTCAGGAAATATTCACCGTTGTCATGGATGATCCCTATCATTTCGGATGAGGACACCTCGCTGAAAGCGATCTGTTTTTCATCGAAAATTATCCTTTGGCTGTCAAGCATTATCCTGTTTTCTCTATCTTTTTTGATTTCATACCGCGAAACATAACCGTAAGGATCGATCTCGTTTATCCCGAAAAAGCGGATCGGAACATCGAAGTAGCACGACAGACAGAGGTCGATGTTGGGAAGCTCAATCTGGTCAAAATCAGGCACTTTAAGCACTTTTGTGTAATAGTTGAGTTGCATCGGCTCAATGTTGTATCTTGATGCTCTGGCAAATTTGTTTGTATTTGTAGATGGAAAATAATCATTGTTTATTGTCAGTTTTCCGTTTTCACCATACTTCGTGTAAGTCGGAATATTTTCCAAATTATCATCATCTTTGACAGGCAGAACACTTGTCGAAAGCGTGTAATACATCGTATTGTTTTCATCATGATCACCGCCGTTAAGAAGGTTTTGACACAAATTGCTATCTTTGTTCGCCCCGAAACAATCATTAAATTCATACCAGTCTCTCCGCCAGTTCCAGATCACAGTATCTCCTGTTGTAGAAATTTTTACCGGTTTTCTTACAGGATTGTTATTCAATGTGGCTTCACTAAAACTATCTTTCCAATAATAACTTTTTGTAAATTTTGAAAGATCTGTGACAGAAATGCGGCTTTGCCAGCTGAGTATTGAATCTTCTGAAAAATCATCGCTCCCGTGACTGTAACCGAATTTTCGGCCTAAAATTGACCCTCCGGCTTTGTCTGAAGTGGAACAAAAACCTGGCCGCCCCCACCAGCCATCATCATATTGCTGCTTTGTTATCGCACAATAATGGACTGCTGTATTACACTTAATGTTTTTATCCGTCTGTTCACAATATTCTAATAAATCCCGACCGCTGTTTTCTGGCATGTTCAATTCTACATGAACATAATCGTCAAATTCCTGAAAAAGTTGATTTATTGTGAAAGAATGCGGTTGTGTGTTTATTATCTTAGTGTTCGCAAAGCCGAGTTTTTTGTTTATGTTAAGAGGTCTATTGAGATCTACAAAATCGCAGGCATCGCCGATTCCGTCCAAGTCACTGTCCGGCTGCATCTTGCAGACAAATCTCAAAAATTCAGAATTATTTTCATCAACTTTGCACAAGCCTTGCGCGTATGCTCCGTAATCTTTAGCAAGAATAAATTCACTGTTCAATTCATAACTTACCGCCGGATTTGGAATATCCGGACAATTGTCGCAATCATTACCAACTCCGTCTCCGTCGGAATCTTTTTGATCCGTATTACTGTGTGCAGGACAATTGTCGCAAACATCACCAAAACCGTCTCCATCAGAATCTTTCTGATCCTGATTGCTGCGTGCGGTACAATTGTCGCAAACATCACCAATACCGTCTCCATCGGCGTCTCTTTGTTCCGGATTACTGTGTGCGGGACAATTGTCGCAAACGTCACCAACACTGTCTCCATCAGAATCTTTTTGATCCGGATTGCTGTGTGCAGGACAGTTGTCTATAAAATCCGGTACCCCGTCTCCGTCTCCGTCATAATAAACCGTAACTTCTTTATCCGCTATTGCTTTTCCTTCGTTGTCAAAACCTGTAATTTGCTTAAATTCAATATTATCGAAAAAAATTGTCATCGTTGTGGGAGAAGTCAAATATTGTAGTTCCTTATCCATTGAAAAAGAATGAATCAATCTTTGGGTACTGTCGTCATCTTTTACCGAATAAAATGAACTGGGAACTTTTATGATATTTAAAGCGTCTGTATTTCCATGACTGTTTTTAATAATAAAATAGTCGAAATCAGTTTGTTGGCAGTCTTTCTCATTGCAATCTCCATCATAATTTTTATCTTCTTCAGCCAGATTACAATTTCCATCATTATTTAAATCCCAGCATTGGCAATCTCTTTCATCGCATTGATTGTCTTTATTTACATCTTCATCAAGATCGCAAATATTATCGAGATTTAAATCCCAACATTTGAAGCAATCTCTTGGAGTACATCTGGTATCACCATTTATATCTTCATTTATGTATTCGTTATTTATATCACAACGGCCATTGCTGTTCAAATCCCAGCACCTGTTCTCAAGGTAACCGACAATTACAACAGAGTGGGTAATTTCAAAGTTATATTGTATACCGGTATCTTGATCTGTTACATCCGAGCGTCCGTCATCTACGTTATTATTATCATCTCCAACGCCGTCTGCGAAAGATATAAGATCCTTTGGTTTTGTCGGAATAAAATCATAACCCAAACCGCTTTGTATTCTTAATAAAGTCTGTATATTTTCTTTTTTCCATCTCAAACTTAATAAAACAGGAATGCCAAACATTATCTTTTCTTTTACACCTTGCTCCATTTCATAATAATCAGGTTGAACACTGTCGTTAATGCCTCCATATGGTGCAGAACAAGCCTTCGGAATTTTATTGTTTGTAATATCTACACACTTTTTTATTTCAATCCTTTCATGATTTTCAGGAGGATAAGCCACCACAGCGTTGCGGTTTTTGGCCTCATGGAACATACATTCCAAAATATTGGCGGTATAATCATCTTTTCCGTTTATTTCATGGGTATCGGTATTACATTCCGGTGATTCGTAATTATATAATTTTATTTCATTCCAAAAATCCTTCCAACCTAACAACACACCATCATTTTTATCTTGTAAAGTGTAAAACGGAAAATAATAACCATGAACTGTTCCGAATCTTGACATTTCAATCAAAAGATTTTCATTAGGAAATATTTTCTCTGTTGAAACGATAGTCCATGCTTCCGAGAGATCTACAGGGCTCCACTTTTTTGCATTCGGGCTTATATAGTTGTCCAGCATGGTTGATATAAATATTTCCATCGCTGCAGTTGCAGCCCACTTTGAACAAGTACCGCTTGCGCCCTGATTTTTTATACTTGAAACATAGTTTTTGCTATTGTTATTGTCTTCTCTACTGCAGTTGGCAAGAGAGTAGTGAACATATTTTGATTCTGCTCTGTCTATAGGATGTTCTATCAATTCAGATTTACAGCATAAACCTGATTGGTCGGAACAATCTGCATGTTCGCCATTCCAATAGAATGTTGGGAAATTTGGATTGTTGTAGTAGTAGAGAAGTCTTTCGGCTTCCTCATAACTCATGTAGCTAAATTCTTCTGCATAACAGAAAAGATTTAGCACTAAGATCAGAATCGCTGTGATTTTTTTCATCTTTCTCTCCATTAAAAAAGTTATTCCTCTGTCAGACAAATATTTGTTTCCTTACAGTAGCATTCTAAATCCCTGATTATGGCTGTCGGTCTCCCGATCCTTTTCCACAGATGCCATTTTCCACCAAAGACATTGTAACCCATTAAATCAGATGGATCCGTAGAAAAAGTTTTCTCTGCAGGGCAGTATGTTTTCTGCTTGTCAAAGCGGTAAAAACAGCCAATAACGTCAACTGTTCCGTCTGACAAAGTGAAAAATTCCTGATACGAAACCATATTTCCCCGCAGCATATCTATTTCCTGGCTGTATGCCGTTTCTTTGCTGTTTTCTATTGCGTATTCCTTATATTTGGGATTGTTTAAATCATGCAGATCCACCTCGACAAAAATCTGTTTTCTGTAAACATTGTAAACAACGCGGTATTCATCTTCGATATCGATCCTGGGGCTGTGTCCGAGTTCTTCATAGCCGTCATCATACTTGCGGTTGAGTTTGAAACAATCGTCAATATGCTTCGGATATTTACGAAGGTCGCAGTAGTAAAGCTCCCGGTTGTTCGTGATGAATGTCAGGTGGTCTCCGACAATGTTGCCTTCTCCGGCATAGTTGTTGATTCCAGAAAGTTCATGCCATTCCCAGTCTTTGGAAGATGCGTAAACCGTTTTTCCTCCGGTCAGACGCAACAAAGCCCAGTTCTTTCCGGCAAACGG
>DBXP01000051.1 GCA_002309575.1 bacterium UBP6_UBA1209 | reverse complement strand
GTTTCGTCCGTCATGTCGAAAAGCTGGTACTTGATTGAAGAACTTCCGCAGTTGAGAACAAAAATTTTCATGAGAGCCTCCTAAAAAATTGTTAAAAGAATCAAACGACGGCGGATACTAGTATTCAAGCGGACGCTTTTCAAGAACTTTTTATCTTAGCTTTAATACAAATATATACTTGATTAATTTGTAAGGATACCTATAATGCGCCTCCGAATTTTTTGTTCATTCATTGGAGGTAAAGATGTCTGTTCCAATAACAAAAGAGGGCCACGATAAAATAGTTGAAGAGGTAAAACACCTCAAAAAAGTAGAACGGCCTGAAATTATTGCAAAAATTGCCGAGGCAAGAAGCCACGGAGATCTCAGTGAAAATGCTGAATACCACGCTGCCAAAGAGCGTCAGAGTTTCATCGAAGGCAGAATCGAATACCTCGACGGTGTTCTGGCCGATGCCGAAGTTATTGATGTCACAAAACTCAGCGGCAACAAGGTCCTCTTCGGAGCCACCGTTGTTCTGCTCAACATAGATGATGACAAGAAAGTTACATACAAGCTTGTCGGTGAGCCCGAAAGCGATCCCAAAAACGGAAAAATTTCAATTGCATGTCCGATCGGAAGAGCCCTGATAGGCAAGGAAAAGGGAGATGAAGTCACTATCAAGATCCCGTCCGGATCTGCCGACTACGAAATTTTAGAAGTTAAGTATGTATAACGATCCGGATATCTCCGGAATTTCAACTATCATTTCTTTTTTGAACCAGCCGCTCGAATCGGCTGTAAGTCTGGCAAAGGCACAGGTTTCAAAAATCGCCAAAGCGGTCGGTGGGAAGGTTTTCGACATTCTTGTGAACAACATCCCCGAGAAATACGAAACAAGGGTCCTGGCAAAAAGCTCAAATGATTTGAACAACATGGAAACCGTCACCTTCAAAGCGGAGGTCGCTGCATGGAGACGCGGTTTCGGGCAGAAAATACCCTATGTGATGAGCGCCAGACTCGGGAACTCCATGATCAAAATCTCCTTTTTCGGGAAAATCGGCGGTATCTACCAGCATGTCTTCCCTGTCGGTACAGATGTTCTGATCAGCGGCGAGGTCCACCGCACATTCGCCTGCCCCGCTATGACCAATCCGGATATTTTCAAATTCGACGAATTCTGGATAGAGCTCCTGAGCGGATATGTTCCGGTCTATAAAAGGATAAAGGGCGTTTCGCACCTCTTCATGCTGAGGACAGTGAAACAGCTTGTCGATATCCTTAACAAGGCTGACGGAGACTGGCTCCCGTCAAATCTGCCAGGTTATCCTCAACTTCCTGATTTTATTGAATCTATCACCAATATTCACTTTCCGCAGATAGAGATAAACGACAAAAATCTTGAGGAGCTCAACAGCTTTCAGACGCCGTGGCATAAAAAATTAGCCTTCGACAAGCTCCTTTTCTATCAATACAAATCCATCAGCATAAATTCGCTCTTCGAGATCGAAAAGCTAAGGAAAATCAGAATAAATTCAAGGCTCAGCCTGGATGCAGAGAAAAATATGCCCTTTGAACTGACTGATGCGCAGAAGAGGGTTCTTGCTGAAATCAGAGGCGATCTCGCGCTTCCCAGACCGATGAACCGGCTTCTTCAGGGCGATGTCGGCAGCGGAAAAACGGCTGTTCTGGTCCTTGCAGGCCTCGATGTCGTCGCATCAGGCTTCAAGTGCGTCATTATGGCTCCGACGGAGATCCTCGCAAACCAGCACTACAACACTATCAGAAAAATGGTTCCGCCGGAGATAAAAATCGAGCTCTTCGTCGGCGGGGTCACAAGCAAAAAAAAGAGGCAGGAGCGGCTTGAGAATGCCGAAAAGGCCGACTTTATCGTCGGAACGCACGCTCTCTTCGAGAATCTGGAGTTTTCCGACAAGATCGGACTTGTGATCATCGACGAGCAGCACCGCTTCGGCGTAGCTCAGAGGCTGAAACTCCAGCAGAAATCGACACATCCCGATTTTCTTGTCGTCAGCGCGACCCCTATCCCGCGGACACTGGCCCTGACTCTCTACGGTTCGACGGAGATCAGCGTCATCGACGAAATGCCGCCTGGCAGGATCCCGGTTCAGACAAGATATGTAAACGCCGAAAACCGCTACAAGGTCTTCGACTACGTCATCGATATCGTACGGAACCACAGCAAAAAGGGATACTGGGTCTGCCCGCTTGTCGAGGAGGATAACCCCGAAAACGAACCTTCGAAAATGAAGAGCGTCGAGAGCGTTTTCGACGAATTTTCAAAGATACTTGGTCCTAAAACCGGCTTTCTCCACGGCAAAATGAAGGGCGAAGAGAAAACGGCGATCATAGAACAGCTGAAAAATGGTGAAATCTCACTGCTCGTTTCGACTGTGGTGATCGAGGTCGGGATCGACATTTCAGACGCGTCGTTCATAGTGATCGAGAACGCCGAGCGCTTCGGTCTCGCTCAGCTGCACCAGCTGAGAGGAAGGGTCGGTCGGGGAAACATCAAGTCGTTCTGCGCACTTATCGGCGGACGTGATATCAGTATGAAGGCTGAAGAGCGCCTCGCTTTCATGACGACGACGGAAAACGGGTTCGAGGTCGCCGAATACGATCTGAAGACCAGAGGACCGGGGCTTGCGAGCGGACTTGACCAGAGCGGCTTCAAAAACAGCGAAGAGTTTCTCCTCGTCGTCCGCTACGGCGGTTACGTCGAAAAGGCACGCGGCATCGCGAAACAGATCTCCGCATCGAAAGAGAGTGAGCATAACCGCTTTTTCGACAGGGTTTTCTCGTTGCTTTTTCAGGAGTTATTTGACAGAATCGGCGCCTCATAAGGGAGGATGGAATGAAAATAAATACAATTTGCCTGAAAAATTTCCTCATCATCAGAAAAGTCAGCATCCCGCTCTCTCCAGGTTTCACAGCCATTACGGGCGAGACCGGAAGCGGAAAGAGCCTTTTTGTCTCGGCGATGAAGGCGCTCCGCGGCGAAAAGATAACAAAATCGCTGCTCGGCAAGTGGGGAAAAATCGGAGAGATTTCAGCTGAAATCACCGTTGAAGAAAGCGATACCGCACTTCGTGAGACTCTTGACGAAAACGACATCTTTTTTGAAAACAACACACTGATTTTAAGGCGTATCTTCGGCGAAAAAAACACAACCTATCTGAATGATTCTCCCGTAAGCCTTGCGCTGACTTCGGCTCTTCTCGGAGATCTGATCGAAATCGGCAGCCAGTTCGAAAACCGCGAGCTCTTCAAAAAAGATTACCGGATGAGGATCATCGATTCAAGGGCAGGCAACATCGGACTCGTCGCCGAATACAAAACGATTTACCAGCAGATTCAAGCTCTTAAGCGAGAAATCGAAACTCTTGGCAAGCAGGATGACCCGGCACAAAGGGACTATCTCGAATATCAGATCGGCGAGATCGAAAAGCTTGAGACCTGGGACGGCGAAGACGAGGAGCTTGCAAAAAAGATAAAAATCGTCGAAAACAGGGAAAAGATCATGAAGCTCGGCTCGGAGCTGGCCTCTTGTCTTGAAAACGCGGCAGAGGAGCTTCGCCGCTCGGACTTTCTGGCCTCGGAAATTGCCGGGCTCGTTGATGCCGAGGAGCTTTCAAAGCGTATCAACACCTCATCCATCGAGATCGACGACATTCACCGTTCGACACTTCATCTCCTCTCTGCATACGACAGCGAGATCGATGATGTCAACGAAATCAGGGGACGTTACGACAAGCTCTCGACGCTGCTTTTCAAACACAAGGTTTCCGGCTCTTCTGAGCTTTTGAAAAAGGCCGACCAGCTTCGTGACGAACTCGCGGAAATAGAAAAAATACCCAACAGAATCAAAGAATTGGAAGAAGAGCTCAAGAAAAAGCGCAAAAAGGCGGAAGGGCTGGCGGATGAGCTTCACAAAAACAGGAATGCCGTGATAAAACCGCTTGAGAAACAGCTTCTTGACTATCTCGTAAAATTCGGAATGAAGACAACCAGGTTTTCGATTTCATTAAATAAACTTAACGACCTAAACGAAACCGGCTTTGACGACGCACTCTTCGGGATCAATACGATCGGCACGGAAAAAATGGCGGAACTCACATCTCTTTCTGGCGGCGAGCTCTCCCGTTTTCTCTTAGCCGTCAAGCTTTTGGATGACGAGAGCGGAAGAGTCATACTTTTTGATGAGATCGACAGCTCCATCGGCGGCGAAATCGCAAAAAACACGGCACTCGAGATGCGCGGCAACTCCTCAAAAAACCAGATACTGATGGTCACGCACTTCCCTCAGTCGGCTGCGATCGCGCAGACTCACATCGTCGTCGAAAAAAATACAGAAAGCGGTGAAGCAGAGAGCGATATCCGGACCCTCAGCCGCTCCGAAAGAGTCAGGGAGCTTGCACGCATGATGGGCGACAGCACATCTAAAGACTTTATCGCGACAGCAGACAAAATGGTCGGGGCTACTCCCTCACACACCTGACAGAATATCCGTCGGCACGTCCGCCGACCGCCTTCGGGGAGGCAGAAACCTCTTCTCCGAACTGAAATGCAAGCGCATAGGCTCCGCACGGAACAAATGACTCTTCAGAGTCATCCGCGGCTTCGGCATACCAGTAGTTGCCCCACAGCCCGGCTTTGCTTCCCATCAGCATTGCATAGGAACCGTCATAGCGCGTGGCAGCCGGGAAATACGAGTATGAATCCGTTGCGGGATCAAACAGGATATACCAGCCGTTTTTATAGTCATTTTCATCAGTTACACCGTCAGAATTGATATCGTAGAGGGAAAAGCCAGCAATATCTGTCTCGTAGCCGCCGCTTGATGTGAAAAAGTCGAAAATTCCGAGTTTCGGCACTCTGTAGCCCGCCGGACACGGATCGAAAAGGCTCTTTTCACCGTTTGAGCCGCCCCAAAGTGCAGAATTTGAGAACTCTTTGCGCAGCCAGTCGCGGCACTCGGAATATTGAGCGTTGTTGCTCAAAACTGTTGTCGGGTTGGAAATCGCATATTCAAGCGTGTTGTTTTCACTATTTTCCATTGAAGAATAAGCGATCTCGACTTCATTTCCCTCCGCATCGTAGACCGGAACAGGCATAGTCGAAGTCGTTCCGCCGGAAACAACCGGAGATGCAGGGAAAGGATCCTTCCGCCCCCACTGGTAGAGCAGTCCGTGACTTTGCAGAGATTCAGAATCAAGCGACGTTGCGCCGAGATTCCTGTCCATCACCATAACGCCGTCTGCGGTTTTTACATCAGTTGTATCTTCGTTCAAAAGCCAGATATGCCAGCTCCAGATTATGTTTCCCGCTTCATCGAGCGCCGCGATCAGAGCATTTCCGCCCAGATTCTTCGCAGAAAAATAAATTCTTCCATCTTCGAGTCTGAGCGAATCGATCAAGCCGTTTCTATCGCTCTGCCAGACAAGTTTCGCATCCGCAGCATCAAGTATATCTTTAGTAAAATCAATGTCTTTAACTTTATTGCCGTTTCCACGGACAGTTGCATCAAAGCTGTATTCTCCCGCTGTTCGGACGATGTAGCAGTTCGCCGTTCCGGCCTCGGAAAGATCTGCTGCGCTTTCAGGTTCATCGTCAGTAGTATCATCTCCGTCTGTAGTTGTGTCAGGATCAGTATCGTCGTCGTTCTGCTCTGACTCAGGATCGCTGTCGTTTGGCCCGCTCTCTGCGCTATCGGCAGTCTCTTCATCGTTCTGCAGTTCGCCGGAATCGGCATCGTCTTCATTTTTCGAGCCGCTGCCGCACGAAACAATAAAAATCAGACAGAAAATGGTAAAAACAAAGGCTGATTTTTTCATTTTTTTCTCCAATGGACGAACATAGTTGCTGTCGTTCTTATGCTGGTATTATCAAAAAATGCAATTTTTACCAAGTTTATCGGAGTATAACCAGATAAAGTTCTTAGAGCCTCAGAGCCTTTCCTATCAGCAGCGAAGCGATATAGACGACGCTCGCGACGACGGTGATGACCGCGCCTGTCGGAAGATTCGTTTTGTATGAAACGGCAAGGCCTCCGAAGCTGAAAAGGAAGCTCAGTATCGCCGAGAGGATGATGATCCCGCTGACCCTCTTTTGAAAAACGGCAGCCGTCGCCGCAGGAAGAGTCAAAAAGGCGATTACCAGGATCAGCCCCACGACCTTCATCAGAACAACGACTGTCAGAGCTATTATCGCAAGCATCAAAATATAGACAAACGAGACAAAAATCCCGTGAAGCGCAGCATTTTCTGGGTCAAAACTGACCGATTTGAACTGTCTGTAAAAAAAGAGGACCGTGATGACGACAAGCGCCGCCAGAACAGAAAGCGCGACGATGTCATGACGCGAGACAAGCAGTATGTTTCCGAAAAGATAGCTGTTCAGGTTGACCGAATAGCCTGGGGTAAGATAGATAAAGATGATGCCTATCGACATACCGAAGGCCCACAAGGCTCCGACGACCGTATCCTCGTGCTGGGTAGCCTTGAGCTTGATAATCCCGAGCACGACAGCAAACAGAAGTGCCGTTGCAAGCGCTCCGGCAAAGGGCGAAAGCCCCAGAAAGACCGCTGCTCCGACTCCGCCCAAAACCGCGTGGGCGATCCCTCCGGCGATAAAGGTTATGCGGTTTACGTAGACAAATGTTCCCGAAATCCCGCAGGAAATTGCAGCCAGAAATGCTGCGGCAACTGCATTCTGAAGAAAGGGATATGTTAAAAGAGCATTAAAAAAATCCATGTTAAATCCTGCACTTATGTTGAATCATTGTGGTTTTGGAACTGTAGGCGTGATGCTCGTGCCCGTCAAGACAGCAGAGCTCGTCCCTCGACTTGTGCTCGACAAAGCTTCTGTTGACGCAGCCGACCTTGTTGACGTAGTTCGAGACAAAACCGAGGTCATGCGAAACCATCACGATCGTCATCGATTTGTTTAGTTCAAGCAGCATGTCGTAGATATCCTTTTCGATCGAGCTGTCAACACTCGCGACAGGCTCGTCCAAAAGCAGAAGCTTGGGATCGCTGACGATGGCGCGGGCGATCAGCGTCCTCTGTTTCAGACCGCCGGAAAGATCTCCGAAACGCTCATCGGCACGGGACAGGATCCCAAGTTTTTTCATGGCGTTATCTACTTTTTCTCTATCGGAAGCGGAATAGAACGGAAGGAAAGACCTGCCGCTTACAAGCCCCTGAAGGACGACTTCGCGGACGGGGATCGGAAAGAGCTTGTCATGGACCGAAAACTGCGGAACAAAACCGATGAGGCTGCTCTTCTTTCCTGGTTCATCGCCGAAGACCGAAATTTCACCCTTTTCCGGTCTGATAAAACCGACTATCAGCCTAAGGATCGTTGTCTTACCGCCTCCGTTAGGCCCGATTATCGCGTAAAAGTCACCATCTTCTACCGTGAATGAGACATTGCCAAGGATCTCGTTTTTGCCGTATGAAAACGAAACTCCGTCAAATTTTACTATCTCTGAACTGCTCAAACCAACCTCGCCAAAAAATTCTACGGATAAAATATCTATTTTTTTACATTCTTCTATTTTTTATTAAAAGGTTCCCGCCGTATTTAATTTTTGCTAACAAATGGAGGTAAAAATGCTGAGAATTGAAGAGGTCGCAGGCAAAAAGGTCCTTATGGAGTCGGAAATCCCCTTTTTGAAGCTCTTTAAAAAGGGCAAAGTCCGCGAGGTTTATGAAATCGGAGATTATCTTCTCATCGTCGCAACAGACAGGATCAGTGCGTTTGACGTTGTAATGAAGAGCGGTGTTCCGTCGAAGGGCATCTATCTCACGCAGCAGTCTGCATTCTGGTTCAAGTTCATCAGGGACAATGGCTTCAGCACCCATTTCGTAAGTGCCGACCTTGATGAAATTGTTGAAATCACAGGCGAAAAACGTCTTTTGGATCTGGACTGGCTAAGAGGACGCGTAATGCTCGGAAAACGTGCCAGAGTCCTCCCGATCGAGGCAGTCTGCCGTTTCAGGATCTTCGGTTCAGCAGTATCCGCACTCAAGAACAACACCTGGATCTGGGATAAAATAGAATCCGACGAGGGGCTTGTCGAAGGCGCGCTCATCAAAAACGGTCCCGTCTTCACTCCGACCGAAAAATCGGAAACCGACGATAAGATCTCGTTCGAACAGATGGTAAAGCTCGTCGACTCGCCGGAAACGGCACGCCAGATCAAGGAGACGACTATCGAGCTCTTCAGGCTCTGCCGCGAACACGCGCTCAAAAATTTCGGCTTTGAAATTGCGGACGGAAAGGTCGAATACGGTTTTATCGACGGAAAACTTTCACTCGTCGACGAGACCTTCACAAGCGACAGCGCACGCTTTATTCCCGACAAATCGAAAGAGGTCTTCAGGAAGTGGCTTGTCGACAACAACCTCAAAAAAGTCGCAACGGTCCTGCCTGATGAAATCGCGATGATGGTTTCAAACCTCTACCGCAGCCAGTGTCAGGATATGAAAATCGAAGGGATTTAAACCGAAATCTTCTCAAGCTCCGAGCTCTTCCGCTCCCACAGCTCAAGCAGCTCCAAAATTGCGTTGTCCAGCTCGACAAAGCGCTTTGCCAGCTCTCCGTTCATCGGATCGCTGTTGATTTTTTCCGCTACTGCATCCTTCTCCTTCTCCTTTGAATCGATTTCGTTCTGAAGCTGTTCGACTTCGCGTTTGAGACGGTTCTGAAGGTTTCTCAACTCCTTCTGCTGAGCGAAATCCAGCTTTCCGCCGCTCTTTTCCGAAGGCTTTTCGACCTTTTCGGCAGGTTTTTCGTCACGAATGATTTCATGACCGTACATCCCGAGATATTCGTCGTAGTTTCCCGGAAAGTTGACCGCGTCGCCTCTGCCTCTGAAGTAGACGATCGAGGTCGCGAGCGAGTTCACGAAGTGAGAATCGTGCGAAACAAAAACAATAGTTGCGGGGATATCCTTCAGGGTCGAAAGCAGGATATCCTTCGAATCGATGTCAAGATGAGTCGTCGGCTCGTCCAGAAGAAGAAGGTTCCCAGGCGAAAGTATGAAGTTGATAAAGGCAAGTCTCACCTTCTCTCCTCCGCTTAGAACGGCGATCTTCTTGTCCCAGTCCTCCTCGAAAAAGAGGAAGCAGCTGAGCAGGCTCTTCACGCGGCTCATCATTTCAAAAGGCGTTCTGGATTCGATGTAACCAAGCACCGTCTCGTCAGGCGGAAGTGTCGAGATTTCGTGCTGGCGGAAGTAGCAGATCTCGATACCTGTACCGATCCGGCAGACTCCTCCTGATGGTTCGAGTTCGCCGCCGATTATGTTCATCAGAGTCGATTTTCCGAAACCGTTCCTTCCGACAAGAGCGATCTTTTCGCCGCGTCTTATGATCCTTTTATAGTTGCTCAAAACTTCTAAACCACCGAAATTTTTGGAAATATTATCAAGCTCAACGACGATGTCACCGCCGCGTTTAGGTTCAGGCAGCCTGAAGTTCATCTTCGGAGCTACTCTAGGAAGCACGACAAGCTCGGATTTTATCTGTTCAAGCTGCTTCATTTTTGACTGAGCCATTGCCGCGTGGGCCGCGTTCGTATGGTTTTTGTCGTAATAATCCTGAAGCTGGCGGATCTCCTCGAGCTGCTTTTCGCGCTGTTTTTCGAGCAGCTTTATCCTCTGTTCGCGCTCAGAAAGGTAAAAGGTGTAGTTTCCGCGAAAGAGCGAAACTCTTCCGTTGGCGATCTCCCACGTCTCCTCGGCAACGGCATTCAGAAAGTCTCGGTCGTGGGAAACAAGCAGGACATGACCGTCAAAGTGCTCCAGCCAGTCTGCCAGGAAGTCTATCGTCACGATGTCAAGATAGTTTGTCGGCTCGTCCAGAAGGATTATATCCGGCTCCCGGACCAGAACTCTGGCCAGAGCGACACGCATCTGCCATCCGCCGCTCAGAGTTTTCGCCGGTTTATCCCATAGATCCCGCGTAAAACCGAGATTCAGAAGTACCGTTTCGACCGAGTTGTCCTTTCTGTTTTTTACCTCGAGGCGGTGCAGCTTCTCGTTGACTTCGTTCAGCCTGATAAAATCCTTCTCGTTCGGATCCCTCTCCAGCCGGGCAAGGATGTTGTCGTGCAACTCGTTTAATTCGTTTACGTTTTCCACCAGCTGCCAGCTTTTGACCTCCTCCATGACTGTGCCAGAAAAATCATAGACAGCCTCCTGCGGCAGATACTCGATCTGAGCGTTTTTCTGCGTTACGATCTCACCGGAATCGCTGTACTCCAACCCTGCGACGATCTTCATCAGCGTGGATTTTCCTGAGCCGTTTTTGCCGACAAGCGCCGTGACATGCTTTCCGAGAGACATCGTCACGTCATCAAGGATCACCTGACCGGAATACTGTTTCGATATATTTTTCAGAAGTAACATGAATCCACCGTTTCAGATTTGCAAAGAGAGCTTAAGAAAGTCCAAGGCAGCCGGAATCTCTATTTTTTCAGCTCGTCGACAATCGAAACCGTCATTTCGACAGGATGGTAGTTTGTGAAGAGCTTTTTAACGTTGAGGGCATTCGCGGTCGCCATCGTATTTTTATCGACCGAATACTGCGAGAACATGTAGACAGGAATAGCCGCAAGCTCCTTTTTGTGCTTTACGGCTGCAACGAACTTGAGCGGAGAGATCGCGCTGTCAGGCATGTCGACATCGCAGAGGATGAAGCTGAGGTTTTCCATGTTAGCTTTGATAAGACTCGCCGCCGATTCGATCGTCTTCGCCTTGATTATATTGACATTGAGCCGCGAAAACTTTTCAGCGATATCGTCCAGATCGAATTTCTTGCGGCAGATAAGGACAGCATTGAGCTTCGGCGAACCGTCGGCATTGTTCATACCGATCTGCTGAGTCTCTTCCAGAGCTCTCAGGACCCGCTCCGGGTAAAATTCCGTTGCCTTAAGCTGCTCGAATGCCTTTTCCGCCGGAATCTTTGAGATCCTGACCATAAAATCGTAGGCGTCCGCCAGCTGAAGGATAAGCGACGTGATCGGGATCTCACTGAACTTGAGCCCCTGGGGATAACCGGTGCCGTTGTAGGTTTCATAAACGCTTTCAAGACATCTCAGCGAAAGCTTGGGAAGCTGGATCGTCGAGAAGAGCTTTGTAACGGCTGTCGAGTATTCACGGCACTTTTCAACGTTTTTCTTCTCCTGAAGGTCCAGCGCCGTTATATGGAGACGTTTGCCGACATCATGCAGATATGCAGCGACGGAAAGATCGTGGATCTCGATTTCCGAGAGGTCGATCGCGCTTGCGATCTCCTTGCTGAGGGCTACGACCCGCTGAGTGTGGGCAAAAAATGTATCGCCGCGGTTTGCGTCAAGAAGCCCGGAGAAGATACGCAGGATCTCCATAAGCTGGTTGTCGGACTCGCGGACCCAGCTCGGCATGGAGCTCAGCGTCGTCGCGGAGATCGCGGTGACCTCACGGTTGGGAGACATGTTTGCCTGATTTGCGATCATCGAAAAGGTTTCGCGTTTATCCTCCTGATCCCTCTCCTCGCTCTCTTCCGAAATCTCGCGAGCTATTGTTTCACGGTATGTATCAACGTTATTGTTGCCTTCGTCAAAGCTGATATAATTTTCACCTGCCGGACGAAGCGCGTTGTCCAGCGTGAGCTTCTGCTTCACCAGACGGTCAAACGCCGCGTTGTCTCTGCGGTACTGCTTGAGGATCATGGCCTTTACAGCTTTTGAAGTCGCAACGACCGGAACCGTCATCTGGACATTGGGAAGAACGAACTTCAGCTCGTTCATCAGATTCGTGTTCTGAGGCTCATAGGTCAGATAAGTGAGACGGAAGTTGTTGAAGCTGTACTTCAGCGGAAAGATATTCTTTTCGACAGCCATTGACTCCGGAATTATGTCGTTCGGAGCCGGGAAAGCCATCTTTTCAAGCTTTTCGCTGGAGATATACTGAACATTAAAACGCTTCGAAAGATAGAGCAGAAGATCCATCTCGGAAATTTTGCCGAGCTCCAGCAGGATCTCGCCTAAATATCTGTGATGTGTTTTCTGGAACTCCAAAGCCTCGTCAAGATCGGACTGTCCTATAAAGCCCTTCTCAAAAAAATATTCACCAACCTTCATAACCATGCGCGGTTCCCCCGTTGTTATACTGAAATCTTGTTCACCTAATAAGGCTAAACGGTGTATTTTATTTATTTGGTATGGATTGTCAAGGTTTTAGAGCTTTTCGAACATTTTAACAAGAAATTCAAAAATTTGATTCGTCAGATCCGTATCTCCGGAGCATGTCAGGAATTTATCCGTGCCGCTTGCAAGAAAAAGCGAAACCTTCTGTTCTACCGAATAGCAGTCAAGCGCGTGCATCTCCATGTCGTCGGTGATCGAAATCCCCGTAAAGCCAACCCTTTTTCGCAAAATCTCATCCCACTCCGGTGCCAGAGTCGCCGGAAGAGGACTTATTTCCGGAAGCAGAAGATGAGCCTTCATCACAAAACCGGCGGAATCGGCAAGTTTCATGTACGGGACAAGGTCACTCTCAAGAAGTTCGGAAAAGGGCTTTCCTATCACAGGCAGCTGGGTATGTGAATCGACAGATGTCGTTCCGTGCCCCGGGAAATGCTTTAAAACTGGAAAGACGTTGAACTCCTTCATCGCCCGGATGTAGAGCGCCGCGTTTTCGACGACATCGGAAGGATCTTCGCCGAACGAGCGGTCTCCGACGATGGAGTTGTCCTCTCCGCTCCGCAGATCCAGGTTCGGCGCCATGTTCATATTGATCCCTATTTCCGAAAGCACAGACGCCAAATATCTTATTTTGTTAAGTTTTTCCTCGTTATCAAACTGTGAGAGCACCTTCATCGAAGGAAGAGAATAATCCCCGTTCGGTAGCCTTCTCACCCGCCCCCCCTCTTCATCGACCGCGTGATAGCGGATCGAATCAAAGCGGCCGGTGGACTGGATCAAAGCCGAAAGCGACTCGCAGCTCTCCACATTTCTCTTGAAGTAGATTATCCCGCACGGAGAGATCTCCGCCAGCATTTTCTCTTCGCTCTGCGACAGCGAAACTCCGGAAAGCGAGATGATCATCCGCTCTCCAGCCTCCTTTTTTATCCTTTGAAGCTTAGGTGAAACCATTTGATCCTCCTGCAAATTTGCCGAAAATAGTCGCATATCCTATATTTTAATCAAATTTTCGCTATACTGCGCCGTTTTTTTTGAAAAAGAGGTAAAAATGGAGATTCCCGCTGGGCTTACAGCCGATTCAAGGGCCTTCGACAAATCGGCGACGGATTCCGGCATCCCTTCGCTTCTGCTGATGGAAAACGCTGCGATGTCGGTATTTTTAGAGATCAAAGAGCTTGTTCCGTGCTTCGACAAGGTCGTTGTCTTTGCAGGCGGCGGCGGAAACGGCGGCGACGGGCTTGCACTTCTCAGGATCCTGAAAGACAGGATCCCCGAAGCAGACCTTCAGCTGATGCTGTTCGGAAAATTTGACGAAGAGGCTCTGGACTACTCGAGAAACGCCGCTGCCTTCAACTATAAGATCCTGCCGTATTCGGTAAAAACGATCGATGATTTCAACGAAATAACAGGGACCGTACTTTTTGTCGACGCTCTGGTCGGAACTGGTCTCAAGAGCGCACTCAGAGAGAAGACAAAAGAGGCGGTCGAGTTCATAAATTCCTACGACGCTGAGAAAAAATATGTCGTTTCAGTCGATATCCCGAGCGGCATCGACAGCGACACAGGCGAAGCGAGAGGTCCTGCTGTCAAAGCCGATCTCACCGTGACGATGGGGATCTACAAGGTCGGGCTTTTTGCTGGTGAAGGTGCAGCCCACAGCGGAAGGACCGTCCTCGGGAAGATCTCGGCAACACAAAAAAACGATCAAAAATTTCAATATGTTGTTGAAGACGATCCTAAACCTCTCGCTCACATGGTCCCTGTTGACGGCTTCAAAAACCGCAACGGTCACCTGCTAGTAATCGGCGGAGATATCGACAAAATCGGAGCGACGATCATCTCGGCGAAGTCATTTATGGCGTGCGGCGGCGGGCTTGTCACGGCGGCTTTTCCGAAGGCTCTTCATCCGCAGATCGCCGGAGTAATGCCGGGAATGATGCTCGTCGACACAGAGGGACTCGAGTCAAAAATAGATAGTTACACGGCGATCGTCATCGGACCGGGGCTCACAAAAACTCCTTTTGATTTCAACATATTGATCGGTTTTAAAGGCATTGTGGTGGTCGATGCCGGGATGTTTGATTTGATGAAGGACGACGAAAATACCGGCAAAGTTCTGGCGGGTCTCAAAGTCGTCTTCACGCCCCATCAGGGAGAGCTCAGGCGCTTTCTCGGAGCGGACAGAGAGGAACCCTGGGTATCGCTTGTAGCCCATTTCCCGCTTGAAAAGGAGCATGTCCTGGTCGCAAAAAGCCACGCGACTTTTGTCAGGACCGCTGAAAAAACGGTCATCGTCCCGCACGGAGCAAAGGCTCTCGCTTTTGCCGGAAGCGGCGACTGTCTGACAGGGATCATCGCCTGCGAGACACTCTTCCACGGCCTTGCAAAAGGCGCTGTAAACGGCGTGATCAGACACCGTGCAGCCGGAGTTCTGCTTGAGGAGAACTTCTCGGCGACAGCTCACGATATCGAACTTTTGGTAAAACAGATTGCATTGACAGGCAGAGATGAAAACTGAAACATTTCACGTAAAAAACGAAGCTGAGACCATAAAAATCGCGGAAAACCTGGCTCAAACGCTCAAAGGCGGTGAGCTGATCCTCTTTGACGGCGATCTCGGCGCAGGCAAAACTTTTTTCACCGGCGCCCTTTGCGAAGCCCTCGGAGTCGAACGCAGGTCGGTATCAAGCCCTACATTCGTTATAATGAAGAAATATCAAGGAAAATTCACGGTTTACCACTGGGATTTTTACCGCGTTTCGGATATAGACGAACTCTACATCGCAGATTTTCCGGAGTATCTGAAATCGGATAATTCGATCACGATCGTCGAATGGGCCTCTATGTTCAGGGAGTGCTGGGAAAACTATCAGCCGAGGATCGAGATCAGCATCGCCTTCGGCAACGGAAACGACGAGCGCGAAATAAGGGTCTCAAGATTCTGAATATCCACCAACATACTGTTTTTCTTAAGTTTTTCGTTATTCCGCAGTCGGATCTTCGACTTTGCCGATGAACAGGATCGATCCCGTTCTCTCGTCGCGGATCACGAAAACAAAAGGATGCTTGGCAAAGACCTGGGGCGGAGTATAGTCTCCTCCGGTATCTCCGGATTCTGCCGTGACTGCGGCTGCCTCTGTCCCCTCCTCGTTGATCTCGATGAAAGTCTTGTGAAAAATATCGCTGATATAGAGATTCTCGACATCGCTTGAAATATTTTCCAGCCCGCCTGCGAATATACCTCCGATCCCAAGATCCTTGAAGGTGGCTTTCAGAGATTTTTCGTAAGCGAATCTGAATTTCGGGATCTCCAGCTCGAAATCCCATGATTTACGCAGGTTTTCAAACCAGGAGCTGATCTCTTTGTCTGCGGTTTCCGAGATAAAATCGTCGATTTTGCCGGAAGGGACTACCGCGTAGAATGCAAAAACGCCCCTGCCGTACGGGATCCTTACGACGGAATATTTATTTTCATCATCGATCCTGAACTCATAGGTATCTCCGCCTGCGTACATCATCTCTGTCTCCTTCATGGAGCCGTCGGAGAGAAAGAATCTGCCGTTATAGGTATAATTTTTGTCAAACGCTTTTGTCCACGCAGCCTTGAAATAGACCGCGTTTATGATGTACATAACAGTGTTTGCGCCGATTTCATCAATGATCTTGTCGATCTTTTCGTGAGTCTTTTCCGATACCCAGGAGTTGATCTTTCCGACTGTCGCCGGATCGGAAAAATCTTCGGTGAAAAGCGCCGCGCTGTAAAAATCCTCAAGAACGGAGATGAAGTCCGCCTTTACAGCAGGAGCGAATGCATCGTCCAGCCAGAGCGAATCGGCGATCTCAAGCACCATATCCTTGTCTGCCTCGACAAGACTTGCGATGAGCTGAGCGAACTGCTTGTTGACATCCGGCATCTTCATATTGCCGAAACCGAGTACCTCCTTCATTTCGGCAAGAGCCTCATCGACAGCGCCGTTGGCAGTCATCGCCATTGCGATTGCGATCGAAAGCGGTGAGATCATTATGTTTTTCGCACCTTCCTTCTTCGCCAGACGACTGAAAATCTCCATCCCGAGCCTGTTGTTTGCCTTAACGATATCTTCGGAAACCTTTTCCGCGCTTTCATCGGCTTTTTCGTATTTAACTTCCCAGGCAACAGCAGGATCGGCGTTGTCATCATCCGTAACAGTCCCCGTATCTCCCGTATCAATATTGTCTGCGTCCGGAACAGAGACACTATCCCCTGTATCAGCGCCGTCCGAGTCTGTGACGGTGTCGCCCGTGTCCGTTTTATCCTCCTCTTTCTTGTCACCGCAGCCGGAGAGCATGAAAACAAGAAAAACTACTGAAACAAGCGTCAAAAATAATTTCTTAGCCATTGTTCGCCTCCATTAAAAAATGACAAAAACAGATCATTTTACTTAATTGGCACCGATTTCAAGAGAAAGGATGATCACCCGCAAAAACTTGCCTTTCAGGTGCATCTCTCTAAAATTTCTCGTTTTTGTTGATTCAATTTGAAGACAAAATGATGCTCAACGCAAAGCCGCAACAATAGCCGCCCAACTCAATAATTGAGATTTAGCGAATTGACGCGACCAGCTACCGCAATGGTCACAACTATATGACAGTTGTACTACTAACTGAACTGTGAAAAGATTCTATCCAGGACCTCTTGCATTTCCTTTGATATTCTTTTATACATTTCTTGAAAATTATTATAATCTCCAGCAACATTAAACAAATCCAGCTCATCAATTTCGAGGGCATTTGCAATCTGCGCAAGCATCTGTAGAGAGGGAAAATTCTTCCCTGATTCTATCAATGCAATGTAATTTGAGGATGCACCGGCCTTTTCCGCAAGTTTTTCCTGAGAAAGGTTTTTCAGCTTCCGGTATTTCTTCATGTTGTTGGAAAGACATTTTTGCAAGTTATTCATTTCACACCACACCATCACACAAGTCTTGATGACTTTACATAAACAG
>DBXP01000013.1:489-47515 GCA_002309575.1 bacterium UBP6_UBA1209 | reverse complement strand
GTACCTTCACATTTATATTGTCCAGAAGAGCATTCTGCTGTATTGCACTTCCCTGTCGATGGATTACAACCTTTAGTCAAGCAATCTTCAGAATATTCCCAAAATCCATTGGAACAATAGTAAGAAGAAGTACTTTCACATTTATATTGTCCAGAATTACATTCTGCATGATTCTCGTTTGAATTATCAGCGTCATTATTCTCGGCATCGCCATCATCTTCGGAATTATTTTCATCATTATTCGAGTTATCAACATCATTTTCTGTGTTGTTTTCACCGCCGGAATAAGTACATTTTCCAGTAGAATCATCACAGGAATAAGCACAACTTTCAAGGAGCTGCCAAGACAATACATTTTCAAAAAAATTACATCGATAGGAGTCACCGTTTATACACTTGTAGCTATCGTAAGAACATTCTGACCCTCCACTGTCTCCACCGTCACCGTCGCTACCGCCGCAGGAAATCATCAAAAACATTGCCATTAAAACAACTGTTAAAATTAATAATTTTTTCATTGTAACCTCCATTAACAAAAAAACTTTTGTTTAACTGTGGCAGTAAAGCATCGTCTTTGCTAGTTGTCAATATTTTCTTTACCAATAGTAAAAAATATTTTTCTGTATGTGCTATATTCAAAAAAAGGAGGTAGTTTAACTATGAGCGGCTCAACACTTGGCAAACGAGTGAGAGAATTAAGGCGTAAAGCTGGAATAACGCAGCTTGATCTCGCGTGCCGGGTAAATATCAGCGAAAGCTATATCGCACTGATAGAAGCCGACAAACGAAGCCCAGGGATGGATATAATCTCAACTTTGGCGAACGAATTTCATGTTTCGGTTGACTACCTTGTAAGCGGCAAAAGATCAGAAGAAGATAATCTCATGCTCCGGGAGTGGACATCGCTTATAAAGGAGAGGTCTCCGAGAGATATCGAAAGCGCACTTAAAATCGTCCGCACCTTCTTTGAATGCATGGATAGTAAAAAATAATTTCCTGAAAAATTCTAACGGTCTTGACCAGACGGCATGAAATCCTTGACGTAGAGCTGCAGGGTTATGTTGCCGCCGTATGTGCTGATCTTCGGGAAGTAGATTATATCAACGAGGTCGCCGATTTTCGGTCGGTCACTGTGGTTCAGCAGTCCGAAGCCGATCGCGTTGAAAATCATCGGCGAATCCTTGGCGCGCAGCTTCCAGTGGAGGTGCGCCCGGTTGATGATCGTCTGCTTCATGATCCGGACATCTCTCGCGATGAAGTTCGGTTCGTTGTTGCTCATTCCGAAAGGTTCGAGTTTCGAAAGCGCGACTACCAGATCGGGAGCGAGATCTTTAAGCGGAAGAACAGCGTCTATTTCGGTCGACTTGCTCTGGACGCCTTCATTGAGCTGCTCCGCGACGATCTTGTCGAACTCCTTCATGAACGGTTCGATGTTCTGTTCGAGTATCGTGAGACCGGCTGCATACTTGTGACCGCCGAACTGGACTAGGTAGCTGCTGAGCTGCTCCAGGATTTTGTAGACGTGGACCTCGGGGATGCTTCTCGCGCTGCCGCGGCCGACTCCGTCTTCGACCGAGATCATGATCGTCGGCTTGTAAAACCGCTCGACCAGCCTCGATGCGACGATGCCGATGACACCGGGATGCCACTTTTCCGAATGCAGGATGATCGAATTTTTGGTCTCGAGGATGTTGCTGCTTTTGACCTGTTCCAGAGCCTGTTCAAAAATTTCCGCTTCGACCTGCTGACGGTATTCGTTGGTCAGATTGAGCTCCTCAGCGAGCTGCTGAGCCTGAACGGAATTGGTGCTTTCGATAAGCTCCAGCCCCTTGATCGCATTGCCGATCCTTCCAGCAGCGTTGAGGCGCGGCGCCATCTTGTAGCTGATGGTCGTAGGCGTGATATCCTTCAGCGATTTGACTCCGCAGACATTTGCGAGAGCCTGCAACCCTGGACGCTGGTTTTTGCGCATCTGGGTGAGCCCGTGCTTGACGAAGATCCTGTTTGATTCAAGCAGCGGGACCAGATCCGCGACTGTTCCCATCGCCACGATATCCAGATATTCGACAAGATTCGGAAGCTCGCCGGTGAAGAAGCCGTCACGCTCGACAAGCTTTTTCATGACCATCAGGAAGGTGAAGACGACACCTACGGCAGCCATATCCTTGAACGGGTAATCGCAGTCTTCGCGGTGCGGGTTGACGATCGCAACGGCAGGCGGAACCTCTGTGCCGACATGGTGATGGTCGATGATGATGGTCTTCAGTCCGAGGTTCGCGGCGTAGGCGATCTCGTCGATGCTTGTGATGCCGCAGTCAACGGTGATGACCAGATCTCCGCCGTTTGTGGCGATCTCCTCGAGAGTGTATGTGTTGAGCCCGTAGCCGTCTTCGAGACGGTGCGGGATGTAGCGGTCCACCTTGGCTCCGAGGTGTGTCAGGAACTGGAACATCAGCAGGGTCGATGTGATCCCGTCAACGTCGTAGTCGCCGTAAATTACGATCTTTTTTCTGTTTTTGATGTGATCGATAACGATCTGTGCAGCCTTGTCGGCATCTTTGAGCAGAAAAGGGTCGGGGAGGCTTTTCAGTTTTGCCTGCAGAAAGAGGCTTGCAGATTCGACCGTGTCGATTTTCCGGTTGACCAGGACTGTGGCGACTGTCTTGGATATCCCAAGCGTTTTACACAGCTCTTCGACCTTGTAAGGATCTGCGTCTAAAAAGCTCCATTCACCCTTCATTAAGCTGCATTCCCGCGATTTTTCATATGCTCAAAAAGCAGTGTGAGCGGTGCAGCGACGAAAAGCGACGAATAGGAACCGACGATAACGCCGATGCTCATCATCAAAGCGAATCCGCGGATGATCTCGCCTCCGAAGACAAGAAGCGCCAAAGTCGAAAGAAGCGTCGTCGCCGAGGTGAGCAGCGTTCTCGAGAGCGTCTCGTTGAGGCTTGTGTTCATCTTTTCAGCAAGGTCACGGCCTGCATTTTGATTATTTAAATTTTCTCTGATCCTGTCGTAAATGACGATGGTATCGTTGATCGAGTAACCGACGATCGTCAGAAGTGCCGCGACGATCGTGAGGTCGAACGGGATCCTGAAGACTGCCCAGATCCCGAGCGCGATCATGACATCGTGGAAGAGCGCGATGACTGCGCCGGGCGCAAACTGGAAGTTGAACCTGAATGCAATATAAATAAGGATAGCGATCAGCGAGTAGAGGACTGCCTGGATCGCAGTGAATCTGAGCTTTTCACCGACCTTCGGACCTACGAGCTCGACTCTTACGAGATCGGCTTCGCTGCTGGGGTTGGCCTGGTTGATCACGTTGACGATCTCATAGGTCAGACCCTTGAGCATAAGTCTGTAGATGCTGCGGTCGCCGACTTTGTTGTATTTCAGGAAATCCTTGTCAAGGATCGGAACGTTGCCGGTCTTTGCAAGCTCGGTCAGAGCCTCTGTATCGATATCCTTGTCGAACCAGATCTCGATGCGGTCGCCGACCTGCGAGTCGAAGTGGGTCTTGAGGATCTTCGCATCCGAGAATTTTGCGCCGACAGCGCTGATGAAGCTGTTGATCGTCGCGTCATCTGTTGTCGAGATGTTTTTGAAGCGGACGAGATATTCGTTCGATTTGCCTTCAAACTGCTGGATGTCGGTCGTGTTGTAGGGTTTGAGGATCTCTCTCATGGTGTCTATAGAGACGCCTTCCGCTCTGATCTGCATTTCGGTTCCGCCTGTGAAGTCGATCCCGAAGTTGAAGCCCAAAACAAAGCAGAGGATGATGCTCAGACCTACTAAAACGGCTGAAACTATCAGTAATGTCTTTGACTTACCGATAAAATCAATCTTTCTATCTATACTCATGATTAACTCCTTTATTTACTTTTGACGATGCGGGAAAAAAGCGGGCAGTGAGCCTTGTTAAGGTAGTTGAAAAGGACTCTTGAAACGAAAATCGCCGTAAACATCGAAGAGATGATACCGATGAGGAGCGTGATCGCGAAGCCCTTTACTGCGCCTGTACCGAATTCCCAAAGAACGAAGGAGGTGATGGCAGTTGTCAGGTTGGCGTCGAAAATCGCCGACCAAGCCTTGTCGAAGCCGTTTTCGATCGCAGTTTCAAGACCTTTGCCTGCACGGAGCTCCTCCTTGATCCTTTCAAAAATAATAACATTGCCGTCAACGGCCATACCGACGGTCAGAAGCATACCTGCAATGCCGGGGAAGGTGAGCGTTGCGCCGAACATTGCCAGAGCTCCCATGATGAAGAGCAGGTTGAGGAAAAGCGCGATGTCCGCGATCAGTCCTGCAATGCCGTAGTATGCGAGCATGAAGACAACGACGATCCCGAAGCCGATGCTGACCGAGATCTTACCCTTTTCGATAGAGTCCTGACCAAGGCTCGGACCGACGGTCCTGTTTTCTTCGAATGTTACGGGAGCAGGGAGCGAACCGGCTCTCAGAACGAGCGCGAGGTCCTTCGCCTCCTGGAAGGTCGAGTTGTAGTCGCCCGACGAATTGAGGGTGATCATTGCGCTTCCGCCTTCGATCCTCGACTGGATGACCGGAGCGCTGTTGACCTTGTCGTCAAGGACGATGGCCATTTTTCTTTTGACGAACTGACCGGTGACGTTTGCAAAAAGCTCGGCACCGATCTTATCGAAGGTCATGCTGACGTAAGGTCTGTTCTTCTGCTGGTCGATCGAGACTCTTGCGTCCGTGAGCATGTCGCCTGTGACGTAAGCCTTGTGGTAAAGCAGATATGACTTGTACTCCTTTTCGCCGCTCGGGAGGACCTCCTCTTCAAGGAGGAAATGTGTCCCTTCCGGAGCTTTGTCTGCAAGGAATTCGCGCAGTGCGTTGCGGTCTTTGCTGACAGCGTATCTGTAGGTGAGAGCCGCGCCTTCAGCGTTTGTGCCGCTTCCGACCATGAGTGTGATCCCGGCCGGGACTTCACCCTGATAGCTGCCGAGCGGATCGAGGTCCTCTGCGACGATTTTGAACTCGAGCTGTGCTGTCTGGCCGATGATGCTGCGCGCTCTCTCTACATCCTTGTAGCCTGGGAGCTGGATGAGGATCGAGTTTTCGCCCTGCTTCGCAACGATCGGCTCCTTCAGACCGAGCTCGTCGATTCTTGAACGAAGTGTTTCAAGAGTCTGGTCGACTGCGCCGGACTTGGTGTCCTGAACGTATTCGTCCCTCATCGTGAGTATGCTTTCATTGCCGTTTGTCGAGGTCCTTCTCAAGTCGTTGAAGTAGTCGATGACTTTATCTCTGAAGAGCTCCTTGTCGGCGCCGTCCTTGAGTACGACGGCGATCGAGTTGGATTCAGGTCTGACCGAAACGGTTTCGTAGCCGAGTTTGAGCTCGTCAAGTCTCATTCTGATTTCGTCTGTGCGGCGGTCAAGTCTGTCCTGGACTGCCTTGTCCGTGTCAACACTGAGAACGAAGTGGATTCCGCCTTTAAGGTCAAGACCTAGGTTGATCCCGTCGTTGATCTTTGACAGCCACGGATTTTTTTCCGGGTCGCCGAAGGTCGGAAGAAGCATGATCACAGCAACCGCAATGATTGCCACAATAAAAATAGCTCTTGCAAGCCAGTTTCTTTCCATCGTAACTAATCTCCTTTATTAATTTTTTTCCTCGGGAGCGCCCTTTGTGACAACGCCTGCAACAACTCCCTTCTGAACAGTTATAACAACTCGCGGATTCTGACAGATTTCAAGTTTGAAATCGTTCTCGAGTACTTCGGCAACACGTCCGTAGATGCCGCAGTTCATGAGAACATTGTCGCCCTTCGAGAGTTTGCTGAGCATTTCCGCATGTTTTTTCTGCTGTTTTTTCTGCGGAAGGACGACAAGAAAGTAAAAAATACCGAAAATCAGGATGAACGGTAAGAGCATATTGAGTATGCCCATGAAGCCCCCTTGCTGGGGCGCTTCTTGTGTTACCATCAAATTTCCTAGCGAAATCAATGTGTTGACAGTCAAAGCGACCTCCAATTTTAAGTCATAAAAATTTAAGCGCGTGAGTGTAGCACAAAAAATTTAATTAGCAATATTAAATTAATTGTAGGCTACCGAGAGCTCCAGCAGACGTTCGGCGATTTTGTCGACGGGGGTGATCTTTTTGTCGGTCGTGTTGAAAAATGTTCCCCAGCCGGCGGCGGAGGCGAGGCCTTTGCTCTTGAATTTTCTTTTGAAAGGCTCGTTTCTTTCGGAGAAGAGCTGGATGTCGTTTGCAGTGAATGGGAAGACGATATCCATGCCGACGCTTTCGCCGAGATAGTTCTTTATGACGAGAAGTCTGGAATTGAGATCCTTGTTTGAAACGTGGGAGCTTTTCGCCTCAAAAATGTGCAGATAGCCGTTCTTGAAGACGACAAGAGTGTCGATTTCGATGACGGTGGTCGATTTTCCGGAAAGCTTGACGTTCTGGTAGACCGAGGCTATCGACTCTCTGAGCTGAGGGTGCTCTTTTAGCGCTGCGTAGACGGCGTAGCTCACGATCTTTTCAAATATTATCGAGATGAGCGAACGCATGTCCCGCGTGCTCTCGCGTTCGATGTCGTATATGTATTTCTGCTTGAAACGGTTGAAGGTGACGGTGTCTATCTCGACGCTTCTTGAGTCTGATATATCGTTGATTTTGCTTGAAATTTTATCGAACAGGACCTCCATGAAGTGCCGTATGTCGCTGTCGAGTCCGGATTTGTCGATATCTCCGGTGTGGGGGTGGATCTCGCTCTTTACGAGGCTCAGTATTTCGGAAAAGTACTCCTTGCGGAATCTATCTTCGGCCTCCTTGTGGTCGGCGCTTTTTGACGGCTGGGAGAGCTCGCTGTCGTGTATCATCCTCTCGAAGAAACCCTCGACGGCGGCTCTGATCCTGTTTTTCGCCTCGTTTATTTCGGGACGAAGGTGCGGCATGACGCCGAAGATCCGCTGGACGAACTTGTCTATCTGTTCCGTCCGGAAGCTTTCGGCCATGAAGTTCCTGTATTCGCGCTTCAGCTCAAGTGTGCTTCTGATACTGTCGTACGATGAGAAAAAAGCGCGTAAATTCATTGAGTTACACAATGTTGTGTAGAGCTCGTCGAACTGTTCTTCCGACTCTGCGAAGTAGTTGTTCTGCTCGTCCAGGATCGGAAGGTAGTCTGTAAGCTCTGCGCCGTAGAGCGTCAGCCTCTCCTTCAGGTGCCAGTCGATCGAAACCGAAGTTTTGTGCTCGCGGAAAGACTTTTCGGCGATCTCGATTTTGTTGATCTTCCGCGTGTCGAGGTCGAAATAAACGACAAAAAAACGAAGGCTGCGCTTTGTCGTGAAGTGTTTCAGATACCAGGATAAAATGATCCTGTGGATGCCCTTTCCGCTGGAGGCGTCGAAGTAGACCTCGTCAAACGGCGTTTCGGCGAATTTGGCTTTTATCTCTGTCTTTATCAGGTTGATGATATCGCTCAGAGAGGAGCCCTTCCTGACCTTTATGTTGACATACGGGACTTTTCTGTCGCTCAGCTGCGTCAAAAGAGGCAGATTTTTTTCCCAGCGGTTGTCCCGCGCCAGCTTCGTGGAGACAAAGATTATGAAGTCCGGCTGAGCCTCCTGAATGAGTGAAGCCTGGACGACCGTCTGCCTTGAAAGGATGGAAACAAGAACTCTCATTTTGCCTCCTGTTTTGCTTCGAAGCTCCGGAGCATGGCGATCTCTTCAGCCCATTTCTCTTCGTCCGGTGTTTCGAGAATTAGGGGAATGTTGTCTGTAAAATCCTGAGAAATCAGCCACTTGAAGCATTCGATGCCTATCATGCCGAGCCCGATAGATTCGTGTCTGTCGACATGGCTTCCGACATCCTTCTTTGCGTCGTTGAGGTGCATCCCCTTCAGATACCTGAACCCGACTATCCGGTCAAATTCCGCAAATGTCTTTTCACAGTCAGCCGCGGTTTTGAGGTCGTAGCCGGCGGCAAAGGCATGGCATGTGTCGATGCAGACTCCGACTCTCGATTTGTCTTCGACTTTGTCAATGATTCCGGCAAGATGCTCGAATTTGTAGCCTAAATTCGACCCCTGGCCGGCAGTGTTTTCGATGACTGCAGTGACTCCGTGAGTCCTCTCGAGCGCGATGTTTATCGATTCGGCGACGCGGGCAAGGGAATCGCTTTCGGAAATCTCCTTCAGGTGGCTTCCCGGATGGAAGTTCAGTCTGTCGAGGCCTAAAAGCTCGCAGCGCTTCATCTCTTCGTTGAATGAAGTGCGTGATTTTTCAAGCCCATCAGAGGCGGGATGTCCGAGATTTATAAGGTAGCTGTCGTGCGGCAGGATCGAATCTGCCGTAAAACCGTACTTTACGCAGGCCTCCATGAAGGCTTTTACCGCCGCATCTCCGAGCGCAGGCGAAAACCACTGCCTTTGATTTTTGGTAAAGAGGGCGAAGGCGTTCGCGCCGATATTTTTTGCGTTGAGCGGGGCGTTTTCAAGGCCTCCCGAGGCGGATACATGTGCACCGATGAGTTTCATTTGACCTCCAAACGAATATACCGGTGAATTGTAAAGCTAAAGAAAAATTTTGAAAGATTAAACTAAGATAGCGGATCTATTACATTTTTTTGTCGAGTTCGTAGTAGAGCGAGAGGTAGAGGCCGTTGGTCATCTGCCACTTTTTGATGATCTGGAAGTCTCTCTTCAGGTTGAACTCGTAGTAGAAAGCGAGGTATTTGTTGACGTTGAAATCAACTCTTGCCTTTGCTTCAAGCTGGAAAAGGTCACCCCATGTGAGGTCTCTTTCCGCCCTGTCCTTGCTGTAGAAGGGCATCATGGCTCTGACCATGAGCTCGTAGGCGATTTTGTTCTGCTCAGCCATGCCTTTGAAGGTAACGGTAAGCTCGCCGCCGGCATCGTAAATGTTGGTAAGCTCGGAAACTTCGCGCTCGTCGGTGCCGCCGTCGTCGTCAACAACGAGAGAGTCGCCGACTACAACTTCTCTGGCTGCAAGACCGAGTGCGATTTCAAGGTTTGCATACTCTTTGTCGAGCGGACGTGTGAAGATACCTGCGCCCTGTGTAAGGTAAAGAGGAAGCCCGGAAGGAGTGAGTTTGAACTTCTTGGTGGTCCCTGATTTCTTGGTCCCTGCAACGGTGTATGCCGTTTCGTCTGAACGGTAGTCATATCCCGGGAAGAAGTGGGTCTCGAGACCAGCCTTTGCGTAGAAACCTACATACTTGTGGAACATTGCGTTATAACGTGCATCGACCTTGAAAAGATCGGATGCGATAACGAGGCCGCTGAACATCGGAGTGTAGCTGAGACCCTCTTTGAGGTTGAGGTCGCCGAGGAATTCGTGGATGTTCATGACGTACTTGTAGTTGAAGACGATGTCCAGATCCGTCTGGAAATAGATACCGTCCGTTTTGCCGGAAACGGAGTGGTTGTTGAGGAAGCTGACCGAAAGTTTCGGCTTGAAGTAGATGAAGTGGTGCGGTTCAGCCGGTGCCGCCTCGGTCGAGTTCGCTGCTTCGGCGTTCGCATCTGCAGCCGGAGCGGCCTCTTCCGCCATCAAGCAGAAGAAGGAAACGAAAATAAAGCAAAAAATTACAAAACGACGCATTTTTCCCTCCAATTAGAATTAATGTCAGTTTTCAAGCATATTTGCTATAGATTCCATATGGTTGATCGTCAAAATAACCTTTCCGAAGAGCCTTGCGACATCAACTTCGTGATACCACGGATGCTCTGCTGCAAACTCTGTGCCGCGCCAGACCGCGTTCGTGCCCGTCACGCTGCGGATAGCTCCCGACTTGCAAGCCTCGTCGAGCTTTTCGATGGCACTGCCGTTGAAGAAGGGGAACGTGCAGAATACGTCGATGTTTTCCGCGCCGAAATCCTTCAGTGTCTGGCAGGCCGCGATAAGAGTGCCGCCGGTCGCGATCATGTCGTCGACGATGACGACGTTGCGCCCTTTGACGTCTCCGACAAGCTTGGCGTCGATAACGACCGAAGCTTTTGAGTAGTCACGCTCCTTGACGATCATCGCCATATCGGTCCCGAGTTCGCGGGAATAGTATCTTGCGGTCTCTGCAGAGCCTACATCGGGCGCGACAACGACAGTCTGCTCGGTGATGAGGTTCCTCTTGCGCATTGACTTCATCAGCTGGTGCGAGGCGTGCAGGTTGTCAAGCCTTGCGTGATGGAAGAAGCCGGCGATCGCCTCTGCGTGGATATCGATCGTGAGGACGCGGGAGGCTCCGCTTGCCTCGATGAAAGAAGCAACCATCGAAGCCGTTACGCTTTCACGCCCCTTCCTGCGCTCCTGACGTGCGTTCGGGAACTGCGGGATAACTGCGGTGATCGTGCTTGCGTCGCTGTTGTAGGCAGCGTTTACGGCTGTCGCCAGAGCCATCAGGTTGTCGTTTACAGAGTAGTCGCTCAAAGGATCGTCCATCAGCTGGACGATGTAGATGTCCATTCCGCGGATCGGTTCGTCGATCGACGTTTTGATCTCTCCGTTTGCGAAGTGGGTCTCAGTCGTCTTGATGTACCTGAAATTTACGAATTTCTGCTGAAGATACTCGACCATTTTGCCGACAAACGGCTTTCCTGAATTACATGCGATGATTCCTAGCTGACCTCTGTCCAAGCTCATTTTCTCCTCCGGTAAAAATAAACGTAGAGTTGAAAAAATGGTAACTATATAGTAATTAAAGGGGCTATTCAAGTTTTTGAGTTCGGGCTTGAAGATTTTGCAGTTATAAAAATTTGCCGGGGAGGTGAGGGAATGGATTTATCAAGAAATGTCAAGGGCGTAGCTGAGCAGCTTCAAAAATTCTGTATTGCCGTTGCGGGCTGCGGCGGACTCGGTTCGAATATCGCGGTTTCGCTCGTAAGGACAGGTGCAACAAGGCTCAAACTGGCCGATTTCGACAATGTCGAGGAGTGCAACCTGAACCGTCAGCACTTTTTCCTGAATGACGTCGACAAGCCGAAGTCCCCCTCTCTTGCCGCGATTTTGAGACGGATCAACCCCGAGGTCGGGCTCGAGGTATTTGACGAAAAGCTCGTCGATTCGAATGTCGGGCGTTTTTTTGAGGGCGCCGATATCCTGATCGAGGCTTTTGACAGTGCCGAGGCAAAGCTCTGGCTGATCGACAGGTGGAGCGAGCTCTGTCCCGGAAAACCTGTCGTCTGCGGAAGCGGAGTCGCCGGAATAGGCAGTTTCGAGGATATCAAAGTCCGCAAAATCGGAAACATATACCTTTGCGGAGACGGGAAGAGCGATGCAAGTGAGGGATTCATTGCGCCGAAGGTCGCGATCGTCGCCCAGCTCGAGGCGATGACTGCGATAAAAATCATGACGGAATCAGTCGTCAAATAGATGCTTTGAGGCGAATTTAGGTTCGGTCGTTACGTTTATCCCGAGCTTTCTGAATCCGGCAGCATCTCCCGGAGTCGGCATCAGCGTCATGTGGACGTCAGCCCCGTTGAGCATGTTGAGCTTTTCCAGCGCGAAGGCAGCTGTCGGGTTGGTGATCGCGCTGATCGAGAGTGCTATCAGAGTCTCTTCGAGGTCGAGGCTTTCGCTCGTCCCGCCGAGAATATTCTTTTTAAGGTATCCTACCGATTCAATGATGTTCCGCTGGATAAGCGGGATCTCTTTGGGAATTTTTGCAAGTGTTTTTGCCGCCTTGAGCACCAGGGCGGACGCCGTGTGGAGCAGCTCTGAATTGCTCGCCATGATGGTCTCCCCGTCGGGAAGCTCGATCGCCGCGCCGCAGATTATCCCGTCGACTCCCTTGTTGTTCAGCTTTGCGTCGAAAGCCGCCTTTTTTGCAAGCTCGACGACGTTCCTGTCAGAGGGTTTCGCGCCGATTTCGTTCATGATCCTCTCGGCACGTTCCGCGGTTTCACGGTCTGTGAGGCCCATTGCGTATTCGCAGGCATATTTGTAGTACCTGCGGATGATCTCCTGTTTCGCAGCCTCTTCAACGACTGCGTTGTCTATGATCCCGAAGCCGGCGCGGTTTACGCCCATGTCGGTCGGCGATTTGTAGATCGAGGGCTTGCCGGTGATCTTTTCGATGATGCGCTTGACCAGCGGGAAGGCGTCAAGGTCGCGGTTGTAGTTGACCGTCGCCTCTCCGTATGCCTCCATGTGGTAGTGGTCGATCATGTTGACATCCTTCAGCTCGCAGGTAGCCGCTTCGTACGCAACGTTGACAAGGTGCTTCAGAGGCAGGTTCCAGATCGGGAAGGTCTCGAACTTCGCATATCCCGCATTCACGCCGCGCTGGTTCTCGTGGTAAAGCTGGCTCAGACAGGTCGCGAGCTTGCCGCTTCCAGGACCGGGACCCGTGACGACAACTATCGGCTTTTCGGTTTCGATGTAGCTGTTTTTACCGTAGCCTTCGGAGCTTACGACAAGGTCGATGTTGGTCGGATAACCCTTAGTGAAGGAGTGGGTGTAGACCTTGATCCCGCGTCTTTCAAGCTTGTTTTTGAAGGCGATCGCCGCCGGCTGTCCCTCGAAACGGGTGATCACGACGGCCCTGACGACTATCCCGAGGTCGGTGAAGCAGTCGATCGTGCGCATGACGTCGAAGTCGTAAGAGATCCCGAAGTCCGCACGGATCTTCTTCTTTTCGATGTCGCCTGCGTAGATGCACATTATGATCTCTGCGTCATCCTTGATCCTCTGCAGAAGTGTCAGCTTTACGTTCGGGTCGAAGCCGGGCAGGACCCTGGCCGCATGGTAGTCGCAGACGATCTTTCCGCCGAACTCGAGGTAGAGCTTGTTGTTGAAAAGCTTGACCCGTTCTAGGATCGCCGCTGATTGTTCGTTAAGGTACTTTTCGTTGTCGAAGCCGATCCGGTTTGCCATGAATATCTCCATTTTTTTAAGAAAAAAAAGTTGGATGATGACATCCGGGGATTTGCTATACCTCATTTCGGATTTAATGCAAACTCTTTTTTACAAATTCCGAAAGCGTGCTATATACATAAAAACTTTTGTGGAGTTTTCGATGACCGGGAAAAAAAACAGCGATCCGAGGCTGGTTGCAAGCTCGCTTATCCGAGTCGTGCTCGACCAGTCGCTATTCCTCAACGAACTTCTGGCGGATCTGATTTCGCCCTTCGATTATCCTAAACGAAGATTCATCACCGAGCTCGTCTACGGTACGATCCGGAATCTGACTCACCTGGATTTCTGGATCTCCGGAGTCTTCAAAAAGCCGCTCAAGCGCATCAACGACAACCTGCTCGACCTGATACGTGTTTCGCTCTACCAGATCATTTTTATGTCCAACCGGGAGCCGGCGACTATAGTTTTCGAGGCTGCCGAGCTTGCGAAGAGGTGCGGGAACGAGAGGACGGCGGGTTTTGTGAACTACATCCTGCGCGAGATCCTGCGGCAGGGCCCGACCCGTGAAAATATGGAAAAATACTTCGGCGGCAACTCCGAGGCGTTTCTCCAGACCTACTATTCGATCCCGGCATGGCTCTTTGTCAGGCTCAAAAGGCAGGCGGAACGCTTCGGCGACGATATCGAGACCCTGCTTCAGATCGTGAACCGTCCGCTCGGTATCACGCTGCGTGTCGACGGCGACGAGAGCGAACGCGAAAAGGTCATCGAAAGCCTGCGGGAACGCGGGATCGAAGCCGAACCGGCAAAGGAGTGCAGATACGCTGTCTATACCCACAAGGCGGCGAATTTTTCGATAATCAGCGAGTTCAAAAACGTCTCGATCCAGGATGAATCTTCGCAGCTGGCTGTCTGCGAGCTCGGCATCGAACCGGGCGACAGGATCCTCGATCTCTGTTCGGCTCCCGGCGGGAAGACGCTCTTCGCCTCGTATCTGACCGGCGATTCCGGGCGCGTTACCGCCGCCGATGTCAACGCGAACAGGCTTACGATGCTGACTGAGGCGATCGTAAGGAACGGAAGGCGGAACATTGACGTGAAGCTGCAGGACGGAGCCTCCTTCAACCCCGACTGGCAGGAGAGGTTCGACAGGGTCCTTCTGGATGCGCCGTGCAGCGCTCTCGGGACGATCCGCAGACACCCTGAGATCAAGTGGCTGAAGAACAACAAGGACTCGGCAAAGATGGCCTCGATTTCGGAAAAGATTTTGAACAATGCCTGCAAGTATGTGAAAATAGGAGGGATACTGGTCTTTTCGGTCTGCACCTTCACCAAAGAGGAGAGCATAGACCAGATCGACCGCTTCATCGCCGGTCACAAAAACTTCGAAGTGGAAAAGAGTTATTACACTGTTCGTGAAGCTACTGAAAACAGAGATATTTTTTATATTTGCAGAATGCGGAGGACAAAATAGCGGAGATGATCCAGCCCCCATTTTTTATTGAAAAAAAACATTAAATACCAAAAATATCGCGAAACAATTCCTTTAAGGAGGTCATTATGAAACGCGTTTCTAGTTTGATTTGTCTTCTTCTTTTTGTCTGCATGGCGGTTTCATGCGGCGGCGGAAGCGACAGCGGCCCAAAACAGGTCGTCAAGGAAATTTCAGCCAAAAACGGCGGGACCATCACGAGTTCCGACAATTCCGTGTCGATAGATATCCCGGGCGGCGCTCTTGATTCGGATGTGGAGATCACGATGACGATCGTTGACGCCAAGGGTTACAAGGGGACTGAAGGCAAACACGTGATCAGCAAGATCGTCGAGTTTGAACCGAGCGGCACGGTTTTTAAGAAACCTGTCGTCATCACTATGAAAAACCAGGAGAAAATTGCGAACAAGATCATAACGGCTGCTGTTTACAGCGAGGCGAAAGGCGCGTGGAGCTATAGCGAAAAGGGTGTAGCGATGAAAAGAGATGCTGGCGGCGATCCTATAATGATGACTGCCGGAGGCGATCCGATCATGCTGAACGACAAAGGCGAACTGTATGCGACTCCAGCTGCCGGAGGCGACCCGATAATGCTCAGCGCCGGAGGCGATCCGATCATGCTGACAGACGACGGTATGCAGATGACAAACGCAGCTTCCGGAACGGAGATGCACATGACTACAGGCCACTTCACGGCTTACACCTTCATCGCTCTTGAGCTGGAAGGAAAGCTGCAGTGCAGCCCGACGAGCGGAGCACCGTGCACAAACTGGTCGGACGACTGGTCGACCGGGACCGTATGGTCTTCGATATCCGGCGAGCTGAAGAAATGGAGCGAAGCCGAGGAGTTCTGCGCGAATCTTTCGGAAAAGGGTTTTGAAGAGTGGAAGTGGAGGCTTCCGGACATAAACGAGCTAAGGACGCTCATCCATGACTGCCCCGGCTCCATGGCTGGCGGAGAGTGCGGTGTTTCCGCTCCGGATCATCTCTCGAGCGGCGACAGGAACGACAGTTGTACCTGCGGGGAAAAAGAGAACGACGAGGTCTATTACAGTATCCTCGGCGATGAGAGCGTCTGGCTCTGGTCTTCATCCGATGTCGACGGCGACCCTGACTTCGCATGGAGCGTAAATTTCAGCGAAGCCAATGTGAAAATGAGGGATAAGAGTGACGAATCCTTCGTCCGCTGCGTCAAGTATGATCCGGGAGACGCACCTGAGACAGAGCCCGATACAGAGGCTCAACCTGATTCCGACGACCAGGAGGCTCTGCCGGACACTGAACCCGAGCAGGAGCCTGACACGGACTCTGAAACGGAATAAGAAAAATGATAAAGATAGCTCCTTCAATCCTTTCGGCAGACTTTCTGAAGCTTGCCGGCGAAGTAAAGTCGATCGAAACAAGCGGCGCCGATCTTGTCCATCTCGATATCATGGACGGGAATTTTGTGCCGAACATCACATTCGGCCCGATGATCGTCAGGCAGATCCGGCCGCTGACGAAGCTTCCGTTCGATGCCCATCTGATGGTCGATGATCCGATCCGGTACGCGCCTCTTTTCGCCGAGGCGGGCTGCGAGATGATCACGCTTCACGCCGAGACGGAGCGGCATCTGCACAGGAGTCTCCAGTTTCTTAAGGATCTGGGCGTAAAAGCCGGAGTCGCGCTGAACCCGCACACGCCGGCCGATTTTCTGCCCTATGTCGGCGATCTCTGTGATCTGGTGCTCGTCATGAGCGTAAATCCCGGTTTCGGCGGTCAGAAATATATTGAAAGCTCGACAGAAAAGATCCGTAAAATCAGCGATATACGCAAAAAATACGGCTTCGGCTACGAAATTTCCGTCGACGGCGGAGTGAACGACAAGACGCTTGCGGCAGTAGTTTCAGCCGGTGCCGATATTCTGGTCATGGGCTCATACTTCTTCGGAAAACCTGAACCCGAAAGGGGCGAGCTCGTCAGGAAAAGTAAACTTCAGAGCTGTTAGGAGGTGCTGATGAAGTGTCCGGGATACATTACCGATGAATTTTTGAGACATGTCCTGCGCGAGGATATCGGGCGCGGCGACATGACGACCGATTTCGTTTACGACGGCAGACGCCAGGGGAGTGCGGTGATCAAGGCAAAGCAGGATCTCTGCTTGTGCGGAGTCGATCTGGCGGCTTATGTCTTTTTTATGATCGACGAGACGCTTGAATCCAAAATTTTGGTCCGTGACGGCGAATTTATAAAAAAGGGAACGCCGATAATGGAGGTCTCCGGAAGAGCTGATTCGATCCTCAAGGGAGAGAGGACGGCTCTCAACTTTTTGCAGAGAATGAGCGGTATTTCAACGCTTTCAAGGAGTTACGTCGCGGAAGTCGACGCTTCGTCAAAGACGAGGATCGTTGATACCCGGAAAACTACTCCCGGGCTCAGGACTGTTGAAAAGTACGCTGTCAGGGTCGGCGGCGCGAGCAATCACCGCTTCGGGCTTGACGACGGGATCATGATCAAGGACAACCACATCGTTATGGCAGGTTCGATCACCAAAGCGGTCGAGGCTGTCCGCAGGGGAGTCCATCACCTGATGAGGATCGAGGTCGAGACGACGAACCTTGACGAGGTCCGCGAGGCGCTGAAGGCGGGTGCGGATGTCATCATGCTTGACAACATGGATGAAAAGATGATGGCGGAAGCTATTGAGATCATAGGTGATTCCGCTATCACTGAAATTTCGGGCGGCGTCACGCTGGAAAAGATAAACAGACTTTCAAAGCTGAACGCCGATTTTATCTCTGTCGGGGCTCTCACTCACTCGGCGGGATCGAGGGATATCAATCTTACGCTTGTGATCGACTAGAAAAGAAGCTCTTCCATATCTGCCGGCATCGGCTCTTCAAAACGCATTTTTTCCTTTGTGACCGGGTGGATTATCTCTACGGCGAATGCCCAGAGCGCGATATCTGCACCGAATTTCACGTTCCTGCTGTACTTGTGGTCGTTGACTATCGGCATGTTTCTCGATGCGAGCTGGACCCTGATCTGGTGTGACCTGCCGGTCTCCAGGAAGATTTTCAGCAGCGAGCGGCCGTTCCGTGCTTTTTTGAGGACTTCGTAGCAGAGCTTTGCTGCCTTCGCCCTCGGGTCGCCCCTTTTCGAGACGAAGACACGGTTCGATCCGGTGTCCTTGACCAGATAATCCTCAAATACGCCGATCTTCTGTCCGGGAGCGCCGTCGACGATCGCGAGGTACTCCTTTTTCCACTCGTGCTGGCGGATCTGTTCGGAGAGCCTGGATGCCGCCTTCGAGGTCTTTGCAAAGACCATAACGCCGCCTACCGGCTGGTCGAGACGGTGGACGATGCCGAGGAAAGCCTCCCCTGGTTTGTTGTATTTCCGTTTCAGGAACTCCTTGAGCTGCGACTGGAAGTCGTTCGCGCCTGTGGAATCCTTCTGGACCATCACACCGCGGGGTTTTACGACAACAAGAATGTGGTTGTCTTCGTATATTAGATTTAAGTCCATGATTTTATTCTATTTCCATTCGACGGCGTTCCACTGCTCATCGGTGAATATCTTTGTCGAGTAGTGGATGCCGGAGATCGCGTGGTAGGTCGCGTCGAGTCTCAGCTCGTCGTTGTCAGGCCTTGTCGCAAGCGCGCCGAGGACCTTTGCCGGACGTTTGATGCGGTACATGTCCTCCTCCTTGAACTGCAGTCCGAGCAGGTAGGGGAGCGCGCCTCGGAGCATATGCGTGTAGGCTTCGACGTGCGCCTTGTCGTTCAGCTCTCTCGCCAGAACGAGTGCCGGTCCGAAACCTTCGGTGTAAACGCCTGTCGAGGCGAACTGCGTGTTGAGTGCGCCGCGTCTGCCGGGAACAGCATCCGGTCCGAGCGGCGGGTATCTCTTGAGCAGCCAGTCGCTCATGTCGAATACGAACTTGGCGTAATCCGGGTTCTTGTCGTACATGTAGACCTCCTGGTAAGCGCGGACCTGCCACGGAACGAAGGGCGCTTTGTTGCCGTCTGCCGTCTTCCAGTATTCGCGGTAGAAGGGGAAGGCCTTCTTCGCCGATTCGAGGACCGGAGCGTACTTCGAGATCTTGTAGTAGCGCATCAGCATGAGGATGGTCTCGCCCGGGTAGTAGAGCTGGTCGACGTCGCGCAGAGGCTTGTAGAAATCGGTTTTGAACTTGCCGCTCGGCTCCTGGAGCGAGATGATCGCGTCCGCCATCTTCTTCATGTCGTCCTTGTACGACGGATCGTTGATCTCAGCCATCGCGCCGAGCAGGAATGCTGTCCCGGCGATGCTGGAGACTTTGCGGAAGTAGGGCCAGTCGAGGTATTTGCCGCCGTGGCCTTCGACAAGCTTCGATCTGAAGACTTCGATCGCACGCTTTACGCTCTCGGTGAGCTTTTTATCCTTCCTGTCCTTTGCGATCTCGGCGATGACGAAGACGGCGTTCAGGTTGCGGAGCCCCCAGTCGTCGTTCGGTTCGAGGTCCTTGGAGACGAAGAAGGTGTACATGTATCTGCCGCTCTGTTCGCCCTCGCTGATCTGGTTCGTCATGTACCAGTTCATCGCGTTGTCGACGGCTTTGACGAGATCCTGTCTTGTCGTGGTTTCGATCGGAACCACAGTCCTCGAGAAGGCGAGCTGCCTGGGCTCCTTCATCTTGTCGCTGAAGAGGAAGTCCTGCGTTTTGAAAGCTGTCAGCTTTGCGTTTTTCCAGCCGTGTTCGGGAAGTCCGGCATCGACCGAAAGCTGCCTTACGACGCCCTCGCCGTCTTCGATCTGGTAGCGGGCGATCTGGGTCGGAAGGATCGTCGCCTTTTTATCGCCGCTCGTAAGTGAAAATCCCATCATTTCCTTCATCTTCATCGAGACGACGGCCTCCGTCGATTTGATCTCGATCTGCGAGTGGAGGACCGAAAGCTCGACTGCCGCCGGCTCCGGATCAGGCTTGATTTTCGCAAGGAGCGATCTCAGCGCGTCGGACATTTTGTTTGCCGGTGAGAAGACGAGATCGGTGACTTCGGCCTTTCTGAAGACGGATGCTGCAAGCCCGACCTTCTTCTCGGCAAGGCTCTGCGGAAGTGACGAGATCACCGTGTCGGTGTCGCACCTGCCCTCTGCAAAGCAGCGGACCTTTTCGGTGATAAGCTTGCCCTCTTCAAGAGAGACCTTTTCCGTGTTGTACGCCTCCATCTGGGCGACAAACGGGATCTCGGAGCGGTTGCGGACGACATTGAAGGTCGTGGTACCGATGACCTTGCCGTCTCTCTTTATGCGGATCGTCCATTCGCCGGCATTCATCGGCATCTTTCCGCGGTAGTAGGAGAATGTACGGGTCCAGCTCTTTTCGATCTCCATATCCTTTGAGTAGATGACCTTCTTTTCGGGGTTTATCCATTCGAAAAGGACATGATAGTTCCTGGCTTCAGGATTCCAGAAGCCGCGGAGCGCGACCTGCTCGTCAACGGTGAAGGAATCCCGCTGCTCGGAAAATTCGCTTCCGGAGCCTGCGGCGACACCGACGACGAGAGATTTGAGGCTGCTGTGTACAACAGGCTCGTCGGTAGACGTCAACTCACTGTTTTTACTGGAGTTGTCACATGAAATCACGAAAAATAGCGCTGCTGCCAGCAACAGTGCGAGTTTGAATTTTTGTTTAAGCATTTCTCCTCCTTTAAACAAAGAACCGGCAAAATAGTCGCAAATGCTATCAATAAATTTATATAAATCAATTGCTATTGGCAAACTGCGGGCTAAAATCACCGGGGTTACGAATAGGAGGCTGCGTGGAAAATAGAAAGAAGGTTGCGATTATCGATGTGAGCGCGTTTATCTTTCGCGCTTATTATGCCATTCCGCCGATGACTTCTCCGTCCGGCGAGGCCGTGAATGCGCTTTACGGCTTTATTTCGATGTTTTTCAAGGTCGCCGCGAGATTTCCGGGTTACACCTTTGTCGCGGCGCTTGACAGCAAGACCGAAACATTCAGAAAGGAGGCTTATCCCGAATACAAGGCGAACCGCAAAACGCCCGAACCTGAGCTGAAATCCCAGTTCGCAAGGATAGAGACGATCCTGGAGGCGCTCAATATTCCGGTTTTCGCGAAGGACGGCTTTGAGGCCGATGACGTGATCGCCTCATTTGTACGTGCGCACCCTGAGCTCGACATCACGATCATCTCGTCGGACAAGGATCTGATGCAGCTCGTGACCGAAAAGACGCTGATGTTCGATGCGATGAAGGAGAAGTTCATCGATATTCCGGCTGTCATCGAAAAGTACGGTGTCGAGCCGTCGAAGATGCTGGATCTGCTGACGCTTACGGGCGATACGTCGGACAACATCCCGGGAGTTCCAAAGGTCGGTCCAAAAACGGCTGCGAAACTTCTCAACGACTACGGCTCCATCGAAAAGATATACGAGTCGGTCGACTCCCTGAAGCCTGCGATGAAACAGAACTTTCTGGAGAGCCGAGAGCAGCTCAAGATGTCGAAATTTCTGGTCCAGCTCAACACTTCGATCGAGTTCGGATGCTGTGACCTCTCACCGTGGCATGGCGTAAACAGAGAAAAATTCAAAGGACTTGTATCTCTTTTCGGATTCAGGTCGCTCGAGAAGAAGGCGGAAATTGCAGGTTATGCCGAGGATAATGAACTCTCCAGGACGGCTGGCCCGCAACCGGCTTCCGGAACATCGGAAAATGTCGCTCCGGAATCAGGAAACAATAAGGTCCCAGCACCGGTAACGGATTGGAATAACGGAGATTTTTTGATCGAAAATGGAGATGAACTCTTCGGCGCGATGCTTGACGGCGAATTTTATGCCGGCAAAAACGGCCTCTTCAGAAGGACTGCACTTTCCGAGCTCGAAGCCGGGACGCGCCTTTATTCCTTTGCGGTGAAGGATTTTCTGGATGCGCCGTTTCCGAAAAATGTGAAGCTTACCGACCTGCAGATCGCCTACTTCTGCCACAACAGCGGCGAGCACGGCTATTCGGCGGACGAAATCGCGAAGCTTATCGGTTTTGAACCAGAGCCGGGCAGCTCCCGTGCGGCATTTTTCGCCTTTTTGTCGACTTTGAGATCCGTGATCGGGTCGATGCCGGACAAGAGCTTCCTCATCGACGAGATCGAGATGCCTCACCTCGAAGTCATCAGAAAAATGGAGCAGAACGGTATTCGTGTAGACCTTTCGAAAGTCGGAAAGATCAAGCAGGAGTTCAACGACAAGATCAACGGCCTGACGCGCAGGATGTTCGAGATCGCCGGCGGCGTCTTCAACCCGAATTCACCGAAGCAGCTGCAGGAGATCCTTTTTGAAAAGCTGGCCCTGAAGGGCGTCAAGAAGACGAAAAACGGCTACAGCACTGACCATGCGGCGCTTATGACGCTTGCCGAAAACAACGATTCGCCTCTGCCTGGGCTCATCATCGAAAACCGGATGTACTCCAAGCTGGTCTCGACCTATCTCGTGCCGATCTCGCAGCTTACCGATGCCGACAGGCGCCTCAGGACCTCGTACATCGTGACTTACGCCGCGACAGGAAGGCTTGCCAGCAGGGAACCGAACCTCCAGAACATCCCGACCAGAACGGAGGAGGGGAGAAAGATCCGCGGGCTTTTTGTCGCCGAGGAGGGCTGCAGGCTGATCTCGCTCGACTACAGCCAGATCGAGCTCAGGATCCTTGCGGCGCTCAGCGGCGAGGAGCAGTTCATCGAGGCATTCAACAGCGGGAAGGATATCCACCGGCAGACAGCTTCAACTATCTTCGGCGTCTCTCCTGATGAGGTCACTGGCACGATGCGCAGCAACGCGAAGGCGGTCAACTTCGGCATAATTTACGGGATGCAGGCCTACAAGCTTTCGATGGATACCGGGGTCGATATTTCATTTGCAAAAAAGTACATCGACGACTACTTCGCGCACTACCCGAAGATCAAGAATTTCATCGATACGACGATCGAAAACGCAAAACGGGACGGCTATGTCGAGACTCTTTTCGGCAGGAGGCGCTATATCACGGAGTTCGAAAGCTCCAACCGGAACGTCATCAAGTCTGGCGAGCGGATGGCTGTCAACACGGTTATCCAGGGAACGGCTGCCGACATCATCAAACTTGGTACGATCGCGGTCGACAGGATGCTCGGCGAGCGTTTCCCGAAGGCGCGGATCCTTCTTCAGATCCACGACGAGCTGATCCTCGAGGTGCCTGCTTCCGAGTGCGAGGAGGCTGCAAAACTGGCTGCCGGGGCAATGATCGCAGCCGGGCGCGATTTGAAGGTCAAATTTGACGTAAACTACTCCGCCGGCGATTCGTGGGCGGAACTTAAATAGGAGGAACATGAAAGAAATCAAATACTTGATTCTCGGAGCGGGTCTCAGCGGGCTTTCAGCTGCCTACCACCTTCACGGAAAGGATTTTCTTGTTGTCGAGAAGAGCGACCATGTCGGAGGGCTCTGCACGAGCGAACGGAAAAACGGCTTCACCTTCGACCAGACAGGTCACTGGCTTCACACGAAGACCACGGAGGTCAAGGCGCTTGTCGCGAAGCTTTTCGGTGACGACCTGATCGAAGTCGTCCGCAGGACCCATATCTTTTCGCACAATGTCTTCACGCAGTACCCCTTCCAGTCGAACACCTACGGGCTGCCGGTCGATGTGGTGAAAGAGTGCGTTATCGGCTTTGTCAAGGCATACTACGAAAACGACAAGTCCAAAGCGTCCGAAAACTTTTACGAGTGGTGCATGGCCTATCTCGGCGAGGGTATCTCGAAGCACTTCATGATCCCGTACAACACGAAGATCTACACCGTCCACCCAAAATTCTACGCCAGCCACTGGTGCGACTTCTACATCCCGAAACCTACGCTGGAACAGGTTATCGCAGGGGCGGTGACGGCGCCGGAACAGAAAAACGTCGGCTACAACGCGACCTTCAGATACCCTGTCGAGAACGGGATCGGCGAGTTCCCGAAACGTCTTTTCGACTGCTGCGAGAAGGAAAAATTTATCTTCAATACATACCCTGTTTCGATCGACGCGGAGGCTAAAACGGTCAGGCTCTCAAACGGCGAAACCGTGAAATACGAACATCTCGTCAATACGATCCCGCTAAACAAATTCTTGAAATTATTGGAAAATCAGCCGTGGGCGCACGAGATGGCAGAGAGGATGAAGATCGCAAGCGTAAGCTACTTCAACGCGGCGTTTTCAAAGCCTTGCGGCCATCCCGGACACTGGTTCTACATCCCTGAGGAGAAGTTCATGCCCTACCGCGTAGGCTCCTTCAGCAACATCTACAGCCGCCTTGCGCCGGAGGGAAAGGGCTCCGCCTATATCGAGTACACCCACCAGGGCGACAGCTGCGATGTCGGGCTCTTCCGCGAAAAATCGGTCGGGCTGCTTCTTGCGATGGGGCTGATTTCGTCGGAAAAAGATATCGAATTTATGGATTACCGCAAAATCGAGAGCGGCTACGTCATCTACCACAAGGAGTACTTCGACGACATGAAGTTCGTCAGGAACTGGTGCCGCGAAGCATCGGTAGCCCTCGCCGGAAGGTACGGAAAGTGGGAGTATGCGGCGATGGAAAACGCCATCATCGACGGAATGAACGCTGTCGGTCTGGACGTGAAATATTAGGAAAAACCGATGAAAATCTATCAGGTCGGCGGCTCTGTCCGCGATGAGATCCTCGGGATCCCGGTGCACGACACCGATTTCGTGGTGGTCGGTGCGACTGTCGGGGATTTTATGCAGAGGTATCCGAACGCCCTGAAGGTCGGTAAAAGTTTTCCCGTTTTTCTTGTCGACGGCAGCGAGTACGCCTTTGCCAGAAAGGAGCGGAAGATCGGGACCGGCCACTGCGCCTTCGAGGTCATTGCCGACCCTGACGTGACTCTTGAGGAGGATCTCAAGCGCCGCGACCTCACGATCAACGCGATCGCGAAGGATCTTGAAACAGGCGGGCTTATCGATCCGTTCGGCGGAATCCGCGACATTGAAAAGAGGCTCCTCCGCCATGTTTCGGCTGCCTTCGCCGAGGATCCGCTGAGGGTCTACCGCGTAGCCAGATTTGCAGCGAAGTTCCCGGATTTTTCAGTTGATGAACCGACGGTCACGCTGATGAATTCAATGGGGCCGGAACTCTCTTCGCTCTCTTCCGAGAGGGTCTGGGGCGAGTGCCGGAAGGCCCTTGGATCTCCTGCTCCGAGCCGGTTTTTCCGTGTTTTGAAGGATGCCGGGCTTCTTTCGTATCACTTCAGGGAGGTCGGAGATCTCATCGATGTTCCGGCCGGACCTTTGAAGTATCATCCGGAGGGCGACACCTTCAACCACACGATGGATGCCCTTGACCGCCTGAGCGCATCTGGCAGCCGGGACCCGCTTGTCGCCTTTGCGGTGTTGTGCCACGACTGGGGAAAGGCCTCGACCGATCCCGCGCTCTATCCGAAGCATCACGGTCACGACGCGGCAGGAGTCCCGCTGATCGAAGCATTCTTCGAGAGGATGAACGGAATGCCTCTCGAATACAAAAAGGCGGCTGAAATAACGGCGGAATTTCACATGAATGTCCGTGATCTGCGGGCGATGCACCCTAAAAAGGCAATCAGGTTCATCCTTAATGTTTCAGCATTTCCGGGCGGCATCGACGGTTTTTTCGATTCGGCGAAGGCTGACTTCGAGGGCGAGATCGAAGAGGAGCGCAAATATGCGAAGATGTTCAAACCCGTTTTTGAGCTCTCTCTGCCGCCTGAGTTCCGCAATCTCGGAAGGGAGAGCGGCGAAAAGCTCATGGAGCTCAGAGTCAGAAAATTCTGCGAGATCAGAGACGAAATAAGAAAAAAAGGCTGAAATAGGATCAATCTCGGAACAGGTCGTCGACCGTGAGAAGGCGTGCACCGTCCTTTTCTGCTGCTTTTGAGACTGAATCTGTGAAACCGGACCTGCTGATAAAATACATATACTTTTCCTTAACGTCCCCGAAGGCGGACATCGCCGTTTTGAGATCTTCGTATTCATCGTAAGGCATAGGTTTCGAGGTGAACTTGCACTCGACAAAAATCCCCTTTTCCCTCTTTTTGCTGAGCATGAGGATATCAATGTCGTCCTGGGATTTTGCTATCGGATTGTTACCCCACCATCTGCCGATGCTGTACGGAACGAACGGCAGTTTTCCTTTTTTCGCAAGCCTTATCAGGTATTCAGTGCAGATACCCACAAAAGCGCTTCCCATAAGGTTGGGAATATCCTCCATTATCTCTTCTGCCGCCTTTTCCGTACCTAATATTTCATAGTAGGAATTGTTTGTAAATTCGTATCTGAACCAGAATTTAAAAAAATTATCTGTCAGCACGTAGATCCCTTTCCGGCTGTCGGCGCTCTCTCCGCACGGCACTTTTTTCATAATAAGCCTTATAACTTGAAGCGTTATCAGATACTTGGAGACTTTGCTTATATCTTCGTGAATAAAGTCGGCTATTTCCGATACTTTGTTTCTCCCGTTTGCGATCGCACTTAAAATGCTGTTGTAGATATTGGTCTCCCTGAGTTCTGCTTTCAGAAGATTTGCCGGTTCTTCGTGGAGATAGGCTCCGTTTTTGATGATCTTTTCCGCAATGTTCTGTTCTATAGTCAAGTTATCGTCAAATGCCTCAAGATAACGCGGAACGCCTCCTAAGATCCCGTATGCAAGCAGTTTTTCTTCGTTTGTGAAGTTCGGGAAAAAGAGGCTGCTTTCCAAATAATCGAATGGGAGTATTTCAATGGATGAAGTCTGTCTGTCGTGGAGTGGACTTTTGCTTCCCATGACCTCTGTTTCCATAAAACTGACGGAAGATCCGCACAAAATCAGGAAAATATTGTCGTTGTTTTTCCAGCTGAGGTCGATTTCATGCTGAAGGATCGACTTCACGCTCGGGTTTGAATCGGCGATAAAGGGAAATTCGTCTATTATGACAACTGTCCGTCTATTTACCTTTCTGTTTATATATTCAAAAGCCTCTTTCCAGCCTTGGAAGGGGGCTATGAACATGTTGTCGAAATGTATCTGAACTGTTTTTGAGAAATCCTCTAGGTTCAAGGGATCGTTTTTTATCTGCGCGGAGAAAAAAACGGTATCCTTATCTTTTGAAAATTCTTGAAGAAGAGTTGTTTTTCCGACCCTTCTTCTTCCGTACATGACCAGATATTCGAAAGATTTGCTGGAATAGAGTGCTTCCAGATGTTTTAACTCCTCGCTTCGTCCTATCATAGTGCCTCCATTTTTAACTACTTTAAAGTAGACTACTTACGAGTAGTGTATGTGATACGCTGTTAAAATCAATAGTTAATATTAAAATTTTTGTAAAAATAGGAAGTGCGCCGGCGGATAAAGCTTGATTTTTTTCTGTTGGTATCTCTTAAAAGCGCGGGATGATCCATACTGTGACTTTGGATCATCCCATGAATTTTGTTTTAGACAAACAGCAGCGAGCAGCCGCCTGATTTTTATTCGTCTACGACTTCGATATCTTCGTCTGGAACAGTATCTGTATCGGGAACGGGCTCTTCCTCTGCGTTAGGATTGACGACAGTCATTTCAACTGAAGCTGTTTTTTCAATTTCAGTGCCGTCTTCCACTTTTTCATACCATCTAAAAACTGCATTGTTTGAACCGACTTTCAGCGTCGAGCTGAAAGATGCTTCCGTGATTACATCTGATGATCTTATAAAAGCTTCATTTCCGACCTCAGCACCTGTAGCACCTACATAGACAGTGTGGAAAACATCGTCGTCGGTCTGGAAATACAGATCAGCGCACTGAACTTCGCAATCAGTATCCGGATCAGCACTATAGACATCGCAGCCGGAAAGATTTATAAACTTCAAGGATTCAGGAATAAAATCAGGACATTCCACGGTTTTGTCCTGTTCCTTGCATTCATTGCCGAAAGTGATTTCAATTTTCTGCAAATATTCGATATGCTTGGAAGTTTCTTCTTCGTTTTTGTAATCCCATGTGCAGGTTGCAGATTTAGCTTCGGTAATTTTATGAATACAGGTTTGAGAAAGCTCTCTTTTCGCAGAATGTGTCCCGAAAGATGATTTTATCGTGCAGCCATCCTGTGTGACGGTTCCCGTGTCTGTATTGTCCTCATCTGTATCGGTTGCGGTGTCGCCGGTATCGGTTGTGTCTTCGTCAGGAGTCGTTGCGGTGTCGCCGGTATCGGTTGTGTCTTCGTCAGGAGTCGTTGCAGTGTCGCCCGTGTCGGTGTTGTCTGTGTCAGCGGCCGTGTCGCCGGTATCGGTCGTGTCGTCTTTTTTGTCACCGCAGCCGGTGAGCGAGAAAACAAGAAAAACCACAGAAACAAGTGTCAAAAATAACTTTTTAGTCATGATTAGCCTCCATCAAAAACAGTAAGTAACAATCCATTTTACTCAACTAGCCGTTAAATCAAGAGTGATCCCGGTTGCTTGGCAGGGCAGAAGAGCGCGTGCGCTCTCAGGCTTTATGTTCCGGATGCAGAACCGTGCGCTCTGAATAGAGTTCTTTTGATATCTTGACGAATGCTGAGACAACATCCGGATCGAAGTGCGTTCCGGCACCTTCAGTGATGATCTGCATCGCCTTTTCGTAGGTAAAGGCCTTTTTGTAGGCTCTCTCTGCAATAAGTGCGTCAAAAACGTCGGCAACGGCCATGATTCTAGCCGAAAGCGGGATCTGCTCGCCCTTGATCCCGGAGGGATATCCGCTTCCGTCCCACTTTTCGTGGTGGTAGTGCGCCATGTCGATCGCCTCGTTCAGATAGTCGCTCTTTACAGCGGCGGTGTCCGCTATCTTCTGGAGGATCTTGCAGCCCTCTTCGGCGTGAGATTTCATTATCGCAAACTCATCGTCTGTCAGGCGTCCCGGCTTGTTCAGCACGAGGTCGGAGATCTTGATCTTGCCGATATCGTGGAGCGGGGCGGAACGTGAAAGAGTCGAGATGTAGTCATTGGTAAGCTCTTTTTCGTGGATATGCTCCTTCTGCATCTCTTCGGCGATCCTGCGGACGTAGAGGGCCGTCTTCTTGATGTGGTCGCCCGTGTTCTGATCTCTGGCCTCGACCATCTCTGCGAAACCCATGATGATCTCCTCCTGCATCTCGCTGATCTGTTCAGCCTGCTGCTTGACCTCGTCGATGTACGCGACAGAATCGCGGGCCATCTTTGAAAGTGCGATGTAGAGGTTTTCGATCTCGTCAAAGGTGTTGATCTTCAAACTTTCCATGTAGGCGAGACTCTCGCTCTGCTTGTTTTCGGAGTTGAAGGCAAATTTAAGGGATGCGTTTGCCATGGCGTTGACCGGTATGATGATACCGCGTTTTGCAAGCTCCAGGACTATACTCATTATGATGATCGAAATTCCGAAAAAGAGCGAAAGGGTCTTTATGAAAAAGACTGCGTCGTCACTCAGGATCTGTTCCATCGAAATATCTGCAGCGACATATGCAACTACTTTATTTTCTTTGTTCTTTATTGGCTTGTATACGGTGAGGAGCCATCCGTACGTATCGTCTGTTACGAGAGGTTCGATCTCGCCTCCGGCAAGAAGGATCGGGATTTTGTCTGCAAAAGATTCATCGAACGGTATGATCTCGCCCGCTTCCGAAGCTTCGACTCCTTCTGTGTCGAGGTCAAAAACGACATGACAGCCGTCGGGCAGGATTTTGTATACGTAGATGAACTTGACCTGTTCGAAGCTGTCTCTCACTTTATAAAGCCTGTTTTCCGTCTCAACGTAGTTCCGGGCATTGCGTCCTTCGGCCAGAAAGAGGTCTACTGAATCAGCATCGATAAGAGAGGCCGCCGTCGAAGTGACACCGACTGCGATATCTGTGTAGTTGCGGATAGAGACTTCCCTGTAGAGGAAAAATCCGATCAGGCAGGCGAGCACGCCGAGAACGATTTCAGCGATAACGACCATTGAGACTACCTTTTTGAAGAGCGAGTAGCGGATGATTTTGCTTGTGACTTCGCTGTCGTAGTATGCTTTTACCGGTTTATGGCAGATCTTCCTGATCTTTTCAGGGATAAATCTGTAGGCTGCCAGGGCTGATGCTACTACAAGCGATTTATCGACCAGGTCCAGAAGGAAATCGGAAAAGAGCTGGACAAGAAACTTGCTTTCTGAAAAGCCTGATGCCCAGATCCTGTTGACGAGCGGGGCCGAGATGCCTTCACCGAATCCGAAACCGTAGAGGAACCATGTCAGGACCGAACCGAGACCTCCGCCGATAATCGAAAATGTGATGATCGCCAGAAAGATCCCGGGAATGGAGCGGAAATATTTTTTACGCTGAAAATAGGCGGCAAAAACGGCGATCAGGATGCTGATTATGCCGTAGTAAAGAGTGTCGATACTGGATATCCCGTTGATGGCGTTGGAGAAAAATCCGACCATTATGGCGGGGTTCGCTCCGCCGAGCATCGCTGCCAGGATCGTTCCCAGAGAGTCCAGGTAGAGCGGTATTTTGAAGTAAAGTGCCAGATTCGCCAGAATGAGATTCAGAGAGACCCCTGCGCATATTTGCAGAAGAGTGTATTTGAACTCGCTTATCCTTTCGTGTCTGTCAGGGGTAACCGCCATCGCTGCCTCTTTTCAAAATCAGGTGAAAAAAACAGAAACCGGTTGCTGAAACGATTTCATGCGGTGAGTTTACTCTCTTTTGCCGGCATTTAAAAAAAAATATGAACATCACTGTTTTCTGCTAGTTAAAGAAAATTTTACATAGACTCTTCTCTACCTATAATTTTGTATTTTTTGAGGTATGGAGCTCGCTTGAAAAAATCAGTTGCCTTCAAGGTAGGGTTGTTTCTGACGCTTTCGCTTTTCTTGATTGCTGCGGCGCTGGTCTATCTTCTGGTCAGAAAGGGCGTTTTCAACGACTATGCGAACTACACTCTGCTTTCGGCTTCGGGAGACGACATCTCCGAGGGAATGTCGCTTCTTTTTTCGGGCTTCGAAATCGGAAAGGTAAACCGTCTGAAACTCAACGACGAGGGGAGTGTCGTCATCACCGTCAGAATTTCGGAGGATCATGCCGGGAGGATCAACAAAAGTTCGGTCTTCACTCTCGAGCGGCCTCTTATCGGTTCGGCAAAATTCGTCGTAACGACCCCGGATCTGAAGGCGCAGCCGGCTTCTGAAAGCGATGTCTTTCAGGTGCAGACGGTCGATGACATCAACATGCTGATCAAGAAACTTCAGCCGATGATTGAAAAAATCGATACGATCGCCTCCAACATCGATACTCTAACGAGTGCCAGGAGCAACCTCTCGAAAACTCTTGAAAACACTGAAAAGATCACGTCGAACCTGGCGTCGAAGCACGGGCTGATCGAGATGCTTTCCGGCGACAAGGTCTCCTCCGAGAAGTTCAGGGAGAGCATCGACCACGCCAACAATTCGCTTCAGGGGGTCGAGGATCTGATCAACGCCGCGAACAAAACCATAGAAACGGCCAATACCAGACTCTTTGAAAAGGACGGGACCGTCGACCGCATCAACGATATAGTCACCGATATCAACGGAAAGATGGTCGAACTTGACAAGCTCATCAATTCACTCATCAAATCCGGCGAAAACCTTCAGGCAGGGACGCACGACCTTGATGTTTTGAGAAAGGATGTCGATATGATCGTCAACTCGATAAATTCGATGGTGAAGGATGTCAGGAATGCTCTGCCCATCAGTCAGGAAAAGGAGATAAAGCTGCCGTGAAATATTTGATTTTATTGATAGTTGCAGCTCTTTCTGCGGTTTCGTGCTCGTCAAAGCCGGCGCCTGCGTGGCAGCAGGAGTCGTATGTCAGCATGGAAAACTACATCTTCAACTACCTCTCCGGAAACCAGAAATTCGCGGAAAAGCACTTTGAAAAGATGATCGAATCCCTGAAGATGACGACAGATCCTGATGAGATCGTGAAGGCATACCTGCTTAAATGTTCGCTTGAGCGGGCTACTTTTACGGAGAGCGGATGCGAAGAGGCTCTTGAATACCTTCCGCTTTTGCAGAATGATGACAATATCAGGCTTTTCAGCTTTCTCACCGGTGCGTCGAAGTCGTCCGGCGATGTTCCGGAACGCTACCGCAAGGTTTATGAACTTCTTTCCGGCAGCTGCGACACTGATGCTCTGAACTCTCTTTTGAAATCGGAAAAAAATCACCTTGCACTCCTGGTTTCTGCAGCCTATGCCGCGAAAAAGGGGTGCTACAACGCGGATACGATCGATATTCCGCTGAAAGCCGCCTCGAAAAACGGCTGGTTTGTTCCTGCGGTCAAATATCTTGCAATCCTGCAGAGTTACTATGATAAGACCGGAGACACGAAAAAGAGAGACTTGATAAAAAAACGACTTGAATTGATATTGAAACGTGATAATTGAGGGTATTAAACAAATTCGGAGGAGATGATGAAATTCAAAACGTGTCTGATTCTTGCTATTTGTGCGATTTTTCTTTCCTGCGGAACGGCAGACAGCAAGCCCGAGTCGCAGAACGGTGCTGATCCGGCGAAAAAATCGGAGAAGAGTGAAGGGAAATCCGGAAAAGAGCAGAAGGTTTCAAAGAACGATCCTGACGGTTTTGTCGATGCAGTCCGCAGAAATGACAGCTCTGCGGTCGAGGCCTATCTCAAGAACGGCGCCGATGTGAACGCAAAGAACAAAAGCGGTGTCTATCCGCTCCACTGGGCGGCGGGGAACGGAAATCTGGAGCTTGTCAAAAAGCTTGTCGAAAAGCACGCTTATGTCGATGTCCTTGACGGCTACCGCGATGAAACTCCGCTTTCTTGGGCTGCCAAGAAGGGACAGCTCGAGGTCGTCAAATACCTTGTCGAAAAGGGTGCTTCGGTAAACAATTCAGACCGCTACAAGGAGACTCCTCTGATGGATGCGGCACGTTACGGCCACAACGAGATGGTCCTCTTCCTGCTTCACAACAACGCGAAGATCAACGATGTCACTGTCGACGGTATGAGCGCCCTGATGTTTGCCTGCCTCAACGGCCACGAGGATGTCGTAAAGACCCTTATGGAGTACCGTGCGGACATCAACAAGATCCACTACAAAACAAGTAAAACCGCTCTTGGATATGCCAAAGAGAGAAATTTCAAGGCGATCGCCGACATCATTTCGCATCAGGCAAAGGTCGAAGGTGACCTGATAAAAAGACCGGCTAAGCCCTCCGACACTAAGTATGTCAACGAACCGCCGGAGCTCGAAGAGCTTCAAAGGGCATGGGCTGGCAGAGAGGATTATCTTCCGGCGACGCTCGAGGCGAAGCATGTCATGTCGCACATGAACAAGTTCCTTCCCGATATCGTCCAGTGCTACCACAGCAGGTATGATCAGGGTGACAGAAACATGGCTGGAACGATGGAGCTTCAGCTCAGAGTCGCAGGCAGCGGTGCGATCATCGACATCTATTTCATCACAGAGAAGTACCAGTCGTCGCTCTTCGGAGACTGCATCATTGACGCGATAAAATCACGTTCGTTCCCGCAGTTCTACGATGGTCAGATCGAATTCAAATACAGCTATTCGATTTAAGCTTTACGCCTAATTCCCAAGCCAGTTTCTAACGTCCGAAAGGATCTTTTCAGGATGGGTCACAGGTACGCTGTGAGGTGCCTCCGCGTAGTAGGGGAAGGTGACCAGCGCGCTTGAACCGCCGGTGAATTTTACAGTGAAGGATTCGTCTTCGATTTTGACGTCGGAGACGCCGAGGTCTGTGAATTTTTTGAGGCAGACAGGGATCGCCTTTGCATAGATGATGATATCCTCTTCGGCATTCGTGATGAATGTCTTGACGCCGCTTTGGAGATTTTCAACGAACATTTCGCCGTTGAAACTCTCGTAGTGGTGGTTCCTGAAGGCGAGGTGGGCGGCGTAGTTCAGGCTTACGAAGTGGATGTCGTAATCGTTGAGCTTGCCGAACGTCTCCTCTAGATTCCCGCGTTCCAGGCTCAGCGGGATATCTCTTTTCATTCGAAGGACCGGATACTTCGGAAGCTCTTCCGCCAAGGTTTCAAGGTCGCTTTCGCTGGAGCTGAACCGGAAGGCGTTTTTCCTTTCCGATGCGTAGAGTTTGCCGATTTTGCGCGGATCGTTCAGCAGGAGAGCCTCCCAAAGATCGATATCCAGCATTTTGTGGGCTCCGGTATCTGTGTAGTCGGTCAGCCAGTCGCCTTCGCGGCGGTATGCGTAAATATCGCGGTTCGCCATGGAGACGTAATAGAGCGCATTGTTGAAGGGATCACAGCTGCCGTAGTGCTGTTCGCTGCACGGATGGTAATCGATCCCGGTTTCGCTCTCGATCTCGTAAAGCGGGCTTCCGGGTTCTTCGAGAAGCGCTCCGCCTGTTTCGAACTGCGTCTCTCCGGCGACAAGCGGTTCGATCAGGATCTGACGCCCGAACTGCTGTTTTACGACCTCAAGTTCAGGCATTCCCGAGACAGGACTGCCGGTTTTTCTGAAGTGCGCCGCGATTTCGTCGAAGAGCGGCTTGTCGTAGAAGATCCTGTTCCCTTCGGCATAGTCGGCAACGTTCAGAAGTAGGTTGATCATCGCTGTTGTGCGCGTCCCGCCGTAGCTTTCGCCCGTCAGGATAACAGGATTCGCCTGGATCTGAGGATGTCTGTCGAGGAATCTGAGGATAACTCTGATAAAGTCGGCTGCGTCGGTAAAGACGTTGAAGTTGTCTTTCGAGAAGTATGCCTCCCTTGCCGAAGTGTTTTTGACATCTTCGATCTCAGCGAACGAGAAACCGGTCTGTCTTGCATCGATGTAGAGCAGGTTCCCGATCTGGTTCCAGTTGCTTTCGTTTTCGGCGACGCCTGTTCCGGCATAGGCCTGGTCAGCCGTCATCTTTGCCGTGTTGTAGGTGAAAAGTATGCTCGTCGCGCTGCCGGGACCGCCGTTGTAGAAGACAAAGAGCGGCTTCTCTTCGGGATTTTCGTCCGCAGGCTGGAAGTTGTACCACATATTCACCGTACCGGTTTTGCGTTCTACGTTTTCCAGTTTGTAGCTGACCTCCTCAAGCGCGATGAAGCCCGATTCAAAATCGAGATTTTCGACGGTCTGATCGTTGTCTTTGTCCGGTGCCGGCGGGAGCGTGTCGCTGTCGTCTTCCGTCGGATCCGAATCCTGTGCCGGGTCGCTGTCGGCAGCGGGGTCTTCATCGTCAGAAATCCCGTCTTGATCGCTCTCCTGTTCCGAAGGGTCGAGGTCAGACTTGTTTCCGGTGCTGTTTTCGCAGGAGATGAAAAAAAGAGCTGCTATAAACAATAAAAAAATGACCGGTTTTTTCATGAAGCCTCACAATAAAAAAAAAGCCCTCATTTCTGAGGGCGTTAAAAAAAAGAACAAATCAGTTATGCTGAAATTGCTCCGGTCGGACATGCGGATTCACATGCGCCGCAGTCAACGCAATCTTCACCGACTTCGTAGGAAGCCTCGGCCTCTTTGATAGCCTGAACCGGGCATTCACCGGCGCAAGCACCGCATTTTACGCAAACATTAGGATCAATCTTGTGCATTTCTGCCTCCAAAAAAGTGTTAATGAACAAATAACCGTGGGTGAAGGATTAAACCCCAAATACCGTTGTTTGTCAAGAGTGAAAACGGTCTGGCTATTCGACATTGATTTTGGAAAAATCCAGATCCTTCCGGCGGACGTTCCCGCTTTCAAGAAGCTCCTTGACTGACTTCTTCTGACCGCTTTCAAAGAGAGTTATCGACTGTATGGTCCTGATACGCAGGAAGAACATGCTCTGGCGGCTGTAGTTGTCGTTGGGGATATCGAATGTCTGCGTCATTGTGATGAGATAAAAAAAGACCAGGAGAACAATGACCGTAAAGGTCCTGAAGGAGTAGAGCGCGATGTTTTCAAGTACCGTCTCGACCTTCGATTTTGACTTGAGCGACCACTTTTTTTCGGCATAATCGGCGACAGCCATCGAAAAAAATCTGGAAAAGTCGTATTCGGTCATCAGGAAGCTGTGTATAAAAGATTTCCTCGGCGAAAGGTAAGGGGTCGCTGCTTCGCTGGATATGACCTCCGTGTAGAGCGAGTTGATAAGAAGCCTTGCCTCATCGGGGTTGCGGTAGATCGTCTGTTCGATCGACTTGATATCGTTCAGTGTGACGGGTTTGATGCCCTGGACCTCGTTGACGTTCATGCGTGTTTCGAAGATGAAGTTGCTGTTTTTGCGGAGAAGCGCCCTGATGATGTGGGTGCGGACGACAGCGTTAATGATCTTGGAGTATACCATGATCGATACCTTTCCGTCATCGATCAGAGTCTCCAGAAGGGTCTTCATCACGGTGTTCTTTTTGCGCTCGCTCTTGATTATCGTCTCCATCGAGATGATGCCTGATTTTTTGATCATGCTGAGCGCACAGTGTTCGATGCTGTCTTTCGAGTTGTCGGCGTAGATCAAAGCCCCTTCGCGGAAAAAAAGGCGGTATTCCGTGTTGTTGTCCGTGATTTTAAGGACTCCGCTGTGTTTTGAGATCTCTATCTCGGTGACGATGTCCAAAAGGCTCCGGTCTTCAAGGGAACCGGCCATCAGAACGTAGCTGCTCGGAATTTTTTCGATTATTGCTTCCCTGACCATCTTTATCTCCTTTCAACTATAAAGGATCTCGCTGCTGCGGTGAGGTAGATCAGCGCAAGCAGAACGGCTGTCGTGGCCGCAACGAAACCGACCTGAAGCGGATGTTTTATGGCAGGTTCAAGCGAGCTTACAAGCCTGAAATATGCGATAAGTACAAATGTGCCAAGATAGGCAAAGCCCTCGAGGGTCCTGTTGACGGTGATCAGTCCGCCTCCAGGGATCAGGAAGGTGAAGATATAGAAGAAGATCGTTCTCCGTCTTAAATAGCTGTAGCGGCGCGCCTCGTAGATCTCGCGTTCTCCACGCTTGAAAAGCGATGAATCCGCCTTCATAAGTTTGCAGACGGCGCAGACATCGGTGATCCCGGGGTTGCACTTCGTGCAGATGACCGCTCCGCACTCTTCGCAGCGTGAAACTTTCAGCTTGTTCAGGTATGAAACCGTGATCGCATGGATGAAAAGCGCATAAAGAAGGAGAGACAATACAAAAATCAGGAACTTTGCTCTGTTTTCACGGTAGGAGAGGTCATCTCCGTAGCAGAGGTAGCGCCAGACGGCGGACGAGCTCGGGATCTTGACGAAGGGGTAGACGAACTCCGCAAAGCCGACGGGACGCTTGAGTTCATCCGGGATCGATGCTTCGTCAGGGTCGATCTGCGCCTCCTGAAGAACGCGGACGAGATTGTAGCCGATGCTGATGTCGTCAGATGCGTCGTAGGCGGCCTTCAGATATTCGGCGCCCTCCTTCTGCTTGCCGTAGGATGCCAGCGAGACTCCGATCACGTTTCTCAGGGCGACTGCTATTTCCGGATCTGTTTCGTCGGAAAGCCCCTTTTTGAGGTAAAAGACCGCACGGCTGTAGTTGCCCTGATAAAAATAGGAAAAACCTTTGGCTATAGCGCCGCCCGGAGTTTTCTCGTCGATTTCGCCCTCAAGAAGATCAGGGCTGTAGATCGCGTTGAAGTTGTTGTATGCGATATCAGGATCGTTTTTAAACTCCCTGTTGTTGACAAGAAGGATCTGGGATCCTGCGAAGAGAAGGTAAAAGAAGAATATGAAATTCAGGATAAAGCGCTCTTTTCTGGTTACGACATTGCATAGGAAAACAATGAGCGGGATGTAGAGGAAGAGAGCCTGCTGGAAGCTCCTGATAAGGACATAACCGGTTATCACCAGTGCTACAAGAAAGGCGATCGAGTAGAATTTCGAAAAACCGAAAAGATGTCTGTAGCGGTGTCTTATCAGAGAGGGGTGCTTGAAAGACATCAGAAGTATGAATATCCACAGGATGATCGTTGTGCAGCTGAGCAGATCGGACAAAAAGGTATATACTAGAGCGTCCCCGAAAGGGGCGTCCAAAGATCCTTTTATTACGGCGCCCAGTTCATGAAAGATCTTGCCGACTTCAAACGGTGCGTGGATAATAAGCCTTGCAAGGTAGTGGGAATGGACCTCGACCAGATCGTTGGGCGAGAACTTTTCAGCCAGATCAACGGCGGCCAGCTGGATCGCCGGATTCGAATCCATCGTCGATTTTATGAGGTAAAACGAACATCCGAAGCAGTTGGGAATGTTTTTCTGCCTGTTCGAAACCAGATATTTTGTTGCGTTTTTGACCAAGGTTTCCGGAGACTCGGTCAGAAGCGCCTCGTCGATGTCTTTTACGAAGGACTTCGGATCGATCGCGTAATTCTGCTTCCCGGAAGCGCAAAGAAGCATCGGAAGCAGAGTCAGCAGAAGTACAGTCAGTATGTATCTGAATCTCATATATGCTCTCCTAAATGACACAATAGTATACGAATTATCTTTTCCCATTCAATTTTATACGTTTGCATTTTGTATTTCGGTTTCTATAATCAGCTGTTTTTTGCCAAACTTTAATTTTTTTTGGAGGAAAAAATGGCTGTTAATCTTAAAGGAAGAAACTTTTTGACACTCAAAGACTTCACACCCGAAGAGATCCGTTATCTTCTCGACCTTGCCCACGATCTTAAAGCAAAGAAAAGAGCAGGCATCAAGGGCGATCTTCTCGCTGGAAAAAACATCGTCCTTCTTTTCGAAAAAACCTCGACAAGAACACGCTGCGCTTTTGAAGTAGGCGCAATGGACGAGGGCGCAGGCGTAACATTCCTCGGCTCGAACGACAGCCAGATGGGCAAAAAAGAGTCGATCGAAGATACCGCGAAAGTTTTGGGAAGAATGTTCGACGGCATCGAGTTCCGCGGATTCAAGCAGGAAACCGTTGAAACACTCGCAAAATATGCAGGCGTTCCGGTTTGGAACGGTCTTACCGACCTTTATCACCCGACACAGATCCTCGCAGACTTCCTCACGATCGAAGAGCATGTCGCGAAACCTCTCAACAAGGTCAAATTCGTTTACTGCGGTGACGCAAGAAACAACATGGGCAACAGCCTTATGATCGGTTCAGCAAAAATGGGTATGCACTTCGTTGCATGTGCTCCGAAGGCACTCTGGCCCGATAAAAAACTCGTAGAAGAGATGAAGAAAGTCGCTAAGGAAACAGGCGCTGTGATCGAGTTCTCCGAAGATCCGATGAAGGCTGTAAAAGACGCAGACGTCATCTACACAGATGTTTGGGTTTCGATGGGCGAAGAGGCGCTTTTCGAGCAGAGGATCAAACAGCTCAAGGCTTACCAGGTAAACATGAAGATGATAAAGGCTACAGGAAATCCGGATGTTATTTTCCTTCACTGCCTTCCGAGCTTCCACGATCTCAATACGAAAGTCGGCAAAGAGATTTTCGATAAGTTCGGCATCAAAGAGATGGAAGTTACTGACGAAGTCTTCAGAAGCAGATACTCAAAAGTTTTCGACGAAGCAGAAAACAGAATGCACACGATCAAAGCGGTTATGTGCGCTACGATCGGAAAGTAGTTCTCTAGTTTTCCGTCCTTAATTTTACATTTTTATCTTAAAATATTTTCTTTTCTGAGTTTTGTCAGGATCTCTTCAACTGTTTCGTTTTCGATCATGAAGCAGGGGAATTTTTCAAAAAGCGAAGATTCAAAAGTAGTTGAACTGTTCAGTATAACGAGCATCCCGGTTCTGAGCAATATCTTTATTTCACTCGGATTTTTTATCGGGTTAATGTCGCTGAAGAGGCATGTCAGCGCGCCTTGGCGGAAGAGAGCGCTTTCAAGCGCCGCTGCGAGAGCAAAGTTGTTTTTTACAATCAGAAGCGCCGCACTGTTGCCGAAGCGGTTGACTCTGTCGGCAGACGAGACTTCGGACGAGGTAACCGTATCTTCGGAGAACGCCTCCAGAATTATGCCGCCGCCTCTGATTTCGTAGTCGCAGACGATGACAAAGCGCCCGCACTCCTGATTTTCTTCGATCGTGTCGAAGGCTATCTCCCTGCCGGTTTCAAAGAGGCATTCTGCCGCTTCGAATTTGCCGACGGCCCCGCCTCCGCGGAGGTCAAGCGACGATGTGTCGATAAGCTTGGTGATTTCGACAAGGCGGAGAGTCGTGCGTGCCGTCCCGAGCTTTATCGTGTAGCTTCTCGACTTCGAGAGTGGTTCTTCCCAAAGCCAGAAAACAGCCGCCCGGAAGCGTCTCCCGACATGAGGAGGCTTCGGTTCATCGGCGCGGGTCAGAAGCTCGCCACGGGTCGCGTAGATCTGCTCGGTCAGCGTGAAGCCCGCGGTGTTCCCTGCCGAAAGTTCAACGATTTCAGGAGAGTTGAACGCCTCGATTTGGGCGATCCTGCTGCGCTTGCCTGACGGGTAGAAAACCAGCTCGTCACCGCGTCTGACTGTGCCGCTGCTGATCGTTCCGGCATAGATCCGGCGGTTGTCGTCCGATTCCGTGAAACGGTAGATATCCTGCATGAACATGCGGAACGGCTGCTCTCTGCGCGGAGACTTCTCCTCAAAAATATCGAGAAATTCGTAGAGTGTTTTTCCGTTGTACCAGGGTGTGTTTTCGGTGTCGCGAAGCTTCAGATTGGTACCTCGGATGCCGCTTACCGGCACAAAACCCAAGGGCGAAATGCCGATTTCTCTGCCGAAACGTGTAAATTCGTTCTCGATCTGGCGGAAAACTCTCTCGGAAAAGCCGACAAGATCCATTTTGTTGACCAGAACGACAACCTGACGGATCCCGAGCATCGAAAGCATATAACCGTGTCGGCGGGAGTTTTCCATGATGCCCTCGTCGGCTGCGATCACCAGAAATGCCGCTTCGGCTCTGCTCGCTCCGGTTATCATGTTTTTCAGAAATTCGATGTGTCCGGGAGCGTCGATGATGACAAAATCACGTTTTTTGGTTTTGAAGAAGACACGTGCCGTGTCAATGGTGATTCCCTGAGCCTGCTCGTCCTTGAGCGCATCGATCAGGAATGCATACTCGAAAGGGCGCGAGTTGGTTTCGCAGTAGCTTTTTATCGCGGCAAGCTTGCCCTCCGGAAGGTTTCCGGTCTCGTGGAGCAAACGGCCTATGATTGTGCTTTTCCCATGATCGACATGCCCTACGAAGACAAGCGGGAATTTCTCACTATCCATTATTTCTCAGGTTTCATTGTGGGGAAGAGGATGACATCGCGGATGCTCGGCGAATTGGTCATGAGCATGACAAGTCTGTCGATGCCGATGCCCTGTCCTGCTGCCGGCGGCATTCCGTATTCGAGAGCGCGGATGTAGTCGCTGTCCATGTCGATCGTCTCGTCGTCGCCTGCTTTTTTAGCTTCGACCTGAGCCGCGAACGAATCGTACTGCTGTTTCGGGTCGTTGAGTTCGCTGAACGCGTTGGAAAGCTCTCTTCCTGCGACAAAAAGCTCGAATCTGTCGGTGTATTCGGGGTTTTCGTCGTTTCTGCGTGCAAGCGGGCTGACTTCGGTCGGATATTTCGTGATGAATGTCGGCTGGATAAGGTGCTCTTCGACAAAGTTGTCAAAGAATTCCATGATGATTTTGCAGCGTGACATTCCTTCAAGTGTTGCCTTGTCGAGACCGTTTTTGACGCCGATTTCAATGAGTTTTTCTCTGTCTTTGAGGTCTTCTTCGGTGCAAACGCCCGATTTTACGATACTTTCTTCGACTGTCATTCTGTTCCACGGAGCTTTGAAATCGATTTTCATTCCGTCGTATTCAACTTCAGTCGAGCCGTTAATCTCGACGCAGAGTTTGCTGATCATCTCCTGCGTGAAGCGGATTTGGTCTTCGTAAGTCGCATACGGCCAGTAGAATTCCATCATCGTGAATTCGGGGTTGTGCTTGAGGTCCATACCCTCGTTTCTGAAGCTGCGGTTGATCTCATAAACTTTGCCGAGTCCGCCGACGAGAAGCCTTTTGAGGTAGCACTCAGGCGCGATCCTCATGTAAAGCGGGATGTCGAGCGCGTTGTGGTGGGTGATGAAAGGTTTTGCAGCAGCGCCGCTGACGAGCGGGTGCATCATCGGGGTCTCGACTTCCATGAAACCCGCATTGTTCATGTAGTTTCTGATGAAATTTATGATCTTCACTCTCTTTTTGAAAGTCTCTCTGACGTCGTCATTCATGATGAGATCAAGATAACGCTGCCTGTAGCGGAGCTCTTTATCGGTAAGTCCGTGGAATTTTTCGGGAAGAGGTCTGATATTTTTGGTGAGGAGCTCAGTTTTGTGCGCTAAGATCGAGTATTCGCCTGTTCTGGTAATGAAAACTTCGCCTTTTACCCAGACGATATCGCCGACATCGAACGATTTTTTGAATTTCGCGAAATCTTCACCCAGGAAATCCTTTGCGAAAAGGACCTGGATCGAAGCTGTCTCGTCTTTCAGGTTTGCGAACGCGAGTTTTCCCATGACTCTGAGGAACATGATCCTTCCTGCGATCGCGAACTCAAGCGGTTTTCCCGTCTGCTCAAGCTCTTCTTTGGTCTGAGTCTTGCAATATTCAATTACCTTTTCAACTGTCGAATCGGGTGCGAAACTATTTGCGTAAGGGTGGATCCCCTCTTCGCGCAGCATTTTAACTTTCTCTTTTTTGCGGGCTATGATCTCGTTTTCATCCATCTGCGGAACCGTTTTCTGTTCCTGAGCTTTGTTTTCAGCCATTTTTTCCTCCATTAAGTCTCCGCTTCACAAAAAGCGCAGTATTTTAAGAAATTTCAAAAAAAATGCAAGAGGTTAAGGTTTAACTTGTGAATAACGAATGATTTTTAATTTACCCCGGAACAGCGATATTGCACCTTATTTTCCCTCAAAGTTTACCAAAAGTTCGGAAATCTGATTCTTCAACAAAGGTACACTTTCAGTCAACGTGTTCCAGACTTCATCCAAGTCCAATTCACCATAGCCGTGAACATATATGTTTCTCGCACCTTTGATCTGACGCCACGGAATTTCCGGATGCGAACGGATAAAATCGTCTTCAAGCAGAGAAATCATTTCGCCTATCTGCACAATGCACATGCTGCAGGCGTATTGCATTTCGACAGAATTAAAGAAATAATCCTTGCTGCGCCGTGATTGTCGAGAATTTTTTCTATTTCTTCGCAGTAAAAGCATATTTTTTCGACACAGATTCTGTTTTTCCTAGTTCCTTTCATAGAGTCGGATACCTTCTTTTGTGATTTCGTTGTAAAAATCCTGATTTCGTATCGCAGAGAGAACGACTACATCAACGCGGCAGCCGAATGTATCTTCCAAATCAAGAATAAAACTGCTGTGTTCAAAAAGAGAGCCGAAACTTCCTTTGCCGACATAAAAATCCAAATCGCTGTTTTCGTCGGCATCACCGCGTGCATAAGAACCGAAAAGAGTCAATGAATCGATGCCGTAACGCTCGGCAATCGGCGCTGCCTTTTCCTTAATCTCTTCAATCGAATAGGATAACATTTTGTCTCCACTTCAAAAACCGCAATATTTTAAGGAAATTCAAGAAAAATGCAAGAGTTTGCGGGCGAGCAATCAGCACTATGGCAATTTACCAGGGCACTGCGATAAGCCCTGTGAAACTCCATGTTTTCAACCAGAATTTTGACAGCGTGCTGAGGGAACGTGTTGTTTCCTCCATTTTTTATCTCCGTTTTTATTTATTTTTACCATATTTCAACTTCCGAAATCACATACTAACTGCTATACATATTTTCGGGAGATTTATTTTTTGGAGAGATTTTTCAGATTACTTCTCTTTCGGCGGATTGTCTTTCAGAAACAAAAGACCTTTGGCCAACATCTCTCTAATTTCGTAACATTTAAAAGAGAATCAGGATTTACAGAAAAAACTTGACTTAACCTTTCCTGATTAAGTCAAGTTTTTTCTGTAAAAGGTTAAGTCAACTCATTTCTGTAACTACATTTCAGCAACTCTCTCCTAATCCGTAAAAGTCACATATTTTTTACCGGTAATTTGGCCATTTTTTTAAAATGCGAAATTTCAGAAAAAACAAAATACCTTGCGTGTTGTTGAATATTCCGCTATAATTTACTTTGCGTATTATTGAGGTTTTTGAAAAAAAATACTCTGAGCATTGTTGAATTGCGACAAGAGGTGAAGCATGGAAATCAACCGGAAGGATTATCAAAAGCTCCTTAAATGGAAGAAAGAGACACAAGGGCAAAAGGCTCTTTTGATTGAGGGCGCGAGGCGGATCGGCAAATCTACGCTGGCGGAAAAATTCGGCGAACGCGAATACAAAAGTTGTATCGTAATAGACTTCAACAAGGTTTCAAAACGGATAAAGGATAACTTCGACGAAAATCTGAACAATCCGGACATCTTTTTTCAGACGATTTCGCTTGAGTACAACAAACCGCTCTACAAAAGGGACTCTCTCATTGTTTTTGATGAAATCCAGAAGTTCCCGAAAGCCCGCGAAGCGATAAAATACCTCGTTGCAGACGGTCGCTACGACTACATTGAAACGGGTTCGCTGATTTCGATAAAGGAAAATGTCAGAGATATAACGATCCCATCTGAAGAGCGCAAGCTCAAGATGTATCCCTGCGATTTCGAGGAGTTCGCCGATGCGTTGGGGGAGCGGATTCTGCTCGGCTACATAAAAGAGTGCTGGCAGAAAAAAGAGCCGCTTGACCAGAAGTTCCATGCAAAGGCTATGAGACTTTTCCGCGAATATATGCTTGTCGGCGGAATGCCTCAAAGTATTGTCACATACGCCGAAAACAACCGTGATTTTACCGCAAGTGACGTTGAAAAGCGCGATATCCTCGAACTTTACCGTGATGACATAAAAAAAGCAGCGGTCAGATACAAGTCAAAGATTTCAGCTTTGTTTGAAAATATACCGGGCTACCTTTCAACGCACGAAAAAAAAGTCAATCTTGCTGCAATAGACTCGGGTTCGGCGACATTTGAAAGATATGACGACCCTTTTTTCTGGCTGGACGATTCAATGATTTGCAATCTTTGCTACAAGTGCAACGACCCGACTGTAGGCTTTGCCCTCAACAAAAACGATTCCCGGCTGAAATGCTATATGGGCGATACCGGACTTCTGGTAAGCCTTGCTTTCAGTGAAAATGCAATTGCTTCGACCCGGCTTTACCATGCGATTATGGAAGGGCGGCTTTCACTCAACGAAGGAATGCTTTACGAAAACATCATTGCGCAGATGCTCCGCTGCAAGGGTAAAAAGCTCTATTTTTACAATGAATACGATGAAAAATCGCACAGAAACAAAATGGAAGTCGACTTCCTTCTCTCGAACGAAAGTAAGACCAACTTCAAGATTTTTCCAGTCGAAGTAAAGTCCTCCAAAAATTATACGACCTCTTCCCTCACACTTTTTAGAGAAAAATTCGGCAAAAAAATAGAGACTTCATACATAATTCACCCGAAATCGCTTCAAATCGAGGAAAATTTGATCAAATTGCCGCCATATATGATTTGGTGCATGGAATGATACTCTGCGTATTGTTGAATATTCTGCTCTAATTTACTCTGCGTATTATTGATGTCTCTGAAAAAAAGACACTTTGGGGAAGGATTTTCCTGTTCGAAAATGCTTGACCATTATAATAGAAAACAAATTATTTTTTTCAATCCGGCAAGAAATTTCAACTCGAATAAAAAATGCGGGATCCGCAAAAATAATTCGAGTTTGATTGACTTTTCTCAACAAATGGCTTATAACTCGAACGAAAAATGCGGAATCCGCAAAAATAATTCGAGTGAGGTGAGAAATGGAGCTTAAAAGAACCGCTTATTTGAAGAAGCTGATCGAAAAGAAAGGAAACGGCAGGGTAAAAATCATTACCGGTCTGCGCCGGTGCGGAAAATCATACCTTTTATTCGAACTTTACCGGAGATATCTGCTTGAAAACGGCGTCGGAGAAGATCAGTTCATTGCCCTTTCGCTTGAAGAAATCAAAAACGCAAAATACCGAAATCCTTTTGAACTGGATAAATACATCCGCAGCCGGATAACTGAATCTGACAAGCAATATTTTGTAATGATTGATGAAATCCAGTATGTTTCGGAAATAAAAAATCCTTATCTTGATGATCCGGAGGCAAAAATAAATTTCACTGATGTTCTCCTCGGACTTATGAAAAACAAAAATGTCGATATCTACATAACCGGCAGCAACTCAAAGATGCTTTCTTCGGACATTCTGACCCAATTCCGCGACAGAGGCGACGAAATCAGGGTTTATCCTGCCTCTTTTGCCGAATTTTGCGAGATTTACGACGGTGATATGCGGAATGCGTGGCTTGATTACTACACTTACGGAGGAATGCCCTATATGCTCACTCTTCCGACTCACGAAGAAAAAAGCAAATATCTGCGCGATTTGTTTGAAAGGACTTATCTGAAGGATGTCGTCGAGAGGAACAATGTGCAGAACGATTCTCTTATTCTTGAAGATCTGGTGAATATTTTAGCTTCCGCCATCGGTTCGCTGACTAACCCTACCAAACTGTCGAACACTTTCGCAAGTGAAAAAAATATAAAAATAAACGCAAACACTATCTCGAAGTATATCGGTTATTTTGAGGATGCGTTTCTCATAAACAAAGCGGAAAGATACGATGTAAAAGGAAAAAAATATATGCAGACTCCGCAGAAATATTATTTTACCGATGTAGGTTTAAGAAACGCGAGACTCGGTTTCCGCCAGCAGGAAGAGACCCACATCATGGAAAACGTGCTTTACTGCGATCTTATCCGACGTGGATTCAATGTAGATGTCGGAGTCGTTGAACAGAATGAAGTGACCGGCGAAGGAAAAAAAGTGAGAAAGCAGCTCGAAATCGATTTCGTCGTCAACCGGGGCGGCAAAAGATACTACATTCAATCGGCTCTGAGCGTTTCCGACCAGTCAAAAAGAGCGCAGGAAACCGCATCTCTTATAAAAATCCCCGATTCTTTCGCAAAAATCATCGTCACCGGCGATTACATAAAACCGTGGCGCGATGAAAACGGAATCCTTTATATGGGAATCGAACAGTTTCTGCTTGATGAAAATGCTATAGACTTTTAAATATTCAAGAAACTGATTTCACCGATATTTTCGGCTACCAGACTGGTAACTTTACCGATGAGGTTCATTCTGTTCGTTCTGATCTCAGCATTGTCGTGCATTACGAAAACAGCGTCGAAGAATGCGTCGAGTGCCGGTTTGAGCGAGAGGATCTTCATCGCGATATCGAAATTGTCGTGCATATTCTTGATTTCGTTTTCGACTTTGACTACTTCGGCGAAAAGGTTCTTCTCTTCATCCTGCTCGAAAAGCGATTCGTTGACTGTTCCGACGGAAAATTCCTGTTTTTTCAGGATGTTGCAGCCGCGTTTGTAAAGTTGGACAAGTTCGGAGATTCCGCTTTCCTTGAGAAGGCGAAAAATCGTTTCTGCACGTTTTGCGACAACTTTCGGAAATTCGGCGTCGCGTGCCGTCGCAGCCTGGATTACAGGTGTGTCGAAGCTCAAAACACCGTTGTATCTTGCGACTATGAAGTCGATTATTTCCTGTTTCATCTCCTCTTTCGCGTTTTTGATGCGCGGAACGATGAGATTCCATGCGAATTCGACGACTTCCCTGATGTCAAGGCTGTAATTCTGCGCGACTGTGAGGAA
>DBXP01000013.1:0-482 GCA_002309575.1 bacterium UBP6_UBA1209 | reverse complement strand
CTGCGGATCGCGAACTTGTCTTTGGAGCCGCTGGGCTTCATTCCCGCCATGAATCCGCCAACGATGGTGTCTATTTTGTCAGACATGCTGAGGATCGTTCCGATCTCTGTTTTCGGAAGTGCGTCTCCTGCGTTTATCGGGAGATAGTGCTCATACATCGCTTCGCAGATATCCTTCTCGAATCCTGCATGAAGTGCGTAGTAGCGTCCCATGATCCCCTGCAGATCGGGAAATTCGAAAACGACGCCAGTTACGAGGTCGTTCTTTATCATCGAACCGGCCTTGAGAAGCCTCTCTTTTGCCGCATCGTCAAGCGTGAAGTATTTTCCGGCTATGAAAGCGGCGATTTTGCAGATACGCTCGACTTTTTCGCTGTAAGTTCCGAGATCTTTCTGGAAAAGGACCCCTTTGAGCCTTTCACCGAAAGAAGCGAAATCTTTGGCGAGGTCGTCGTTGAAGTAGAATGCCGCATCGGAAAGACG
>DBXP01000015.1:99442-99807 GCA_002309575.1 bacterium UBP6_UBA1209 | reverse complement strand
CTTACTATGCCTGCGCTGTTCGAAGCTTTGCAGCCTGTACCGCCGCAGCAGAGAATATGAAATCTGTAATGTGTCATGCTCAAACTCCCTTATTTAACCGTTTCGTAATTAACCGGGATGATACCTTCAACAAGTTCGCCGTTCTTGATGTATCTTTCAAGAATCTCGCTTGCCTTTTCGACATTTACATAACCGAAAACGATAGGATCCTTGCCGGGAAGTTTAACTTCGATCGTCGGTTCCGCATAGCAGTAGCCCATGCAGCCTGTCTGGGTGACGACTGCCTTGATCCCCTGCTTGTCGAGTTCTTCAAGGTAGAAATCCATAACCTCTTTCGCGCCGCTTGCGATTCCGCATGTAGCCAT
>DBXP01000015.1:58969-99372 GCA_002309575.1 bacterium UBP6_UBA1209 | reverse complement strand
GTGTTTTTGAATTCCGAGCTCATTTTTTTGAGATCAGCAAGTGATTTTACTGCCATTTTACCCTCCTACTTTCTGTATTCGTCAAGGATTTCTTTAACTTTGTTCGGGGTTACACGCGGATAAACCTTTTCACCGATCAAAATAACCGGAGCAAGACCGCATGCACCGACACATCTGAGACAATCAAGCGAGAAAAGACCGTCTGGGGTCACTCCACCTGACTTGATATTAAGCTGTCTTTCGACTTCCTGAAGGATGCCTTCCGCACCTCTGACGTAGCAAGCCGTTCCAAGGCAGATCGAAATCGGGTACTTTCCCTTCGGAACCATTGTGAAGAACGAGTAGAATGAAACTACACCGTAAACTTTTGCGACCGGAACTTTAAGCTCCTCGGCGATGACCATCTGGACTTCGGGCGGAAGATAGCCGATCTTCTCCTGAGCCTTTTTCAGGACATTGATGAGCTGTCCCTTCTCGTGATTGAAAGAATCACAAATCTCTTTGAGTTCTTTTAAACAATGAGAACTGATTTTAATCGTCGTTTTTGCCATAATAACTTAGCCTCCTTGTCTGAAAATAAGAAACTTCTACTACCACTGTAAAAGCGTTTGAGGTTACACTATCAAAAGGCGTTATGTCAAAATTTTTTCAGTGATTTTGGCACTTTTTCCTTAAATATCGGAAAACAGAGACCATTTTGCCTGTGCTGAATAAATTCAAGCATATCAGTTAGTTAGCGCTAATTAGCAGAGGTTCTAACCCTGCCGTGCCGCTAATCTTGTATCGATATTTCGAAATGTCGAGATATCGAGATATCGACGGCGGCACAACGATAAAAACGACAAAAGATTAAGCGGCGGCCAAAAAAGACCTTAATCCACTCCGATTTCTTTGAGATTTTCGTTGATCATACTGATGAGATAGTTGATGACTTCGGGGCTTTGGATCGGCATTCCGTCAAGCGCCTCGTTGACTTCGTCGGTGTCGAAAACGTAGCTTTTTCCGTTTTTGGTGTGGGTGTAGACAAATCGGATCTCAGGGTTTGAAGCGACTGTCTGGACAAAAACCGCGGCGACGCTTCCTAAGATCGGCCTGTCGATGTTGTCGTGCTGCATCGTCGCCTTGATCACGGTGCCGACTCCGACTTCGGAAGTGATCTCAAGGTGTCCGCCGCTCTGCTCCGCCGTGTGTTTGAAAAGAGGAACGCCGAGCCCGACTTTCCGTGTCGTGCGGCTTGTCGTGAAAGGATCCGTCACTTTCGCCAAGAGTTCCGGCGACATCCCGCAGCCGTCGTCCTTGATTTCTATCGAATAGACATTTTTCACAGTGTCCTCGAAAATGTTGAGGTCTATTCTCTTCGCCTTTGCGCGGGTCGAATTCTGAAGAATATCGAGAATATGCAGAGCAAGTTCCTTCATTTTGTGATAACCCTCCTTCCGTTTTCACCGTGAAGCGCCATTTTTATTTCGGCGAAACTTCTTCTTTCGATTTCAAAAACAGACGCAATCTTTCCGACATCGCCCGGAATGTGGGCGTCGCTTGCCGTCGTGACATTGAAGCCCTTCACGAACGGATTTTCGGCGAGGAATTTCTCTCTCGTGATGTGCCTCGAAATCTCGACCGCGTCCGGTTTCAAGTCCGGCGGAATGAAACCGAGCTGCCCGAGAAGGCTGTTCACGGTCTTGTTGATGTGCGCCGGAATAAAGATCCCACCCAGCGAGTGGACAAATTTTTCAGCCGCCTCGATATCCTGGTCTATTGCGGCGATAAGAAGATTTTCCTCTTCGTAAATTATCTCCTCAGCCTCGTTCACTACGACCTGGTATCCCATTTTTTCGGGATTGTTCGGCACTTTTATCAGATGTTCGTCGAGATAATTCTGGAAAACCGCGAGTTTTTCGTCGTCTTCCATGAATGCAAGGCAGTGGATCTCCTCTTTCGTGTTGATCTCGGCGCCGCAGAGAACGAAAATTCCGTATTTTTTCGCCATGTCGCGGATGATCGTGGACTGCCTCGTCGAATTGTGGTCGGCTATCCCGATGATGTCGAGAGCCTTTTCAGCAGCCGCTTCGAGGATCGCCGCAGGGCTCATTTCAAGCGAGCCGCACGGAGAAAGAAGCGTGTGGATGTGAAGATCCGCCCTGTACTGGTTCATGGTTTTTACTTTATAAGTTCGTAAATTTTACCCGAAATCGTGAAGGCATTCTCTTTTGTGCCGAGAACAGCGATCCCCTCGTCCTCAGCCGATTCGAGCATCTCTGGTTCCGGGTTGATCCCTTTGACAAGAACGACCGCTGCAAGCTCTTTGAGAGAAGCTATCGCCGTGACGTTTTTATGCGACTGTACCGTGACCAGAACATTTCTGTCCTTCGCCGTTCCCATTACATCACTGAGCAAGTCCCCGGTGTAGCCGCCTGAGATTTCCTTTTCAAGATCGCCTTTTTCTGTAAAAACTTTGAGATCCAACTTTTCTACAAGCTCTCTAACTTTCATATCACACCTCTTAAAACTTAAAACAAAAACCGCGGAATATTAGCGAAAAAAGCAAAAAAGAAAAGAGGATTTTTAAGGAAAAGGAGAGCGGAAAATTGCAGAAAGAACTTGACTTGACAAGGAAGATTCTGCCTAAAATAAAGAATGTTGTCTGATGCGGGAGGCGCGAAGCTTGAAAGAGAGCAAATGTTTTTTGAACATGCACAAGCTGTTTGAGGCAGCTATCGCCGATTATGGGATGATAATGCCGGGAGACCACGTCATAGCAGGGCTTTCCGGCGGCAAGGACAGTTCGATGCTGCTGCGGCTCCTCGCCAGAAAAAAGGTCCGCACGACCAACGACTTCAGGCTCTCTGCTGCCTTCATAAAGATGGGGTTTTCAAACGAGGAGAGTGTCTGTGAAGCTCTAAAGAACATGTGCGAGGGGCTGAACGTTCCCTTTTTTACGATCCAAAAGTCGCTGACAGAGCTGATGGAGCGCGAGAAAAAGCAGCCGTGCTATCTCTGCTCGCGTACCAGAAGGCTCGCCATCTTCGACCTCGCAGACGAAATCGGAGCGAATGTGATCGCCTTCGGGCACCACAGGGACGACTTTATCCAGACATTTATGATGAACCTCTTCTGCAACGGATCAATCGAGGCGATGAAGCCGAACAACCCGTTTTTCGACGGGAAATACCGCATAATCCGTCCGATGGTCTACATCAAGGAGAGCTCCATCGCCGCCGAGACCCAAAATTCGGGGATCCAGCCGCTTGATACCGGATGCAGCTTCTCACACGTTTCGGAGAGGCACTTTATCCGAGAAAAACTCAAGGAGATCTACGCACATAACCCAAAAATGCGTAACAATATCTTCAAGGCGCTATACACACCGAAAACAGATTTTCTGCTCAAGACCCCATCTGTCGATGTACTGGACTAAATCGAAAAATAGACCGAAAAAAAGTGAAGGATCGAACCTGCAAGGACAAAAATGTGCCAGATGCAGTGAGTCCATTTTATCTTTTTAAGCGCGTAAAATATGCAGCCTACAGTGTAGGCGATACCGCCTCCGACCAGAAGTTTGAGAGTCACCGGCGGGCACAGCTCGCTCATCGGAGTCCATGCAAAGACGATCAGCCAGCCCATAATTATATAGGTCACCGCCGAAATCGCACGGATCCTGTTGCCGAAAAAAGCGTAAAGCGAGATCCCGGCGACGGCGAGCCCCCAGATCAGTGCGAACATCCACCAGCCGGCGGTCGGTCTGAGAACACCGAGGCAGAAGGGAGTGTAGGTTCCGGCGATCAGAAGGTAAATCGACGAGTGGTCGAAAATAGCGAAAACCTGCTTGACATGGTAGGGCGTCAGCGCGTGGTAGAGAGTCGACATAAGATAGAGAACAAACAACGTCACGCCGAAAAGGGTAAAACCCGTCAGGTAAAACCCGGTCTCCGCCTGCGGAGCGTAACGCACGGCCCTGACAATCAGCAGAACAAGCGCCGCTACCGACAGTCCGGCTCCGATCCCGTGCGAAACCGAGTTGAAGATCTCCTCGCCGACCGAATAGCGCTTCGGGATCTTTGCCTGCTCCTCGCGGAGCTTCTTTATTTCAAGTTTGTGCTGATAGCGGACATCCTGCGAAGCCAGCCTCTCGAGAGTGCGCTGCTTCACCGCCTCGATGTCGGCCTTAGCCTTCTTTTTGATCGCCTGGATCTCCTCCTCGGCATCAAGTTTGATATCGGTAATGATCCTGCTCTTCAATCTCTCCTCCGACAGAAAAAGAACAACCGCAAAAATTAAAAACCATTAATGTTTCCTTGGAATAAAAAAAAGAAGTGGTGCCGAGAACAGGACTTGAACCTGCATGAGGAAACCCTCACTAGAACCTGAATCTAGCGTGTCTACCAATTCCACCATCCCGGCACTGGAGCGGATGGATAATACTCAATTTTCAAAATAATCAAGAATTACTTTTTTTCAGGCTTCTTTTCTTTGTTTTCATCGATGCCGCCGAACTTGGAAGCAAGCTTTCTGAGCTCGCTCTTGAGCATCGCGAACTGAGCCTGCTCCTCCTGGAGAGCGTCTATCATATTGTGATCCTCGTCGTGCATAGCTCTCGCCTCCGCAAGTTCGCCTTCACGCTTTTTGAGAGTACCCTCAAGCTCGGATTTTTTGCCCGAAAGTTCCGATTTTTCCTTTTCGAGATCTGCCTTTTTAGCAAGAAGATCAGCTTTTTCCTTCTCGAGAGCTGCACTCTTGGCCTCGAAGCCTTTGAGCTTCTCGACCATTGCCTTGAGCTGAGCGCATTCGTTGCTGAGGGTCGCGAAATCGGCCTCGAGTTTCTGTTTCTCGCGGTCGACCCTCTCGTACTCCTTTCCTATCTCGACAGATTCGTTGAGCTGCTCGGCAAGCTCCTTCTCCTTCTGGTCAAGCGCCGTCTTCTGCGCCTCGATTTTTTTATCCTGCTCGGCTATTTTTTTCGCATTTTCGTCATTCTGCTTTTTTGCCTCGTCAAGGTTTTTCTGCATTTCAGCCGAAACTTTCTCGGCCTCGGCAAGCTTCTTCTCTGTCTCGGCAAGCGCCTTTGACTTGTCGGCAAGCTGTTTTTCGCCCTCTGCCGCCTGTTTTGTCTTGTCAGCGAGCTGCTGCTCCTTTTCCGAGACGAGCTTTGTCTTTTCAGCTATCTGCTTATCCTTGTCGGCAATTATCTTTGTCTTTTCGGTCAGCTGCTGATCCATTTCGGTCACCTTTTTCATGTTTTCGGTGACCTGTTTTTCGTAGGAGCGGATCTTCGACTCGCAGCTCGCTTTAGCCTGATCGATCTCAGCCTGCTTTCCTGCCTTGACATTGGCAAGCTCTGTGCTGAGGGATGAAATTTTGGCCTCAGACTCGGCCTTTGCCTTATCGAAAGCCGCCTTGTTTTCGGACGAAAGTTTGTCTATCGCAGCCTTGTGTTCCGCCGAGAGCTTGTCTGCCGCTGCCTTGTTTTCAGCCGAAAGCTTGTCGAGAAGGCTCTTGTGCTCGGAGAGAAGTTTATCCTTTTCAGCCTTGTTTGAATCAGTAAGCTGTTTGATCTGCTGATCTTTTTCCTTTTTAAGAGCATCTATCGCAGAGTTGAACTTCTCGTCGATCTCCTTGAATTTGGCGACAGCCTCGTCACGCTCTTTTTTGAAGGTTTCTACCTCAGCATCAGCCTTTCTGACACGCTCCTTCATTTCGTGGTTGAAAACCGTAAGCATGTCGTTGTCGTTTTCGAGGTTGGAGATCCTCTTCTTGAGCTCGGCTACATCCGAAGATGATGCCGGATCGTTGTCCGGAAGCCCGTCGATAAAGGGGAAGATCAGCTCAAGCCTTGCGATCAGCGTGTCGTTGTCGACCGGGATGTGAAGATAATCATCCGCGTGACCCGGCAGGGAGGCATGTTTGTCGAACTGTTCCTGGGAAAACTCGCTCGAGATGATAAGTATCGGAGTCTTTGCATACTCCGGCATCTTTCTGAGCTGGGAACAGAATGCGAATCCCTTTGTGGAGACCGGATTTTCCGCACGGATGATGAAAACATCGGGCTTCGCTTTTGCCATGATGTCCTGGACCTTGTCCGGCGATGCGGCGACATAGACCTTGAAGCCCCAACCTGAAAAAAGCTCGCTAAGCGCCTGCGCGTTCGTAACGTCCGCCTCGTAAATCAGTAGATTTCTGCTCATGATTCGCTCCATTTAAAGTTTATGTTGAGTGTTTTTGAAGTCGATATCGCCATTGATTACTCCACAAAGTGACGGAATATTCTACATGCCGTGCTTTTTTTTGCAAGAATGTTCATGATGTCCTTACAAATCAGGAGAATTTTTTTCTATTGTTTGCCTTTTTCGGAACATTGCGTATCGTTCGGATGCAATTTTTATTGTTTTTTTATTGTTGGTACAAAGAAATGAAAGTAGAAGAGATTATAAATCTTATTGATGCAAAAATCGTTTGCGGGGAGGAGTTTTCCGACCGCGAAATCGAAAAGGCGTTCGCTTCGGACCTGATGAGCGATGTTCTGACAACTCCTTTCGACAACGGCGTTCTTATTACAGGTCTTGCCAATCCTCAGTCGATAAGGACCGCAGACATGATGGATGTCTCGACGATAATTCTGGCAAGACGCAAAAAGGCGACGGAAGAGATGATCGCACTCGCCAAAGAGAACGATATGGTGCTTCTCGAATCGCCGTTTTCGGTATTTCATATCTCAGGAGTTTTATATTCGCACGGTTTAAGTCCGGTTTACTGATTTTTTAGGGTGAATCATGAAGTTTGAATACAACGTTGAAGGCGGTGACTTTCTGAACGCTGGGAACGCTTCGGGAAACATCAAGAAGGTTCTCAAAAAGCTCAATGTCGACACCGGTATACTGAAACGCGTAGTCGTCGCGCTTTACGAAGCTGAGGTCAACATCGTGGCACATGCCTACCGCGGAAAGATCACTGCCGACATCTCGCCGAAGAGGATCGAAATCGTCCTCGATGACGAAGGTCCCGGGATCCCCGACATCGGTCTTGCCATGCAGCAGGGCTACTCGACAGCTTCGACAAAAGTACGTGAGATGGGTTTCGGTGCAGGAATGGGGCTTCCGAACATCAAAGCAAATGTTGACGACATGAAAATAGAAACAGAGGTCGGAAAGGGGACTAAACTGACCCTTTTCTTCAATCTTGAATAGCAGGAGTCCGAATGAAGACACACAGCAAACGCCCGTTTTTCCACCACGCGCTGCGTATCAACAAAAACAAGTGCATCGGCTGCACGCACTGCATGAGAACCTGCCCGACCGACGCGATAAGGATCCGCGGCGGCAAGGCTTCGGTCAATCCCGACAAGTGCATTGACTGCGGGATGTGCATGATTTCGTGCAAGCACGACGCGATAATCGTCGAACAGGATGATTTCCAGAGGATTTTCGACTACAAATACCGCGTTGCACTTGTTCCGTCTGTTCTGATGGGACAGTTCGACGAAAATGCCGGAACGAAAGCGGTTTTCGAGGGTTTGAAGAGTGTCGGGTTCACACATGTCTACGAAGTTCCGCGAGCATCTTCCCTCTTCGAAGAGGCTCAGAAAGAGTACGAAAAAAGGGATGACGCCGAATTTCCGCTTATATCATCCTTCTGTCCGGCTGTCATAAGGCTGATCCAGGTGCGTTTCCCGTCGCTCCTCAAACACATCGCCCTTATCAAACCTCCGCTCGACATCGCCGCGCTCCACTGCCGCAACGAGCTGAAAAAGGCAGGTGTAAATCCTGCTGAAACCGGTATTTTCTACATTTCGCCGTGCGCTGCGAAGATCGTTGCGATAAAACACCCCGTCGGTGAGAAAAAATCGAATATCGACGGCGTAATAAACATGGATTTCATCTACAACAAAATCTATCCGTACATATCCCAGCACAACAAAAACAACACCGGAACGCTCTGCAGACCAGCCGACAACACTCACGTTGCGTGGGAACTTACCGGTGGCGAGTGCATGAACCGCGACAACCACGCGATGGCGGTCGACGGGATCCACAATGTCATCGAGATTCTGGACAAACTCGAGAACGACGATCTCGACGAAAACATCTCTTTCCTCGAGCTCCGCGCCTGCGATGAAAGCTGTGCCGGCGGGATCCTTGTCCCGGGCAACCGTTTCCTGACAGTACGGAATCTCCTCCAGAGGGGAAATCTGCCGCCCTGCGACAAAACGGATGCCGAGAAAACCGATCCGGCCTGCCAGAACTGCCGCCTTTTCGGCAAATGCGGAAACGAATACCTCAAAGAGGCATTCAATCTTGAAAAACTTCAGCCGAGATCGATGCTCTCGCTTGACGACAACATGGAGAAGGCTCTCGAAAAGTACGAATACATCGAGACGATCATGCACCTGCTGCCGAATGTCGATTGCGGGATGTGCGGTTCGCCTTCATGCCGTTCGCTTGCAGAGGATATGGCGCGCGGAGTAGCCGAAATCGATCAGTGCATCTTTCTCAGGCTTACCGCTACCAAAGATCTCGAAGATCTGAAGGATCTCTACAAATCCGTAAAAAACGTCTGGGGAAGGATCAACGAAAACAACGAGCTGAACAAGTAGCCGCCCTGAATCTTCTGCCTTGAATTTGTCTTGGTTTTTGCATTCCGCTCCCCGCCCGGCTCTTTGCCCTGCGGGGATAACGGAATTTGAAAGCCTGTTTAGGCTTATGAATTCATAGCCTTCAGGAAATCCTTGTTCGATTTTGTCTTGCCCATCTTGTCAAGCATGAACTCCATCGAGTCGATGACATTGAGCGGGTGGAGAAGCTTTCTGAGGATCCAGACCTTGTTGAGGACATCAGGCGGCAGAAGGAGCTCTTCCTTTCTGGTTGCCGACTTGTTGATGTCGAGGCAGGGGAAAATTCTCTTTTCCATGAGCTTTCTGTCGAGATGGAGCTCCATGTTGCCTGTTCCCTTGAACTCCTCGAAAATGACCTCGTCCATACGGCTTCCTGTATCGATAAGAGCCGTTGCGATAATCGTGAGCGAGCCGCCCTCTTCGATGTTTCTTGCAGCACCGAAGAACCTTTTCGGCTTGTGGAGCGCGTTGGCGTCGACACCACCGGAGAGTATCTTTCCTGACGGCGGAACAACCGCGTTGTAAGCACGCGCAAGTCTCGTGATCGAGTCAAGAAGGATAACGACATCCTTGCCGACCTCAACCATTCTCTTAGCCTTTTCCAGAACCATTTCGGCAACCTGGACGTGGCGTGTAGCCGGCTCGTCGAATGTCGATGCGATGACTTCAGCCTTAACGCTTCTCATCATGTCGGTGACCTCTTCTGGACGCTCGTCGATAAGCAGGACGATGAGGTTGATCTCGGGATGGTTTGCAGTGATCGAGTGCGCAATGTCCTGAAGGAGGACTGTTTTACCGGTACGCGGAGGAGCAACGAGAAGACCGCGCTGTCCCTTTCCTACCGGGACAAGGAGATCCATGATCCTTGTCGACATTACGTTTCCGGCTGTTTCGAGGTTGATCTTTTCAGTCGGATAGAAGGGGGTAAGGTTGTCGAAAAGAGGCGTGTGTCTGTTTCTCTCGACATCCTCGTTTTCAAAAACCGATGTAATTTTTTCAAGCGCGAAGTATCTTTCGCCCTGGCGGGGACTTCTGATCTCACCGCAGATCGTCTGACCGGTGCGAAGTCCGTATCTCTTTATCATTGCCGGCTGGATGTAGATGTCGTCCGGTCCCGGAAGGTAGTTGCACTTCGGGCTTCTCAGGAAGCCGAAACCGTCCGGAAGGATCTGCAAAACGCCGTCTGCCATAATCGTTTCATTGTTTTCAACAAGCTTCTGCAAAATTTCATAGATAAGCTCCTGCGAACGCTTTGAAGAGGCATCCTCGATTTCAAGAGCCTCCGCCATAGCGACGAGCTCGTCGTTTTTCTTGTTTTTCAGGTCTTGTAAATTCATTTTTTTCTCCAATTTGTTGATAAAATATCCGATTTTAAAACAAAATCATTAACTAATAACCAATATCAAATGTCCTAACCGAATCATTAAAACCTAGCAATGATTTTTAAGGAAAACATCTCACTGACAATTGCGGAACGAAATTTACGGGTGGGTTAATAGTTAAATAGAGAGCGATGTCAAGATTTTTTTGCCGATCTTCAGCAACAGAGCGATTTTTCCTTAAAAACTCAGACCGTTTTAACAGAGGAAATGCAGAAAAATGACATTTGCTGTTCTCAAGAAGCGGGCGGAAGCTACGGCTATTCACAGTTTCAGTTTTCCTTTTTGCCGTCCAGAACCGCTTTGTACTGAAAAATTTTGTCACGCAGGATCGCGGCGTATTCGAAATCCCATTCAGCTGCGGCCTTCTTCATCTCGGTCTCAAGCTCCGCGATGATCTTGACGATCTTGTTTTTCGGAGCCTTCGGCGTATCGCCTTTCGAATGACCCGGGATGTGTGCCTCGATGTCGAGGATCGACTTGTTTACGACGCTTTTCGGAACGATCCCGTGCGCTTCGTTGAACTCCTCCTGGATCTTACGGCGCCGCTGGGTCTCGTAGACAGCGTTTTTCAGAGAATCCGTCATTTCGTCGGCAAAGAGCAGAGCCCTGCCGCGGACATTCCTTGCCGCCCTCCCGATCGTCTGGATAAGCGCCGATTCGCTGCGCAGGAACCCCTCCTTGTCGGCATCCAGGATCGCGACCAGCGAAACCTCGGGAATGTCGAGCCCCTCTCTCAGCAGGTTGACGCCGACCAGCACGTCGAACATGTTCTTGCGGAGCTCCATGACGATCTTCAGGCGCTCGATGCTGTCGATGTCGCTGTGCAGGAAGCGTGCCCGGACGCCCCTCTCCTTCATGTAGTCGGTCAGATCCTCCGCCATCTTTTTCGTGAGAGCGGTAACAAGGACCTTGCCGCCTGCCTTGACCTCGTTTACCACCTCGTCATGCAGAAGCGCGATCTCGTTTTTGACGGGAAGGAGCTGCGGCAGAGGATCGAGAAGCCCAGTAGGACGGTTGATAAGTTCAATGACTTCAGATACTTGTGAAATCTCATATTCCTTTGGAGTCGCCGAAACAAAGAGGACCTTGTCCGTCTTCGAGATAAACTCGTCAAAGTTCAGCGGGCGGTTGTCAAGCGCACTCGGCAGCCTGAAACCGTAGTTCACCAGCACCTCCTTCCGCGCCCGGTCACCCCGGTACATGCCGCGGATCTGCGGCAGAGTCACATGCGACTCGTCGACGATCACCAGAAAATCATCGCCGAAGTAATCCATCAGCGTCGGCGGGGTCTCACCCTCCTCGCGGTTCGTGATGTAGCGTGAATAGTTCTCGATCCCCGAACAGTAGCCAGCGCTCTCGAGCATAGCCAGATCCTGCGTAACCCTCTCGCTGATGCGCTGCGCCTCGATCAGCTTGCCTGCACCCTCGAAATATCTGACACGCTCCTCCATCTCGACGCGGATCTTCTCGACAGACCGTTTCAAAGTCTCCTTTTCAGCGACATAGTGACTCGACGGGTAGACGCTGACAGAGTCGAGATTTTTGATTTTTTTTCCTTCGAACGGCTTTATCAGCGAGATCTCCTCTATCTCGTCACCGAAATAGGAGATCCTGACCGCGACATCCTCTTCATACGGAGGAAAGATCTCCACGACATCGCCTTTGACGCGGAATTTGCACCGCGCAAGGTCGTACTGGGTCCGCTCGTACTGCGTTTCGACGAGGTCGGCGCAAAGCTTCTGCATCGGATAGGTGTTCCCGACGAACAGTTTTATCGTGAGATCTTTGTAGTATTCCGGCGAACCGATACCGTAGATCGCACTCACCGACGCCACGATCACGCACTGCTCGTTCTCCAGCAGATGAGCCGTCGCATAGTGGCGCATCCGTTCGATATCATCATTCCGCGAGGCGTCCTTTTCGATGTACGTGTCTGTCGTCGGGATGTATGCCTCCGGCTGGTAATAATCGTAAAACGAGATGAAATAACCTACCGCATTTTCCGGAAAAAAATTCTTGAATTCGCCGTAAAGCTGTCCTGCAAGTGTTTTGTTGTGGGCGATCACAAGCGTCGGACGGTTCAGGGCCTTTATCAGGTTCGCCATCACGAAGGTCTTTCCCGTTCCCGTCGCGCCGAGGATCAGCTCCCGTTTTGAACCGTTCTGAAAGTTGCGGATCACTTTCTCGATTGCCTGAGGCTGGTCGCCTGCCGGCTGGAACTGCGAATGCAATTTGAATTCCATCGTTGTCTCCCTAATCTCTGGCAAGCCAGCAGCACGTCTCGAAATGGGGCGTATCTGGAAAAATGTCAAAGAGGAAGAGCCTTTTGACTTTGAAGCCGTTATTCAGAAAAACCCTGAGGTCTCGGACAAAATTAGGCGGCTCGCAGGCGATGTAGACGACGTTGCCGGTACTCCTGCAGACAAGCTCCGAAAGGTCGGTCCCGAGCCCGTTTCGCGGGGGATCTGCTACGATAAGATCCGATTTTTTCAGCGCGTTCAGCTTGTAGGCGTCCATCTTTATGATCTTCGCGCTCTCACCCAGGTTTTCGGAAAAGCTCCTGCAGGCGTTTTCCACTATTTCTACGCCGATAGTCCTCACACCTTTTTCGACCAGTGCCGCCGAGAAGAGGCCGCAGCCGCAGAAGAGGTCGTATGCACTTTTCGGTTTAAGTTCGTCCAGGATTTCAGCCAGCTTGCCGCACATAAGCTCTGCAGCCGCTTCCGACGGCTGGAAAAAGCTGTTTTCGTATATTTTCAGAGTCTTTCCGTTTACGATTTTGCGCACAAATTTACCGCCCGGCATAAAATCTCCCGTAACAGCCGAATATTCATACTGGATATCACCGCTCCGGCTGACGGCATCTTCTTGGATCTTATCCATAAAAAGCGGATGCAGGATCGGGCAAACGTCGATCGGTATTAGGTTTTGCGACTTTTTCGACCTGTAGCACGGTCTGCCGTTTTCGACAAAAAACTTCGTTCGCGAGCGCATTCCGAACTCTCCGGTCGTAAAGACCTCAGGCTCTACGTCAAGAGAGAGCCTGCTCTGTTTGAAAAGCTCACTTAGGATATCCTTTTTGATCCTGAGCTGTTCCGTGTAGGCAATATGCTGGAAGAGGCATCCGCCGCAGTTACCGAAGTGCCTGCAGAAGGGCTCGCGCCTAAGCGGCGAAGCCTTTTCAAGCCTGAAGTCCGTAACGATCCTATGATTTTTCTCTTTTATAAAATCCAGCGGCTCAACGACCTCTCCGGCAATTGTAAACGGAACGAACCATGTTTCGCCGTCAGCCCAGCCGATCCCGTAGCCGTTTGATATTATTTTCGCGACTTCAACCTTCAAAACCGGCCATCCCCGCCTTGTAGGCTGTTATCAGGGTTATTGTTTTCGCATCAATTATTTCGCCGCGCCTGATCATATCGACCGCCTCGTCGGGAGTCACTTCAAAGAGAGATATAGATTCGTCTTCATCAGGGAAATGTTCTCTCTCCGAGTTGCTTACCGGCTCGACCTTTGCTACGAAATAGTGCATAAGCTCGTCGCTGCAGCCGCAGGTCGTGTACGCCTTGAAGAGCTCGCGGATCTCCGTTGCACGGTAGCCTGTCTCCTCCTCGATTTCGCGTCTTATGCACTCCTCGGCAGGCTCGTTTTTTTCCGTTTTTCCCGCCGGGACCTCGATCAGAACTGAGTTTACCGGTGTCCTGAACTGTCTTTCAAGAAGAAAGTTCCCGCTACTAGTGATAGGAAGGACAGATGCCGTCCCGCAGAACCTGACGACCGAGTGGTGCATCACTTTGCCGTTGAATTCCAGATCGACCTTTGCCACCTTGAAAACTTTCATATCGGCGACGATCTCCTCCTTCAATATTTTCGGTTGTTTATCCATTTTTCACCTTTTTGGTTTGAAGCCGCACAATATCCTGGCATCGTTGTATTCTTTTGTATGAGATCCCGACGAATCCCGCATCGTAAGCCTTTCGATACGCTCTTCAGCACTCCCGAAACCGATCGAAAAGATCGAGATCAGCGGCACCTTCCCCTCCCGCGGAAGGAAATCGACCCTTCTTTCCGGGAACATACCAAAACGCCCGGCCGCCTCGTAGACCCTGGAGCGGTAGAGGTAGGGGTAGACCGTTATGAACCGGCCGTTTTCCGAGAGGTGTTTAGATGCGGTCTCGCAGTAATTCTCTATACTCCCGTTAAGCTCGAAACGTGCCGCCGCCTTGTCGTTGTTGTCACTCAAAATCCCCTCGGCTTTCGTGTAGTACGGCGGAGTCGAGGTTATCAGTTCAAACTTTTCACCGAGCGAAAGTTCACGCAGATCGCCGTGGATAAGCTCGAACCTTGAGGTCAATCCGTTGGCCCCAAGCGATTTCCGGGCCAGATCGAAGCGGTTTTGACGCAGCTCGATCCCGACACCGGAAATATCCGGGAAACTCCAAAGGACCATCATCGGTACGCTGCAAAGCCCGCTTCCCAGATCCAGGAAGCGGAGCGGAGGCTGCGCACGGAACTCGCTTATTGCAAGCCATGCAGTCATAAAGTCATCCGTGCTGTAGCGCTGACCATCCTCCGGCTGAAAAATAACGAAATCTCCGGAGAGAGTATCGCAGCGCTCTCCCTTTTCTGCCATGATTTCACTCGGAAACATCGCCGGCCATGATCCAAATGCCGTTCTGAAGCCATCTTTGCGCCGTCTCAGCCAGCTTCTCGGCCGTGATCGAACGGATTATCTCAAGTTGTCTGAGATAGAGCCCCTTTTCTAGCGAAAGAGCATCGTCCAAAGCCATGTTGTAGGCATGGTAGTTGCTCTTGACCTGAGAGGCGAGGAAACCCGTCTCCATCGTGTTTTTTATCTCGTCGAGCCGGTCTTTGTAGATTTTTCCGCTCTTCAGATCACCGATAACATGCTCGAACGCCGCGACGACATCGCTGCGCTTCTGAGGACTCGTTATCGCGGAGAAGGTTATCGAACCGCCGAAAGTTCCAGCCATTCCAGAGACATCCATCGTATAGACGAGCCCCTGCTTCTCCCTCAGCTCGATAAAAAGCGGAGATTTCTCGCCGACAAGATAGTTTTCGAGGAGCCTGACCGGATCATATTCGCTGTCGTAAAGCGAAGGACCGCGGAAGACCCGTGTGAGATAGAGCTGGTTTTTGCCCTTGACCGGAATTTTGACCGTCTTCTCCACAAGCTTTGGAAGGCTGTAGTCGGAACCGACGGGCTTCAGCACGCCCTCGACCGGGATCGCATTCACGATCTTCGAGAGGATCTCGCTGTCGGCATTGCCGGAAAGAGCTACCGAAAATGTTCCGTGGCGCATGAAATTCCTGCGGATCGCTCGGACGTTCTCCAGAGTAACCTTTTCGATGCTTTCGCTGGTCCCGGTCGGAAGCCCTTCGTACGGAGTGCCGGCAAAAAGCTCTTTGTAAGCAGCTTTCGAAATATGATAATTCGGCTCTTCGTTCAGCAGAGAAAGGTGCGAAAGCGCATACTGCTTCTCCTGCCTGAAATCATCCTCATTGATCTCGTTTTCAAGAATTTTGCCGATAATTTCCGCAGCTTCATCGATAAAGCTGTCTCTTACCTTAAATTTTATCCCGCCGACATTGTTGCCTGAAACAGGTGAAACAGTGATCCCGAATTTGTCCAGAAACGATTCGGTCTCATCGCGGGTCATTCCTTTCGCCGAGCTGCACAGGACATCAAGATAAAGCTTGAAGGAGCCGGAAAGGCGGCGCCAGTTCATGAAGGCCCCGCTCTTTTTCAAGATGTAGCCCGTAATAAAAGCTGAGTCGCAAAGAGGTTTTGCAAAGCCGCGGACTCCCCGTTTTTTCAGCTCATAGAGCTCCTTTTTCGGTTTTGCCGCCTCGTTCTCAGGAAGAGAGACCGCGTTGATGTCGAACTTGTATCCTTTAGGCTTCGAAACGCAGAAAACCATACTGTCGAAACCGAGATATTTTTTCTTGAATTCGTTGAGGTCGTCAGCCGTTATATGCAGAAATTCGTAAAAATATTCCCTGTCGAGCCGGTCCTTGTCTCCGTAAATCAGGAAGCTCTTTTCCATGATTTCCGGTCTGTTCCCGATACCTTCGGAGTTAAAGTATTCGTTGCTGAGAAGCGTTTCGCGGGCTTTGGCGACTTCGACCTGCGTAAATTCGTAGTTGTTCCAGATTTTTATCCATTTCTGGATCCGGTTCAGGACGTTTTTCGCCGGCATGACAGCATTCTGCATGAAAACCGAAGCCCTGAGCTGACCGATGTTGGAGACATTGTACTCGTCGAAAACGGTATCCTCGTAGACAAGACTGTTGTACATCCTGCTGCCGTCGATCCCGTAAATGATCGCGAAGATCATCCGAAGGCAGGCGTCTATTTTACCGGATTGCGCAGGAAGCCTCCATGCCGCCGAGAAATAGAGCTTCTTCTGATTGTGTTCAAGCAGGAAACGGCTCTCCGCCGACCATTCCGGGAGTTTCGGATCGGGCTTTTCTCCCGCGACATCGACTTCAAACTCGGGCTCTTCATCATAGCCGCCCGTTACGACCAGAAAGGGCCTCGCGAAGACACGATCGTGCCAGAATCCGGCGATCTGCGCCTTAGTTGCAGGTTCAAGGGTCCTCTCCTCACCGACGATCTTGTGACCGTACGGATGCGTTGGGAAAAGGTTTCTCATGATACCCTCGAAAACATTCTCCATCGGATCGTCGGCATACATCGCCTTCTCCTCGAGGACGACCTTTTTCTCCTCGTTGAAATCGGCATCCGCGATGGTTTCAAAGGACTTCGCAAAAATCTGTTCAAGGAATCTCAGAGTCCGGGCGACCTCATCCCTGCGGACAGTCACATCAAAGACTATGCCGTCGTTCGATGTAAAGGCGTTGCTTGAACCACCCAGCCCTTCGACGTAATCGGCAATCCCCATTCCGTTGTGTCTCAGTTTGAATGCAAGGTGCTCGCAGAAGTGCGCGAAACCTAAAGTCTCCTCATCCTCAAGCGAGCTTCCGCCGGGAAAGCAGAGACTTATGTTTGCTATGGATAAATCTTTTCTACAGGTAATAACCGGAATCTTCTGTCTCATAAAATTTCTCCGGGAAGATATGTGAATTAAAAATCGGAGACCTCAAAGCCCTTCGGGATAGAGGAATCGAAGCTCTTTTTGTCAAGCGCCGGGTTGAGCTTGATGCCCGAAAATGTGAACTGGTTGATATTTTTCAGCTGGTCGATAATAATGACGCTGTCGATTTCACCGTTTATCGCCGTGATAAAAATGTATTTTACGTTCGGGATCGGATTTTTCGGCGTAAGCTTCAGCATTTCCGATCCGGGCTTGATCGTCATTCCGGTCTTTTTTGCCTTCTCGATCGTGCCTGTCGAATCGGTCACCGTGAACCTTTTTTCGACCTCAGGCAGGCCTTTGAGAAATACAAGATAGTCGCTTGCCTCGCTTGACGACTTTCTGACAAGCGCACTCTTTTTGCTGTGGTAAATCAAAACCGTCTGTTTGGCATCGACGAAGGTCTGCTCGGTGAGTTTTCCGTCGGTGAAGACATCCATGCGGATGTTGGAGGGTGCGATAAATGATATCGTTCCGCCGTCCGTCGTCTTTTTTCCCGTCGAGCTCTGGATAAACACTCTTGAGAAGTTGGTGGAAAAGCTCTTTATATCATTGTATCTGCCGAGGATCTTTGTCGCGATCTGAGTCGCGTCGTCGGCAAAAAGCGTGAATGAAAAGAGAAGTGCCGCAAGTACTAAAATTTTTGAAAATTTCATATAAAACCTCCTATTTGTAAACCTTTACAACGGAATTACCCGATAAATCATACTCTATCACACGCCTTGTCAGAGTTGAAAAAGCGACAAAACGCATAGGCGCAGGGTTGGACATAACGTTCATTACATCCGAAGAGGAGATGCCGACATACGGGATCCCCGGGTTGACTTTGAAGTAAAACGAAGTCTCCTTTTCAGTCGCGACGGCATCGTCCCTGCGGCGGATCACAACACCGACAGAGTCGTCCTCGTAGGTAAATCCGGTTTCGCCGGCCCCGATCTCTGAACCGCGGCCCAGGAAAAATTTACCGTCTGCTGTTTCACGTGAAACCGCATATTTTCCCTCCGCATAAATTGCGTAACCCAAGGTTTCGCCGAAGCAGTCTGCGATCTTCGATGAATATTCGCCTGCCTCAAGATGCAGCACCTGCTCCTCGACGGATGAGATCTGCATCGTAACGCTGGTATTTTCGGGGATCCCGCACCCTTCAGAGCGGAGACGGCTCGTGAGAACGACACGGTCGGTCTCCGGATCGATCCCGAATGCCGTAAAGTCCGCACCCTCATCCGTTATTGTATTTCCGGTGGCATCGTAAATACCCGACATAGAACTGCTGCCCTCGAAAGTCCCCTCGTAGACAAAGCGGTAAGTCATCGGGAAGATCGTCCCCCTGTTTGCCTCGACACTATCAAGAACGGCGCCGTTTTCAGAGTCCGCCGCATCGCTCTGCGGATAAAAAGAGTACCTGCCGTTCATGTAGGGCCTGAGCTGCCTTGCATAGTCGTTTGACTTTCCCGAGTCATCGTATGGCTGGACAAGCCATGCCGAAGTTTCAAAATCGTACGCCAGGATCCTGCCGTTTTTCGATGAGACTAAAATTATATTTCCCTCGAAGGCATCCGAAGTCTCCCAGTTTTCGTAGTCTATCTCATCGGCAAAGGTCTCCTCTGCCTCCTCCGCCTCGTCTTCATCCGACACTTCGTCTCTATGATAGATCTCGACCCGTTCTTCCAGAGTCCCGGGCTTCACAAGCCTGTAGTCGTAGCTTTCGGTGTAAACAAGTTCGGTAACAGCCGAAATATCAAAATTCTCAGGAGTCTCGAGCGAATCCAGAAGCTCGAGCGATGCGCTGTATATCTCAAGCTCGCGCTCCTTGAAAAAGATGACACGTTTGTCGAAGATCCCTGTCATTCTGCCGGAGACGAACTTGTCGTAAGTACGGACCTTCTCGGTCTCTAGTTCCTTTGAGACAGTGTAGACGGAGCCGTCGCTCTTGTCGAAAACAAGGATCCTGTTGCTGAAGACAACGATATCCGAAACATCGAAATCGATCTCCTTCACCTCGCCCTCGCCTTCGGGCGTCACAAATCCGATAAACCTCTTTCCCAGATCCGAACCGGAAAAGAAGAACCCCTCGTTCAGATAAGCCTTGACATTTTCAGGGTAGAAATCCAGCGGAAAACTGCGGTTGAATTCGGGCTCGTGAGCGACACGGTTCGTCAAACGGCGGAGAGCGATCCTGCCTTTGTGCGGAGGAAGCCGCTTTTCCTCTTTTTTGTTGTCTTTCCAGTGGTCGGCGGCGACATGCCCCGATGTCGCAACCGCGATGTATGCCTCTCCGTCCTTGATGAAGATGTCTGATTTTATTCCTACTCCGCCTATATAGATACCTGTCTTGCCATCACGTTTATCCTTGAATTTCTTATCGATCTTGCGCCCGCAGCCGCTGATTTCCATCAGTCTGGCACCATACTTTTTCGTGTTGTCGGTAATAAAACCGATATATGAAACAGAGCCGTTTTTGCAGACAACGTTTTCAACCGTCGTGAGATCGACCGGATTCTCGAAAAAATAGCTGTTTCCGCTGCCCGAGCACCCGACGGAAACGCAGAGCATTAAAATTATTGGCAGAACAGCGCGAAAAATTTTCATTTCAGCGCTCCGATCTCAGTTACCAGATCATCGTTGGAAAGATCCACCTCATAGACATAGACCAGATCATGCGAGAAACAGGAGACAAAAAGGTATCCTGATGTTTCGGTGAGCGCCTTCGAATAAACCTGATAGGGTTCGCACTCATCATCCTTGCCGTAGGAGATCTCACGAATGACCTGATTCCTGGCCGGGTCGTAAATCCAGATCCTGTTTTCGCTGGGATTCGCTATAAATATCAGCTCGCTCTCAAAGGCGGAATTTTCCTCCTCCGAGCCGGTAGTATATGGAAAGACGCTTATTTCGCCCAAGTCACCGTTCAGGGGGAATGTGTTGATAACATTGGCTTTTTTGTTTTCAAGAGAGAAAGTTACAAGCTGCGGAGCGGTATCCTCTTCGTAGTCGTTGTCGTCATCCGGAAGGTTCTGGAATGCCGCGTAGAAAACATTTTCACCTCTCGATTTCTTCAGACTGCGGATATCATACCCCTTGGTCGGAAGCCCGAGCGAAATTTCTTTTGTCGAAACAACGAACTCGTTTTCAAGCCCCTGGTGAAGGTCTATAAGCGTAATGTTCCCGGAGCTTCTGTGGCTTGTCATGTAATAACCGGAAAATTCGTCAAAAAGGATGTCGGTAACGCCGTACTTCAGCTTCGTATCCTGAATGACCTTCCATTTTTTGCCGTCGACGATCGAAAGCTCGCCGTTCAGCAGATGCGTAACCAGAAGGACCGAATCCTCTTCACGCCATACGACTGCATAAGGTTCTTTTTTTGTTCCGAGGACCTTGGGAACGTTGCCGTCTGTATCGTCATTGTAGTCCAGCCTGTAATCCCCCGGTTCACCCTCGATGCTGACCCTGACAAGACCGTGATCGTCACGCGTAGTGACATAGACCGTCGTTTCGTTATCGTCGACCGCCATTTTACCGGCAATAGCCGGCACCAGCACGGAATCAACAAACTTGATGCTCTTTTTTCCCTCTGCGTTTTCTGAGATCTTCATCATAACAAGCCTGCCGAAGTCGTATCTTCTGTTCATGTCGCTGCTGAGGATCATAAACGTCTCGTTGTCGGAAAGAAGATAAAAATCGGTGACACGGTTGATCACATCCTCGGAAGGATAGACGAGCTTCGTATCGGTGTTGCACGCGAAAGAGAGAGCAACAGCAACTAAAACCAAAAGTTTTTTCAATAATTTAAGCATATCAACCTCATTTATAGAAGCCATGCATCGATTCCGGCAGCAAAGCCGCGACCCGCCTGCCGAGATAATCCATGAACTCCTGTTTTATATTCGACTGATCTTCGATCCCGGCCTTGATGTCCGCGACATACTCAGCCCTGCCGAGGGTCACAGAGGCATTTGCATAACGAAGATCCGCATGTGATACAGGCAGCATCTGATCACCGCCGGTTATCGCCACAGGCATGACGAGAGCCTTTTCATCGATATCGATCAGCTTGTAGACACCCGGAAGGAACTGCTTGATCTGACCGTCACGGCTGCGTTTCCCCTCCGGAAAAATAAAGACGATCTTAACACGGTCACGGATGTCGTCTCGCACCTGAAGAGCGGCCTTTGCAATCTCGCGGAGGGAGTATTCGACCTGAGTTGTCGAAACAGTGTGGGACTGGATCAGCAGCAGCGTGTTGAAGTGCATACTCGCGAATTTGCGAAGCGGGTGCGAAAAGACCTTCGGCCCGGCAATAACCGTCAGATCGTGCGCAAAACCGTGTTTTTCAAAGGTATCTTTCAGGGCAAGCAGAAAGATGTTCGTATCGGAATAACTAAGATGGTTAGAGACGAATATCAGCTTCGAAGCCTCAGATTTTTTTAACGATTCCAGAGCATTTTCCAAATTTTCCCTGCCGCTCACCGAACATGTCAGAAGTTTTCTCAAGACATTTCCGACAGTCTTGTCCACAAAGTCGGACGATTCGGAAAAACCCCAGTGGGTACCCGCCTTTTCGAACTTCGCCATAAAGTCATCGATCTCTTCGTCGGTAATATCCTCTATAATCTGGTTTGCGTACGGAACAACATCGGCCGGGACGCACGCCTGCCAGCCGTCGAACAGCTTTAAAAGCGCCTCTTTTTTTTCAGTCATCATTTTCAGCTCCGCTAATGTGACAATTAAAAGCCATACTATTTATATTAAGCGATGTAAAAATCAACAGAATTAATACCTCCGGACGGCTTTGAGTAACGAAAATTTGACTAAAAACACGCTGACCCTACAATAATATCAATTTTTAGGTTACCTAATAAAATGACATCAGGAGGAGAAAAAGATGAAAAAAATGTTGGCTTTATTGATTGCGGCATCTATCGCCTTTATCGGTTCTTGCGCAACAAGTGACGCTCCCAAACAGGAGGAAAAGAAGGAGGCTCCGGCTGCAGTTGAGGCCCCGGCGGGTCAGACACCGGCTCCGGCTCAGGAAGAGAAAAAAGAGGACTTCGGCGAGCTCGGCAACAAATATCTGGCAGAGTGCCGCTCAGCTTTGCAGGCTGTAAAAGAGACGATTGCCGACATCAAGGCAAATCCCGAGGGAAGGACCTCCATCGAAAAGCTCCAGCTTTTCAACAAGTTCGAAACGATAATTGAAGATACCTGGGGAAAAATCGGGATCTATGAGATGAACCATCCCGACGAAGGCATCAGAAATGCGGCTATGCTTGCAGAATCCGAGCTCATGTCGCTCGTTACCGAAATCAATCTTGATGCCGGTCTCTACCAAGTCGCAGCAGCTATTCCGGCTGACGATCCTGCACTTGACGACCAGGACAAGCACTTCCTCAAAGATCTCATCGACGATTTCAAAAGATCCGGTGTCGACAAGGATGATGCGACACGCGAAGAAATCAAAAAGACCAACGCAGAGGCAGTCGAGCTCGAACAGAAGTTCAATGCAAACATTGCAGCGGACAGAAAGGAACTCAAATTCACGGTCGAGCAGCTTAAAGGCATGCCGGAGAGTTTCATCAACTCAAAGCCGAAAGACGAAAACGGCATGATCGTGCTTTCGACAGACTATCCGGATTATTTCCCGATCATGGAATACGCTGACAACGAGGATGTCAGAAAGCAGATGTATATGGCTGCCCAGAATGTCGCTTTCCCGCAGAACACCGAGATTTTCGCAAACTACCTCAAGGCAAAGGCAAAATTCGCAAAACTTCTCGGCTACAAAAACTGGGCAGAACTTTCCGAATCAAAAATGATGATCGAAAACCCGGAAAATGCTAAGAATTTCCTTGATAAAATCATCCCGATTTCGATGAAGTACGCAAAACGCGATGCAGAGGTTCTTCTTGCGAAGAAAAAACAGCTCACCGGCAAAGAGGATGTCGAGGTCGAACCCTGGGACAGATTCTACATTCCGCGTCTTGTCCGCATGGAAAAGTTCAACTACAACCCGCAGGAAGCCGAGCAGTATTTCGAGATGCAAAAGGTCATCAACGGCATTTTCATCGTCAACGAAAAAATCTTCGGACTTAAGTTCGAAAAGGTAAAAAGAGATGATGTATGGCACGAAAGCGTAATGTCTTTCGACGTTTACGCAAACGGCGAAAAAATCGGCGAATTCGAACTTGACCTCTATCCGCGCCCGAACAAGTACAAACACTTCGCAATGTTCACCAATATTCAGGGCATCAAGGGCAGACTTCCGAGAATGTCGATAATCGGCAACTTCCCGGAGCCTGTAAACGGCAAATCATACATCAGCCACGACAATGTTCAGACTCTTTTCCACGAATTCGGACACCTCATCAACGGAATTCTCGCCCGCGAGTACAAGTATGTACGTTTTGCAGGCACAAACTGCCAGCGCGACTTCGTTGAAGTTCCCTCGCAGTTCATGGAAGAGTATGTCTGGGATCCGGCTATCCTTCAGCTTTGGGCAACCAACGATGCAGGCGAGCCGATTCCGACCGAACTTGTCGAAAAGATGAAAAAATCAGATGAATTCGGAAAAGGTCTCCACGTTTCGAGACAGCTCTATCTCGCCAAACTTTCGCTGGACCTCTTCCTTCAGAATCCGGAAGGCTTCGACCATCACGCTTTCGAAAAGCAGCTCGAAAAAGAGATCTCTCCGTGGAAATCATATGAAGAGACTCACCAGATCGAGAACTTCGGTCACCTTGTAAACTACACTTCGAACTACTACACCTACATGTGGTCGCTCTCTATCGCCAAGGATTTTTACGGTTACATAATGAATAACGGAGGTCTCATGAACCCCGAAATCATGGGCAAATACAGAGACACAGTCCTCAAACAGGGCGGAAACAAATCCGGCAACGACATGATCAAAGACTTTACCGGCCGAGAGCTCTCCCTCGAAGAATTTGAGAAGTGGCTCAACAACTAGCTGCGTTTCCTCTCTGATCTTCTCTTAAAATACATGTCTCAAAAACATAAATAAATGCCTGAAATCTCAGTAATCGTTCCTGTTTACAAGGTTGAAAAATACTTAAACAGATGTGTTGACAGTATCCTTTCGCAGACATTTACAGATTTTGAGCTTATTTTAGTTGATGACGGTTCCCCGGACAAATGCGGTGAAATTTGTGAAGAATATGCAAAAAAAGATCAACGAGTTCATGTAATCCATCAAGAAAACGGCGGACTTTCTGCCGCAAGAAACACCGGAATTGATTGGGCTTTCGCCAACAGCGACAGCGAATGGATAACATTCATTGACAGCGACGATTGGGTACATTTGGAGTATTTGGAATTATTGTACAAAACAGCGACCGTACTGAAGGTAAAAATTTCTATCACAGGATTTGAAGTGGTGGAAGCTGAAAATCAAATGGTTGAAGGGGTGCAGGTTGCTACTTTCCAACAATATAAACCAGATGCTTTTTGGCTTCATAATAGAGAAACAGCGACTATTGCTTGTGCCAAGCTTTATTTTAGAGAATTATTAAGGAATATCCGCTACCCATTAGGCAAAATAAATGAAGATGAATTTACGACATACAAACTACTCTTTGCTTGCGAAGAAATAGCTTTTATCTCCCCCAAACTCTATTTTTATCGGCAAAGAAGTGACAGCATTATGAAATCAGAATGGACAATCAAACGGCTTGATGCTATTGATGCTTTCAAAGAACAGTTCGAATATTTTCAGGCACGTAGACTTCCAAGTCTTTCAGCAAAAGCAATGAATACATGCATTGATTTAATTTACCAAAATCTACAACTCACCAAAAGGGTTCCATCGCAAAATATTGACATAACCGCACAACTACAAAGAAGGATGCGCTACTATCTAAAAAAATATAGTAAAATTGCAAACCTTAGTTACTGTAATGCTGCTGTTTATTACAAAGAGGCCTACCATTTCCTATCCCCGGTTTGGAATTTATTCATTTTTATAAGAATAATAAAAACTGAAAGCTGGAACGGTATAGCTAAACGAATAAAGGAGAGACTAAAATGCCTAAAATCTCTGTAATTGTCCCAATTTACAAAGTAGAAAAATATATATGCCCTTGCATCGACAGTATTCTCGCCCAAACTTTTACCGATTTTGAACTCATTTTAATTGATGACGGTTCCCCCGACAAATGCGGTGAAATCTGTGAAGATTACGCAAAAAATGACCCTCGAATTCATGTAATTCACCAAGAAAACAGCGGACCATCCACTGCGCGCAACAAAGGAATTGACTGGGCTTTTGCCAACAGTGACAGCGAGTGGCTCGCATTCATCGACAGTGATGATTGGGTGCATCCAGAATTTCTGCAACTTCTTTATAAGGCGACGAGTTCTTTAAATATAGATTTAAGTATTTGTAACTACTTAAAAACAGATAAACAGGTTGAGACTCATACATCCCCCTCTATTAATACATTCAAAAAGTATTCTATATTCAGCATTCCGGAAAAATTTTGGCACTTAGTCACTGTTACACCTTGCGCGAAACTTTTTCGCAAAACCTTGTTTAAAGAGATAAGATTCCCTTTAAATATAAATTGTGGAGAAGATGTCGCCACAATATATAAAGCCGTGTTTTCCTGTGACGAAATAGCGATATCTTCAAAGGCTCTATATTATTATCGTCAAAATCAAGAAAGCATCATGCATTCTGCGTGGACTCCTTCACGACTCAATGCGCTCGAGGCATATCAGAAGCAGTTCCATTTTTTTAAAAATAAAAACTTAAAAGAAGCAATGAAAATGTCTAAAATAAGCTACATTGAAACAATATATGACAACCTTATTTTAGCCAGGAAAGAACCGGAAAAATATCACGATATAATTTACAAACTAGTGATTTCATTAAAGAGCGAACTGATTAACTTTCGCGGCATGACAGATTTCAACTACTACAACGCCGCAGTCTATTACAAAGAAATTTATCCTACCCTCAGCCCGATTTGGAATTTATTCATTTTTATAAGAGTAATGAAAACCGAAGGGTGGGAAGGAATAAAACAACGAATTAAAGCGAGGCTTAAATGCCAAAAATCTCTGTAATAGTCCCAGTTTACAAGGTAGAAAAATATTTATGTCGCTGCATTGACAGTATTCTTGCGCAGACATTTACCGATTTTGATCTGATTCTTGTTGATGACGGTTCCCCGGACAAATGCGGTGAAATTTGTGAAGAATATGCAAAAAAAGATTCGCGGATTCACGTAATTCACCAAAAAAACGGAGGACTTTCAGCCGCCAGGAACACCGGGATCGACTGGGCAAACGCCAACAGCAGCAGCAAGTGGATAACATTCATCGACAGTGATGACCTTGTAACTCAGAATTACCTTGAATGCCTGTGGAACGAAGCTACTGATTCATGTTCCTCAATCATTAGCTGTAGTTGTTTAGAATCATCTGGATATTCTTCTGATTTTGGCAAAGAAGAAAAATTAGAATTCAAAAGAATTGATATAAATGAAGAAACAATAAAAACAATTTACTTTGAAAAATATGTATATTGGATTGCATGCGGCAAGCTTGTAAAAAAAACAATACTAACCAAATATCCCTTCACCGAAGGGCGGATTTATGAGGATAATCCGACTATTTGTAGATGGCTCGTTGAAGCCGGAAAAGTTTCTTATACTAAATCTCAACTCTATTTCTATTTCATAAATCCTGAAGGAATATCAAGAGATGCCTTTTCACTAAAAAAACTTGATCTTTCATGGGCCTTCAAGGAGCAGGAGATCTTCTATGAAAGTATCGGTTTCAAAGAGATGCAGAAAATTGTCGGAAAAGACTACATTATTCACACTATAAATCTTTTAAAAAGTGCATATTCCTCTCCTGACAATAAAGATGAAAGGGTCCTGTCACTGACTAATGAAGTCGAAACCTACATTAAAGAGCATCGGAATCAGATGACCTTTTCGCCAAGAGAGAAGAAAATTGTCTCGCTCTTTCTCTTTTTTAAATCGATCAAGCTTCTCAAACAGGCGATGAGATTGTACTATAATGCGGAAAAGCTGATGTTCTGGAGAAAGAAATGATTCCTAAAATCATCCACTTTTGTTGGTTCGGAGGGAAACCGAAACCTAAACTGGCTGAGATGTGCATGAAGAGCTGGAAGAGATTCTGTCCTGACTACGCCATCAAAGAGTGGAATGAAACAAATTACGATATTTCAGCTGCTCCGCTCTATGTTCAGCAGGCTTACGCAGCAAAAAAATGGGCTTTTGTAACGGACTTCGTAAGGCTTGATGTTGTTTACAACCATGGCGGTATTTATCTTGATACTGATGTAGAGTTGCTGAAAAACATCGATTTTCTGCTTGACAACACTGCATATTTCGGATTTGAAGACGAAAATCTGATAAACACCGGACTCGGCTTCGGAGCCGAAAAGGGCGCAGGCATTCTCAAAGAGCTGATGGACGACTACCGAGATGTTCCATTCATAAAAGCTGACGGAAGCTTCGATCTGACTCCCTGTCCGAAAAGAAACACAAAAATCTTTTTAAGACACGGTCTACGCCAAGACAACTCCAAGCAGCTTCTTGACGGAAAGATTAAAATTCTGCCCCCACTTTTTCTCTGCCCGGTCAATGATTCAACAGGAATAAAAACAATAACAGCGGAGACTGTCTCCATACACCATTTTGCAGCTTCCTGGGAGACTAAAACCCGCATCCTCAGAAAATATTTCGTAAGATACATGCGCCCTCTGCTCCCTGTTTTTGAAAAGCTTCTCGGAAGGGAGCTCATGGAGAAACTTAAAGAGATGACACGAAGGTAAACCGCAATGACCATAATTCTTACTTCCCCAGCAAAAATCAACCTCTTTTTAAAGCTTGAGGGCAACGACGAAACTGTGAAGCGCCACAGGATCCGCTCGCTGATGGTGCCGGTTTCTCTATCCGACAGAATAATTGTCGCACCGTCAGAAAACTTTTCGGTTGTCACCCGAGGCATTTCCGAAGAGATCCCGAGTGAAAAGAATATAGTTTTCAAGAGTTTTACCTTAATGGAAGAATTTATCGGAAGAAGACTCCCGGCGATGAATGTCGTTATCGAAAAAAAGATTCCGACAGGAGCAGGTCTCGGCGGAGGAAGCAGCAACGCAGCAACCTTTCTGCTCTTTTTAAACGAAGAGTTTTCTCTCGGTCTGAATATCGCTCAAATTTCCGAGGTAGCCGCACAGGTCGGTAGCGATGTTCCTTTTTTCCTCTACAAATCAGCAGCTGTGATTTCAGGCTTCGGAGAGACTATTCAGCCAGTAAAAATTCCAAGATACGATGGATATTTTACACTTGTCTACCCGAATTTTACGATGAACACGGCTCTCGCATACTCCCTTTTCGACCAGCTGTGCAAAGGTTACACCATCCTTCCGGAAGATTTTGGATTCGCCTGGGACGACGAGCACATCTTCAACGACTTCGAGAGTGTTGTCTTTGACTATCTTCCGCGGTTGAAAGAGATCAAAGGCAAACTCGTGGACCTTGGAGCGGAGCGGGTCTTCATGTCAGGAAGCGGTTCGACCTTGATTGCTATGACAAAAAAACAAGAAATACAAAATCACATCTGTGAAGATCTGAAAAAAGAGTGCACAGTCCACAAAATCGACCTGTTTGAGGGCTGCTTCCGAACTACTTCCGATTGTTTTTAAGGAACTCCTCGAAGTACTTTATGAAAAGCTCGTTCTGGTTCATGAGGCCGATCGAAATCCGGATCCAGTTGGGCAGACCGTAGTTTTTGACCATGCGGACGATAATACCTTTGTGAAGAAGATAGTCATAACATTCAAAGCCGGAATTTTCATCCTCTCCGACCTTTATCAGAATAAAGTTGCCCTGAGTCGGAAGATATTTCACTCCGAGACGGTCAAATTCACGGTAAAGATAGTCGCGCCCTTCACGGTTTACCTTGATCGCGTTTGCCAGATATTCCGAATCCTGAAGTGCAGCAATGCCTGCGACTTGAGCGAGTGAATTCGTGTTGAAAGGTTCACGGACGCGGTTCATGTAATCGACGATCTCCTTCGATCCGATTGCATAGCCGAGACGGATCCCGCTGAGTCCGAATGCCTTGGAAAGCGTTCTGCAGACAAGCATGTTCGGATGCATCGAGCGGTAATCAAGACCGTTCGGATAGTCGGGAGCGTCTGCAAAATCGAAATAAGCCTCGTCTACGACCAGGATCACATCCTGAGGAACAGCCTTAAGCAGCTTTTCAAACTTTTCCTTCGAGTAGTAGGTCCCTGTCGGATTGTTCGGGTTTATAAGACAGATCATCTTCGTCTTTTCATTGACCGCCGCGATTATTCCATCGATATCGACCGTAAAATCGGAATGCTGCGGAATCAGATGCATCTTTATGTCTGCCGCATTGAGTATCAGCTCATAAGCGATAAATCCGAGCTGCGAAAGAACGACCTCTTCGTCACCCTTTACCAGCGTTCTTATAGCGACATCAATAACCTCGTTTGAGCCGTTTCCTACAAAAACTTCACTGAAATCGATCTCTTCGCCAAGTTTTTTATGGTAATCCACGATTGCCTGCTTGAGATAGAAAGCGTTACCGTCCGGGTAGAGATTCAAATCGGAAAGCGCGTTGATCAGAGCCTCTCTGACCTTCGGGCTGATGCCTGTCGGGTTTTCGTTGCTCGCCATCTTTATTGCCGATTTAATCCCGAGCTCTCTCTCGACCTCTGAAATTGGTTTGCCCGGTTTGTAGGGGCTGATTCCCAAGATGTTTTGTCCGACTTTTACCATGTTCACCTCCTAATTGAAAGAACACGGTTAAATCTCATAAATCACGGCAGATTACAAGAAAAACCTTCCGCTTTGTTTAAAAAAGGCAAAAAACAATTCTTTCTCTCTCCGGGCAGACCCCGGCGCCAGCACGCTAACACCCAGTAATTATTTAATGTTTTCTGCATCAACTCCCATGAAGAAACAAAAATGTTGACAACAGGACCTTCATCTCTATAATCCCCCGCGTTTTTAGAGCAGATTGGAGGATATAATGCTTGATAAAGAAACAAAACAGGAAGTTATAACAAAATTCGCGACAAAAGAGGGTGATACCGGTTCACCGATAGTTCAGATCGCTCTTCTTACCGCAAGAATCAATACCCTTATGGAGCACTTCAAGACAAATCATAAGGACAACCACTCAAGACTTGGTCTCCTTAAGATGGTCGGAAAGAGACAAAAACTCCTTAATTACGTAAAACGCAACAACTTTGCAGACTATTCGAACCTCATCAAAGAGTTAGGTCTGCGTAAATAAAAATCGAAAAATCGTTTTTTTCCGCACATTTCTTGTACTTTTGCTTTCGCAGAGTATCTTTTCACGCTTATAGTTTATTGTATTGTGTTATAGGATGTAAAAATGAATCAAATCAAAGAATCTATTGTATTTAATGCCAAGGATGTATCCATTGCCACCGGCCGTTATGCAAAACAGGCTGACGGAGCGATCTGGTGCACTTACGGCGGCACGGTAATTCTTGCCACGGTCGTCGCTGCAAAGACCGCGCCGGCTACTGACGAGGATTTTTTTCCCCTTACCGTTGATTACATTGAAAAATTTTATGCTGCCGGCAGATTCCCGGGTGGATTTTTGAAGAGGGAATCCCAGCCCAGCACCCAGGAAAAGCTCACCTCCCGCCTTATCGACAGACCGCTCAGACCTATGTTTGCAGACTGGTTCAACTGCGAAACACAGATCCTGGTCAACCTTTTGAGCTACGATCAGAACTGCGACCCGAGAGTCATGTCGATCACTGCTGCATCGGCTGCTTTAATGATTTCGGATATCCCGTTCAACGGTCCTGTCGCAGGCTGCCGTGTTGTTCGCAAAAACGGCGAATTCATGATCAACCCTGCCATTGTCGAGGGCGAAGAATACGATATCGATATAACAGTTGCAGGGAACTTCGACTCAATCGTAATGGTTGAAGGCGAGGCCCGCGAAGTCAGTGAAGACGACATGACCCACGCAATAGAACTCGGTCATCAGGCTATCCAGCCGCTCCTTGAGATGCAGGTTGCCCTCGCTGAAAAGATCAACCCGAAAAAACGTGAGGAGATTGTAAAAGAAAAAGATACAGTTCTCGAGGCTTTTGTTCACGATTGCTGCGGTGAACTTATCAAAAAAGCTCTTTCGACAACAGCGAAACTTGAGCGTTACGCACTTCTTGACGAAGCTAAAGAGGCTCTTTGCGAAAAGGTTTCTGCCAAAATCGAAGAGGGTGCCGGATTCAAGGATACCGACAACCCCGAACTTGTTCTTAAGAGAGCGAAAACCTTCTTTGAAGACTATCTGAAATACGCGATGCGTCACCAGATCATCACCGAAAACAGAAGGATCGACGGCCGCGACCTGACTTCGATCCGCCCGATCACGATTGACCTCGGCGTTCTTCCGATGAGTCACGGTTCGGCTGTTTTCACACGCGGCGAAACACAGTCTCTCGGAGTAGTGACTTTAGGTCTCGGCAAGGATGAGCAGCGCGTAGACACCGTAACCGAAGTCGAGAGCAAAAGCTTCATGCTTCACTACAATTTTCCGCCCTTCTCCGTCGGTGAAGTCGCAAGGCTCAAATCTCCCGGAAGACGCGAACTTGGTCACGGGAACCTGGCTGAAAGAGCTCTCACCGCCATAATTCCTCCGAAGGAGGAGTTCCCCTACACGATAAGGATCGTCTCGGAAATCATGGAATCGAACGGTTCATCGTCTCAGGCTACAGTCTGCTCCGGTTCGCTTGCGCTCATGGAAGCCGGCGTTCCGGTCAAAAAACATGTCGCCGGGATCGCAATGGGTCTGATTCAGGACGGCGAAGACTTCTATATCCTTTCCGATATTCTGGGTGACGAGGATCACCTCGGCGATATGGATTTCAAGGTCGCAGGTTCGAAGGACGGCATCACAGCGATCCAGATGGATATCAAAATCAAGGGCTTGCCGAAAGAGGTCATGGAGAGAGCCATGGTTCAGGCAAAGGTAGGCAGGATGCACATAATCGGCGAAATGGAGAAGGCGATTTCCGAGCCGCGCCCCGAGCTGAACCCCAACGCTCCCAAACTTCACCAGATGAAGATCGACGTTGACAAAATCAAGGATCTTATCGGTACCGGCGGCAAAAATATCAAGTCAATCGTTGACGCGACAGGCGCGGATATCGAGGTCGAGCAGGACGGAACCGTCCGGATCGCAGCCAAGGACCAGCCGACGCTCGATGCGACCATCGCACTCGTCAAATCCTTCACCGACGTTGTCGAGCTTGGCAAAGTTTACCTCGGAACTGTCACCAGGATCGAGGAATACGGTGCTTTCGTTGAGCTTTGGAAGGGCACGACCGGACTTCTGCATGTCAGCAAAATCTCGGAAAACAGAGTCGAGCATGTCTCCGACGTACTTGCTCTCGGCGATCAGGTCAATGTGATCGTCACGGAAATCGAGTTCGGCGGAAAGTTCAAGCTCAGTATGCGTCCGAGCGACTTTGAAAAGGACTGGACAAAGGAACCGAAGCCTTCGAAACCCTCTCGCGGAGATCGCGGTGGCAGAGAACACTCGAAAAAATAACATTCAGGTCAAATTAAAAACGGCATCCGGCGCAAAGCTTCCGGTTTACAAAACTTCGGGAGCTGCCGGAGCCGATATCTGCTCGAACGAGTATATCACAATAAAATCAGGGAAACGGGCTGTCGTAGCCACGGGTCTTTTTCCTGAAATTCCGGATGGTTATGAACTTCAGGTCAGAAGCAGGAGCGGGCTTGCGGCAAAAAACGGCCTCTTCGTCCTGAACTCTCCGGGAACAATCGACAGCGACTACCGCGGTGAAATAAAGGTGATCCTTGCAAACCTCGGAGATGAAGATTTTGTGATCTCAAAGGGCGACAGGATTGCCCAGATTGTCCTCTCTCCGGTTCTGCAGGCATCTTTTGTCGAAGCAGAAGAGTTGTCGGAATCGTCCCGCGGAGAAGGCGGATTCGGCAGCACTGGAGTCAAGGCATGAGCTCAGGCAAAATGCTTGTTTTATTACTCTTTTTGTTGCCGTTAAACCTTTTTGCCTATCTGGACCCAGGCTCGGGCAGTATGCTTTTTTCGGCGCTTATCGGCATCGTGGCGACCCTGTTTTTTGTATTCAAGGGGATCTTTTTCAAACTGATCGATCTGCCGGCGCACTTCCGCGGACTCAGCAAAAGAGAACGTGTTGAAAACAAAATCGTGATCTACTCGGAAGGGTCTCAGTACTGGGGAGTCTTCAAACCGATCGTTGAAGAGCTGAGCCGAAGAGGCCTCCCTTGCCTCTACTTATCAGGCAAGGAAAATGACCCGGGACTTTCATGTAATCTCCCGGGTATAAAAACCCAGTGCATCGGTGAAGGCAACAAGGCCTTTTTCATACTGAACACGCTTGAAGCCGAAGTTCTTGTCATGACGACACCCGGACTTGACGTTCTCCAGATCAAGCGGAGCAAAGGTGTCAGGAATTATATTCACATCACCCACTCCGCAGGCGGGATCTCAGGCTACTCTATTTACGGGACCGATTATTACGATGTCGTTCTGACCGGCGGAGATGCCGATACAGAATTCATCCGGGCAATTGAAAGTGTGCGGAATTTAAAGCCCAAAAAGATTGTCGAAATCGGCTGCGCTTATCTTGACTCTACTCGCGAAAAGCTCGCAAAACTTGAGGAGAAAAAGCCGGAAAACGATAGAAAAAATCTATTGATTTCACCAACTTGGGGTATTCACGGTCTCCTGAAAAAATGTGGGGAAGAGCTTATCGGGAAGCTTGTCGGATCCAACCTGTTTGAGATAACCGTCAGACCGCACCCGCAGTCTCTGATCTCCGAAAAGGATCTGCTTGACGAGCTCCGGATGAAATTCCCGGAAAGCGACTGTTTCCACTGGGATTTTTCGCCGGAAAATTTGCCTGCCCTTGCTAAAGCAGACATTATGATCAGCGACTTTTCCGGAATAATTTTTGACTACACGCTGCTCTTCAAGCGTCCGGTTCTTGCCTTGGAATCGAACTACGACCGGCGCGGAAGGGATGCCTCCGATTATCCCAAGGATCCGTGGAACATCGATTTTCTCAAAAGATTCGGGCACATCATCGAGCCAGCCGACATCCAGAATATCGTTGAGATCGTCAACAATTCTCTCGACGAAGGAATTTCCGACGAGATTTATGAGTATGTTAAAAATTCAATGGATAAATATCCCGGCGAATCAGGCAGACGTTCGGTCGACGTTATTCAGGAACTTCTCTCCAAAAAAGTCTAATCTCTCTTGGGAACAAAATCGATATAATCGATCATGAAATAATTGTATTTACTTGGCAGTCCATCCGGCACAAGCTTAAATTCCCGAACTCCCCTCTCCAGATGGACTCTAAAAATAAATTCGTTCATTCTGGTCTCTGTGTTGTTGAATTTCAGCTTTGCAGCCTCAACTCCGTCAACCAGAAGTCTGAAATTTCCCATATCCGCGCCCTGAAGAGCGTTGATCCTGACTTCGTAGTCGGACGAGATATTTATCTTCTGCTTGAAATCGTAGTATTGATCTTCATTTTTAAAGCGGCAGAACATCAAAAACTGGTTGCCGGATATATAACGGTAGGGCGGCTCCATCCCCAGATATTTATCAAGATACGACCTTCCTGGAAAGATGTTGCAGTAGTCCGGGACACCGGTAAGCGGATAGAATTTATCCTTTAGCACGACATGGATCTCTCCAGTATCCATTTCCGGGGAAATCTCCGTAATTACAGGCAGATCATCGTTGTCTGAGAAGCGGTTGAAACCGGCGAAGTAAAAACGTTTTCCCGGGAAATCGAACATGATCCTGCGGTTCTGCTGATAGCCCAGATCTCGCACAAAGATCAGTTTGTTGTTTTCGTAGTCGCCGTGATCCATCAGCGCGTAGCCGGATCCGTACATCGTAAAGGGGGCGACAAAGACCACTCCCTCTTTGATCCCCTGCAGATCCAACGCCATTTTCAGCTTTGCGTCGATATTCCAGAATCCGCGTTCATAACTCCTGTAAAGGGCCGGCGTAACAACAAGAGCCTGATACAACGCGGCTGACACCAAAAGCGAAACAGCCAATACTTTCAGAGATTTATTGGCAAAAATGTTTTTGGTAAAACCATCAATAGTCCTCAAAATCCCGTAGGCAAAAATTATGAAAAGGAATATCGAAGTTTCATACAGATATCGCGGTCCGAAGACATTGCCGTCGAAATAAAAAAAGAAATACCCGGCAAAGTTCGCAAAGAAAAGCACGAATAAGAACAATAGCTTGTCAAAATCACTCCTCTCCTTGGAAAAGATAAACGCGACCGGCATAAAAAGAAATGTAAGTGGATGAAGCAGGAAATTTATAATCAAAGGCGAAAGCCTCCTGTATGATACCAAATAGGCGTGTGCCCAGGTCAGCCCCTCTAGCGGAAGTTCGATCCAGTTCGAATGCGGGCAGCCGGTTCCGAGTCCGAAACGGTGGCAATAGTCTCTCGGTTCGCTGTAGTTAAAATAAATATCCTGCTTAAAAATCAGCGGATTACCCGTGTAAATCGAGTTGTACCAGAGCAAAAAGGCAATAAACGGGGCAAATGCAGCCGCCGAATACGCGGCACACCTGACAAAGTAGCTCCAGCTCCTGTTTTTTATTGTCGAGACAAGAAAGTCAGCGACAAGCGCTATACCCAGAAAAAGTGTATTCTGAGGTCTTATGAGCGCAAGCCAGCCGAGTGAAACTCCAAGCAGTACAGGGCAGACAGGAGATCCCTTCTCCTTCATCTCAAGATAAACCAGAGCTGCAGAAAGCGTAAGAGCCGCGCAGAACGGGTGTGCCATCCAGGTTCCGCCCATGACGATAAAAAATGTGGAGAAGAGCATAAGCCACATCGATAAAACGGCAACCTTTTCATTGAAGAGTTTCTGTGCGATCCTGCCGGTCAAAAAGATATTGAAAGCTGTAAGCAGAGGGTTCGCCAGGACCGGAACGCCGAGCCAGACAAAGGGGACAAGAAAGAATGAAAATCCGGGCAGAAAGAGCGAATATGTTTTCTCGCCGTCAGGAAGCATATAGGCGAACTGGAAAAACTCGTAATGATCCGGCATCCTGTTGTGAAGCCTTCCGTGGACGAAATTCTGAGCCATTGCAAGGTAGTTTACACTGTCCTGGATATGCGGCATCCCCTGAAAAAAGGTGTAGGCTATTGTCAGCGAAATTAAAAAACCGCCGAGCGGAAGCAGAAAATAGGGCGATCTTCCGAATCTGAAATCCTCGGAGGTCACATCCCTCATGCGGAAAAAAAGTCCGAAAATCACTGCAAAAAATATAAAAGTGATGTGAAAAATCGGAAAGAAGATCTTAAAAGGCAGCAAAATGCTCCCATAGGTCGCCCAGACAAAAAAAATGAGAAAAAAGAGTATAAAAACAATCCAGTTACGAATCTTTGCCATCATTTTTCTCTTCCGCTAACGGAAAAAACTCGATTTTATCTATTATGAAATAGCTGCCGGCAGCCCTCGGCAGAAGTGTGAAAAGGTTCAGCCCCTGCTTGATATCTTCAACAAATTCAATAGTTTTATATTCTGCATGTTCGCTATGGAAATCGATCGGATGAGTTGACCCGTTATGCCTGAACTCAAATTTTCCGCCGACAGGATGAGCGGCAAAGGTCACCTTCGTAAGGAACCTTCCCGCCGTAGTAAAATTTTGCCCGAATGTATAAAACTGGTCGGTCCCGGTAAATCTGCAGAAGAAGTAAAGCCGCCCGTCATTAAACTCCGGCGGCAGAGCAAAACCGGCGTAATTATTGACGATAGGTCCCATCTGGAGGTATCTGTTGCAGTAGTCCGGCTTGCCGTCTATCGGATAGCTCTTATGCTCCAGCTCTACCGTGATCTTTGTGATAGCCGGATCACGGAAAATTTCAAAGAGATCCAGTTCAAGAGGCTCCTTCGAGTGAAGGATATCGCCCTCGCGATGAAAATTAGCCCAGAAAAAACGCCTTCCTTTGTAGTAATCCATTAGTTTCTGGTTTGACTCAAGCCCGAGATCGATCGCAAAAATAAGCCTGTTGGCATCGATTTTATGGATATTCATCAGCGGAAGTCCGCTGGAATAGAAGTAGTCCGGGTTGATAAAAACCACTCCGTCCGTAACATTTTTTTCCTGAAGTTTTGAGCTGAGAAGGCGTGTCGTGGCCCACCAGCCCTTAGAGTAAGTATCTGAAGTTACAGGGAAATTTATCAAAAACTGCAAGGCTAGGCCCGCAATAAGAAGCGACTCCGTCAGATATTTCAGCTTCGCGGCCTTTTCAACGCGGCCGGTAGTGTCTAGAAGCGTCACGACCCCCTGAGCCATCAGCGGGAAGAGAAAAAAAGAACCCTCGAAGTAGTATCTTGCGCCGTAGGTAACTCCCGGGAAATAGTAAAAATAGTATGCAACAAAGAAGATCATAAACCCAAAGAGCATGAAATAGTCATTAAAAATCAACAATTTACCCCTGCTGCGTTTAAAAAAAAGAAGAAGAATGAAAAGAAAAAAGAGCGGGTTCAGAGTCAACCCAGGTAAAAAGGCCTCGAGTCTCTGACGCGTTATCTCCGTAGCGTAGGTAAAGTTCAGCCCCTCTTCCGGAAGTTCGGTGTTCGCAGAGAATTTGCACCCCTTTCCGAGACCGATCCCCATGCAGTCGTCAACAGGCTCGGAGATATCCCAGAATTTCTGGTGTTTGAACTCTGCAACAGATCCGGTAATTACATAGTTCGAATAGACAAGCAAAACAAAAAAGACTGAAATTATAAGAGTATAGACTACTCCTGTTTTGAAGAATTTGCTGAATTTCAACTTCAGGAACAGATATAAAACCGTAAAGAAAAGTGCGAAAAGCGCATTCTGCGGACGAGCCAGCAGAAGAACCGAAATAAAGAGCGCAGAGACTACAACATTCTTCAATAACTGCCTTGAATCGTTTGACTTTTCAGCACACACTGCAAAATAAAAGGCGCCAAGAGTCGCCGCGGCGCAGAAGGGGTGCGCCATCATTGTTCCGCCCAAAACCGTTATAAAAACCGATGTAGATGCAAAAAACATAGCAATTACAGCTGTTTTTCTGTCGTAAAAGATCTCTGCGATCCTTCCTGTCAAGAAGACGGAGAATGCGACTAAAAGCGGATTGGCAAGCCATGGGACCCCTAAAGCCAGAAAGAGGGCAAGAAAAAGCGGGAAACCGATCTGGTAGATCGAGTAGGCTCCGCCGACAGAGGGAACAGTATATAAAAAGTTAAAAAATTCGTAGTGCGGATGCAGTTCACTTGTGATCTTTCCGTCAAGGATCGCCTGAGCCAGATACTTGTAGTTCACCTCGTCCGGAACAAAAGGGAGCCCGGAAAACCACTTCAGCGAAATATAAAGCGAGATCGCAAAGGCGAGCGCAGGGAAAAGCGCAAAACCACGCTTCAAAAAGAAATCTTCAATATTTTCAATATATTGCGACAGAGATTTTGGAGTAAAAAAGAGTATCGCAAAGACAAAAAGAGCCGCAGGAAGCAGTACAAGCGGAGCCGCCAGCGCAGAGAAACTGCCCCAGTAACTCCAAACAAAAAACAGACAAAATAGTAAAACAGCGGTGATTTGTCTTACAGCCTTCAAGAGCTACCTCAAAAAATTAAAGCTCATCCTCTTTGGAAATTTTACGGTAGATGGTCCTCGGCGAGATCCCAAGGATCTCAGCTGCCAGATTTTTGTCGCCGCCCGTATGCTTGAGGGTCGTGTCGATGATCTCTATCTCGATCTCAGACATCTTTTTCTCGCCGATCCTGAAGGTCAGAAGGAGCGAATTGTCGCTGTCAGGACTCTGCGTATGTGCGGGATCCTGCAGTTCAGGACTCTCGCCGCCCGTCAGCACAAAACGGCGGATGTAGTTTTCCAGCTCACGGACATTGCCCTTCCACTCACGGTTCGTAAGCTCCTTAACCAGCTCCGGTGTCGGCTGGACCGCAGGTTTTTTGTACTCCTTGCGTGCCTTGTCGACAAAGTGGGAAATGAGAAGCGGAATATCCTCCCTGCGCTCCCGGAGTGCCGGGATACGAAGCGGAAAGGTCGCAAGCCGGTAGTAAAGGTCCTTTCTGAAGCGGTCCTTTTCGATCTCCCGTTCCAGATTTTTGTTGGTGGCAGCGATCACGCGGACATTCGCGATAACAGGCGCGGCGCTTCCGACCGGAAGGTACTCCTTCGACTCCAGGAAACGCAACAGTTTCGTCTGAAGGCTCATCGGCATCTCGCCTATCTCGTCGATAAAGAGCGTTCCGCCCTCGGCAGCTCCGACATAGCCCGGACTGTTTTTTTCCGCGCCGGTGAAGGCCCCTTTTTTGTAGCCGAAAAGCTCCGATTCCATCAGAGATTCACTGACGGCCCCGGCGTTGAAGGCAAGAAAAGGTCCTCCTGCACGGTTGCTTTCACGCAGAATGTAGTGCGCAAGGAACTCCTTTCCGGTCCCGCTTTCGCCTGTTATCAGGACCGTCGCATCGGTTTTCGCGATCTCCGAAGCGTCTTTGAGGAGTTTTTCCATCGCATCGCTTTGGTAAATGATCTTGAAGCGGTCTGCCGAAATGTTCAGGTTCTCTGTTCTAAGACGACGGTTTTCCTTTTTGATTTCGCCGACTTCGATCGCCCGGCTCATCTGCTGCAGAAGCACTTTGAGGTCGATAGGCTTTGTCAGGAACGTGAATGCGCCCTTCTGCATGGCATTGACTGCGATATCGATTTTTCCATAGGCTGTGATCATGATTATCGGGATATATGTCTCAAGATCGCTTACCGCCTCGATGATGTTGAAGCCGTCAAAGCCGCCGGGCAGAAAAAGGTCTGTAATGATCACCGAAAGTTCGTGCTCGAGCTCCTTGATCTGCTTCAGTCCCTCGGTCGCCGACATCGCCGTGACAACGGTGTAGCCGGAACCTGTCAGCATGAACTTGAGAGAGTCGAGAATAGGTTTTTCGTCGTCTATGATGAGAACGATCTTATTCATCCGCGCTAAGATTCTTTAATGTGTTTCGAGAAGAAGGGCTTCAGAACCAGAAGTCCGATCGGAGTCACAAGCGCCATACCGCCGATGATGACCCAGACCATGTAATGATTCGGATAACTTGAAGCGATCTTGCCTGCTTCGTCAAGCGGAACGTACGAGCTTACGAGCCAGCCCGAAAGCGGAGCGACGAAGAACTTCGCGAAGAAGAAAGG
>DBXP01000015.1:0-58869 GCA_002309575.1 bacterium UBP6_UBA1209 | reverse complement strand
AAGAAAATCAGCGACCAGTACTGCATCGAAAGCGGATTCTGCGCGAAGAAGTTCTGCAAGTCGGCCATATTGTTAGCTATTCCGAGCCATTTGATAAAGATGATCTCGCTCAGAACCGAATCATTGAGGAAAGAGAACATCGTACCGGGCAGAACCGCGATAAAGCAGCTGGCAGCCGAAACAAGAGAACCGATGACAAGCATTTTGTACGATTTCGTCTTTTTCGTGAAGGCTGCGACAAGCGGAGTTAGGTAGATGATGAGGACCGGGTTGAGGACTCCGTAGATCGAGCCGATTTTCGCTCCTTCGCCGAGAACTCTGATCCCGTATTTCGGGAAGGTATAGTGAAGATGGAAAAAGACGAAACGGACGAAAAGGGTGATCGTCAGGATGCCGATGAAGATCCAGAAGTAGTTCTCCTTGACCGCGCTTCCTATCTTCGTGCCCATTGAAACAGCTGCGCCTTTGACCGCGTCGAGGCCGCTTCCGTGCTGTTCGATCGGCTTTTTGACGATCTTAGCCGTCGTTTTGCCGGATTCATCAGGCTCTTCAACAACTTCGATACCGTCACGGATGAAGCATATTACCGCCGCACCGACAACAGTAAGCACGACTGCGATGAGGAAGAGCATCTGATAGCTTGTAAAATGGATCCCGAGAAGATCTATACCAGCATTTTCATTGACGATTTTACCAGCAGCATCCCTTTCGGCGAAGGTATCTCTGACAAAGTCGATAAGCCAGCCGCCGACAGCGTAAGCAGCGTTCATGATGACGTAGAAAAGACCGAATCCGAGCGCCGCACCCTCCTTCGTGGTGTATCTTTTGATCGAAACCGAAATAACGGGCGAGACAAGCGCGAATCCGAGTGCGAACGGAATGAAACCGACAATGAAAACGACAACCGGATTTGTGATGAAGGTCATCGCCAGACGCGAAACAAAAAGGAAGAAGACGCTCAAGAACATGACTTTCCTGACGCCGATCGTATCGACCAGGGCGCCGGCGACCATACCGATGCACGAAAGCAGGATCGACCATATCATGATGAAGTTGCCGGCCATCTGATCGGAAAGACCGCAGTCAGCCGAAAGCCAGAGGGTAAGCACCGGGTTCATCGCGGCATAGGCGATATACTGGATGACCATGTATCCGAAAAGGATCCACATGTCGCGGGGCGATTCGTGCAGATCTTTCACATACTTCCAGACAATAACTCCGGCGGCTACGACACCGGCAACAAGGAGCGCGACAGCTAAAACAGAAGCAGCGTTCATAGAAAAACCTCCAAATTAATAAAAAACCCAGGGTATAGTATCGTTTAGAGAGCTCTTTGGCAAGAATTTTGACTTTTTGGCAAAAAATAGGGTTACGGTCGGAAAAGTTACCGCATTTTGTCCATAAGACCTTTCCAGCTCGCCTTGAGGGTCGCGATGTCGATATCGACGACAAAGTCTTCGTTGAGCCCGCTGATTTTGAGCGAACGGTTGTCGGTGACCTCGCCGATCTCACGGCAGTCGCAGCCGCTCATAAGCTCCTCGAATTCCGCACGTTTCTCCTCGTCCGAGGGAACGGAAACCAGGATCCGCCCGTTCGATTCGCTGAAGAGCAGCGTGTCGTCGCGGGTAACTCCGGCCGACTTCAGAACTTTGGTCAAATCGACCCTGGCACCAAGCATACCGGAAAACGACGACTCGGAAAGCGCGACCGCAAGACCGCCGTCAGAGAGGTCGTGAGCGCTGCATACGAGCCCGCGGCATATCGCCGAGTGGAGCGCTCTGTAGTTTTTCATGAAGCGCTGCGGTTCGACCTTCGGGACGTATCCTTCGGTCCTGATGCCGTGGTAGAGATAAAATTCACTGCCGCCGAGCTCCTCCTTCGTCTCGCCGATGAGGTAAATTTTATCGCCGACATGCTTGAAATCCATCGAAACCATACGCTCGACATCATCCATTTTGGAGATCAGCGTAAAGAGCAGAGTCGGCGGGATCGAGATCTTGTCTTTGCCTGAACCGTAGTCGTTGTGCATACTGTCCTTGCCGCTGATCAGCGGGATCGAATACTGTTTGCAGCACTCGTAAAGCGCTTTGTTCGACCTGACGAGCTGCGCGAGCTTAGCCTTGCCGTCGCTGTTTTTTACCTCGTCGTAGACCGGATCCGGCCAGCAGAAGTTGTCGAGTCCGCTCATAAAATCGGGGTCGGCGCCGACGCAGACGGCGTTCCTGACAGCCTCGTCGATGATGCTCGCCGTCATGTGGTAGCAGTCGATGTCGCTGAAGGAAGGCTTGATCCCGTGCGAGACGACGATCGCGCTCTTTTTGAAGGGTGAGACCCTCAGGACACCTGCATCCGACGGGCCGTCGTGCTCAACTCCGCAGAACGGTTTGCCTGCGCTCCTGCCCTGGACCTCGTGGTCGTACTGTCTGACCCAGTCCTCCTTCGAGGCGATATTGAGCCTGCCGATGACATCGACCAGCGTGTTGTTGAGATCCCTGCGGTCACGCGGCTTGAACTCCTTTTCGGGCAGTTTCTCGCGGAAGTCCCAGACAGCTTCCAGCTTGTATTTCGGGTTGCCGTCGTGCAGGAATTTCATGTCGAGGTGGGCAGCCTGCATATCGTTGTAAAAGATATCGAGGAAACCGTTGTCGGTGAACTCGCCGACGACGCTGATCTCGACCTCGTGGATATCTGCGACGCGCTGCAGCTCGTCCAGTTTCTCCGGAGCGACGGCAAGCGTCATGCGCTCCTGAGCCTCGGAGATGAAGATCTCCCACGGCTGCAGGCCCTCGTACTTGAGCGGGACACGCTCGAGGAAGATTTTTGCGCCGCCGGTCTGCTGAGCCATCTCGCCGACACTCGAACTGAGACCGCCCGCACCGTTGTCGGTGATCGCGTGGTAAAGATCTTTGTCGCGTGATTCGAGGATGAAGTCGAGCATACGTTTCTGGACGATCGCGTCGCCGATCTGGACTGCCGTCGCCGGGCTGCCGTCATGGAGTTCCTCGCTGCTGAAGGTTGCCCCGTGGATGCCGTCCTTGCCTACCCTGCCGCCGCACATGATGACCAGATCACCGCGCTTAGCCTCCTTTTTCCAGGAGCTCTTCCCGTTCACGGTTACCGGCATCAGACCGCCTGTCCCGCAGAATACAAGAGGCTTTCCGATATATCTGTTGTCAAAATAGATCGAGCCGTTCACGACCGGGATACCGCTCTCGTTGCCGCCGTCCTTGACGCCGCGGTGGACGCCCCGGAAGATCCTCCCGGGATGCAGGAGCTTCGGCGGGAGCTCGCCCTTGAAGTAGGGGCTGGCAAAGCAGAAGACATCAGTGTTGAGAATCGGTTTCGACGCCATTCCGCAGCCGATGATATCGCGGTTGACCCCGACGATGCCCGTCAAAGCCCCGCCGTACGGGTCGAGGGCGCTCGGAGAGTTGTGTGTTTCGACCTTCATCGCGAACAGCGTGTCGTCATCGATCTGGATGATGCCGGCATTGTCGTCAAAGACCGATTTTATCCACGGTTTTTCGTCGCGGAGCTCCTGAGTCGTGCGTTTGATGTAGCTCTTGTAAAGCGAGTGGATCGTCTCCTCGGAGTTGTTCACCGTATCCTTGTAATCGATATCCGCCGCAAAAATTTTGTGTTTGCAGTGCTCGCTCCAGGTCTGCGCGATGACCTCGATTTCGCAGTCGGTTGCTTCACGGTTCAACTCTTTGAAATGATTGCGTATAGCCCTCATCTCATCACCGTTGAGAGCCAGAACTCTCGAACGTGAAAGCTGCATGAGCTCCTCGTCTGAGAGGTCAAGGCTGATCTTTTCGACCTTCGGTTCGGTATGACTTTTGACACGAGGGACCTCGTTGCCGATCCTCTTGCCTTCACGCCACTCTTTCGCGCTGAGGATCGAATAACGCTGGATCACGCCGTTCGCCAGCAGATCCGAGGCGATCTTTTTGACATCCTTTTCGGAGATTTTTCCGCGAAGCAGGAACTTTCTTCCGGAGAACACCATATCGTCAGGTTCGACCGAACCCAGAAAAGTTTTCAGGCCCCAGAGCGCCGTTTTTCCCTCATTGTCAGTAACTCCCGGCAGGTATCCGACCTCGACGATCCAGTCAAAATCGTAGTTGTCGGCAAGTATCTCGCGGGTCTCGAAGACCTCGGTTATCGGGTCGGCAAGGACCTCGGTCGCAAAGCTGACAATGTTTTCCTGCGTCACTTTCCGGCAGTCAAAGAGGTAAACTTTGAGTACTTTGACATCTTCGAGACTGATACCGAGATCTGTTTTGATCCTTCTTTTCCATGAAAGTCCGACAGCATCCTTCAGATCGGAATTTGAGCTCGCCTTTAATCCGACTTCGACTCTGAAAACCATGATTTCCTCCTAAAAAAGCGTAAACAGCTATATTTTTTGAACCAGATTCATGAGCTCCGCGGCATTTTTCGCCGAAAACAGAGCCGCTCTCTTGATCCGGTTCGCACAAACCACCGAAATTTTGCTTATCAACCTCAAATAGAGCTGGTTGTTTCCCTCCGGAACGATCAGCATGAAGACAAGTCTCACCTTTTCTCCGTCCGGGCTGCCGTAATCTATCGGCTCGCTGAGCGAAACAAGCTGGATCAGCACCTCGTTCGATCCCGAGATCCTGCAGTGCGGGATAGCTACGCCCCTGCCGATTCCTGTCGAGCCGTAGGATTCGCGCCCCTTCAGGTGTTCGAGGATCTTCTCCTCCGGGACATCGCCGGCAGCGCCCGCGTTTTTGGCCAGAAAAGCAAAAAGTTCCTCCTTGCTCTTCAGCTCCACATTGCAAAAGACCAGATTTTCCTTCAGATAATCACTGACTCTACACATTGACACTTCTCCCCGAAGTAAAGCGGAAATCATTTTTCCGCTCGTGAGCACTCGGTATTTTCAGCATTGTCCGACGCTTTGCAACAGTCCGCCTTGCGATTTCTATCCCCTCTTCCTTGAGGCGCAGTGCGATCTCATCGTCGCTGAGCGGCGAATTTTTATCTTCATTTTCAATGATTTCAGCTATTTTCTTATCGACTCGCAGATTTGTCGCCATATTGTCCTTCACCTGCTTCGCGAAGAAAAATTTAAGCTCGAAGAGACCGAACGGAGTCTTTACGTACTTTCCGTTGGTCGCCCTCGAAACCGTTGAAATATCATGGCCGATCTCACGGGCGATGATCTCCAGAGTGAGCGGCTTTATGAAGTCTATGCCGTGCCTCATGAAGTCGATCTGATGCAGAAAGATGCTTCTTGTGACCTTGACGATCGTCTTTTCACGGTCGTCCAGACTGGAGACGATGTTGGCCGCCTTGTCGTAAAGCCTCCTGTTTTCATCCTTCTGCTCGGCAGTCAGGTTCCCGGACTTCATCAGGCTGTAGGCCTCCGTGTCGATCCTGACCATCGGCAGGATGCGGTTGTTGTACTTGACTTCAAGGTTGCCCTCCTCTCCCAGGCGGACCTCGATATCCTCCTTGACAAGCTGGGTAAGTTCCCTCGAGAAACCTTTTTTGGGGAACGGAGAGACCCTGTTCTGCACAAGCGTCAGAAATTCGCCCAGCTCTTCGTATGTCGCGCCGAGCTTCGAGCTGAGTCTGGCAAAGGCCTTGCCCTCCAGAAGCGAGATCAGCGATTCGTCGCCGAAGAGCCTTTCGGCAAGCCCGGACATGCTGCCGCCAAGAGAGAGCGTCCCCGATTCAAGGATCATAAACTTCAGATATTCGGTCAGATTCCTGCTGCCGCATCCAAGCGCCGGAGAATCGATACGTTTAAGAAGCTCTCTCGCCTCCCTGACACTCTCGACCGGCTCCCGGAACCTCTCGGCGAGCTCCTCGTCCGGAGCAGGCAGAAAACCGAGGTCGTCCAGACTATAACACATAGAAACCATTATATTTTTTATCACATCAGGGTTATCAGTCAGCCCGATCTGTATCTCCAGTTTCTGCTCGAACGTCTTCTCCTCTCTGACGAACTGCTCAAGGTTTATGTCGTCATCCGCATCGTTCGAGCTCTTCATCCTGACACCCTCGAAGGTGTTGGCCTCGAGCTCCTCGTATTCATGCACCGAAAATCCGTCATCGGCCGAAGCGGCATTTCTATCGTCAAAGTTGAGAGGCGCCGCATCGTCAAAGACCTCGACCGGAGCGTCGGCAAGCTCGCGGTCCTGCAGATCACGTTCCCTGTCACGCACAGCTCTGTCGGGCTCCATCTCGGAAAAGGCATCGACGTACTGATCCGGCCTTACGACCTCGAGAAACGGGTTGTTCTCCTGCTCGCGAATTATCTCTTCGGTTATTTCAAGGGAATTTTTCTGAAGTATTTCGAGGCTTTGCGTCATTTTCTGAGACAGTCTCAGACCAAGTTCCTGTTTTTGTTTCAGCCCCTGATTTAAGACCTGCTCCATTCGCCCCTCCATAGCTGGCGGGATTTTAGAAGCTTGCCGTGCTTTGGCAACATTTTTGCTTATATTTTTTGTTTCGTCTAAAATTCCGCTAATTTTTTGACTAATGCTCCCTTTTTATTATACTTGTTGGCTTTTATTTTTTACTTGGAGATAAAAATGAAATCATTGGTAGCGTGGCTGGTTCTGTTTACTTTTTCTTTTATTTCGATGACTCCGTGCGGATTCTCGATATCGACTCTCCGTGCCGACGACTTTGAGCTTGAAGAGCTCGATCTGGGCCTTGAGGAGGATGAAGAATCCGAGGACGAAGAGGAAGAAGAGGAGGAGGAAGAGGAGAAACCGGCTCCTAAAAAGAAAAGTGCAAAAAAGAACTACGACGAAGACGAAGAGGATGAAGAGGAGTCCGAAGAGTCGGGAAAAGAGGAATCCGACAAGCTTGACAGCGAAGATTCCGAAGAGGAATCAGGTTCGTCTATCGAAACCATCGGCGAAAAATCCGCAGGCGCAGGCAACAAGCTCATCGCAGTTCAGCTTTATGACAGCTCTTCGACCGAGCTGAAGGCTTCAAAAATCGCTTCATCGACCGTAGCAACGCTTGCCGAGTCGAAGGATTACGACTTCGTCAACACCGAAGCCGATCTCTTCTCCGACAGAGACGCCCTTGAGAAGGCTCTTGAATCGGCGAAATCGAGCCTGGAAAGAGGCAAAACCTTCTACAACGACCTCAACACGGACGACGCGACGATCCGTTTCAAAAACGCTCTCAGAAGCCTCGAAGGCAACCTTGACAAGCTTACGGACTACACGCTTCTCAGCGAAGTGATCCTCTACACCGCCGCATGTTACAAAATGGCCGAGGAGGATTCCAAGGCTGACCCCTTTATGAGAGCCTACATCTCGATCAACCCGGACGCTTCGATCGATGACTCGTTCGCTCCGGAGGTAGTCGATTATTTCAACGAAATCAAAGATGACTATGCCGCAAAGTCGAACGCTTCGATCAAGTTTTCAGGTGCTCCGAACGGCGCGGATGTCTTCCTGGACGGAAAATTCGTCGGTCAGACACCTCTCACCCTGATCAAGCAGAGCATCGGCAACCATTATTACAGGATCCACAAAAACGGCTTCAAGGATGCCGGCGGCGTTATTACCCTCACCGAAAGGAAGATGAAAATCGTCGATCAGCGTCTCTCGAAAATCGGTGCAGCATCCTCTTTTCTCTCCGAAACGAACGGTATGAAGAGCGAAATGGGCACCATCTCGATGCTCAGAAAGACGACCGATATCGCAGAAAAGCTCGGTGTCGACTACGTTCTCGTGACCTACGCGACCCTTGATGGCAAAAACGTCAAATACACCGGCTACATGGTCAACAAAGAGAAGAGAAGCTTCAAAAAGGCCGAGGCTACGCTTCCGCTCACAGCTACAGCGGCGACACCCGAGCTGAAGAGCTTCAACGACAATCTGACAGGCGACTCCTACGAATACAAGGCTATCGCCGATCTCGCGATGGAGGAGGCCGGCGCGCTCGGTCTCATAGAAGAGCAGCCCGCGCAGCAGGACAAAGACAAATCAAAAGAGAAAAAGCCTGTTTATAAAGAGTGGTGGCTTTGGACAATAGTCGGTGTCGCAGTAGCGGCAGGCGTCGGTGTCGGCATCTACTTCGGAGTGGCAGGCAACGGCGGCGGCAGCAGCGGACCGTCCCTTGATATCAATTTCGGAAAATAAATAGGAGGATATAATGTCAGAAAAAGTTGAAACCAGCAGACCGAGACCCCTCAGCGAGACACCTGAGGACATCAAAATCGTTGCAGACAAGCGCTTCGACAAGATAGATATCAGGACCATCGAAAGAAAGATGAAAAAGGGCGAAGTTACGGAAGAGGAGTACAAGGAGTATCTCGATTCGATCGAAGAGTGCACCGATTACGACACCGTAAACGAAGAGACCGTAATGAAAAACGCGAACGTCAAGAAACGCTTCTAACGGTGACGCATGACTGAGAACAGGAAAACCGATATTTCATCTGTCGTCACACCGTCGTTCGAAAGCCTGGTTTCGTCGATATATTCGGCAGTTCTGCTGAACCTCGGCGAGATCAAGGTCCGCGGCGTCGATCCGATATCGCAGAACTTCGAGATCGCCGAATTCAACATCGGACTTCTGGAGATGCTCGAAGAGAAGACACGCAGAAATCTCACCGAGCAGGAACGCTCCTATCTTGAGGGCGTGATCCGCAATTCCAAGGCGAAATTAAGTGAACATCGCGGAAAAGCTTCCTCAAATTGAGGAGATCGCAAAATCGGCAGGCGGGATCGCCCGTAGATTTTTTTTGAATCCTGATCTGAAGAAGCGTCTGAAATCAAGATTCGACGTCGTATCGGAGGCTGACGAAACTGTCGAGAGGTTTCTCCTCCAGGAGCTTAAAAAAGTTGATGACATCGCCTTTCTGAGCGAGGAATTCAACCCGGGGACCGGTCTTAAGTCACCCTGCTGGATAGTCGATCCTATCGACGGAACGACAAATTTCGTTGCGGGGATTGCCCCGTTTGCCGTCTCGATAGCACATTACAACGGCTGCGCGGTCGATGCCGGCGTCTGTCTTCTGCCGATGAGCGGAGAACTGTTTTCGGCGGCACTGGGCCACGGCGCAAAACTCAACGGTGAGACGATCCGCGTAAGTCAGGAGACCGAACCGGAAAAGTGCGTGATCGCGACAGGCTTCGCCGACATCACTCAGGGCGGCGAGGGCAGCACGCTTCCGGTCTTCCTGAGACTGATCCACAAAACGCGGGCGATCCGCCGTCTCGGTTCGGCAGTTACGGATCTGGTATACACCGCGTGCGGAAAATTCGCCTTTTTCTACGAAGCAGGGCTCTCTCCGTGGGATGTCGCTGCCGGCTCGCTGATCGTCTCGGAGGCAGGCGGGACTGTCTCCGATTTCAACGGCGGCGACAACTTTCTTGCCGGGAAATCGATCATTGCCTCGAACCCGCAGCTCTACGATTTCATAAAAAACGAAATAAACGCCTAAATCTTACAAATAAAGTTGACCATTCAGCTTTCAAAATGCTATACCGGCACCGCTAGTGCTTTTTGTTTTTATTTTATTTAAGGAGGTACGCTGTGACTAAAAAGAAAATGTTGTTTCTCGGCGACGAAGCTGTTGCTCAGGCAGCTATCGATGCCGGCATCTCCGGTTTTTATGCCTATCCCGGAACGCCGTCCACTGAAATAATGGAGTATGCACAAGGCTCGAAAACAGCAGCCGAGCGCAATATCCACAGAACATGGTCTGCAAACGAAAAGACAGCTGTCGAGGCAGCTATCGGCATGAGCTACGCCGGCAAAAGAAGCATGGCAATGATGAAGCATGTCGGTCTCAACGTCGCAATGGATCCGTTCGTAAACTCAGGTGTCACAGGAGCAAACGGCGGCTGCATCATCACCGTCGCGGACGACCCGAGTATGCATTCCTCGCAGGACGAGCAGGATTCAAGGATCCTCGCAGATTTCGCGCTTCTTCCGATCCTTGAGCCTTCGAACCAGCAGGAGGCTTACGACATGGTTTTCTACGGTTACGACATCTCCGAAAAGTATAAAACCCCTGTCTTCATGCGCCTTACGACCCGTCTTTCGCACTCCCGCGCAAACGTCGAGACACGCGAGCCGAGACCGCAGAACGAAATCAGGCTTCCTGAGGACAAGAGGCAGTTCGTTCTTCTTCCGGCAATAGCGAAGAAGAGATACAAACGCACGCTCGCAAACCAGCAGCTGCTCCTTGAAGAGTCCGAAAAGGCTCCCTGGAACAAATACATCGACGCACCGGACAAATCGCTCGGCATCATTGCCTGCGGTCTGGCTTACAACTACCTGATGGAAAATTTCGACGGCAAACCGCCCTATCCGGTAGTCAAAATCTCGCAGTATCCGGCTCCGAAGTGCTACGTTGAAAAGCTCGCCCGCGAATGCGAAAAGATCCTCGTTCTCGAAGAGGGAATGCCGATGATCGAAAGACAGCTCCGCGGTCTTCTCGACCGTGACGTCAAGGTCCTCGGAAGGATGTCCGGAGAGATCCCGCGTGACGGCGAACTCAATCCGAACATCGTCGCGGAGGCTCTCGGACTCAAAGAGTCGATCGGTCTTCCTGTTCCAGAGCTGGTTGCCGGACGTCCTCCGAAACTCTGCGCAGGATGCAGCCACGCAGACTTCTACGCAGCTTTCGTTGACGCGATCAAAAACAAATACGGCGACGGTCACCTCTTCGGCGACATCGGATGCTACACACTCGGTGCGCTCCCGCCGTTCCAGGCAGTCAACAGCTGTCTCGACATGGGTGCCAGCATCACGATGGCAAAAGGCGCGGCAGATTCGGGCATTTTCCCGGCTTGCGCAGTGATCGGCGACTCGACATTCACCCACAGCGGCATGACTGGACTTCTGGATGCAGTCATCGACAAGGCGAATATCGTTGTCTTCATCAGCGACAACTCGACGACCGGCATGACCGGCGGACAGAAATCACACGCTGAAGGCAGACTTTTCAAGATCGTCACCGGTCTCGGCGTAGATCCCGAACATGTCAGGATCGTTGTTCCGACCAAACAGAACCACGACGAAATGGTCAAAGTCATCACTGAAGAGGTCGAGTACAACGGCGTATCTGTAATCATTCCGCAGAGAGAATGTATGCAGACCTTAAGAAGAAAAACCAAAGCAGCGAAAAAGTAGGAGGTGCTCTTATGAAATGTGATATGATTCTTGCAGGCGTCGGCGGCCAGGGCATTCTCTCGATCGCGACGATTTTCGGCTATGCAGCCGTCGAAAGCGGTCTCTACCTCAAGCAGGCCGAGGTCCACGGCATGAGCCAGAGAGGCGGCGACGTTCAGAGCCACTTCAGGATTTCGGACAAACCCATATACAGCGACCTCGTTCCGATGGGCAAGGCGGATCTCATCATCAGCGTCGAGCCGATGGAATCCCTGAGATACCTTCCCTGGCTGAACCCGGAGACAGGCTGGCTCGTCACAAACGCAAACCCGCTCATCAACATCGGGAACTATCCGGAGCAGGATGCGCTCAACGCAGAGCTCAACAAACTTCCGCGCAAAATCGTCATCGACGGTGACGCAATCGCAAAGGAGGTCAACAACCCGCGCGGCATGAATATGGTCGTAGCAGGCGCTGCGAGCCTTTTCGTCGGTCTCGACTTCGAACTCATCAAAAAAGGCATCACCACGATCTTCGGCAGCAAAGGTGAAGAGATCGTCAAATCCAACATCGATGCAATCGTTGCAGGCCGCGAATTTGCCGAAAAGAACCGCTAACACGCATATCCGGAAAGTTCTGTAAAACTGACATGTCATCTGTCATAAACAATCGTTAAGACGCTCGATTTTTTAATGAGGAAACAATGAATTTAAAAGACCGTTGGATGAAATTACGCAATTATCAGTCAGATGATTTCTGGGCAATGCTCTTTGCGAGACCGCTCACGATACTCCTTCTTCTGCCGATTGCCGAAAAGCCCTGGCTCACACCTGACCGCATCACTCTCGCAGGCGTACTGGTAAAATTCGCCGGCATCTTCTTCGTCTTCTATGACAAAAGCTACCTTGGTGCAGTCCTCGGAGCCGTTTTACTGAATATAGGACTGATCGTCGACAACATGGACGGGACTTTAGCCCGATTCCGCAACACCCCCACAAAGTTCGGCTACTATTTCGACAAGACAAGTGACTGTGTAACGATGGTGCCGATGTTCTGGGCGCTCGCCTACAGAGGCTGGCTCGAAACACAGGATCAGTTCACGCTGATACTTCCCCTCCTCGCCGCAGCGACTATCTACATCGCAGCATACTCGAAGTGGGTCTATGAAAAGGTTTTTCTGGAACTCAAGCTCTCGGAAAAATTCTACAAAAACGAGATCGTCGAGTTCGTAGCCAATATGCAGAAGTGTCCCAAGTGGTCGACTCCGCCTCAGCGCGGTTTCACGGACTGGGTCAAGTTCTTCATTCAGGCGATCGTCTCTATTTTAAAATTCAACGAGGTCGATGTCTTCTTCTGGGTCGGACTCACTCTGATAACCGGCAAATACATCATCTTCACGGTCTATTCCGGACTCCTTGTTTGCGGGATCTTCGCCCCATTCGTATTCGGCTGGAAAATCCTGAAAAAGGAGAAAGAAATCAACGCTCTAAGGGATCAGGTTGAAAAACAGTCTTAAGATCATCGCCAGAATTCATTCGGTTTTTCCTACAAAATTCGGCATCCCGCGGCAAAGCGGACTTGTAAAATCTCTCCTCTCCCGAATAGTCTTTGAACCGGAATTCACAAATCAGGAGGCAATCCGGGGGATCGAAAACTTCTCCCACCTCTGGCTTATCTGGGGCTTTTCGGCAAATACCGGGACCGCATGGTCACCGACCGTCCGACCTCCGAGACTCGGCGGGAACAAACGCCTGGGAGTCTTCGCGACGCGCTCGCCCTTCCGGCCGAATCCGCTCGGACTTTCCGTCGTTAAAATTGAGAAAATCGAGAAAAATTCGATAGTTGTTTCCGGCGCCGACCTTATGGATCAAACCCCTGTCTACGACATTAAACCTTATCTACCGGATATCGACAGTATCCCCGATGCAACAGAGACCTACACTACCAATTTGGTAGAAAAGAGGCCTCTTGAAGTCCAGGCAGATGAACCCCTGCTCGCAAAAATAGAACCAGAGCTGAGAGGGCCTCTGCTCGAGATCCTGGCTCTCGATCCGCGTCCCGCATATCAGCACGATGCGGAAAAAACCTACGGCTTCCGTTTCGGAAGGTATGAAATCAAATTCAAAGTCGAAAACGACCGGGTCCTGAAAGTAGTTGAAATATCGGATTAGATGATCGATTTAAGATCTTTCGTCCTGTCGATCTGCTCCCAGCTGAAGATATCTCTGCCGAAGTGACCGTACGCAGCAGTCTGCCTGTAGATCGGGCGAAGGAGGTCAAGCTGCTCGATGATCGCCGCCGGACGCATATCGAAGCACTTCTTTACAGCGCGTTCGATGTCTATCTCGGGAACAGCCGATGTGCCAAAAGTATTGACGTAAACCGAAACAGGCTGCGCTACGCCGATCGCATAGGCAAGCTGAATCTCGCACTTTCTTGCCAGTTCGGCCGCGACAACGTTTTTCGCGATGTATCTCGCCATGTAACATGCGGATCTGTCGACCTTTGACGGATCCTTGCCGGAGAAGGCACCGCCGCCGTGACGACCCATTCCGCCGTAGCTGTCAACGATGATCTTTCTGCCTGTAAGACCAGTATCGGCGACAGGACCTCCGATAACGAACTTTCCGGTCGGATTTACAAAAATCTCGGTCTTGTCATGCATCAATTCTGACGGAACGATGGGTTTGATGACCTTTTCGATAACCGTCTCTCTGATTTTATCGTAGCTGACAGACTCTTTATGCTGCGTGCTGACAACGATCTTGTCGACCGCTACCGGAGTTTCGTCCTCGTAACGTACCGAAACCTGAGTCTTTCCGTCGGGAAGAACGAACGGAGCCTCGCCGTTCTTTCTGATTTCGGCAAGTCTGTATGCAAGCTTGTGAGCCAGATAGATAGGAGTCGGCATGAACGAGCTGTTTTCATTCGTAGCGTAGCCGAACATCAGCCCCTGGTCGCCCGCACCCTGCTCCTTGAAGAGACCTTCGCCGGCATTTACACCCTGAGCTATATCCGGCGACTGCTTGTCGATCGTCGAAAGGACACCGCAGGTGTGACCGTCAAAACCGCAGGTCTTTGTATCCTCGTAACCGATTTCGATGATGGTCTTTCTGACGATCTCGGGAATGTCAACGTAGGTATTCGTCGTTATTTCGCCGCCTACAACGACCAGGCCTGTCGTAACAAATGTTTCACAGGCGACACGCGCATTTCTGTCCTGTTCAAGAATGGCGTCAAGAATGGAATCCGAAACCTGATCCGCGACCTTGTCCGGATGTCCCTCGGTAACTGATTCCGATGTAAAAAGATAAGGTCTCAACATGGCATTCTCCATTAAAAAAAATACCCCTCCTGCGAGGGGTAAGTAAAAATAAAAAGCCCGAAAAACAGACTATCTCTTTGAGAACTGGTATCTTGCTCTCGCGGAACGAAGTCCGTATTTCTTCCTCTCTTTCATTCTTGCATCTCTGCGGAGGAACCCCTCTTTCTTCAGAGCCGGTCTCATCTCGGCATTGTATTCAACAAGTGCTCTTGAAATTCCGTGTCTTACAGCCTCTGCCTGCGCACAAAGTCCGCCGCCTGCAACTGTAACGAGAATATCAAACATACCCTGTGTCTTCGTGATCTCGAGCGGAGCATCGACCTTCAAAACACTGCTGTCGATGAAGAAATATTCCTTCGGAGTCTTTCCGTTTACAAGGATAGAGCCCTTTCCGGGTCTCAAAAAGACTCTTGCAACAGCTGTTTTTCTTTTACCTGTAGCGTACCACTGTTCCATCAATATCCCCCAATAATTTGGTTACATTTCCAATTTCTTCGGTTCCTGTGCCGTATGCGGATGCTCGTTTCCGGCATAAACCTTAAGCTTCGAAATAACCTGATTCGCAAGCTTGTTCTTCGGCAGCATCCCCTTTACTGCATGGATTATAACATACTCAGGATGCTTCTGAAGCATCTCGGTTGCTGTGAGAGATTTCATACCACTCTGATAACCTGAATAGTGGTAATAACGTTTAGCGGTCATTTTGCTGCCCGTAAGAGCAACCTTCTCCGCGTTCGTAACGATTACATAGTCGCCGCAATCGACACTCGGAGTGTAGTCAACTTTTGTTTTGCCGCGCAAAATCTCGGCGATACGTGTAGCGAGTCTGCCGAGGTGCAATCCCGTTGCATCAATCTCAAACCACTCTCTCTTAACGTCTTCTTTTCTTTTGTATTTTGTTAATTCCATGGCTTCTTTCCTTCTTTTAACCAGTTTACAAAAAGCGCGGGAATCTTACACATCGGATGAGACTTGTCAAGAACTTTTTGTAGAAACATCAAATTTCATAGTATTTTCAGGATATTACCGACGGTTTTTTTTCGCGTTGCCGCCAATTTTTTAAAAAATTTTGTTCTTAGGAAATTTATGACTATATTTTTTCGCTCAACGGTTCGGCGCGATCTTCGCGGAATCCGTGTAGTCTTTAGCAATTGTTGAATTTAAGGAGAACAAAATGAAAAAAATTCTTGTTGTCGGTGCCAGCGGGCAGATCGGAAGCGAGCTTGTTCCAGAGCTCAGACGCGTTTACGGTGAAGACAACGTAGTTGCGGCAGACCTTAAAGAGCCGTCCCAGCTTGCTCCGACTCTTGTCAACGGCATTTACGAGCAGGCAGACGCTCTCGATGCACCCAGACTTGTTGAAATCATAAAAAAGCACAACATCGACTCTGTTTACAACCTTGTTGCGCTCCTCTCCAGTGTCGGCGAGCAGAAACCTCAGCTCTCATGGAAGATCAACATCGGTGCACTTGTGAATCTGCTTGAAATAGCGAGAGAAAACCATCTTGCTCTCTTCACGCCGAGCTCGATCGGAGCATTCGGTCCCACAACACCGAAAGACAACACGCCGCAGGATACTATCCAGCGCCCGACATCGATTTACGGTGTAACAAAAGTCACCGGAGAGCTCCTTTGCGACTATTATTTTAAGAAGTACGGTGTCGATACACGCGGCGTAAGGTTCCCCGGAATCATTTCGAGTGTAACTCTCCCGGGCGGTGGGACCACCGATTACGCTGTCGATATTTATTATGAAGCAATCAAAAAGGGTCACTACACCTGCTACATCAAACCAGGGACCTATATGGATATGATGTACATGCCCGACTGCCTAAAGGCTGCAATCGATGTCATGGAGGCCGACTCTTCGAAATTTATCCACAGAAACTGCTTCAACGTCGCATCGATGAGCTTCGAACCCGAGCAGATCGCAGCCGCGATCAAAAAGGTCATCCCGGGCTTCACGATGGATTACGACATAGACCCGGTAAGGCAGGGGATCGCAGAGAGCTGGCCGAACAAGATGGATGACTCATGCGCTAGAGCAGAGTGGGGCTGGAAACCGACATACGATCTGGACAGCATGACGGAGGATATGATCAGGATCCTCTCGGCAAGGCTGAAAAAGGCATAATTTTTTTTAACAGGTTCAAAACAGGAGGGGGAAATGGGATTTTTTAAAGAATTTAAAGACTTTGCAATGAAGGGCAACGTTATCGATATGGCTGTCGGTATCATCATCGGCGGTGCGTTCGGCAAAATCGTAACATCTATCGTAAACGATGTCATCATGCCGGTCATCGGTCTTATCGTCGGCGGTGTCAACTTTACGGATCTGGCTGTTACGCTCAAGGCTGCGGTTCCCGCTTCAGAGGGAGTTGCTGCCCAGCCCGCAGTTCTTCTGAAATACGGAAACTTCCTTCAGACCACATTCGATTTCCTCATCGTCGCATTCTCGATTTTCCTTTTCATAAAACTTATCAATACCGCTAAGGAAAAACTTGAAAAGGCAACAAAGGCTGCCGAAGAGGCAGCAGCGGCGGCGGCAGCGGCTGAACCCGCTCCGGAACCGACACCCGATCCGCAGATCGTTCTTCTCACCGAAATCAGGGATCTTCTCAAAAAGTAACCCTTTTTTCTTTCAGAATCTCCAGCTGATTCATAAAATATAAGGTATAGAATGTCTCAAACCATAAAAATTCTGAAAATTTTGTACAAAGCCTTCGGGTTCCGTTTCAAATATATCGGGATATTGCTGTTCCGCAGCCTTATCGCTCTTCTCATGAACGCAACACTTTGGCTTGACAGGATTTTCTTCCCGGGATCCCGCTCCGTAAAAATCGAAGATCCGCTTTTTCTCGTAGGTCATCTGCGCAGCGGGACCACCTTTCTGCACCGTTTTTTGTCTGAAAACTGCGACGAGCTCAGAAGTTTCGCGATGTGGGAGATGGTATTTCCCGCTCTTTCGATGCGGAAAGTGATAAAACCCTTTCTGCCGCTTGTAAAAAACATGTCGTTTGACGGTGTCTGGGATCCGAAGATCCACAAAACAACGCTTTTAGGCTACGAGACCGACGATATCGCGCTCTCGATGCGCTACTTCGACGGACTTCTGTCGTGGATATACTTCCACTGCTGGAAAAATTACGAAAACGACGGGCTTTTCGAACGCGACCTCGTGGAAATCAGCGGTCAGGAGAAGTTTTCTGAATATCTTCAGGAGATTTACAAAAAGAATCTCTACAGCACAAAGAAGAGAATGTTTTCAAAATCCTTCTCCCTGCTCTTCTCGCTGCAACATATTGAAAATATTTACGAAAACCCGAAGATCCTGTTGATCGTCCGAAATCCGCTGGAGGCTGTTCCTTCGATGCTTTCGCTTGAAACCAAGGTCCAGGAATCGCTCAACAGCTACAGCAGGCAGAGCCCCGAGCTGAAGGAGCGTTTTTTGAAGAACCTCTACCACACGTCGCTTTTTTACTACAGAACGTTTGATAAACTGGCAACAGAAAAGGCTGGTTCTCCCAACTATCTCCTGATAACCCACAAACAGCTGATGACAGATTTCGACAACACTTTTGAGAAAATCATCGGTTTTGCCGGGCTTGAACGTTCCGAAAAGTTCAAAAAGGCCCTTAAAGAGCGTTCGGAAAAGCAGAAGACCTTCAAGACAGAGCATGTCTATTCACTGGAACAGTTCAATCTGACTGAAGAACAGATAAGAAGAGATTTTGCGTTTGTCTTTGAAAAATATGATGTCTGATTATTTGCAGTAATCCTTCAGAAGCTCGACGGTGAAATCCCAGACCATCTGAACCGTCGGGATTTCAAGCCTTTCGTCCGGAGTATGCGGATTTTTGATCGTCGGACCGAATGAGATCATCTCCATTCCTTCGTTTTTGGAGCCGATGATCCCGCACTCGAGACCGGCATGGATGACTTCGACTCTCGGTTCCTTGCCGAAAAGTTTTTTGTAGATATCGACGCATTTCCTGTTGAGCGGGCTCTCCATGTTCGGTTCCCAGCTCGGATAACCGTCGCTTGTCGACGTTTTCGCGCCTGATGCGACAGCGATCGCTTCGATTTTTCTGGAGATCCAGTCAAGTCTGCTTTCGACGGAGCTTCTCTGGCTCGAAAGTATCGAAACCGAGCCGGTTTCATTTCTCAGAAGACCGCCTTTGCTTGCCGGCATTACCATTTTGATCGTAGCGAAGTTGTTGGAAGTTTCCGGCAGTCCTTCGATATCCTTGCTCATTGCAGCGACACCGTGAGGCATAGCCATCATTATAGCGACAAGCTTCTTCGTGTCTTTAGCGTTAAGTTCGTTGCGGTAGTTGTTTACCGCCGGAGTGATGTCGATTTTCATATTGGGCTCGGCATATCCTATTTCACTGATTATTTTCTCGCGGAGAGCACCCAAAACCGACGTAAGATCCTTGTCTGCCGAGAAGACGACCTTGGTCTCGCGAGGGATCGCGTTGTGTGCGCTGCCGCCTTCGATGAAGACGAGCTTCGTTTCCGCGTTTCTTGCAGCTTCGTCAAGTATCCTTGCAGCTATCATGTTGGAATTGCCGCGAGGAAGATTGATGTCGACGCCGCTGTGTCCGCCTGCAAGTCCCCAGACTCTGAGTTCGTAAACTTTGTCGTCTGCCGGAACCTCTACAGGAGTGTATTCGAACTCGATTTTCGTATCTCTGCCGCCTGCGCAGCCGATCGTGAAAACTCCTTCGTCCTCTGTATCGATGTTAAGAAGGATCTTGCCGTCAAGCCAGCCGGGCTTAAGGGTGTTGGCGCCGGTGAGACCCGTCTCCTCGTCGATCGTGAAGAGAAGCTCGAGCGGCGGATGAACGACATCCTTGTCGGTTGCCAGAAGCAGCGAGATCGCCAGCGCGATGCCGTCGTCTGCGCCGAGTGTCGTTCCGTCAGCCTTCAGCCAGTCGCCGTCAACGATGCATTTGATCGGATCTTTGCTGAAATCGTGGCTGCTTCCTGCGATTTTTTCGCAGACCATATCCATGTGTCCCTGCATAACGATGACCGGTTTGTCTTCATAGCCCGGAGTTGCCGGAGCTTTGATCAAAACGTTCATCGATTCATCACGCTCTGCCTCAAGCCCGTGATCCTTGGCCCAGTCGACGAGCCATGCGCTGATCTTCTCTTCGTGCTTGCTCTGGCGCGGCACCTTGTTGATCTCTTCAAACAAATTAAGAATAGCTTCTGTCTTTTTGTTCATTTCGCTCCTCCTGTGAAATAAAAAAACTCGAAGAATTTAACAAAAAAGGGGATAAAAAGCAAAGGCTATTTTCCGGCACAGATTTCGCCCAGTTTTGCAGAAAGTTCCGATGCAGGGATAAGCTGCTCTGAAATTTTGACCCCGGATTCCGTGAACTCGGCGGGGATCTGTATCTCGCGCTCTCTGGCGCAGGTAAGGAAAAGCGAATCCGCGGTAACGGCAAAAACGTATCCCTTCTCTCTGTCAGCCGAACGGTCAAGGACAACGTACCCGGACTCCGGCTTAAGATCCGCCTTCGCAAGTTCTATCGCCTTTTTCAGATTTCCGCCCTTCGTAAGAAGAATGATCGTCATGCAGCGGACATCCTTGTTCTTCGCAAGAAGCTCCGACGGCACCAGGGATGCTCCGTCAAGGTATTTTCCTGTAATTTCAGCAACTTGGAGAAGAGAAGTCAAAATCACAGGATCGTCGAGCGTAAGTTTTGACGCAAGCTTCCACGCATCTTCGTAGCGGTCCAGCTGAAGGTAAACCAGAAAGAGCGCATCTTTGAAATCCTTTGATCTAGGATCGAGCTTTATACATTTTTCGTAGTATTTCAAAGCTGTCTCCATATCACCTGCGTTATAGCTCAAATTGCCGGAGAAAAAGAGCGAGGCCAGGTGGTTCGGTTCGATTTTAAGAGCCTCTTCAGCATAGTTTTTGGCCTCGTCCGGGTGTCCGAGATCAAATGAGATCATCGCCAGATTGTAGAGGGATTCCGTCTTGAGGATATCCTTTTCGACACACTCTTTGAAGGCGGCCTCCGCCTCATCCTTTTTTCCGAGCTCGTTCAGGGATGCAGCCTCGTAAAACTTCGCAAGGCTGAAAGAACTCTTTTGAAAAAAGAGGACCGCAGCTGCAAGATTTCCCTCCTCGAGCGCCTTTTTGCCGGCTACGAAATTTTCGTCGGTACTCTCGACATTCTGTTCCAGAAATTTCAGCTCTGCCTCGTGCTGCTGCTTTTCGGTCGTGCCGCAGCCAGCAGAAACAAGCGCAAGAAAAAGTATCAGAAACGACAGTTTTTTCATTTTTATCTCCATCTATTGTTGGTTTCAAACCTTGAATACAGGCCCCTCTTTGCAGACAAGATAACTTCCGCCGGGCGTTGAGATCCTGCACCCGAGACATGCACCGATCCCGCACGCCATCCTGGATTCATAGGATTGATAAAGTGCGATCCCCGGATAGTCCCTGACTGTCTCAGCAACGCAGTTCATCATGACTTTAGGCCCGCAGGTGCAGATCACATCGGGAATATCTCCCGTTTCGAGCTGTTCTTTCAAAACAAGGTGCGGAAAGGTGTGGAGCCCGAAAGAACCGTCGTCAGTCGTGACCGTAAGCCTGCCGAGTCCGGAAAAGCGCTCCGCCATCAGAACGGATCCGCGGTTTTTAAAGCCCAGGATAAAGCTCTTCTCCTTTGCCGATGCGACCTTCGCCGCATAAAAAAGCGGTGCGACCCCGATGCCGCCGCCGATAAAGAGCATTTTACCGGTCGAATCAGGGAAACTGTTGCCGAGATACCCGACGATGCGGATCTTGTCCCCGCTTTTCAGCCCGGAAAGAACTCGTGTTCCCTTCCCGACAATGCGGATTAGGAGCGAAAGGACCCCCTCCTGCCAGTCAAAAACGGAGATCGGACGCGGCAGAAACGGATCAAGCAGGCCGTCAGGCTTTGTCAGCATCAAAAACTGCCCCGGCATCGGTTCGGCAGGGAAATCTATCTGCAGCAAAAAGGTGTCGGAAGTCACACAGACATTTGAAATTACTGTAGAGATGCGGTTTTCTTGCATTTTGAACTGTCGTTAAAGGCTCATTATTTTGTCGTAGAAGTCAGCCTTGAAATCACGGACAATGTCCATGAGCGCAGTCAGATTCTTGTCCTCGATAGTTGCAAGAGGCGGTCTGAAGACATTCCGGCAAAGCCCGAGCTCTGCCATGGCAGTCTTGACCGGGATCGGGTTGGACTCCATAAACATCGAATGATTCAGGCGGTTTATCATGATCTGAACTTTGCGGGCCTTCTCGAAATCCCCCGCAAGCGCCAGATCGACCAGCTTGACGCCGATCTCAGGGAAGATGTTCGTGAAGACGCTTATCACACCCTTGCCGCCCATAGAAACGAAGGGAACGACCGTAAAATCGTCTCCCGAAAGGAAGTCGAAACGCTCCTCACCGACCTCTGCCAGATAGTCGGCAAGTCTGCCTATATCGCCTGTCGCCTCCTTGACTGCAACGACATTTTCGATCTTTGCGACCATCGAAAGCGCAAGCGGAGAGATGTTGAGCCCCGTTCTGCCCGGCACATTGTAGAGAACGATTTTCGCACCCGTCGCGGCGATTGCGCTGTAGTGGGCGAAAAGCCCCTTCGGTGTCGGCTTGTTGTAGTACGGTGTTACCGCCAGAACTGTCTTGAAACCCGCTTTCAGAGCAGCTTCCGTCTGCCTTACGCTGTCAGCCGTGTTGTTGGTTCCGGTCCCGGCGACAAGATCCAGTTTTGAGACTCTCCCGCAGGCAAAGCGGAAAAGCTCCTCCTTTTCGTTAAGCGCAAGAGTTGCACCCTCTCCTGTAGTTCCGGCAACGACGACGCCGCTTACGCCGGCGCTCTCCTGCTTCTCAAGCAGTTTACCGAATGCCTCGAAATCGATCTTTCCGTCCTCTTTGAACGGAGTGATTATTGCGGTATAAACTCCCTTCATTTTCAACCTCTGTCGTTAATTTTGCTGATTTTAAAACCTATTATTGACTTATGTGCCTCCAGCGACCTCTGCAGGCTGTCGACACTCTGAATGTTCGATCCGCGGACGGTCACATTGACATCTCCGGCAGTATCGGCCGCGTTGCTTGAGCTCAAATGGAGGCTCGTGATGTTGAAGTTGTTTTCGCTGAGCTCGTTTACAAGCTCGCTGAGAGAACCTTTGCGGTTTTTGAGAGAGACGATGAAGGTTATCTCGTATTTCGGGTAGTCGATCCAGTAGACATCTTTCTCAAAACGCTTTTTCGGGAGTCCCTCCGATTCATCATCCTGTTCAACCTTCTGCCTCTCCTGCTCCTCCTCCATCTCTTTCAAGAGCTCCGCACAGAGCCGCTTGTGGATCGTGTAGCCGCCGGCCTCGGAGCCGACTGCGATGACATCGTCTCCTTCGACCGGAGTACAGCATTCCGCGCAGGTGTAATCCGAAATTTCACCTATGCCTTTGATATAGACAGGCCGCAGCTGTTCCCCGCCGTCAGGAAAGACCGGAGCGACTATCCTCGGGAAAGCCCTCTTTAAATTTTCGATCTCCGCGCTGCTGAAAAAGGTCGTCAGGACCTCTCCGATACCGATTTTTCCTGTCCAGACAGCCGAAAAAAACGAGTTCAGCGCATCCTCCTTCGGCAGCTCGTACTTCGCGGCCAGATCAAGAAATTCCGGCTGTTCGCGAAGGTTTTCGAAGTATTTCCCGTAACCTTGCGAAACAAAAAGCGGCTTCAGCTTCTCTCTGCCTCGGGCGACCTCGCTCTGGAACTGCTCCTTCTGCAAAAATCTGCGGATATGCTTTTTTGCGTACTGGGTTTTTGCAACATCCAGCCAATCCTCCCTCGGGACCTGGTTTTTATCGGTCTCGATCTCGACTTCGTCCATATTCTGCAGAACATAGCTGATCGTCGCACGCTTGTGGTTCACAAAGCCGCCGATACACCTCGCACCGACATAATCGCTGTGGATCTTGAAGGCGAAATCAAGCAGCGTCGCGCCGTCAGGCATCGCTATCTCCTCGCCTTTCGGGGTAAAAACTATGTTTTTCTCGAACTTGATGTTGTTTTCAAGCGTGTTGGCATAGACCGTCGCTGCCGGAGCCGACGATTCGTCGGAAAGCTCCTCGTTGATCTCCTTCAGCCAGTTCGCGATCGCGTTTCTGTGGGCTTCCGGATCACCGTATACAAAAGGGCCCTCCTTGGCAAAGCACTCCATCTTTTCGGTGCATATCTGAAATTTGACAAGGTTTTTGCTGCTGCAGTTGCGCACAAGCGTGTGGATGGACTGGTATCCGTCGGGTTTCGGGGAGGCGATGTAATCCTTGAACTGCTTCGGGACGACAATAAAATCCCGGCAGTTGTGGATCCCGGCAAGGACCGAATAGCAGTCAAGGATGTCGTCAGACTTCAGGACGATCCTGACGGAAACGATATTTTTGACGGAATCTACAGGCAGGCCCCGCATCAGAGTGCTCCGGTAGATCGCGTAATACGACTTGACTTCGCAGTAGATCTTCGCAATTTTATCGGCGAGCTGCGGAGTCGTCTCCATAATGCAGCTCCTGGTTTTCCCGATAACAGCCTCTTCGGATTCCTTCAGATTTTCGTAGCGCGTGGAGACATAGGCGTCGATCTGGCGCCAGTCGTCGTTGTTGGCATAGTAAAACGCGATCTGCTCGAGCTCGTCCTTGACCCAGTAAAGCCCCAGGCGGTGGGCAAGCGGGACATAAAACTTCAAGGTCTCCAGAGCGATACGCTCCCGCTTCTCCTCGGGCATAGCATCAAGCGTGATTATGTTGTGCAGCCTGTCGAAAAGCTTGATTATGAAAACTCTCGGATCCTTTTCGGCATAGGTAAAGAGCTTCTTGATCGCCGAAGCCTGCTTCTCCTCGCGGTTCGGCTGGATCTCGGGAAGCTTTGTCACTCCGTCGACGATATAGGCGACGCTTTTGCCGAACTTCTCCTCGATTTCCTTGATCGTGGTACTGCTGTCCTCGACCGTATCATGCAGAAGACCGGCAACGACACAGTCCGCATCCATTCCGCAGTAGGCAAGAAAATAGGCTACCGTTAAAGGATGGTAGATGTAGGGCTCTCCGCTCTTCCGAAGGACCCCTTTATGTGCCAGAAAAGCCTCTCCGATCGCGTGCTGAACAGTCTCCGTAACGCTTTTGATGCGGTCGGGATCCTCCTTGTCCATATGACGCACGACTTCACGGATAATGTGATCCGGACGGATCTTTACGTTGACGTCTATAAAGGGCTCTTTTTTAAGTATTGCAATCAGCTCATCCTTTTTCATCTTTATGCATCAAACTGTTGATAATATTACAATTATTCAAGAAAGATGAATCCGTAAAAGCAGAAAATACCGCCTCAAGCTGACGCAGCGCCCTGTCAAAAGAGTCGTTGACGACAAAAAAGTCGTAACGGTCGCAGAACGAAAGTTCGCGCTCCGCATTTTTCAGACGGCGGAGAATATCCTCCTCCTTTTCGGTCGATCTTCCGCGCAGACGCCTTTCAAGCTCAGCCATAGAAGGCGGAAGGATAAAGATCAGGACTGTGTTGCCGGGGAAGCTCTTCGCAATGTTCAAGCCGCCCTGATAGTCAATGACACAGATTATATTTTTTCCTTTTTCGATACGTTCGCGGAGAAAATCGACGGGAGTTCCGTAAAAATTGCCGTGGACCTCGGCCCACTCGGCAAAACAGCCGGCATCACGCTTCGCCAGGAACTCCTCTTTCGAAATGAAAAAGTAATCGACACCGTTCTTTTCGCTGCCGCGGGGACTCCTTGTGGTACACGAAACAGACTCCTCGATATCGGGGAAATCGATTTTTACGCGGTCAATAAGCGAACTTTTGCCTGCGCCCGAAGGTGCCGAAACAACGAAAATCTTTCCTGATATCTGCTGTCTGTTACTGTCCAAAGCAATACCTTCACTAAAGTTGTGTAAAAGAACGGATTATTAATTTGTTGATTTTATTTGTGATTTTTTTCTCTATCGACGAAATCGACAATATCCTTAATTGTCTTGATATCGTCCATGACATCATCGGGGATCGAGAGATCAAAAGTCTCCTCGAACTCGTTGATCAGATCCGCGACATCCAAAGAGTCGGCGTTAAGATCATCCTGCAAAAGTGTCGATTCGGTAAGTACAACGTTCTTTTTTGCGCAAAGCTTCTCTTTTACAAGCTGCATGACCTTAATTTGTATTTCGTCTCTGTTCATAAAAAGCCTCCTTCAAGAGTTATTATAAAACGTACCTTTTTAAAGTTTAACCGAAATTTGTCAATTTTAGGACAAAACAGCGCATTTTCAGCCCCGTCAGAAGGAGTTCTTGATGTTGAACTCGAACTGGAACTTCGGATCGCCGGGCCTCGGGGTAAGCGGGAAGCCCCACTCGAAGGAAAGCGGAGCGATCGGAGTTACCCAGCGCAGACCGAAACCTGCACTCCAGAAGACTCCGAGAGGCAGATTGTAGCGGTCATACTCCTTCGAATTGATGTAGAAGAGGTGCTCGTTCTTCGCCCAGGTATTGCCGAGATCGACAAAGCCGACCAGACTGATACGCATCGCCTTGACGATCGGTATCTCAAGCTCGTTGTTCATTATGAACTGCTTGTCTCCGCCGATGACGTAAGGATAGGTCGAACTTGTCGGATCGCGCCCGTCCGTCGGGACATTGTAATCGCTGCGGCGTCCGTCGTGATTCGGACCGATCGAGTAGAACGGATATCCTCTCACGCTGTACATTCCGCCGAGTCTGAAGCGCTCCGAGAAAGGCAGAGACTTGTTCTGAAGGTGGATGTTATAGCCAAGCTCGATGTTTGTCTTGAAAATGACACCGAGGAAGAGCTCCTGATACCATCTGAAGTTGAAGTCGAGCTTGAGCATATCCTCGTCGCTGCCCAGCCAGCGCGGGACATATTCGATCCCGCCAAGCATGTAGATGCCCTTCGAGGCATACATCCTGTCGTTTCGCGTATCTATTGCCAGCATGAATTCTACCGATGACGAGAAAATATCGCGGTAAAGGTAGTTCATCTGGTGCTCGGTAGCGCCGTTGATATCGACCTTTTTCAGCCTGTAGCCGGCATAGAATCTGAAATAATCGCCGATCGGTATACCGAACGTGATATTGAATCCGAAGCTGTTCTGGCTGTAGTCGGCGTAGTATTCGTAGTAGTCGTGGTCGTAGTTCAGATAGCGGTAGAAGAACGAAATGTTGAACGAGACATCGCTGTCGACGAAGTACGGCTCGTAGAAACTCAGGCTGATCTCACGCTTGATTTTGCTTATCTGGCCGGCAAGACTGATATTCTGGCCGTAACCCAGGAAGTTGTTCTGGTCGACCTTCGCGTTGAAGACAAAACTCTCGAACGAAGAGAAACCGGCACCGACGTTGAAGGTCCCGCTCTTTCTCTCGACAACAGAGACATTGACTCTAGCTAAATGGTCGTTCGAACCGTGGACGACATCCAGCTTGACCTCGTCGTAGAAACCCGTCCGCCTGATACGCTCCTCGCTCCGTTTGAGCGCGGTGTAGTTGTAAAGCTCGCCCTCGTAAAGCACGATCTCACGGCGGATGACCTTGTCGCGCGACCTTTCGTTTCCTGAGATATCGATCTGTTCGATATGGCACTTGTTCCCCTTCCTGACGACAAAATTCATGTCAATTATCTGCTTTTCGTCATCGAGCGTGCGCTGCGGGTAGATCTCCACAAACGGATAACCCTCGTTTCCGTAAATCGCCTTGATATCCTCGAAATCACGGATGACCAGTGAATGTTTATACCACTCGCCGGACTTCTGACGGAACTTCTTGTCCGGCATCCCGCCGTTGTCGAGAGTGTCGCCCGAAATCGTGAATTCGCCCTTGCGGTAGCGGAGCCCCTCTTCGACGACATATGTGATGTACAGGTCGCGTTTGTCCGGCGAAACGGTTACTGTCGGCGGAGCGACCTTTACGTTGACAAAACCCTCCTCGTTATAGAGATAGGTGATTTTTGCGACATCCTCTTCGAGGTCGGATTTCTTGTAGCCGCCGTCCTTCGCGAATGAGAAAAGCCCGTCCTCCTGAGTCGTCAGAAACTCCTTGATGGTGTTCTCGTCGATATGCTCGTTCCCGGTGATGACGATCTTCTTCACGCGGCTCTTTCCGCCCTCGGTAATTTTAAAGTCGATCGAAACCTCGCGCTTCTTCTCGTCCGTCACGATCTCCGGGTCGACAAGGACCATCAGGAACCCCTTGTCGTGGTAAAGTCTCGCAATATTTTCAACGTTTTTAGCAATTTTATGCTTATCGAGGAGCTCGTTCTTTTTTATGGTCAGGACCTCGTTGATATCGTCCTTGTCGATCTTTTTGTTGCCGGAAAAACGGACCGATTTGATGATCGGATACTCTAAAACCTTAAATATAAGAGCCCTTTTAGCGTCGTCGTAGTAGACGGATATATCCTCAAAGACCTTGACATCTATTATTTTTGCCAGGATCTCGTCGATCTCCTTTTCCGAGTAGTCGCGCTTTTCGTCAAAATACTGGGTCACGATAGAGCCTTCGGTCCTGTGGTTGCCGACCACTTCGACATTGTCGACCTGAAACGCCCGAAGAGGCAGAAAAAGAGCAAGTAGTATCAGAAAAGCGAAAAATCTGCTCATAAACTATGAATTACTCCCTCTCTTATCTCTATAACCCTGCCCATTTTAAGGGCAAACTCCGTATTATGTGTAACAAACAGAGTTGTCAAATTCCTTTCATCCGCGATCGATGAAATAAGATCGATTATTTTTTGCCCGGTTTCGTTGTCAAGATTACCCGTCGGTTCATCCATCAGAAGAAGAGATGGCTCGTTCACCAGAGCGCGGGCGATCGCGACCCGCTGCTGTTCTCCGCCCGAAAGCTCCGCAGGTTTGTGGTTCAGCCTGTGTTCGAGCCCCACACGACCGAGCATAGCTTCGGCACGCTGCATCGATTCGCGTCTCGAACGGTAAAGCATCAGAGGAACAGCGACATTTTCAAGCGCGGTAAACTCCGGCAGGAGATGGTGGAACTGAAAAACTATCCCGATCTCCTTGTTACGGAACATACTCAGCGCTCTGTCCGACATCGCTGCCGGCGCGACACCCTTGAGCAGGAACTCGCCGCTGTCCGGAGTCTCCAGAGTCGCCATGATATTGAGCAAGGTCGATTTCCCCGAGCCGCTTTTGCCGGTCAGAGAGACTCTTTCATTCGCCGGCAGATCAAGGTCTATGCCCTTCAGGACATCGATCCTGTGCCCTTCGACCTCGTAGCTTTTCGTTATATTTCTCATTGAGAGGATCAGATCACTCATGTGCAAGCCCCTCGACCGGAGTTATGCCCGCCGCCCTCAGGCTCGGGTAGAGCGTAACCGCGACCGAAATAAAAAAAGTTGAAAGCATCACGCCTGCAAAACTCGAAAACGACATCACGACCGGCATCGTCGAAAAGGAGTAGATCTCCTTGCTGAGCGGAAACTCGATCTTCTGCAGCACAAGGCACATCAAAACGGAGAGGAGCGCACCAAGAATATTGCCGAACGCTCCTATTATCGTGCCGTCAAGCATGAAGATACCGACTATCACGCTCTTTTTCGCCCCGAGCGAACGCAGGATCGAAACCTCACGCGTCTTGCCGATAACCAACATTATCAAGGTAGAAATTATTCCGAACGAGGCGACCAGAACGATAAAAATCAACACGATAAACATGATCGTCTTCTGCATAGCGTAAAACTTGAAGGTCGTCTTGTAGAGATCGCGCCAGTCCTGGACAGAAAATGGGAATCCGCCTGCCGCGTCATGCATGACAAGCCGCATCTTCTCAATATCGCCGGGATTTTCGACCCTCGTTGAAACGAAGCTTACGTTGTCGTCGATCTGTATCAGCTCCTTGACATCCTGAAGCCGCATGTAGGCGTTCCTTGAGTCGTTGTCGTACATCCCCGTCTCAAAGATCCCGACCACAGTGAAGTTTTCGCTGGCGGGAGCCGAATCTCCGTCAAACGAAACTCTGCCCTTTGATACTACGACAGAGAGAGCTGTTCCCACCTTTGCATTGAGCTTCTCGGCCAGATCTGAACCCAGAAGCACCGGGTGAAGTTCGCTGTTTTCATCCAGAAAATCGTTGACCGCTTCAAGCTGATCTCCTCTCTGACCTGGCTTTTCCGCACAGTTTCCTGGATTTTCAAAACAGTCGTAGCTGCCCGATTTCATCATTTCGGAAAAATTGCAGATCCCGGGGTGAAGTTTCGGATCTATGCCGTTGACGACCGCACCGGAGACCTTTGTCCCAGCCATCAGCAGGGCCTCCCTGTAGACGACCGGAGATGCTGCCGTAACTCCGGGGATCTTCTTCACCTTTTCTATGATCTCGTACGGGTTGTCGAAACTGCCGACAAGCTTGTAAACATTTGCATGGCTGGAAGATTTTAAGACCGTCTCCTCCGTTTTTGCTATGATCCCGTCCATGACGGACATTACCGAAATCAGCGTCGCCACACCGATGGCAATACCTAAAACAGAGATGAGCGAAATGAATGACAAAGCCCCCTTTTTACGACTCTGCCAAAGATATCTTAACGCAACAAATCTAACAAATTCAGACATTTACAAGCAAGAATGGCAACAAAGAAGAACTATTCTGCTGCCGGTGCTTCAGGAGCTTTTTCCTCAGATGCCGGTTTTGACTCCTCCTGTACTGCCGGAGCCGGCTCCGCTTCCGGTTTAGCTTCTGGCTGTGCCTCGGGCTGAGCTGCAGCTTCCGGTTCGGGGTTTGCCTCCGGTTCAGCCTTTATCTCGTCCGCGGGAGTCTCTTTGAATTCAGCGGGAACACCGCCCTCGAACTTCTTGTCGATCGCAACGATCTCGGTAAAATCGACATCGTTCGATCTCTTGAAGGCGTCCGCCTTTCCGTCACCGTTCGTATCCTTTTCGACTCTCTCGATGACACCGTTGTTGTAATATTCCCAGTAATCCGCAACTCCGTCGCCGTTGAGGTCGGACTCAAGATTCAGCAGAACGCCCTTTTCATCGTAAAATTTCGTGATGTCGCACTTGGAATCGAACTGGAAATCGTACTCGCTTTTGCGGACGATCCCGTCGATAAACGTGTCGACTCTGTCGACCTTTCCGTCGAAATCGAGATCAAGCTCTTCGGTGGCAACCGAACCCGTCTTTTCGTCGAAATAACGCCAGACATCGATATTTCCGTCATGGTTGAGATCCATGAATTTAGCGTAGAGAGTAAGTTCTACATCGCCTGTTCTCTCGCCGGGAGCCTTCTTGAAAATGTTTATGATATCCGGTTTTTCGTCTTTGTTGATGTCATACTGCTTGATTTCATAAATCGCCTTGTCGAAATTTACCTTTTCGCCGCGCGACATAAGTGTACGCTCATCCTTCTTTTTCTGAGCTTCAGCCTGCTGCTGCTCATATGAAGATTCATTCGAGTTGTTCTGTTTTTCCTGCGCTGATCCGCAGCCAACAATCAAAAAGAGTGTTGCAGCCAATAAAATCAATAGCTTGTGCATAATATCTCCTCTAAAAAAACAAAAAGATGACCCTTTATAATGTGTTAAATAAAAAAATCAATTGAATTAGCCCCGAAACCCCTGAATAATGAAATCTTTTTTGACTATATCACGTTTCCCGCCCCTGAACATGACGATATTTTTGACAAAAGATGCAACATTCGCCGCCTCCGCGCCCCAGCTTTCGGAGTAAAAAACCGTCTTTGCAGGATCGAACGAAATCAGGTCCGTTTCGACCGAATCGGCCAGATCCACGACCAGAAGGCACGGAATTTTAAGGGAAAATCTCTTTTGCGGAGCAATGAAGCCGCACGATCTTGAGTGCTCGAACGGACGGGCGAACCAGAAGAAATCGCCCTCGATCAGGCGTTCGGCGAACCAGCGGTCGACTCCGGTCAGAAGCGTACCGGCACCGACCGGTTCAAGAGCGGGATCCGGTTCAGAAACTTTCGCGGATCCTTGCGAGGACGTCATCTTTGGGAACATTTTCGGTAATGGAAAGCTCTGTCGCGAGGATCTCCTGAGCATCGTTGAGAAGACGCTCCTCGCCATAGCTCAAACCCTTTTTCTTTTTGAGGAACATAAGGTCGGAAATCACGCCTGCGACATCCTCGACCCTTCCGGTCTTCATCTTGTCCTGAAGCGATCTGTATCTTTTGTTCCAGTTCATTTTGAGCAGATCGGGATTGTGTTTTTTAAAGCACTCGTAAACCTGCCCCGCGACGTCTGAAGTTATCAAAGTGCGGAGCCCCATCTGCTCTGCAGTATCTATCGGGACAAAAACCTTCGAATTATCGGAGAGGATGGAGACGACGTAACAATCAATTTTCGACTCCCCCATAGAACGTGACTCTATCGATTGAATTTTGCCGACGCCGTATGTCGGGTAAACCGCCAAGTCCCCTGGTCGGAACAAGGTCATATATAAACCTCCAAACAAAAAAATAGGCTGTTATTTTACTCCGAATGCTGTTTTTGTCAAGGCAGAAAAGAGTGTAAAAAGGTGAAATTGTTAGGTGTTTGGAGAAAAAAGATCGAAAAGTGCCTGAATTTTACGGGTTAAAAGCGACGCTAGATCGAAAGAGAGCAGCCTGAACCCGATTTTTTGCCGTTGTCATTCTCCGGCTGGGGATCATCGTCAAAACTCATATCGTCGCCGCCGTCGCTGTCATCTGTCGGTTCCGTCCCCTCCTGGGGTGCATCCGCCGGTTCGACTGTGATCCCGCTGACTGAAGCTGCCGATGCGAAAGAGACGAACTGGAAGTAGTATCTTTCGCCCTTCTCTACAGGAACATACCATTTTCTGGTGCCCTCGGCGGTCCCGTCTTTAGTGACTTCGATGAGAGCGTCTTCATTCTCGTTGTACTCGATCTGAGCGCCCTTTCTGTAGAAAACCTTGATCGAAACGGACGCACCTTCGCCGCCCAGGAAATCGCCGAGCAATGAAGATGACGAGTCTGCAGCTGCTGTTCCTTTGATAAGGATGTTCGCCTTGTCGGTATCTTCAGGAACATCGTAGTAGAACTGGATGTAGCCGGGTCCGACGTTGTATTCCTTGCCGCCGTCGACGATCTTTATGCCGCTCCCGCCTGTAAGTTCACCCAGTCCGCCCTCCGAGGAGCCGCCTGCCGGGAGATAGGTTACCGGGATCTTCTCGTTTGCGCTGCGGGCACGTCCCTCGGCAAAGAAATTCCTCTTTTCCAAAATCTCCTTGATCTCCTTTGCCTTGCTCTTGAAGTTGTCATCCTTTTCGACTTCGTCAAGAAGTGTCTCAGCCCAGTGTCTGAAGGTGAGCTGAGAGTCGCCGATTGCGTAAAGAGTCTTAAGGAAAAGCTTTGCAAGGTTGTCGCGGGCCGTCTGGGAATCGTCGCCCTTGACCAGCTGGTAGATATCCCAGTTGGAGGCAAGTACCGGCTGACCGTCAGCGTGGACCTCGCCTACGGAATCCTCGAACGCACGGAAGCTGTTTTTCGCAGTTCTCATGCAGTAGGTGTCACCCTCCATATCCATCGCACCCTGCGCGATGACATCCTCAGGCTTCATGCCGTGGCTCTCGTAGTAATCCATAATGCCCTTCGACGCATATTCGCCGGTGCATGAGTTGTCCGTCATCAGGAACGCGAAGGTATCCGCCATGCCCTCGTGGAAAGCGCCTGGCTCGACAGACATTCCGTACTTGTCGACATTCGTGTTCGCCTTGATCCCGGTCGTGTATATCGTTGCGTGGCCGAACTCGTGGTAAACGACATCGCCGTCGTAACCGAAATCGCATTTGGTCCCCTGGCCGAAGACAAGCAGGTCACCCTCGATACCGAAGGGTTTGAGAAGAAGCGACATCAGCGGGATCTCCTCGGTGAAAAAGGCGTTGTCCATCGGAGCAAGCTTGTTGGTACCGCCCAAAAGCCCCGTAATATCGTTCATATCGGGCATCACGAAGTTGGAGATGACGTTGAGCGGCTTCTCCGCGGTGTTGTTCTCAAGGTAAAACTCGTCCTTGTCGTCGATATCGGAATAGAGGCTCCTGATGTAATCGTAAACCTTTGTTCCGTGATGATACATCGAGATCTCCGCACATCTGTCGATAGTGTCAAGCCCCATCTTTTCCTTATCAAAAAGGTGGCCGTCGTCGCAGTCGTCATAAATGAAGTTGCCGTGCTCGAACTTATTGGCAAGTGGCATCGGATGGCAGGAGTGGATATTGATCTCGTTGATGCCGTAGGCACTGAGATCGTACCCGAGGGAGGCGGGGTCTATCGAAATCTTCGTCCCGTCGTCCGGGCAGTTGTATGCCTTGATCCTGCGGATCCCGTTCTTGTCCCTTTCGGAGATGAGGTTGCCGTCGTAGCTGATCGCCGGGAGCTCGGGATCGTCGTAGGGAGCGACCCAGAGAAGCTCGACCTCTTCGCGTTCCGGGGTGATCACGGGGTTGTACTTCCAGATCCTGGCAGTGTTCGTTGCGTCGGGATCCGGTTCCGGTCTTGACGGAGTATCGGAATCGCTGTCGTCTGCAACGGTATCGGAATCGTCCCCGGCTTCCGGATCAGAGTCGTTCTCCTCAACAGGCTCGGCATCGCTGTCAGGCGAATCAAAGAAGGTCGCATGTCCGCTTCTCAGAAGTTTGCCGTTCTTCGCGTTGACAATGTAATAACGTGAATCGGCGAGCGTAACGGGAGCGAACCTTACCTTGTACGCAACAACGAACTCTTTGATATTTCTGGTGATTATCTTCTCAACAGTGTAATCTTTCGGCATCATTTTCATGTTTCTCGCCGCCATAGCCGTCTTCAGGGCATCCTGCTCGGAGACAAGCTTCGTGACATCAAGGTTTATATTCGAAAGAGCGTTGTTGACCCTGTCGATTTTTCCGTCCCTGAGGGTCACGACCGTGTAGATCCCCTCGACCGGGATCCCCTTGTAGTAAGGCATGAATTTGTAAATCGAAGCGTTGCCGATCTTTACAGCCTTGAAAAGCTCCGGTTCAACGTCCAGACCAATGCCGAAAGTCTTGTAAAAATCATTTTTAATGAATGCTTTCAACGACTTGGCGTCGGCATTTTTCATCGGGACATTAAGGTTCGTAACCATTGAGACTGTCCCTTCCGACCTCTTGACAGTCGCTTTGGAAAAGATGTTCTTCGGTGCCGCCGAGAGGCTGAAAAAAAGCGTCGCGGTGAGCACAAAAAGCAATAATTTTTTCATTTATTCCTCCAAAAACTTTGAAATTACGTCCGCAAGCTCGGACTTCTGCGAAAAGCCTATCATAGTCTCGATCTCCTCTCCGGCCTTTATGAACTTGACCGTCGGGATCGCCCTGATCCTGAAATTCATCGCCAGCTCCGGATTTTCATCAGTGTTCACCTTGACGAATTTCACATTTTCGTTAGCCGCGAAATCTCCGGCAAGCTCTTCGATAACAGGACCGAGCATCTTGCACGGACCGCACCACGGAGCCCAGAAATCGACGACCGCAAGACCTTTGAAATCCAGGACTTCGGTCTTGAAATTCCCTTCGTTTGCATGTACAAGCATCTTCATTCCTCCTATTTGAACGTGATTTTTTTGATACCGTTTTTAACCAGATTCAGCACCTCGCGCTCAAGATCCGGATAGTCGGTCTTCTCCTCGCGGCCTTCGTTGCTGACCTGGACCTTGTAGAAAAATCCCGGGACCGGCGACTTCTCCCCCTCGATGTGGAAGAAGAAAACTCTGTCGTCGGTGACCTCGATCGGCTCCTTGCCTTCCGCCGGAGTCTTCGTGACAACGTGGTAAAGCGACTTCATCGAGCAGAACTTCCTGACAGGCACGAAACGGCCGTCGTCAAAGCATGACATGTCGTCGCTGCTGACAAAAACAATCTCTTTTATGTCGGAAATCATAAGCATCAGATCCTTGATCCCCTGCGCCGCATTGAGAGTCGTGGCCTCCGAAAGGGATTTCTGCGAATCGAGCCGGGCAGCCTCGACCTTCAGAAGCTTTCCGTTGACGCTCTTTCCGTTTTTGAAGGTCACCGTAACCGGAACAGCGTTTGATTTTTCAGCCGGCGCTGGAGCTGCCGCCTTGGCGGGGTCTGCAAAAACACACAATGAAATCAAGAAGATAAGTGAAAAGACAAAAACTTTTTTCATAGATTTCCTCCTCTAAAAATATAAAAAGCCTCATATTTTACAACAAATGGAACTATATGCTAAAAAAAGTGGACATTTTTGGTGAAGTCGTTTGAAATAGCTCACTTTTTTGGAGGTGAAACGTGAAGACAAAAATTTTAGTACTTCTTTTGGTTCTTGTTTCGTGCGGACTGGCTGTAAGCATCTACGGGAACCGCAGCGCAAACGCTGAGATCGCAAAACTTCAGGCAGAGCGGATAGAGCTCCTCTCCGAGCATCAGGAATGTCTGGAATTCAAGGAAAAGACCATAAAAGTGCAGCTCTTTTCCGGCTATCTTGATTCCATTCTGGCGACAGGCGAAAAGATCGAACGCGGCGAAAAGCTCACGCCCGAAAATATAAAAAATTTCACCGAAAGGTCGGCTTATATCCTCGACAACATCGAAACTCTCGAAGTCTCTGTCGAAGAGAAGACGATAATCCTGACCGTGATCGCCGAAACAAAGCAGAAGATGGAAAAATATCTCAAGGGCGACTCCCTGCAGAAGCCTGAAGAGGAGAAAAAATAGCTACATCTTAAAAATCACCTGATCACCCGGAAGAACAGATTTTCCGGCATCCCAGTTCAGCTCAAGAACATACCTGATCGCAACGACGCTCGGGATCGATTTCAGACTCATCGGGATCCCGCGGTTGACGGAGACGACCTTGAAATTTTTGTCGATATAGATGACCGCAAGCTCGATTTTTGTATTTTTCATCCAGAAAAAACGCTGGGCATCCTCTTCGAAAATGAACATAAGCCCCTGATCCTGCTTCATTTCGTTGCAAAACATCAGCCCGCGTTCGTGTTCCGCGTCACTTGAAGCGACCCCGGTCTTGAAAAAATGCCTCTCTCCTGTCCTGGAAACTATAGTGACCCTCGCTTCCTCCCTGTAGCCGCAGACATTTTCGGCTAAAATATTTAATGAAATCAGCAAAATAGAAAAGAAAATCCAAGTCCTCATCTTTGCCTCAGCTGTCAAAGTGGCTGAAAAGCCTTATATTTTCCTGACTAAGTTCACCCTTTTTTGAGAAGATCGAAACATCGCGGCTGCCGCGCCCGGTGACCCTGCCGATTTCAAAAGCATCGTCGTGGCCGGAATCCGATGTGAAGAGCAGAACGAACTCCTCGCCGCTTCCGAGCAGAAGACGCTCAAGAGGGATCTCGAACTCTTCGGCACCCCTCAAAAGCTCTTCGTCGACCGGGATTTTGTCGAAATCTATCTCCATCGAAACTTTCGACGCGTCACATATAAGCCTGAGCTCGCTCAGGAGCGAATCGCTTATATCGATCGCGGCACCGGTTATTTTATTCAAAGATCCCGGCATGTTGGCAAACGGGTCGGGGTAAAGGAAACGCTCTTTCGACCTCTCGAAACCGTCAGATTTACGTTTTAAGGCCGTGTAACCGCATAGCGAAAGCCCGACTTTCGAGGCGATAAAGACCTTATCTCCCGGCCTGGCCCCGCTTCGAAGCAGCGGTTTTTCCGGTTTTTCACCGAACATCGTAACGCCGAACGCGAAACATCCGGCTCCAGAGGTATCGCCGCCCATCACCGAAATACCGTATTTTTCGGCAAATCTCTTCACGCCGGTGAGGATCTGAAGCGCTTTATCCTCCTCTCCCCGGGGAACCGCAGCGTTCAGCAGAAAGTGTGTCGGCCTCGACCCCATCGAGATGACATCGCTTGCATTCGCCGCCATCAGCCGCCAGCCGACAGCCTCCGCCGGCATGAACGAAAGATCGAAATGAACTCCCTCGCAGAAGTGATCTGTAGTGACCACAAGGGATTTTTCATCCCATACCGCGCAGTCGTCGCCCACGAATCTATTCCCTTCGCCCGCCGAGAAGTTTATTATCCGCCATTCACTGTTGCCGAGCAAAAACGCCTCCACTCTGTTTTTTCGTTTTTTCCGGACTTTTCCGCAAAAGAAAAGTAACCAGAACGACTCTGTGTAGTCTAATTGATGTATTTTGAAAAGGAAAAAAATGGACGACCTGAAATTTGAAAATTTGACTCCCGAGCTTGAAGCACTGATCGAAGAGGCCCGGAAAGATAACGAAATGATGCCGGGATTCCGCGAAAAAGTCTGGCGGGATCTCGCAAAAACGGCTGAAAAAATGAAAAGGAGAAGAAGACTCCGTATGTTTTTTGCCTCCGTTTCGGCTGCCGCGGCGCTTTTTCTGCTTTTTCTCGGGATCTCATCCGCTCTTCCCGGATCTGCCGGGAAACCCGACTACACATCGACTGTTTCGCAGGGGAAACCTGTTACGATCGAGCTGGTTTTCAACGCAAAAAGCGACCTCGAAAAGGTCAAATTCGATATCGACCTCGATGACGGAGTCAGCTTCTATTCCTCGAACAACGAGATCCGCGCAACCAAAAAACAAACCTGGCAGGGCTCTCTGAAAAAGGGCGAAAACCGCATCCCGTTTGTTGTCTACACCAAAAGTGAAGGCAAATTTTCGATAACGGCACAGGCGGAATATGAAAAATTTATCCATCGGCGTAAAATACTCCTCGACGCTCAGCAAAAGGAGGTAGCCGTCACAATGCTTACGTTAGATCCGATCCCGCTCAATTAAATGCAAATTTATCGGCAATTTATTGTATTTATTGCCGTTTTTATCGCAGCCTTTTTATGTTCCGCCGATGAAAACGAGCCTTTTGAAATGACTGTTGAAATCAGTGAGGGCGATAACGCCGTCAACTGGGAGTCGCTGATCTTTGCCGATAAAATCAAAAAAGAGCAGGCGGACGCCGGGGAAAAAGAGCCGGAAAACAGCGTCGAAGAAAATGCGACCCCTCAGACAGAAAAAAAGGTAAAAAACCCAAAAAATACCGTCTGCGAAGAAAAAACAGGGCAGGAGCCGGATATGCGGATCTCTGAAAAACCGGAACCGGAAAATATTCAGGCACCCAAAGAGCCGGAATACTCACCTTTGAGCCCGAAATGGGGACACTACTACGGCGAAGCACCTAAAATCATTGAAGAAAACCGACGTTATCAGGAACCCTTGGAAAAAGAAAGAGAGATAGACAAGCCGGTTGCCAGAGCTCCCGAAAAAGAGGAGCCGGCCAAAGTCGAAGAGCCTGCGACATTCCCGGTCGATGTCATCATCAGCAACCAGAGCGACACGGAATTCGACTCCATCCTCAGCACAGGAGTCCGTGTAAGCTACAAAAATATCTACACAACTCTGCTTATCGGCACGAACTACAGCGCATCCGCAGCACGTCCGCTCTCGCTCGGCCTCTCCGTCGGAGGTCTTTACCGGATCCACGATTTCGCGCTCAAGGCGGGTTTCGGATACCGGAAAATCTGGGATTTCGGACACTCCGACGTTGACGACTCCTCTCTCGGACTCGAGGCGAGCGTCAGCTACAGCATTTTCGACTGGTTCGCGATCTCGGCAGGAACAGGATTCAACTACAGTGTCCTCAAAAACTCCTCGTTTTCCGACGGAATTTTCGTACCGACCTTCTTCACAGCGCTCGAATTTAACCTTATTAAGTAGTTTTCTTAAAAAAAAATGGAAGTTGTTTCAAAAAAACCCTATAGTTTCGGGTAAAGTTTTATCAACATCTATCGGAGGCAAAGATGGAATTGAAATCGCTCAATGAGTTCCTGGAAATGGCGCAAAACTGCCAGACCAAGAGAGTTGCAGTCGCTGCGGCAGAGGATGAACCTGTTCTTTCGGCGGTAAACAACGCAATGGCAAAGAAGCTTGTCATTCCGGTCCTTGTCGGTGACGAGCCGAAAATCAGAGAGATCGCAGCATCGGTCGGAATGAATCTTGACGGAATAAAAATCGTTCATGAACCGAAACCTGTAGTTGCCTGCAAACTGGCGGTAAAGCTCATCCGTGACGGGGAAGCCGAGGTCCTGATGAAGGGTCTTGTGCCGACGGCGGACCTTCTGAGAGCTGTGCTCGACAAAGAAAACGGTCTCAGAAAAGGCAGTACGATCAGCCACATAGCATTCTTCGAGTCTCCTGCTTACCACAAACTTATCGTTGTTACCGACGCTGCAATGAACATCGCTCCCGAGTTCAAGGAGAAAGTCGCAATCGTCAACAACGCGGTCGAAGCATGTCACAGAGTCGGCATCGAAAACCCGAAAGTCGCAGTCCTCGCGGCAGTTGAAGTCGTAAACGAAAAGATGGAACCCACTGTCCACGCGGCAATGCTCACGATGATGAACAGACGCGGTCAGATCAAGGGCTGCATCGTTGACGGTCCCTTCGCGATCGACAACGCGATCTCAAAAGAAGCCTGCCACCACAAAAAAATCGTTACCGAGGTCGGCGGCGACGCGGATATCCTGATGTGTCCCGACATCGAGGCGGCAAATATCCTCTACAAATCGATGAATTTTCTGGGCGGAGCGCACTCGGCGGCTGTCATCATGGGCGCAAGCGTTCCGATAGTTTTAACCAGCAGAGCCGACAGCGAGGAGACGAAGCTCTATTCGATAGCGCTGGCTGCTGCAATGAAGTAAGGAGAAAATCATGAAAATATTGGCAATCAACCCCGGATCGACCTCCACAAAGGTGGCGGTTTATGAAGACACGAAAGAGATTTTGACCGTAAACATCAAGCACGATGTAGAGGAACTGGCTGGTTTTACCTGTGTTTTCGATCAGTATGACTTCAGAAAAAATATCGTTCTCAAAAAACTCGAGGAGGAGGGGATCGATGTCGCTTCATTAGACGTGATCGCAGGCAGAGGAGGTCTCCACAAACCAATCCTCGGCGGCGTTTACGAAATCAACCCGCTTATGATCGACGACATCAAGCACCCGAAAATCGGCGAACATGTCTGCAATTTAGGTGCTCCTATAGCTTACGAGATCGCGAAAGAGGCATCAAAACTGAGCGGAAAAGATGTAAAAGCTTACACTGTTGACACTTCGGTTGTCGATGAAATGGAGCCTGTCGCTAAATTTTCAGGTATGCCCGAAATCGAAAGACGCAGCATTTTCCACGCGCTCAACCAGAAGGCTGTTGCCAGAAGATATGCCCGCGAAAGAGGCAAAAAATATGAGGATCTGAACTACATCGTCGCACACATGGGCGGCGGGATCTCGATCGGAGCGCACAAAGGCGGCAGAGTAATCGATGTCAACAACGCTTTGAACGGCGAAGGCCCCTTCACACCTGAAAGAAGCGGCGGCGTTCCTGTCGGACAGCTTGTAAACATGTGCTTCAGCGGCGAATACACGAAAGCCGAGGTCATGAAAAAAATCAAAGGAAACGGAGGTCTCGTCGCTTACCTCGGAACGAACAGCGCCTATGAAGTCGAGCAGCGCGTAAAATCCGGCGACAAGGAATGGGAACTTGTTTACAGAGCAATGGCTTATCAGGTCGCAAAAGGGATCGGCGCACTTGCGGCGGCTCTTGACGGCAAGGTCGATGTCATCATCCTCACCGGCGGGATCGCCTACGACAAAATGTTCGTAGGCTGGATCAAAGAGAAAGTCTCATTCATCGCAGATGTCGAGGTTTTCCCCGGCGAAGACGAGATGAAGGCTTTAGCAGAAGGCTGCTACTACGGAATCAAAGGAGAGATCCCGGTTCACGTTTACGAATAAGCTAAACTCTGGGGCGCACGGTCGGCGCGACATCGAAATCAAGTTCTGAAAATCTTCCCGCAAAAAGGTCGTCCATCGCGGCGGCCGCAACCATAGCACCGTTGTCCTGACAGAATCTTAGCTCAGGCAGGAAAAGTTTTATCTGATATTTTTTCGCAATATTTTCAGCCATTTTTCGAACAGCAGAATTTGCACTGACACCGCCTGAAACTACAAGAGCACAGTATTTCCGGCGGCTCATGGCGAGCCCGATTTTTCTGGAAATCAGCTCGACGATCCTGCTCTGGAACGCCGCCATCAGCGACGGGATATCGACATCCGGCTGCTCCAGGACGCGCTTTACCGCCGACTTTATCCCGCTGAATGAGAAGAGGATCTCATCCGCGTACTTGTTGTTGTTCTTTAAAAGGTATGGAAGCTTGTACTTGTCAGGGTCGCCTCTTTGGGCAAGTTTATCAATCACAGGACCTCCCGGATAACCGAGATTTCCCATCTTCGCGACCTTGTCGAACGCCTCTCCGGCAGCGTCATCCATCGTCTCGCCGAGAAGTTTCTTGCCCTCCGGCGTGACTTCGATCAGAGAGGTGTGACCGCCCGAAACGACAAGCGCGAGATAGGGAAGAGCCGGTCTGCCCGGTTTTTCAAGAAGCGACGACGCGATGTGCGCGTTCAGGTGGTTGACGCTGATTATCGGCTTCCTCCAGCCGAGAGCGAGCCCCTTTGCCGCGCTGACTCCGACCAGCAGACTGCCGATCAGGCCCGGATAGCTGGTCACCGCGATCGCATCGATGTCGTCACGGGTGACGCCTGCCTCGGCAACTGCCGCATTCAGCGCCGGGATGACCCACGCGAGGTGGTTGCGCGACGCGATTTCCGGGATGACTCCGCCGAACAGCTTGTGAATGCTCGTCTGCGAAACCGTCCGCACCGAGTGAACATGATAATCCGAATCGACGACCGCAACAGAGGTGTCGTCACAGCTGCTTTCAATGCCGAGAATCAACTTTTTTTCCATTTCTCCCCCGATTTTCGCTTTTTGCCTGCGCCCTTTTCCGACGATTTTTTATATTTCCGGCTGTTTCGCAAATCTATGTCTCCGAATTTGCTAAAAAAATGTTTATGCTTGTTTTCATTATGTTCTTTGCCGAAAGCGTGTCTTTGACCACCGCCCCTGCGCCTCGGTTTTTCACCATCGCTTTCACGATCCCTCCGAAGCAGCTGGCGGATCTTTTTTTCGGTGAAGCCGATCTGTTCCGGCTCCGGAGTTTCATCCTCCGGCTCCTCCTTTTTCAGCATCATCGACGCCAGGATCACGGCTATCGACTTGGGTGCAAGCTGCTCCTCGAGCCTCTCGACAAGCTCGAGCCCCGATTTCGTCGGAGTCGCCTCCATCACCTCGGCAAGCAGACGGCGCACACGCTCTTCGCGCAGGTTTTGCAGCGTCGGGATGACCTTCACTTCGATCTCCGAGCCGACATTTTTCTCGATCCGGCGGATATTTTTGAACTCCGACGGGGTCACCAGCGTGATCGCTATCCCCTCCTTTCCAGCCCTGCCGGTCCTGCCGACACGGTGAATGTACTCCTTGGCGTTGAAAGGGATATGGTAGTTGAAAACATGTGTGACATCGGCGATATCGAGCCCCCTCGCAGCAACGTCGGTCGCCACAAGGATGTCGATCAAACCCTTCCGGAAGCTCGTCATAACCTGATTCCGCTGAGCCTGCTCAAGGTCGCCGTGCAGAGCCTTCGCACTGAAGCCGCGGACGATCAGAAAGGTGCAAAGCCTGTCGACTTCGAGCTTCGTCCTGCAAAAAACTATAGCTTTTTCAGGCGATTGCTCTTCGATCAGGCGAGAAAGAGCCCGATCCTTTTCCTCCTCACCGACAATGTAATATGACTGCCTGATGTCGCTGTTCGTTGATTCGTCGTTGAGATTAGACTGCACAAAGACCGGGTCGTGCAGAATAGTGTCGGCAAGCCTGCGGATAGGCTCAGGCATAGTCGCAGAAAAGAGCAGCGTCTGCCGGTTGGCAGGCAAAAACTCAAAAATTTCGCGGATATCGTCGATAAACCCCATGTCAAGCATCTCGTCAGCCTCGTCAAGCACAACGGTCACCGGCTCGACGACAGCGATTTTGCCCGACTTCAGCATATCAAGAAGCCTGCCTGGAGTCGCCGCCAGCACCTGGACCCCGCTCTGCAAAAGGTGGAGCTGCCTCGAATAGGAGTGCCCTCCGAGGATGGTGCAGGTGTGGATCCCGGCGAATTTGCCGAGCCGGTAGAGCTCGTCTCCGATCTGAGCCGCCAGCTCTCGGGTCGGCGTGATGACAATCAGTTCGATGCCGATGTCGCGCTGCATGTTGTTCATGACAGGGAGCCCGAACGCCGCCGTTTTACCGGTCCCCGTGTGCGACTGCGCTATCACGTCGCGGCCCTGCAGAATGAGAGGGATAGCCTCCGCCTGGATAGGACTCGGCTGACGGAAGCCCGCCTCGCGGATACCCTCCATGATATCGGACTTGAAGCCGAAAGCCTCGAAAGTGGTGTCTGTTGCCATTTCGGCAATTTTTTTAGTCATTGTGCCTCGAAACAGAGTTTTGCTGTCAAGCAGTCGGAAAATTTTTGAAATTTGTTCGGATTACGAAAAGAGAAAACAATTAAACTTAGAAGCCGAATCTCATACCAGCTTCAGCCATGAAGTAAGCAGCATCCCAATGGTCGCCTGCATCGCCGCCGAAACCGACCTTAAGCGTCCATTTGTCGTTGAAGGTAAGGATTCCGCCGATTCCCCATGCAAAGCTTGCCTCGAAGTGATCCATAACATCGTTAAGAGCACTTGCGCCGTCGCCGCTTGCAGCTACGAAGTTAAGACCGACACCCATTGAATACCAGGGACCTGCAGCAGTAAGAGGACCTGCGCCCGGTTTTCCTTTGGTTGAGAACTCATATGAGAAATTTCCCTGAATGGGCATTCTCATAACATGGATCTTGGTGTTTCCAGTGTCCTCTGTCGGAACCCAGTAAGCAAACTGGAAATCGATACCTGCAAACATGTCGCCTGCTGCCGGACCGCCAGTCTTCCAAACGTGGAAATCAATGTCTACACCGGGAGCGATACCAAACTGGTTGCCCTTGTCAAATGCCGCACCGATACCGATGTTCGGCTGGATGTACATGCTGTCTGCAAGGCCGTAGCTGCCTGCTGAAACTGTCAGTGCTGCGAAAAGAACAAGTGCAGCTGCCAAAAATTTTTTCATTTGAACCTCCAAGTAAAAAAGTTAAATTCAGCAAAAAAACAGCGGATGTTAGGCAACTTATGCCATTTGTCAAAAAAAATACGGACAACAAAAAAAACAAACGTGATTTTTTTACCTTTTTTTTTATCATGGGTGCCTTTGAATTTTTATACCGGAGTTGATATGAGACTTATTCACCTGAAAGATATCGCGACGCTCGGTAATGTCGCGATCGGATTCGGCTCGGCCGTTCTTGCAATCGAGAGCCTGATCGCTCCTGACAAGGCTATGTCGGAATACTTCCTGCATCAGGCATGTTATCTGATCATGGCAGCTTATGTTTTTGATTTTGTCGACGGTATCGTCGCCCGTCTCACCAAGATGAGCAACCGTTTCGGCGCGGAGCTCGACACCATCGCAGACCACGTGACCTACGCGGTATGCCCGGCATTCATCGTCTTCAGCTTTTATCACGAGATAAGTCCGCTGCTCGCTTTCTGCATGGGCATGATCCCGCTCGCTTTCGGCTGCATCCGCCATGCGAGGAACGGAGTCTATGACATCAGCTTCCGCCGTTTCTGGCTCGGGACCCCGCGTCCCGTCTCGGCGTTTTACATCGTCGGTGTCATCGGGACTCAGCTGCAGAACTTTATTCCGAACTACAAATTTTGGGTCATCCCCGTCTTTTTGTGGATCGGATGGAACAACCTTTCGTTTTACCCGTTCCTCAGCCACCACGGTCGCAAATTCAACAAAGCTTTACTTTTCTTCATGTCCGTAGCGGTGATCCTGCTCTTCTCGTCCGGAGTTGCGACGGCAGTCACAGGCAAGCCGTGGCTTCTCGACTGCCTGCTTTTCGAGATGCTCGTCTACACTTTCCTGACCCCGCTCTGCTTTGATAAGGATGACATGGACGGGTATAAGGAGTATGTTGCGGCGAAAAAGGCCGAAATCGAAGAGGACATGAAGCCGAAATTGTGAGAAGATCATGATAAAACAAGGAGTTATTCTTGCCAGCGGACTTGGCAGCAGATTCAACAGCGAAGGCGTAAAAGAGCCTAAGCTGCTCCTGCCTGTCGGCGGAGTTCCGCTGATCGAGCGCATAATAACGCTAATGCAGCTTGCAGGAATCGAAAAAATCGTTGTCGTTGTCGGGTACCGCGGCAGTCAAATCATCGATTATGTAAACAGACGCGAACTTCAAGGCATTGTTTTTGTCGAGAATAAAGAGTTCGACAAGAAAAACGGCATTTCGCTTCTCCGCTCCAAAGAGGCTCTGGACCTTGATTCTCCCTTCCTGCTCTCGATGTCGGACCACATCTTCTCGAACGACTTTTTGCCCGATTTTCTGGCAAAAGCCGAGCCGCTTCTTGCCGATTTTGACGCAATACTCTCGGTCGACCGCAACATTGACGGAGTTTTCGACATCGACGATGCGACAAAAGTCGTAACAGAGGAGAGAAAAATCGTTAAAATCGCAAAGGCGCTGAAGCAGTACGATGCCGTCGACACAGGGCTTTTCCTCTGCACCGGCAGAATTTTCGACGAGCTCCAGGAGCGCTACGACAAAACAGGGGATGTCTCCGTCTCGAACGGAATGGAGGCGCTTTCGAAGGCCGGCAGATTCGGTTTTGCCGAGATGACAGGGCACCTCTGGCAGGATGTCGACACCCCGCGGATGAAGGGCGAAGCCGAACAAAGGCTTATCGACAACTACCTTTCAAAGACTCCGAAGTACAAGTTTTTCTCGAACACCCTACTTGCGAAACTTGCAAAGGAGACAGCTCTCCGTGTCCTTGCGATCGAGCACTTCGACTGGTGGAAATTCGATACGGTTTTCCTTGTTCTGACCCTTCTTGTCGTAGCTGTCTCTCTGGGGCTCGACATCGTCTTTCCGGCGATCCTGCCGCTCATCGGCGCGACCCTGATTTATTATATTGATGATATCCGCTGTCACATCAGACCGGATCAGCAGCTCAAGATACCGATATTCTTTTCATACAAATTTTTCTTCGCGCTTGCGGTGACCCCGGCGGTACTGAACTTTTTTGCGTGTTTTATCATTGATTTCGCCCTTCTCCTGGCAATCTACGCGGTCGTTCTCTCCGACCTTTTCGGATATGCCGCTCTGCTCTCGGATTTCAGGGACAAACTGCCGGCTCCTGAACCGGAATTTGCAGAAAGATACCTCTCGCCGTCGCTTTTCTGTCTCCTATTCACGCTTGCGCTGATATTTCTGCCGAAAAGTCTGGTCGCGATATTCCCGCTTGCCTATATTCTTGTCGATCCGATTTTTTTTGAGAAAGCACGCCGATGAATCTCAAACGCAACAGTGATAAAAACTTCTCTGTCGACATCAGTTCGCTTGTCGATGTTCTCTTCACGCTGCTCATATTTTTCTCGCTGACGAGCACCTTCGTCAAAGAGTCAGGGCTCAAAATCGACCTTCCGCTGGCAAGCTCCGATGTCCCGATCACCGCAAGCGAAAAGTATGAAATCGGGATCGCGGCCGACGGCAGGATAGAAATGAACGGTGTCGCTATGCAGTCTGTCGACGAGGTAAAAAATGTGCTCTCTAAATTTGACGACACGATGCGATTGAAATATATTATCGTAATTAAGGCGGACACAGCGACTCAACACGGGGAAGTAACCAGAATCCTTGATATTTTGAAGTCGCTAAGATTTGAAAACATCGCTGTCGCGACGAAGGCAAAGTGATGAACAGAAAAGCTTATACAATCCTTGTTTGTTCAATTGTTTTTCTTGCCGTGGTCTGGATTGCCGCAGATACCGTCAAGGTCTGCAGACAAAATTCCAAGCTGGCTCAAATCTCCGAATCCATCGAAAACAAACAAAAAAACCTGCAGAGGGAAATAGAAAAAAAGAAACAACAGCGAAATCACCTGGATAAGGACAGAAGAGCCGGCGAGCAGCTTCTGCGCAAAAGGTTCATGATGATTCGCCCAGACCAGTTCATCTTGAAAAATGATATCGACTCTCATTAAATCCGAATTTTTTTCACATATTTTGACTTTAGTCTTCTGCCTGATCTCTTCGCTGAGCATCAGCTCCATCAAACAGACGGCTCTTCAGGCTGCCGTTTCCGCAGTTCTCTGGATACTTTTTTATTTGACGATCATGTATGCAAAGAAGAGCGAAAAGGCGAAGATCCCGGTTTTTACAGTATTTGTCCTGCCGATCTATGCAATAGCCGCACCGATCGCCGAAGTCAGGACCGCGATCCTGCCTCTCGTGTTTCTGGCGCTGCCACTTGTCGCAAAAACCAATGAAAACAGGTACGTCAGATACATCGCATACTCCTTCGTCGCATTCATCGTGCTGGTGACATCCGGCGAATTCAACGACACAGCCCACTTTATAACCTGCGCACTCTTTGTGCTCTGCGCACTGGGAGTCGGACTGTTTTCGAGATCCAAAGCCATCAGGGAGTGGATCGAAAATCAGGACGATCCGAAAAAGGGCGCACCTCAGTTCCAGAGGATCATCAGCTCGCCGATCGTAAACGACCCCTTCGGACAACTGAAAAAATCTTTGGAAAATCCGACCTCTCCGGACGGCACGAAGATCAAGCTGAAACTGATCGAAACACTTGACGACAATCTGGTCCGAGACTACATGACCGGCAAAGAGTTCGAAAGCAAAGGGCTCCTCTACAGCTGCATCCACGACAACGCTCCCTACCCCACCCGGACACTTCTCGGAGAGAGCGACGACATCCCGCTGATCTCGCCTTTCAACCAGAGGATATACTTCCCGATAATGCCGTTTGACTACGACATCGAAATAAAGTACATCCTGGTCATTGATTCCGAAGAAAAAAAACCGCTTGCCAACGAAGAAATCATTAAAAAGTTTGAACCTGTCAAAAACAACATCATCAGCGATATCCGGTACGGTCTGACCTTCAACAGGATCGCCGAAGAGAGGCAGAAAAGCGCGATCCTTTCAAGAGAAATATCTAAAATCATTGATTCTTTCGACCACGACGAATTGCTGAAAACTGTATCTCTTGCGTTTTTTAACCTTGTTCCCGGCGTGAAAGGGGTCTTTTTCTGTGAAATGCCGGAGGACGGCGGAAACCTGACAGGGTACGCGTTCACACTTACCGAAAGCGAGCAGAAAAAGTGGCCGTACGAGCCGGACAACCTCCACGAAACGGCAGTCGACGAAGAACTTGAGGCAGGTTCGATCCACGCCATGATCATCGAAAAAAAGCTCGACGAAGTTTTTGAAGCCGAAGATCTCAACAAACGCAGGTCGAATCCTGTTTTTACAAAAAAATTCAGCGAGCTCAACCGTTTCAGCGGTATCTCCTGCCGGAGACTCAGCTACAACAACAAAGTTATGGGCGCGATTTCGATCCTGACCGAAAAACCTGAAGATTTTGCCACGATGAAGGGTTACACAGACTCGATAAGAACCATCTGCAAGGTCATGGCTTCGGCTCTCAACAACATTCAGATGTACAAAGCTGTCGAAAATTTGTCGATCACCGACGCCCTCTCGACGCTCTACAACCGCCGTTTTTATGACGAATCGCTGAAAAACAAGACAAACGAAGCTTCGCGCTCGGGTCAGCCGCTTTCGATGATAATGGTCGATATCGACCACTTCAAGAATATCAACGACACCTACGGCCACCTGGCAGGCGACCAGGTCATCAAAATGATCGGAACCTGTTTGAAGAAAAACTCCAGAAAATACGACATCTGCGCCCGCTACGGCGGAGAGGAGTTCGTTATTCTCACCAACATGACTCTCTCCGTTGCGGAAAAACTTGCCGAAAAGATCCGCAAAATCGTAAACGACAACCTTACGCACTACGGAGACACCTTGATCCATGTTTCAGCATCATTCGGGGTGGCTTCGTTCAACGAATCTGACCCGATAACTGCAACCGAATTCCAAAGGCGTGCGGATGCTGCGCTTTACTACTCGAAAACGCACGGCAGAAACCGTGTCACGCTCTACTCTCCCGATATCGAAAAGCAGGAAGAGGAAGAGGAATGATTTTTTAGTTCCGCCTTTAATTGCAAAAATTATTGTAAGTCGTAAATTCCATTGTTTTTTTATGGAGAAAGCTATGGGCAAGACCATTATCGAGAAAATTTTTTACGACCATCTGATCGACAAAAACGAATCAGTGGCTCCCGGATCCATCGTATGGATCAGCATCGACTACAAAAGCGCCAGGGATTTTGCAGGCGCGAATGTCGTCAACAACCTTGAAAAAAACTTCACCGACAACCTGATCGCCGATAAAAACAGGACGATGTTCACCTTCGACTGCGTCGCTCCGGCAAAGACGATCCCGTACGCTGTCAACCAGCAGAGATGCCGCGACTTCGCCCGCAAAGAGGGTTTGAAGGTTTACGACGTCGACGCAGGGATCGGCTCGCACATCATCATCGACGAGTATGCAAAACCCGGAATGACGATCGTCAGCACAGACAGCCACTTCAACATCATGGGCGCGATCGCCTGCTTCGGCCAGGGAATGGGCGATGTCGATATCTCCTACATCTGGAAGACCGGCCGTACCTGGTTCGAGGTCCCGCAGACCGTAAAGCTGAACTTCACCGGCAAACGTGGCGGTTCGATCCGCGCAAAGGATATCGCGCTTTTCATGCTCAAGAACTTCGGTTCACGCACCTTTTTGGGACAGGTCGTCGAACTTTACGGCCCTGAGATCGAAAAGCTTACGCTCGACGAGCGCATCACCATCGCCAGCATGGGCACCGAAATGGGCGCTATCAGCATTATGATCCCGACTGTCGGACTTGACGGCTTCACAGAATTCAAAGCCGACGCGGACGCTGAGTACGCGAAGGTCTACGAGCTCAGCTTCGACGACCTCAAAGAGCCTCTTGTCGCAGCTCCGCCGCACCCGCACAACGTTCACGGAGTCTCCGAATTTGCAGGCAAAAAGGTCGACACCGTCTTCATCGGGAGCTGCACAAACGGCAGATATTCGGACTTTGAAGAGGTCGCAAGGCTCGTCAAGGGCAGACAGATAAAGACAAACGGCTACATCGTCCCCTCTTCAAGAAGGATCTACGGTCAGCTTATGAAAAGCGGGATCCTGGAGACGCTTTTCGATGCAGGCTTCCTTATCGCGAATCCGGGCTGCGGAGGCTGTGCATCAGGCCAGATCGGCATGACGGGAGACGGCGAGGTCATCGTTTCCACCTCCAACCGCAATTTCAAGGGCAAACAGGGAAATGGAGAGGTCCACATTGCAAGTCCGGCGACGGCGGCGATGAGCGCTCTTTCAGGAACAATTTGCGGGTTGTAACGTGACTTCTGTACTTTTTGTTTTGGATTCCCCGCCCCAGAGCGGGATGTCGCTAGCCTTTTTCAACAGCTATATCGAGCTTTTGCTGGAAAGTCTGAGCAGCAAAGTTGAGCTTACGGTTTTTTATCCCGAGTTCTCCGACAGCAAGGAGCTTTTTGCTCTCAATATCGTCCAGACTCCGCACTACAAGCTGATGACGACTTATATTCCGACCCGCTACGAAACCTTCAGCGAAACCTATATCAACGAACGGATGGACAATGTTTTCGATTTCATACTGAAAGAGGAACACTTCGACTGCGTCCACATCTGGAGTCTGAAAAACCACTCCTTCAACTACCCGTTCATCGCTAAGGAGCGCAGGATCCCGGTCGTCTGCTCGGTGACTGACGGATTTTTGTTTTCAAATTCGCTTTTCGAAAAGGGCTATCCCTCCTCTGAAACTCCGGAAACGATCAGGATCTCCAACTTTATCAGCACATCTTTCTCTTTTTTTGTAAAAAAGCTTGCGCTCTGCTTCAGACCTGACAATTCACACTCCTTCTGGTTTGAAAACATCGGCCGCTATTCAAGGTACTACAACCGGTCGAAAAGCGAAGCCTTCACCTCTACGATAAAAAGCGAAAGAAGGGATCTGACAGATGACGTGATCAACTTCTGCGACAGATTCATATTCTTCTCGCAGAACGAATACCAGACCTTTTACAAAGAGGTCATACCCGAACACAAAATTGCCGTCATCGATGCCGGGATGCTTTGCGACGGGACTTTTGAAAACCGTCCTTTCGAGATCGAAGGAGCGGTGAAGTTCGGCTTTATGGGCGAAATCCTTCCGGAAGAGGGGATCGTCGAGCTTATTGACGCATTTAACCTGCTCTATTCGCAAAACTATCAGAACGAGCTTCACATCTACGGCGAGACCCACGAAAACGCACAGTTCGTCAACCGGCTGAAACAGCGGGTCAAAAACACAAACGTCTTTTTCCACGGTCCCATCCAGCCCGGAAGAATGAACGCGGCCCTCAACACCTTCGACGCCCTGATCATTCCGGCGCACTGGCACCGCGGAGATACCTTCCTCGTAAACAACGCCATTGCGGCGAGAAAGTGTCTGGTCGTATCTGCCGGCAGCGTCATTGCGGAGAAGGTCAGAAAAAGCGGACGCGGGCTTTTGCTGCATGAAATTACGGCAAAATCCATCGCCGACGCAGTTTCAGAGCTTGAGAGGACACGCAAGAAACTTTACTACTTCATGCGCTCCACAGACAACCAGCCTGTGCCCAACGTAGAAGACAACGCTTCGGATCTACTGGAAATCTACAACAGCCTCAAGAAAGACGAACCTACAGATCCGAGCTCGCTCATGCTGATAAGGAAGTTTAACAAAAAACGTTTCGAGAGGCAGCGTGGACAACAATAAAACGAACATTCTTTTCAGTACCAGGAGCGTAAACATACTGCTCCTTTTCGCAGAGTTCGCCCTTGTCCTGACTGCCGGGATCTTCATCGGCAGGTGCGGCGAGGCCGAAGAGACCTCAGACGATTCCTGGCAAAACGAAAAGCTGGTGCTCTATTCAGATAAAATCGACGAGCTTCAGGCAAAATACGGCGAGCTGATGGCCTGCGCGCAGAAGCATCACACGCTGGACGAATCCGGCGAATGCAGCACTGAGATCGTCTGCCCCGTCGCCGAGCCGAAGAGCACTGAAGCGCCCGCAAAGAAGCCTGAAGAAAAAGAGGCGGTCCGCGAAACTCCGAAAGTTGCGGAACAGGAAAAGACCGCTCCGCAAAAAGAGGAACCAAAAGCAGCCAAAACAGCCGAAGCTCCGAAACCTGAACCTAAAAAAGAGGATAAGGCACAGGCAAAGGCTGCCGAAAAGAAGAAAGAGGAGCCCCGCAAAGAGCAGGCCAAGGCAGAAAAGCCGCTGGAAAAACAAGAAGTCAAGCCCAAAGGACAGTCCAAAGGGCAGCAGGCGAATGCTGGCGGAAAAGATACGGCGAAACAGGAAAACCGGAGCCTCGAAGATATTTTGAAAGGTGCGGATCTAGCGAAAAAGGAGACAAAACCGGCTCCTGCGGCCCAGCCCAAACCGGCTCAGACAGCTCCGAAGCCAACGGTCCAGGCTGCACAGCCGACAAGCCAGCACAAACCCTCGAAATGCGCCTTTTCGATCCAGCTTTACGCGTCAAAATCGCTGGACGACGTCGAGGAGTTTCTCAAATCTCACAAGCAGCTCGGGGCAAGAATTTCAGAAAAAGTAAAAGGGAACGCCGTTTGGTACAGGCTTCGCCACGGATGTTACGCAACAAGAGAAGAGGCCGAAGCAGCATTCCCGAAGGTTGAAAAGATCTTCGGAACGGCAATAATCGTACCCGAATAAATTTTTAGGAGGAAATCATGGCAATTATCAAGGGAAAGGTTTTTGTTTACGGACACGATGTCAACACCGACGTTATCTTCCCGGGGAAATACACCTACACCGTCACAGAACCGCAGGAGATCGCATCGCACTCGCTTGAGGACGAGGATCCGGACTTTATCAAAGAGGTCAAACCCGGAGACATCATCATCGCCGGCAAAAATTTCGGCTGCGGCTCCTCCCGCGAGCAGGCTGCCTTCTGCTTCAAATACCTCGGTATGGGCGCAATAATCGCGGAATCCTACAGCAGGATCTACTTCAGAAACTGCATCAACGCAGGTCTTCCGGCTCTCGAGATCAAGAACCTGCTCGGCAAGGTAAAACGCGGTGATGTCGTTGAAATCAACACCGAAACGGGCACTGTCACGCTTCCCGACGGTTCTACAGTCTCCTTCCCGCCGCTCCCGCCCGAGGTCGACCAGATCATGCAGAAGGGCGGTCTTGACGAATACATCAAGGCAAAGCTCGCAGCCAAAAACAGCTAGTCAGACTCTTTGCGCCTCTGCGCCGCACTTTTTTGAAAATTTAGTGAAGTCCGCCGTTGATCGAAATGACCTCTCTTGTGATGTATCCCGCCTCTTCGGAGAGCAGAAACGCCGTCAGCGCAGCGACCTCTTCGCTCTTTCCGAAACGCTTCAGCGGGATCATATCGGCGATCGTTTTATCCAGACTCTCCGTCATATCCGTTTCGATAACGCCCGGAGCGATTGCGTTGACTGTGATCGAGCGGGAGGCGACCTCGAGAGCCAAAGCCTTCGCAGCCCCTATCAGACCGGCCTTTGAAGCGCTGTAGTTGACCTGTCCCTTGTTGCCGATCAGACCGGAAACCGATGAAATCACAACGATCCTGCCCTCTCTTTTTTTGCACATCGGCATCACGACCGGACGCAGGACATTGTAAAATCCGTTGAGATTCGTATCGACAACGCTCGTCCAGTCCGCCTGGCTCATAACAGGAAAGAGTCCGTCGCGGCAGATCCCGGCATTGAGCACGATTCCCCAAAATACTTGATTTGATTTAAGATATTCCCCAAGAGCTCTGCTACATTCATCCTTGTCGGCAACATCGAACTTAATTATCCCGGCAGCTCCGCCAAGCCTCTCTATCTCGCTTTTCAGCTCGTTGGCACGATCCTCGCCGTCACCGCGGTAGTTCAAAACAACTCTGTATCCCTCCGCGGCAAGCCTGAGGCTCACAGCTCTGCCGATCCCCCGGAGAGCCCCCGTTACAAGCACGCTTTTATCTCTGTTTTTCTCCATATGCAGCTCCGAAATCATGTAATGCAGGAACAACGCCGTTTTCCAATGCCTTTCTTACAGACGGCTGAAGTTTTAAAGTTTTTGCTGAAAAATGCAAGCGGCAGCCCTTTTGGCGGTCAAAAAACCTTAACAGGCGAGACCTTTCAACACAACAACACTTGGATATCTGACATTTCCCGACATAAAATCTTTATATTGCCTGAACAATATGCATACTGCTATAGTCATTTACGGATTTTATGCGAGGCAAGATATGAATTTTGACGATTTCAAAAAATCGAAATGGGTAAAAAACGGTTCCGATCCGAAAACACAGCAGAAAATCGTTGACGAGTTCTCCGCATGGACTTCAAAAGCAAAAAATATTGATATCGTTAAGAAAGCGAAACAGCTCTACGGCTTCTTTGTTTCGCCCAAGATTTCAGTAGCACAGAAGGCAATTATTGCTGGAGCGCTGCTCTATATCATTTCCCCGATAGACTTGATCCCTGATTTTATCCCGATTATCGGCTGGATCGACGATCTTAGCATTGCCGGGATAGTCTTAAACTACATTTTCTCCGAAATGGACCGTCTCGAACTTGAAGAGGCAAAAAACGGGAACTATGTCGATGAACGTAAAAACCCTAAAACCTAGCTAGAATCAGGGCTTCAAAGGGTTTAAGAGTTGAGGACCGGATCCGGTTTTCCCGGAATTATGCCTTCCAGAGTGAATGAAGGTTGCAGAAAGCGTATGCCGAAAGGAGCTCGTCGCCTTCGCAAAGTGCAAAGCAGGCTTTCGGTTCGTTGCCGGGCTTCAGAGCCTTGCGCTGATTTCCGAACTTCGTCTGGATAGCGATCCACTCGATATAGTGCTCGTCAACCATCGGGTGAGCTACAGATCCGACAGTAACGACGACTTTGTTGTCCTTGACTTCGCAGACCGGAACATGCTTTTCGACAGAAGCATCAGTCGTTCCGGGAAGAATCTCCTTCATCTTTTCGCCGCAGCATACAAGAGGAGCAGCGGTTCCCTTTACGATCGCGACAATCTGACCGCAGCGGTCGCATTTGTAGAATTTCATCTCCATAGCAAAACCTCCGTTAGTAATTTTCTGCGTTTACTTCAAAATAAGACTGCGGATGCGCACAAACCGGGCAGACATCAGGAGCCTTTGTGCCGACAACGATGTGTCCGCAGTTGCGGCATTCCCAGACCTTGACTTCGCTCTTCGCGAAAACCTGCTGAGCCTCGACATTTTTAAGAAGTGCGCGGTAACGCTCTTCGTGGTGCTTTTCGATAGCGCCGACCATTCTGAACTTCTTTGCCAGCTCTGCAAAACCCTCAGCCTCGGCTGTCTTTGCAAATCCCTCATACATATCGGTCCATTCAAAGTTCTCGCCGTCAGCGGCAGCGCCGAGATTTTCAGCTGTCGTGCCGATCCCGTTAAGCTCTTTGAACCACATTTTTGCATGTTCCTTCTCGTTGTCGGCAGTCTTCAGGAAGAGAGCCGCGATCTGTTCGTACCCCTCTTTCTTCGCTGCGGAAGCAAAGTAGGTGTACTTGTTTCTTGCCTGTGATTCGCCGGCAAAAGCCGCCTGCAAATTCTTTTCGGTCTGTGTTCCGGCATACGGATTCGATTTTGGAGTCGCATCCTCAATCAGTTCAAGGTCATCACCGTCAACGCCGCAAATCGGGCAAACCGGTTTCTCGCCGTCTGCTACTTCAAAAATCTCTCCGCAAACTTTGCATTTGTACTTTTTCATTGCCTTACCTCCTTGGTTGTTTTTGGATAATCAACTTTGCCTAAAAGCCGTCAAATTATTTTCTGCTAGAATGATCTGTCAACTAAAACGCGACTGTTTTTTGGATGTGATCCGCATTTTATTTCCAATCCCCTGGATCAGAGGATCCCGAGATGTTTAAAAAGCTTGTAAGAATTGAGAAAAATTACCAGAGCACCGACAAGTCCGAGCATCAGTTTGACCGGCACCTTTTTGCAGAAATAGGCACCGAGCGGCGCGGCGATAACTCCGCCGATAATGAGCCCGAGAATGATTTCGGTATAGCTTTTTATATCACCGAGCATCGCGACAAAGGTCGTCGTTTCAGCGATCGTTACAAAAAACTCTGCCGTATTGACCGTTCCGATCGTTCTTCTGGCATCGTGACCGGAAGCAAGAAGCGTGCTTGTGACGACCGGGCCCCAGCCGCCGCCGCCCATAGCGTCCGTAAAACCACCGGCAAAACCGAGCGGAATCGTGTAGTTGCCGTATTCACGGGCCTCGCCGAGCTTTCTGAAGATCTTCGCAAATATGAAGCCTCCCATGATAAGAAGGTAAATATCTATAACGATATCAATAGTTTTACTCTCAAAACTGACCAAAAGGTACGCACCTATGACACCGCCCAGGATCCCGGGGAAAAGCAGCCGGAAAAATAGCCCCTTGTGGACATTTTTCATCTTGAGGTGCGAAAGCCCGGAGACAAGAGTTGTAAAAATCTCGGAGACATGGACACAGGCGCTTGAAACCGCGCTAGGGACACCGGCAGTGCGCAAAAAGGTGTTTGAGCTGACGCCGTAACCCATCCCGAGAGAACCGTCGATCATCTCGGCAGCGAAACCGAGAAGAATAAAAACAAAAATTTTCGCCGTAATCATCGTTTCCTCCGAAACAGTTTACGCAAAAGGTGTTTTGCCAAAAGGCAGCGCAATATAATTTCTCAATAAATTCAGTCAATTATTTTTTTTGACAAAATCCCGCTTCGACACTATCTCTGCACCGGTTTAACACATTTTTCCGGAGCGGTCATGGGCGGTTTCAAAGAAGTTTTCCGTGAGGATTCAAAATACAAGGCTTTTTTCGTCTCGATGGTGACATTCGCGCTCGCTTTCGGCTTGTATAAAGGCGTGCTTGACAACTATCTGGCACAAGTCGTCGGAATGAGCGAGTTCGACAAGGGAGTTTCGGAATTTTTCCGCGAACTTCCTGGTTTTCTGCTCATCTTTTTCCTTGCCGTTTTCTACACTTTTTCGGCTGAAAAAATATACAAGGTCGGTGCTGTCATCATGGTCTGCGGCTTGGCGATGCAGTCAGTCGTGCCGCCGGTGCGTTTTCTCGTAATACTGGCGATGTTCATCTACTCTTTAGGCGAGCACGTCCAGCTCGGGATGCGCAACACGCTGACACTCGAATATGCCAGGGAGGGGCGCGGCGGGATCGCACTCGGAATGCAGAACGCGGTGCATCAGATGGGAATGCTCGCGGGGTATCTCATAATTTTTGCGGTATGTCTCTTTGCCGGCAAAAGCACGGCTCTTTTCAAGCCGGTCTTCATCGTGAGCAGCGCGATCCTTCTTCTCGGTTTCATGTTTTCTCTGCGGATGACGGGAAGCAGCGAGACTGACAAGGCGAAACGGCGCTTTTACTTCCGCTGCAAATTCTCGAAATACTACATGATCGAAGTTTTTTACGGGGCGAGAAAGCAGATCTTCTTCACTTTCGGCCCTTACGTCCTCGTTCTTTTCTACGGCGCTGATGCGATGATAATAAGCCTTCTTTTCGCGATCTCGGCGGTCTGCTGCTTCGCCGCTTCTCCGCTTGCGGGGAGGATGATCGACCGTTTCGGTTATAAAATCATAATGATCACGGACACTTTGATCCTTGTCATAGTCTGCTTTTTCTACGGTTTCGCCCACCACATTTTTCCGCGTGATATCGCGTTTGTCGTCTGCTGCGTGAACTACATCCTCGATTCAGTCATTTCGCTTGCTTCGATGGCTTCGAACGTCTATGTCAAGGACCTTTCCGATTCTCCTGAAGAGACCCGTGCTACGATCTCCACCGGCGTTTCGGTAAACCACCTGATAAGCATTTTAATCGCACTTTTCGGCGGCTGGATCTGGCACACGCTGGGAATCGAGACCCTGTTCATCCTTTCTGCGATACTGGGACTTGTCAACAGCGCGTATGCGGCGACGATAAAAACCGGTTCGACAAGCTCAGCAACCGGTCATTGAGCAAAGTCGAAATGAGCAAGGTTGTAATGAAGGAGGAAAATATGACCAATTACGACATTCTTCTGAAACAGGCTTCTGAGCTGCTTGGGAGCGAGCCTTGGGCGGTCTCTGCACTAAGCAATCTTTCATCGCTCATCATGGTTTCGCTTGAAAACCTGAACTGGGCCGGGTTTTACATCATGCGTAACGGCGTTCTCACCGTGGGGCCTTTTCAGGGAAAACCTGCATGCATCCACATTCCGCTTTCGAAAGGAGTCTGCGGTGCGTGCGCCTCGAAAGATGAGACCATGCTTGTTCCAGATGTCCATGAATTTCCGGGGCATATCGCATGTGACTGCGCCTCGAATTCGGAAATCGTCGTTCCGATCCATTCAGA
>DBXP01000033.1 GCA_002309575.1 bacterium UBP6_UBA1209 | reverse complement strand
TCTTGTGTAGCAATTTGAATTATGTTGCCAAAAACCCAAGTATCAAGCCAATAAAAACTCGGAACTTTAATTTCCATTTTTCAATCTCCAAAAATTAGAATTAAAAAAACATCAACACTTAATTTTCAGATTTAAAAATAAGAAGTCAAGATTTATTTAAATCGTTACGACGAGACGCCGTTACGACAATTTTGAAAAAATTCTGTAATTCGTGTCGTCGAACGGCGGGCAGTATACCGCAAACTCGATCGTCTTGAAGGCGTGCTCATACTCTTTTGCGAGCGAAAGCATCACATCGGCGACCACGGCCGGACTGTTTCTGAAGGCTCCGCAGCCGAAAGCACCCAGAACGAGCACATCGACTTTATTCTGCACGGCGACATCAAAAATCCGCCGGTCGCGTTTTCTGTGGACGCTGGCGAGTTCATCATCAGAGAGCAGGAGCCGTTCGCTTCCGTCACCTGAATTGTAGCGGTTGACCGGATCGCGTAGATTCGGCGCGGCGCAGGTGATCACGTCGCAGTCAAACCATTCGTTTTCCGCCATGCGCTCGGGGGAAGATGAGTCCGTTTTGAAAACGACGATGTCTGGTGTGTAGATAATATCGTCGTTGTGGATCGGGTCACGGCTTATCCTGTGCGGCTTGTAGAAGCGCTTCCAGTTTTCGTCGGTATCGAGAGTAAAATAGAGCGTGGAGACACGGCACAAAGACTCTTCCTGCGCACTGGAGCCGTTCACGACCCCTCCTCCCGGATTTGATGCGGAAGCGAAATTGAGTGCGCACAGTTTGTCGCCCTTTCCGGCGTAAGCGGAAGTTGCCTCGAAGGTGCGTTTTTTGCTCACGATGATCTGCGCGGGCTCTTCAAAGCGCCGGATAAGTCTCCCGTCCGGCAGTGGATCGTTCTCCGCGATGAATTTTTGCGATCTCAGGCTTGCGGCGACTGCTTCCTGCAGACGTTTTGTATGCTGAACAAGGTTCACTGTGTCTTCAAAAATAGATATGTTTTTTGGATTTGGCATTTTTATCCTCCGAAAAAAGTCCGGAAAATCGTACAAGACAGGATCGCCGGACTTTTAGTTAATTCTATTGAGCTACATTCAGGCGCTGAGCTGCCTCGCTGAATTTTTCCTCAGGATTGTAATAGGGATGAACGGTCGCTTCGCCGGTCGAAGCCTCGATCGGGTAGTCGGCCATCAGCTGATATCTGAGTGTCGCCGTCTCTCCGGCATCGATGTGGCTGAGGTAGAGGATCAGATGCCTCGGAGTCGTTTCGTAGCGCTGGAGGAGATCGCTGTTCTCGATCGCATGGTCAAGCAGGTAGGGGATCAGCGTGAAGCCCGGGGCGATCCCGATCGTTGCGAGGATCATCGTGACTCCGGATCCGCTTACGTTCTTTATATCGACCGTGACATCTACCGTGTCGTTGACCGAAAGGTTCGTCTTGTCGTAGCTTACGCTGATCTCGAGCGGACCGGAGTGGGTGTCAGCCTCAGCGGGAACATACCACGTCGCGGTCGCCTGATACATCATGCTGCCGGTGCCTTCGAACTTGATTGCGATGTTGTTTTCCCCGTAGACAAGATGCTCCTTGAGATCGATCAGTCTGAGGACATCCGAATTTTCCGGCTCGATCTGGACAAGTGTTTCGGGCGATTCGTTAGCCTTTACGCGGATCGTCGCATTCGTCTCGGATTCAGTAGAGGAATCAAGGCTCTTGACCAAGAATTTGAGCGCCGAGATCGTTGCCTGGGTCGCGCCCCAGTTGCCGATAGAATCTTTATGACGGATGATCCAGTTAAGGATTTTTGCAGTCACGTCGGCATGACCGCCCTTCTCCAGAAGAAGCAGTCCGACAAGCGACGTCGTCTCGATTTCCGCGCTGTCACCATAGCCGTAAGTTTCTGTATTTGTTGACTGTTCCCAGTGGATACCCTGATCTTCGTCCTCTATTTTCTGTTCAAGGAGCTTGTTTACCAGCATCTCTATTTTTGACGAACTTCCGCCGTTCCCGAGAAGCGCGATCGCAGCCAGCGCCATAGTGTAGGTATCCTCGTTGCCCTTGATTTTCGACTCGATATAGCTTACTGCCTTGGATCTCGCGGTCTCCTCCAGTTCAGCACTCGTCAAAGCCCACGCGCCGTACGCCGTCGAGCGGAGAGCCGAAGCCTGTATGTCCGTTGTCGCGACATCGTAGGCCGGACCGTTGTTCGTGTTGAAGGAGCCGTCGGGGTTCTGCTGAGAAGCCATCCATGCCGCCGTCCGTGTGATCAGTCTGGGATCGACCTCGTGGACCTTGCTCATATCGACGAACTCGAGAAGGCCGAGCGAAGTCAGGACAAAGTGAGCCGGCTCGTCGCCGAACCATTCGAAGCCGCCGCCGTTGACCTCGTATGTCAGAAGCCTCTGGTAACCCTGCGAGATGTAGTCTCTCGCCTTCAGTTCGATCTCCGGTGTGATGTTCCCTGCCTTCGCCATATACTGGAGCACGAGAACGTTCGGATAGGTCGTCGAGGTCGTCTGCTCGAAGCAGCCGTAAGGGATCTCAAGCATGGAATCAAGCCCCTCTATCGCCTGCGACATCATGCCGGGATAGATCTTAACAAAGAGCTCGGCACTATCCGGGATCGCCTCTGCGGGGATCGTAAGGGTTATGTTTTTATTGCTGTCAAGAAGCTCGCTCCTCGTGCTCTCAGCCATGATCCCGTCGGGTTTGACGGTGACGCTGCGCTTGATCGCGTCGGACATCCTCGAGCCCTGCGCGATGACGGTGAGGCTGTGCTCGCCTATCTTAAGGACGCGGATCGGGAAGTAGACCGCCGAGACGGAATTTGCAGGGACATCGACCTCTATCACGGGGTCTCCGGCCATCTCGAACCAAGGCTCTGACTGGGCTTCGAGGGTAACGTGCTGATCTTCGCCGAGGTAGTTGTATATCCCGACCGGGACCGAAATCTCATCGTTCTGGGTAAGGAAAACCGGGAAGTCGATATCGACGAAGAAATCCTGGAAGACCCTGATGCTGCCGAGCATACTGCCGACTCCGCCGGTGATGCTGTTCGCAAGCGCAGTGACACGCCATGATGTTATCGAATCCGCCATCAGCACATCGATATCGGCGACTCCGTTTTCATCCGTAATCAGCTGAGGATTGAAATAGAGCGTCTCGGGGAACCATTCGCGGACCTTCACCGAACTCCCGTGATTGTCATCCTCGCCGGGATCGGCACTCGGCTCCTCCCACGGGTCACCGGGATCACCGGTATCCCAGCCGCCGCCGTTGTCACCGGTATCCACATCCACCGACCCGTCCTCATAAGTATCGTCTCCATCGCCGCCTTTGTAGCTTCTTTCACAGATCTCGACATCCGTCTCGATGTCGTCTCCGCTTCCTGCGATCTCGTCAGGCCCCGCCGATGTCAGGGTGACATCGATCCAATTGCGGGAGCTCCAGGAGATTTCGCCCTTCATGATATTTCCCCACGGGTCGGCATACTTGGGATTTTTAAGCAGCTGGCTCAGCTTCTCCTCGTTGAATCCGGAGTTTTCGCAGTCATCGGGGGAAAAGTGATTCTCTTCGGCAAACTTCTGCGCCTTTGCTTCGACAGCCTCTTCCGAATAGTTCCTGAGAAGCCGTTCGTACTCAGAATAATCTTCAGCCGAGACGCCGTGAGTCAGATTTCCGGCATTGTCGGCGAAGAAGGCCTCGGCACGCTTTTCGATCTCCTCCTCCTGCTCCTCGTCGTCGACCGGAGTCACGATTTCGTTGTAGCTTGTTCCGTAGATCGCGTAATTCGACTCCATTACGGCACTTTCGACATCAAAGTAGGTCTTCTCCATGCCCGGCAGGAAATCCATCACATGGAAAACAGCCTCGTCGACCATCGAAACGCCGAGAGCCGCCGTGACGGGATTTCCCTCGGCATCCTTGACCTCGAAACGGGCCTTCGCCGTCTCTCTCGGCTTGTATTCCTCCTTATCCGTCGTGAAATTGACGTTCAGCGAGCTCGCCTTTCTGACATAAACCGCCTTTGAAGCGCGGATGATATTGCCCTCCTTCGTCAGATAGTATGCCAGAAATTCGACAACACCGTGCATCGTCTCGTCAAGATCAAGCTTGAGAAGGCCCCTGCCCTCCTCGAGAACGATCGTCCTGGTGCTCCTGATCTGCCCGTCGGCGACGATATCGAGATAGGCTCTGTCGGGCATCAGTTCAGGCTGCTTCGTGCTCGGGTCGTAGCCGGTGAAGATCTCGAGCTCGACCTCATCCTCCGCATCGTAGATCGGAGAATCCGTCGCGATAAAGATAAACTCGCTGCTGCCGTCCGAGGTGAATCTGAAATCCCTCGTGACACTTTTGCCGTTTGCAGCCACCGTTACCAAGACTCTGCCCTCCTCCGGGATCAAAAGATCGAACTCGGCAAAGCCGCTCTCGTCGACAACGATCTCTTCTGTTTCATCTCCGAACTCGAGCTTCGCCGCCGAAGCGACCGGAGCCCCAAGAGGATCTGTCAGGATAAGGTACATCCTCTGCCCGACGCCCGGCAGGATCTTCCCCGCCGCCGGGACAAGCGCGATGTTTATCGGATCCTGGACCACCTTCACGCTCTTGACGACCGACTGCGTGTGGTCTGCGGTATCGGTAACGGTGATCTCGAACTTCACGCTCGCCGCACCCTGGTCGAGAGCACTTCCGGTCAAATAGTATGGAAGATTTGCATTGAAAGAGTATTCGCCGTTTTCCGAAAGTGTTGCATCAATAATTTGTATAATATTTTCAGAGACATCCGTTGTTCTTACTTCGACATGGAGCGCCCCCTTGCTGACAGGTTTGCCGTAGAAATAGTTCGACGAAAGCATAGCCTTGACCGTATCGCCAGGCATGTAAAAACCCTTGTCGAAGCTGACGGCGATGTCGAATTTCGGAAGCACATACCTTTCGACTGTCACGGTCTTTTCAGCCGCCTTTTCGCCGTTGATCAAAGCTGAAATAGTGTAGTTTCCGAGATTTACGAGACTCGCAAGCTTGAAATCGGTCGAATAGATACCGAATTCGCTCGTCTTTCCGTGCTCCTTGAAGACCTTGTTTCCCTTCGGATCGGTGATCTCGAAGGTGAAGTCGACATCAGCGAGAGGCTCCTTCGTCCCCTGCTGCAGAGAAAGCGTGCGGATGTGGATCGTCTGCCCCGGCTGGTAAAGCGGCTTGTCCGTTGTGAGAAGCGTCTTCGCGCCTTCAGCCCTGCTTGTCGCGTGAAGCGGAACGACAACGCTTTTGGTCCCGTATGCCGTCTCGGTCGTAACGACCATCTTGAGATACGGCGAGCTCAACTCTTCAAGCGAAAGCGGAAGCGTCGCCATACCGAATTCATCGACCTTTGCGCTGAATTTGCCAAGCGGTGTATCTCCGGAAAAAAGCTCTGCCGAGATATCTTTTTTCATAACGTCCGACGTTCCGTCGACCGGACTTCCAGAGAGCATGTCGTTCACAAAAATACGAAAAATGGACTCCTCGCCGTCGACGATCGTGTCTGCGCCAAGGACCTGAGTCTTTGTCCGCGGAGAGATCCTGAACATCGAAACAGCTCCCGAAAGCTTTTTGTTGCCCCACTTGAGAGAGTATTTCAGAACGAGCTTCGGAAGTTCCTCCGCTGCCGGCAGATAATCCTTTCCGAGATCGATATCCAACTTTTCGGTCTTATCCGTGATCTCGGCCTTGGACGAACGTTTCATGTCGCTTACAGATTCTCCGGAAAGCGTGTCGACACTGACCGTTACATCGGCATTCAAAGGGGATCTCCCGCTCTCCAGAGTCACCGGGACATTGAGAAAATATTTGTCATTACTGAAATAGATGAAGATGTGGCTCTCGTTTACCGAGACACCGTCAAGTTCGATTATCCGGTCAAGCTCGGGGTCGATCTCGCCGAAAGGATCGATCGCGTTGCTGCCTGAATTCGATTTGCTGCAGCCAAGCAGCAAAAAGAGCAAAAATACCGTTATGATCACCGTAAATCTGTGCTTCATTTCCGCCTCCAACATATAAGAAATTGTAAAAAACAATCCAAAAACAGCATATATTACCCATGTTCAGAAAAAAACAAGAGGTTTTGTAAAGAGATTTAAGGGATTTCAGATACTTTCGGAAGCAGTCTACTGAACGATGAAGAACTCGACACGTCTGTTCTTCGCCTTTTCGAGCTCGCTGTCATCGGTCGAGACAGGCTCTTTCGCACCGATATTCTTGATTATGATTCGTTTCGCCTCGATGCCGCTCTTCACGAGGATCGCCTTTACGGCCTGGGCACGCTTCATCGACATATCAGCGCTTTCGTGCTTGTCGATGTGAGACTCGATCCTTATCTTAAGCGTAAAGTTGTTGGTCAGGATCAGAGCGATCTTTTCGATATCAACCGGATCCTTGATGTAATCCGAGTTGTGCATGAAGCGGACGACGACCTGGAGCCTTTCGCCGGTTTTTTCGGGCGGAGCGGGAAGCGTCTTTGTCTCCGACTGAGCGGCAGCCTTCTGTTCCGGTGTCGGAGCCTGTTTTTTATCCGATTCCAGATTTACGACCTGCTTTTTCTGAGAGGCGTTGTCCTGTTTCTTGACCTCCTGCTTTTCTCCGGCGGAAACGCTGTTCTGGACATCCTTGTCCGTCTTTTTCGGTATCGGAGCCGACATATTCCATGTGAAACCGGCATAGAGACGGAATTTCGGGATACCTACAGCGGAGCCGAACCCTCCGAAAGCGCCTGCAACGACGTCAAGGTTCACCGGAGTCTTTACACGGACGCCGCCGCCGAACTCGATATAGTCGACAGCCTTGTTGTCGAACGGATCGGCGATAGAAGTCGCCGAACGGAACTCTGCGTTCACATCAAGCAGTTTCTCCATCGCATGGACATTCAGACCAAGATCGAGACCGAACTCGTCGTCGAAGTTTGAAACGCCGAAGGTCTGCTTCGGCAGAAGATGATAGTAAAGGTTCGCCGAAAAATCGACCCACTTCGAAGCCGAACCGATCGCTATCGCCGGTCTGAAGGTGAACTGCCTGCTGCCGAGGACAGCATCGATCTGCTTCCCGGTCGGAGCCGAAACCTCAGTGACGACCGACATCGCGATCAGACCGTCCTTGAGGCTGAAGAGCTGAAAACGCGGGACGAGCCTGAGGTCGCCTACACCGCCCGCAGTTATCGAACCGGAGTTTTTGTTCCACCCGTCGCCGTTCTGGAAGAGAACGACCGGAAGAGAGACTCCGAGGTCGAACCATTTGACGAAGCTGTAGAAAAACGAAACATCGGCCGTGAGCTGGTTTTTAACGACGCTGCGGTGCGACCCGTCGCCGTTGGAAAGCAGGACCGGCTTGTACTGGTAATTCATGATGAAGCCGACGCCGAGAAGCCCGTCTTCAAGCCCGGAAGCTCCGTAAACGGTCAGGAAACCATCGTCGAACGGCGAAGTTTTGAACTTGTTGCTGTCTATTGCAAAGCCATCGGCGTAAAGCACATTAAGGCTTGCGGCGATGAGAACGGATAAAAGCAGTTTACCCAGTTTGATTTTCATATAACACCTCGTTGTACACAAAAAAGCATCAGATTATAGTGATTCTTAAATCAAATACAAAATCATTTGAAAAAACGGTAGTGAGGGTGGTTCGACATCGCCAGCATCTCGGTATCGCCGTTTGAATCGCCGTAGGCGTAGATATCGGTATAGCTGCCGACATCGTAGCGTTCGCGGACTCTGGCCACCTTTTCCGCCTTTTTGCAGTTGTTTCCGAGGATCTTTCCGGTGTAGCGGCCGTCGACGACCTCAAGGCGCGTTGCGATCAGATTGATCCCGAACTCCTCGGTAAAGGGACGCAGCCAATCCTCGGGAGAAGCCGAAACAAGCGAAACGTCGGCACCGTCGGCGAGGTGCTTTCTTATCGCATCGGCTGCCGACTGTTTGACAAGCGGCCGGATGACCTCTGCATAAAAGTCCTTTGCGACAGAGTCGAACTTTTCCCGCGTCCAGCCCCTGATCATAAGCTTGAGAAAAGCCTCCTTCATCGTGATCAGCGGGCAGAGTTTGAGGATGTAGGCGACAACATACGGAAATGTCAGGATAAAAATCAGGATAGATTTGGCGCTCCCGCAGGCAAAAAACATAAACGGGATGAAGCTGTCCTTAGTCGTGATCGTTCCGTCGAAATCGAAAAGCGCCAGAGTTTTTTTAGACTGCAAAATATCCTCCAAGTAATTAAATTCGCTCTGCTATTACCACAAAAATGGAAAAAATCTCTTTTTTTTTGCAAGCCACGCATTCTATAAAAAAATTGACTTTCGGGCAAAAACCACTATAAAACCCGCCCGTGAAATTTTGTTCACGGTTTTTTGGGGGTGCAGCTCCTGAACGTGGGGAGTGTGTGCTTTGTCTTTGGGGCATCGTCAAGCGGTAAGACACCAGATTTTGGTTCTGGCATCCGGGGGTTCGAATCCTCCTGCCCCAGCCATTTTTATTTTTGGAGGCATCATGGAAACTTACAAACTCTCAGTCGAGAAAAGAGAGCAGGGAAAAAAGAACGTCAAGGCTGTCAGAAACAACGAATGCATTCCTGTTGAAATTTACGGAAAGTCACTCGAAAGCAATATCAGCGGGTCCGTATCAAGAAAGGACTTCGTTAAGGCTCTTCATACACCGAAGGGCAGAAACGTCGTTCTTGAATTCGATTTCGACGGCAAAACCTATCTCGCAATGGCTCACGACTTCCAGATCCATCCCGTTAAGAACTGCATCCTTCACGCTGACCTTATGGTCGTAACCGAAGATCAGGAAGTAGAGGCAGTCGTTCCGGTAACGAAACAGGGAAGATCGAAAGGCGAGATCGCTGGCGGCAAGGTCCTTCAGGTCATCAAAGAGCTCAAGGTTGCCTGCAAACCGGCTGATATTCCTAACGAAATCCTCGTCGACGTTACAAACAACGAAATCGGTGACCGCATTAAAATCTCGACACTTCCTTATCCGCAGGGCGTAAGACCGGTATTCAAGCAGGATGCTCCGGTAATCGTCTTCAACAAAGGCAGAGGCGAATAGCCGCTGTTCCAGCTTTGTTTTCCGAGGAAGCAGCAAACTCGAAGCTTTTCCTGATTGTCGGTCTGGGCAATCCGGATCAGAAATATTCAAAAACACGTCACAACATAGGTTTTATGTTTGCCGACGAGATCGCGGACTGCTTTGACTTCTCCCCTTTTTCCTTTTCAAACAAGCTCAACGGTCTTGCAGCCTTAGGTGAAATCGAAGGGAAAAAATCAATAATCCTGAAGCCTTCGACTTACATGAACAATTCAGGCTTTGCAGTCAGCCGCGCAGTCGGATACTACAAGATCGACCGTGCGAACATCATGGTCGCGCACGACGACATGGATATCAGCTTCGGCTCGCAGAGGATAAGAAAAGGCGGGAGTTCAGCCGGTCACAACGGCATAAAGTCGATAATCGCGGAACTCGGAGATCCGAACTTCACGAGAATAAGGCTCGGCATAGGCCGTCCGCAGCTTCCTATCCCGATCGCAGACTATGTTCTGATGAACTTTTCGCAGGATCAGCTGACGACACTCGAGGAGATCCGCAAAGGCTGGCACCTGATCGTCTCGGAGATCATCAAAAACGGCGTTGAAGCCGCAATGAACACATTCAACTGTAAAAACAGCTAGTTTTTGTGGAACTTCGGTCTGACCTTCGGCGGGATACCGACCGGAGCCTCGTCAACAAGACCGTTGCAGTTGTTGTCCATCCTGTCGAAGTATTCGTAAGCTCCCGGATAGACCTCTGGATTGCTGTCGTTGCAGTCGCCGCTCTTCGTTGCTCGGAATATACCGTCGGGCTTGCAGAGGCAGCGGCTTTCAGAGCCCGCTCCGTAGCCGTCTCCGTCTTCATCACGGTAGTACGGGACGCATCCCTTCACGTTTTCACCCTCGTCGACCTCGCCGTTGCAGTTGTCGTCAAGTTCGTTGCAAACCTCTCGCGCACCGGGGAAGACTCTGGCGTTTTTGTCATCGCAGTCTCCGTATTCTAGCGCCGAAAAGCCCCGTTCGGATATACAGAGACAGCGCTTGTGGTCAGCCACACCGAAGCTGTCGCCGTCATCGTCGCGGTAGTACCAGTTGCAGTCCTGCGTCTCCGGAGGATCGACGATCCCGTCGCAGTTGTCGTCGATACCGTTGCAGACTTCAGATGCGCCTGGGTTGACATAGCGGTTGCGGTCATCGCAGTCGCCGCCCCTTTTTGAATATCCGACCGGTGCAGGATCGCTGCATTCGTAACCTAAGCTCTCAGCCTTCGAACCGTAGCCGTCTCCGTCCCGGTCAACAAAAAACTGACACTCAGCAGCTGCAGGCAGTACAAACAAAAGCAGAAAAAGCGATGAAAAAAGTCTGGAAAAAGACATAGCGACCTCCTAAATTTCCAAAATTTTAAACAATTCAGCCTTTAAAACAATTGAAATTTTGCCTTTTCGCGCCCACCTGCTAGATTAGCGCAGTTTTTTTATGGAGGTCTTCGATGTACTTTGAAAAAATTGTTGAAATCGTTACGAACCACCTTGCTCTCGACGAAGAGACGGTCAAACAGCTCACACCCGGATCATCGATGAAGGAGATGAAGATCGATTCACTTGATATAGTTGAAATCATTATGAAAATCGAGGACGAATTCGAAATCGAAATACCGGACGAAAAGCTGAAGGAGTTCCAGAATCTGGGAGATATCGCAAAATACATTCAGCAGATAAAAGAATCCTGAAATGCCGAAACGCGTTGTCGTAACCGGAATGGGCTGCGTCACTCCCTTCGGCAACGGGTGGCAGAAGCTTTGGGACAACCTGATCGCCGGAAACTCAGCAGTCTCGGAAATCTCATCTTTCGACACGTCAAATTTCAGGACAAAAATCGCCGCAGAGATCAAAAACCCCGACATCGATCCGCTGATCTCTAAGCAGATCTACAGGAAATTCGACCGCTTTTCGCAGTTCGCGGCTGCGGCCGCAAAACTCGCACTTCTCGATGCAGGCATAGACCCTGAATGCAGCGGCAGAAAGCGCTTCGGAGTCGCGCTCGGAAACGGTTTCGGCGGTATAAATACGGCGCTTTCGCAGTTTGAGACCCTTCAAAGCCGCGGGACAAAAAGAGTCAGCCCCTTCTGCATTCCGATGATGCTTTCAAGCTCGGCGGCCTCAAATATTTCAATGCTTTTCGGGCTCAACGGGGCTTCGGAAACCGTTTCGACTGCCTGTGCCTCTTCAAGTGACGCAATCGGGCTTGCACTCGAAAAAATACGCTCAGGAGAGGCAGACCTCATGCTCTGCGGCGGAAGCGAGGCGGCTGTAAATCCGCTGATCGTCGCCGCTTTTTCGTCCATGCGGGCTCTCTCAGAAAAAAATGAGACTCCTCAGGAGGCCTGCAGACCGTTTGACAAGGAACGCGACGGCTTTGTTATCGGTGAAGGTGCGGCTATGCTCATGCTCGAGTCTCTTGAGTCGGCGACAGCCAGAAAAGCCGGGATCTACGCGGAGCTTGCAGGTTACGGCGCAGCAAACGACGCATTTCATCTGACTCAGCCTGAACCTGACGGACTAGGGCTCGTAAACGCTCTAAAGGCTGCTCTCTCCGATGCAGGATGCAGGCCTGAAGATGTCGGCTGCATCAACGCCCACGGCACGGGAACTGTTGCAAACGACCGGGTCGAGGCGGCTGCGATCAGAACTGTTTTCGGCGATTTTGCCGGCAAGATCCCGGTCACGGCGAACAAGCCGGTGACAGGTCACCTTCTGGGTGCAGCCGGCGCTTTGGAGGCTGTAGCTTCGGTCGCTACACTGATCAAAGACGAGATCCCGCCTGTCATTAACCTAAAAAATCAGGATCCGGAATGCAGGCTGAACCTTGTTGCGAACACATCAAAAAAGGCTGAAATCGAAACAGTCGTCTCCGAATCCAGCGGCTTCGGCGGCCACAATTCGGTGCTGATATTCAAAAAATTCAAGGGGTAAACATTGAAGATCACAAACTGCCGCGAAAACAACCTCAAGGGTATTTCGCTTGAAATCGAGCCAGGAAAGCTCACTGTCGTAACCGGTGTCTCCGGCAGCGGCAAATCGACACTCGTCTACAACACGATCTGCAAAGAGTTTCAAAGGCTGTACTTTTCATCTTTCTCATCATGGAACAGAAAATTTCTCGATGTCACGGAAAAGCCGAAATTTGACCGGATAAGCGGTCTCGATGCGGTGATCGCAGTCGACCAGAAGGCCTCCGTTTCAGGCCCGGGCTCGACTCTCGGGACATTTTCCGGCATCTACGACCTGCTGAGGCTCCTTTTTGCAAGACACCACGGAGTTTCGCGCTCGGTTTTTTCGTTCAACACGGAACTCGGAGCCTGCCCGGCCTGCAAGGGAAACGGTGTCGAGGACTTTCTCGACCCCGATCTGATCATTGCCGACAGGACGAAATCGATCCGCGACAGGGCACTTAAAATCACCGCTCCGAACGGCTACATCATCTATTCGCAGGTGACGCTGGACATCCTTGACACAGTCTGCCGCGAGCACGGATTTTCAGTCGACACGCCTCTTTGCGACCTAACTGAAGAGCAGCTGAACGTCATTTTTTACGGAAGCGACAGGATAAAGATCCCCTTCGGAAAGCATACACTTGAAAGCCGCATGAAGTGGGTCGGGATCACCGCCAAGCCGCGTGAAGAGGGCTATTACAAAGGCGTTGTCAACGTCATGAACGAGATCCTGAAGCGTGACCGCAACCCCAACATCCTGCGTTTCGTCCGCTCTCTCCCATGCTCGAAATGCCGCGGCTCAAGGCTTAACGACAAGTCGGCATCATACACATATCTGGGGAAAAGTATCTATGAATTCAACAAGATTAAGCTTTCAGAGCTTGCCGGATTTTTTAAAGAAAACCGCTCTATGGCGACCGCTGTCGAACAGGAGATGATCGACGGGCTTCTGAAAGCCCTGGATCCTCTGATCGGCATCGGACTCGGGGATCTTACCTCGGACCAGCCGGCTGAAACACTGAGTTCAAGTGAAGTCCAGCGCGTCAAAATCGCGGCAGCGGCAATGAATTCGCTGACAGGCGCGATCTTCATCTTCGACGAACCGAGCATCGGACTCACCCGTTCGGAGCTAAGGAGCGTCTACGAGCTGATCTTCGCGATACGCGACCGCGGCAACACCGTCATTTCGATCGAACACGATCCAGACGCTATCATGCTTGCCGACAACATTATCGAAACCGGGCCCGGAGGCGGGACCGAGGGCGGAGAACTGCTCTTTTCGGGACCGCTGGCTGACTTTCTTGCACGCAGAACTGATGCCGTCTCCCCCACTCTCAAGGCTCTGCGCGAGTTCAGACCGGATGAAACAAAACCGCCGAACGCGACTAAGATCGAAGCGGGCAGGATCAATGTCGTGACAGGGCCGTCAGGAAGCGGCAAGAGGGCATTCATTCGCGAATACATGCAGGAATTATCAAAAAATTCAATATCTTATGAATTTATCACCGATAAGCCGATAGGCAAAACCAACCGGTCGAATCCTGCCACCTACACCGGCATTTACGACAAGATCCGGGAACTCTTCGCAGCAACGGACGAAGCAAAGGCGGCACACTTTTCAAAGTCATTTTTCTCCTTCAATGAGGATGGCGGAAGATGCAGCGCGTGCGAAGGCGCCGGAGTGACTGAAATCGGCATGAAGTTTATGGGTTCGGTCCAGACGACCTGCCCGAAGTGCGGCGGAAAACGCTTCAGCGACGAGGTCCTGACAGTAAAATATCACGGCAAGTCGATCCACGATGTGCTGACGATGACAGTTTCCCAGGCGATCAGCTTTTTCGACGGGGCACCGACTGTTTCCGATACGCTCCGCATCATGGAAAGGCTGGGGATCGGCTACCTTCTGCTCGGACAGCCCTCCTCTTCGCTCTCAGGCGGCGAGGCTCAGCGCATCAAGCTCGCGACTCATCTTTCCAAGGCAGGAGGCAGCTCTGCGATCATTCTCGACGAGCCCTCTGCCGGCCTGCACCCCGCCGATATCCGCAGGCTGACCGAAGTTTTGAAAGAGTGCACATCCCGCGGGATCACAGTTGCGGCGGTAGACAACAACCCCTGCTTTATCGCTCTTGCCGAACGCGTGATCAGGCTCGGAGAGGAAGCAAAACAGTACGATTTGCTCAAAAAAGAGCCTTTCGATCCGGCAAAATACGAGTCAAAGCTTGCTGAAGATATCGTGCTCGAGGGTGTTGAAACTCACAATCTCAAGAGTGTCGACCTCCATATCGAGCCGTCAAAATTCAACGTGATCACAGGTATTTCAGGCAGCGGAAAGTCAAGTATCGCCTTTGATTCGCTCTTTCGGGAATCACTTAACGAAATATGCAGCACCTTCTCGCCCTACATCAGAACGATGCTTCTGCAGAAGAATCGGAGCGTCGTTTCACGCTGCAGGAACCTGAGGGCGGCGATCGGGATCTCCGGCAAGTTCGCGACCGGCGGTCCGCGCTCCACCGTCGGGACAGTCAGCGGCCTTTACGAGAAGCTGAGAATGCTCTTTTCGCGTGCCGGGAAGGAGAGATCCGGCGATCCCTGCAGATTCCGGGCCGGCGATTTTTCATTCAGCTCGGAGATCGGAGCCTGCGAAGCGTGCAACGGAACGGGCTTCATCTCGGAATGCGCCCTTGAAAAGCTTATGATCGACCGCGAAAGATCTCTTCTTGACGGAGCACTCGACGCAACAAAGCAGGGACGTTTTTACGGAGACCCAGACGGGCAGTTCACCCACACCCTCAGGGCAGTCGGCAAAGCCCGCGGCATCGATTTTTCGAAACCTGTGAAGGATCTGGCTCCGGAAGAATTTGAAATCGCGATGTTCGGAGCAGGCGACGAAATATTCACTACGAACTGGGAATACCAGCGCGGAAACATCAGCGGGACCCACAGCTTCGAGGGCAAATGGGCAGGCTTCGCGAACCTTATCACAGATGAGTATCTCCGCTCCATCGGGAACAAGAACGAGGCTGAGCTGAAGGCGCTGACAAAAGAGACAACATGCCGTAAATGTTCAGGAAACCGTCTGAAGAAAGAACTCCTCGAAATAAAATTCTGCGGCCTCTCGATCGCCGATATCTGCGACATGCCGGTTGCCGCCCTCCAAAAATTTCTGGAGGCTCCGCACGACTTATCCGAAAAAGATCAGCTCGTGCTGGACAGGATAAAACTCGAGATGCTGAATACGACCGGCAAAATCATAGAGTTGTCTATCGGTCACCTCTCACTTTCAAGAGCCTTTTCAACACTCTCCCTTGGAGAACGTGAACGTCTGAGACTTGTCAAAAACTCGATAGATTCGCTCCACAACATGCTCTTTATCGTCGATGAGCCAAGCCGCGGCCTCCATGCCGCCGAATGTGAAAAGATGGCAGAATTATTGCAAAAAATCACACAAAACGGCAATACGGTCGTGGCGGTGGAACATGTTCCCGAGATAATCCGCAAAGCCGACCGGATAATCGAAATCGGCCCCGGAAGCGGAAACCGCGGCGGCGAAATTACCTTCACCGGGAACCTTGAAGATTTTGAAAGGACCTCCTCAAAAACGGCGGAGGCTCTGAACTACCGGCCGGTTTTAAAGAGTGCAGATCTTGGTGAAACAGTCACCCTCAGCGGGATCACCAAAAACAATCTTATCGACCAGTCAGTCTCGATCCCGATCGGGAAAACGACAGTTATTTCAGGTGTTTCAGGAAGCGGCAAATCGACTCTCCTGGCCGCGCTCCGTGAAAAACTTGGAGAATACGCACTCTTTTTCAGCGAACACTCCTCAAAAAACCTGCCGGGGACCTCGACGATCGCGACCGCCTTTTCGATTTCGGACAGAATAAAAAAGCTCTTCGGCAAAGGCTTCAAGATCACGAAAAACGATATCTGCACCAGATGCAAAGGGCGCGGCTCGCTTCAGATCTCGCTGGATTTTCTGGGTGACGCAGAAAGCTTCTGCCCTGACTGCAACGGGACCGGCTACACCGAGCCGATCCTCGAAAAGAGACTCAACGGCAAAAATATCGCGGAGATACTCGATATGGAGCTCAGCGAAGCGAAAAGTTTCTTTGAAAACGACAAGATAATAAAAAATTCTTTAACGAATCTGATTGGCTGCGGTTTATCGCACCTGAAACTAAACAGACCGCTTTCGACACTTTCAACAGGCGAACTTGAGCGCGTAAGGCTCGCGAAAGAACTTGCAGGCTTCTCGCAAAACCTGGGAAAACCAGCTTTTTTCATCTTCGACGAACCCAGCTGCGGACTCCATTTTTCGGATATCGAACGCTTCCTGACGCTTACAGGATCACTGAACCGGGCAGGTCACACCGTCGTAATCGCGGAACACCGGCTCCAGATCATCGCAAACGCAGACTGCATAATCGACCTTGAACGCGACGACGAAACAGGGACAGGAACCGTCATTTTTAACGGAAAACCCTCCGACCTTTTGAAAGTTGAACGCTCGCTGACCGCAAAAATGCTGAAAAGGATAGTAAATACACCAAAGCAATAGCAGCAGATGCATCCCAATCAGCCCCTCTAAGGTGCACCGCGCACATCAAAAACCTTTGATTTTTCTTACAATTTTTCATCTTTCTCCTTGCAAGCGTTTCAATAAGCAGTATAATCCTCCATCATTTTGAAACAATCATTCTTTCGGAGGTGAACATGCCAACGTATTTAAAACTGTTTTTGGTCGTTTTTGGGGCGTTTTTCCTTGTTTCCTGCTCCTCATCGCAATCTTCAACTGATTCCGATGTTATGCAGGACTCAGATTCGGACAATTCGGGAATCGCTGATGCCGATGTTTCGGAAGATTCGGATCCTGTTGATGATTCCGATAAAACACCTGATTCTGATGCGGACAACGATTCAGACACTTCTGAAACTGTCGAGTGTCTTGATCTCCGCTACAACGAGAACACGATCAAAACACCCTTCCCGTTCAAGGATGAAAACGGGAAAATCACATTCTGCCGTCCGGGCTGTGACACGCCGACAGAGAACGACCCGCAGTGTGTCCGCAACATCTGGGAATGGGACAACTGGGAAGAGTATCAAGTCTATCTCGAGGCTCAGGAGAAAGACCCGAATCAGACAAAAGAACGCGAATGTTACCCATGGCCGTGCAAGCTGCCGGATATGCATCCGAAAACAAAAGAAACTTTGGACACTTTTGTCAGCGGTTGCGACCGCTTGCTTACGGTTCACAACTTCAAGGCAAATGA
>DBXP01000032.1:39058-40200 GCA_002309575.1 bacterium UBP6_UBA1209 | reverse complement strand
CAGTCCCAGAATTCGAACATGTTTTCGGTGTCTATTCCGAATTCCGAGACAGCTTTTGCGTTGGTCGAAAGCGCGACAAAGTGCTTTGCAACGCTCTCTTCCGTGCCGCCGTTCGCCAGGAACCAGTCGCGAGCGCTCTTTGCGTTGGTCATGGTCTCGACCGTCGTGAAGGTCTTGGAGGCGATCAGGAAAAGTGTCGTCTCGGCATTCAGTTTTTTCAGCGTTTCGGCGATGTGCGTCCCGTCGACATTGGATACAAAATGCGAAGAGATCCCCGGCTTTTGGTAGTGTTTCAGAGCCTCTGTCACCATCAGCGGCCCCAGATCGCTGCCTCCGATCCCGATGTTCACGATGTCTGTCACCGGCTTCCCGGAAAATCCGAGCCACTGACCGGCGGCGATTTTGTCGGCAAGAGCCTTCATGCGGGCTTTCACGCTCTTTATCTGCGGCATGACGTCGACGCCGTCGACAAAAAGCGGCTCGTCCGATGTGCGTCTCAGCGCCGTGTGGAGAACTGCCCTCCCTTCCGTTTCGTTTATTTTTTCGCCGGAAAACATCGATGAAATCGCATTTTTCAGTCCAGACTCCTCAGCGAGCTCGAGCAGCGCTCCGAGGACCTGACGGTCTATCAGATTTTTGGAATAATCGACATACATCCCGTTAAACTCGGCAGAAAAGTCGTCCGCACGCTTCGGATCCGCGGCAAAAAGGCTCTTCAAATCAAATTCACGCGGCATCTTTTCGAGTTTTTTCCACGCCTTCAGGCTTGTCGGATTTTGCTTTGCTAACATGAAACCTCCTAAAAATTCAAACTATTGCAGAAAAGGCTAGGCAAAAAGTTGCCGGTGGCAAGTTAAAAATCTCTTTGTTTGTGAAAAAAAAGTCGTACAATTTACCGCTTTTTGTGGAGGCAAAATGGAAACGACGGAACTGCAGAAAATACTTATCGACGTAAAAAACAACATCGCGGCGCTTGTGAAGGGTCACGACGCGCTTCTGACAAAGACTATAGCCGCCTTTTTTTCGGGCGGGCACCTTCTGCTGGAGGATGTCCCGGGGACCGGTAAAACCACGCTGGCAAAGGCTTTGGCGAAGTCTGTCGGGATGAGCTTCAACCGGATACAGTTCACGCCCGATCTTAT
>DBXP01000032.1:26773-38994 GCA_002309575.1 bacterium UBP6_UBA1209 | reverse complement strand
AACATCATCCTTGCCGACGAGATAAACCGCGCCTCTCCGAGGACCCAGTCTGCGATGCTCGAGGCGATGGGCGAAGCTCAGGTCAGCACCGATGCCGGTCAGTTCGCGCTCGAGAAACCCTTTTTCGTCATCGCCACGCAGAACAACGTAGAGTCGAGGGGCACCTACTCCCTGCCGGAGTCCCAGATGGACCGTTTTTCGATGAAGCTCTCGATGGGGTATGTCGCGCCGGAGGCCGAGATCGAAATTTTGAAGGAGCATGGCTTTGTGAAGGGGCTTGAAAACCTGAAACCTGTCGTGACGCATGAAAAGGTCGTGGAGGCGATTGACGAGATCGAGCGGATCACCGTCAGCGAAGAGCTCCAGTACTTCATCGTCCAGATCGTCGGTGCGACCCGAAAAACTGACGGGATCAAGGTCGGAGCGAGCCCCAGAGCCTCTCTGAGCCTTATGAAGATCGCTCAGGTCAACGCGGCCTTCGATGGCAGGGACTTCGTCATCCCGGACGACATCCTGTGCAGCGCGGTCGATGTCATATCGCACCGTCTGATTCTCGACAACATCTCGTTTTCAAATTCCGTTTCACGTGAAACCGTCGTTTTGTCTATTCTGGAGAACATAAAGGTCCCGGTTTAGCGGGGAATCTCTTTCACCCCATTTCTTCCAAAATTTTTTCTACTTCTTTTTTGATTCGTTTTCTGTGCACAAATTCTTCATATATTGCAAAATATAAAAGTCGCTGATGGACAGTCTTAATATCCATGCGATACATCCGAAACCGAGCCTTTCGAAGCCGAACAAGCAGAACAAAAAGTACCCGTATTTATTGAGAAATGTCGAGATAACGCATGTCAATCAGGTTTGGAGCACGGATATAACTTACATCAGGCCGTCGGCAATATATCCTTCATCGCATACGCACCATTCATCTTCATCGTCTTCCTGACATTCGCCGTGACCCGAACAGGTGACATCGTCGCATAGATCGGCACCCCATCCGGCATACAGTGAAACAAAAGAAAACAGTACGGTTGAAAACAAAAACATTTTTTTCATGGCCGCCTCCTTTTTCATGGTTGTCTCCAAGCGACATCAACAAACAGCGGATTTTATTGGATTTTTGAAAAAAGACAAGAGCAAATCGGATTATTTAGCCCAGCATAAACCGGATCTTGGCGTTTTGTTGGGATAAAGGTTCCGGTTTAGGTTTATTTAATTTTGTTTTTAGGTACAATATCGGGTTATTTTTAGTCATTTTGAATTAGGGAGATTTCTATGGCAGTAAAAAAGGGCGACAAAATCGCAGTTCACTACAAAGGCTGGCTTAACGAAAACGAGCTTTTTGATTCGTCATACGAGTCAGGCGAGCCGATAAAGTTCGAGGTCGGTGCGAAGATGGTCATCGACGGTTTCGACGAGGCTGTTCTCGGGATGGAGGTCGGCGACAAAAAGAGAGTCGTCATTCCTCCAGAGAAGGCTTACGGCGAGTATGATGACAATTTCGTTTTCAGTTTCGGGCGCGCTGAGTTCCCGGCTGGTGCCGATATCAAGGTCGGATCGATGTTCAACATGCAGTCCTCAGAGGGCGATGTCTATCCGGTAGTCGTAAAGCAGATCGAAGGCGACACCATCACGCTTGACGCAAACCACGAGCTTGCCGGCAAAACGCTGACATTCGATCTCGAACTGGTCGCTACGGGTGTCGAGGTCCCGGAATTTCATCATCACTGCGGATGCGGGTGCGAAGACGACGACTGTGACTGCGGCGGAGATTGTGACTGCGACGACGACTGCGACTGTGACGAGGGTCACGACGGCGGAAACCATGGCTGCGGCTGCGGTTGCGGACATCACCACTAGGAGCGGGATATGAAGCGTTCTATTGCTTTGCTGTCGCTGCTGGGGCTCATGTTTTTCTGCTCGGCGTGCGGCGGTTCCGGAAAGACCGGTCCGGACGAGGATCCAACTCCTGTTTCCGATGAAGACAGCTCCCGAAGTGACGGAGACGAGACTGATGACGAGGATTACGACGATATCCCAGCCGGCTCGATTTTCGGAGCGCCCAGGCTGAATCCGTCGGGCAACATTCCTCTGAGCGCCTCGATCTCAATGAAGGCGGAAGGGGTCGCCAGGGTTTCGGTCGCGGTCAAGGATATCGATCCCGACAAGTCTGATTTTGTCCGTGAATACGAGACTGGCGAAGATGCCGAAAATTACGAGATCCCGATCCTCGGTCTCTTTGCCGGAACTAAAAACGAAGTGGTTTTGAAGGCTTATGATGCGGAAGGGGAGGAGATCGAAGAGCGGCTCGTAAAGATAAAAACTGCAGAGCTGCCGAAGGATTTCCCGAAGATCACCATGAGCGGAAAGATCGAAAGCGGCTGGACGCTCGTAAACTGGCTCCGCACTCCGCGGTCCAGGACTGAGATGAACGGCATCGCGGTCGATGAGTACGGCAGGGTCCGCTGGTTTACCGACCTCTTTTCGCCTGTCTGCTTCCCGATCGTGATCAGCGGCGACACATTCTACTGCGGCGGCGGCGAAAACGAGACGCACATCGACCACTACGATTTCATGGGATATCCGCTCGATACGGTCGATGTCTCTCCGCTCGGCTACAAAAAGGTCCATCACGAGGTGACCTTCACCTCCGACGGCAACTATCTCGTCGGTGTCGACAAGGCAGGAAGCGACTACATCGAGGATCACATTATCGAGATAAACGCTTCTGACGGATCACTTCGCGGTTCGTGGAACCTGAACGACACATTCCCGGATGTCGCGGATCTCTTTATGGATATGATGATGACAAGCCCCGAGATCCCGGGCCAGACCAACAACCCGATCCACCACAACGCGATCTTCTATGACCCGAGCGATGATACTCTGATCGTTTCGTCGCAGACTGCCGGGATCGCGAAGATCACCCACAAAAAATACCTGAAATGGTATCTGGCACCGCACCTTTTCGGTTTGATCGACGATGCCGACAAGGACGGAAAAAGCGACTCTTTCACCGAAAAATATGACCCGGACAATATGCTGACATGGGTCGGAGACTACTATCAGACTGTTGACGGCAAAACCACTGCTGGTGAAAAATATGTCAACGAGCGTGCTCCTATAAACGGGATCCCTTACGAGGTCTATTCGCCGTTTGAGTTCAGGTATGCCGAGTTCTTTCTGACTCCTCTGGATAAAAACGGAAATGAGATCACCGATATAGATGTCGTGAACGGTTTCGCGGCAACTGATGATTTTGCATGGCCGTTCAGAGGTCACAACCCGACGATCCTGAAAAACGGAAACCTGATGATGTTCGACAACGGTCTTGCCCGCAACTTCGGTTTCCCGCCGATTTCGCAGAATCACTACAGCCGCGTCGTCGAGTACAAGATCGTGCCGGACAAGGACGGCTACGGCGGAACGATCCAGCAGATCTGGGAATACAAGCTTGAAAGCGATCCGATGTGGTACGCTATGAGCCTTATCGTCAGCAGCGCACTGGAGCTCGAAAACGGCAACCGCCTTGTAACTTCCGGATCGATAGGTTCTTCGTTTATCCCTGAGATGTTCCGCTCCCAGTATGCCGACGGTCCTGTCGGAGCATTTGTCGTCGAGGTCGATCCAGCGGATAATTCGGAGAAAAACCGCCTGACATTCGACAGATACATCGATGACGAGTTCCCGGTCAACGAGTTCTCCATCTATCGTTCGTACAGATTCCAGATTTCGGCGAGAGTCAGAAAATAGATGAGGAGGTCCAGATGAACCGCCGGATCGCGGCATTGCTGCTTGTTGTCTTTGCTTTTTCCGCTCTTTTTGCGGAGGAGGATCGCGAAATCGAGCTGCAGCTCCGCAACCAGGCTCTTCTACTGCTTGCCTCGGCGAAGCATGAATGCGGCGAACTGTCGAAGAAAAACAAGGCGCTTGCCGATTCCATGGAGGGGATAAGACGCCAGGCTGTCGAGCACAAAAACACCTCGGTAAACCTATTTTCCGATGCAGTATATCTGCTAGGCTATCTTCAGGAGAGGCTCCGCGATGTCTGCGCCGATATTGTCTTTGCCTCTCCCGAAAGTGTCGACGAGCTCATCGCCGCAGAGAAGAAAGATCTCATCAAAAAGCGCAGGGAATCTGCAAATTTCGCAGAGTTTATCGATAAAATCTACGGAAGCGGCTATTCGAAGCTGCTCTACATCACGACGGCTGTCAGCAATCTCAAAAAGATGCACAACGAGTGGGCTGAATCGATGTCATCCGAAAGCCGCGACATAAAAAGAATGCTTGTGAATATCGGAGAAGCAAACAAACATCTGCGAGAGCAACTTCTTGAATTTACTAAGGGTTACAAGCTTTTCTACGAGGCTAAGGAGCCGGTTAGAAAGTAGTCTTTTCCAGCTCTATTTTTATTCCGTCACTGTCGCTGACAAATAGAAACGGGCGGTAAGAGGCCCTCTTTTTTCCGAAATTAACGACAAAGTTTGTGATATCTTTCAGGGTGTTCGTCGACGGAGAGTAGCTGTCGGACGCGGTTTCTTGCCCGAAAATCTGCTCGGCGCAGGAAAAAAGATATGAAAAGGCGGTCATCCAGAAATCTGCGTCGTGTGCGCGGATCAGCCCCTTTCTGAGCAGGATCCGGCTGCCGGAGAGCTTCTCCTGCCAGAAACGGATCAAAAAATACTCCAGGACCTCCTTTTCGCGTCCGGCGTTTCCGGCAGTCCTTGCAATATTCGCCTCGAACTGAGTTCCTTTCAGCGTTTCGCGAAGTGCCGGAATGACTTGCCTGCGATAAAAATTGCGGCGGATCTGCTCGTCGTAATTGCTTGGATCGCTGACGAATTTACGTCTGCCGAGATACTCCTCAAGCTCGCTTCTTGAGAACTGCAAAAGGGGCCGGATGATAAAGATCCCCGATATTTCGGACTGTTGCGCAATGCCTCCGAGTCCCTTCAACCCGCACCCCCGATCCAGCATCTTCATTAAAACGGTCTCTACCTGGTCGTCTCTCTGGTGAGCTGTCGCAATCGCCGTAAATTTCTCTTTTTTTGCAGTCGCTACAAGCATTTCGTAGCGTTTCGTTCGGGCGCGCTTCTCGACGTTTTTTTTGCTTTCTCCCCAAAAGTCATCCTCGAATTCGTTCAAAAAGAAGGGGATCTTAAGCCTTCCGCAGACTCTCTTTACAAAGTCAGCCTCTTTGGCCGCCTCTTCGCGGAGTTTGTGGTTGACGTAGCTTGCCCCGATCCTGAAGCCGGATTTTTCGGATGCCTCAGACAACAGATAAAGAAGAGCCAGCGAGTCGATCCCGCCGGAGCAGGCGACCAGAACAGAGGGATCATTTGAAAACCTGTTGATTTTTTTTAGGAGCGAGCTCAGGGAAAGACGGAAACGGTCGGAAAGGTCAGACGTCATTTCAGCTACTTGGTCTTCTTTGACGGATTTTGTTTAGCGGGCTGTTTCGCGGGTTTTTTTGACGGTTGCGCAGCCGGCGCCTTTTTCTTCGGAAGTTTTCCTTCTATCAGTTTTTCGAGTTCCTTCAGCTTGTCCGGAAAGGCGCTTTTGGGAAACTGGCTCTTCATCGAGGTTACGACGCTCTGCGCCAGCTCCGCCCTGTCTGTGTAGGCCAGCGAAAAGGCGATTTTCAGGTAGCTTGATTCGATTTTTACGCAGCCGGGGAAGCTCTTTTCGATCGGGTAGAAGAGCTCTACAGCCGTATTGTAGTTCTTTTCGAGGAAATAGCTTTCTGCGTTCCAGTAGGCGACATCGCACTTGTGGTCATTCGGCCATTTCTGCGCAAAGAGCGCCCATCCGCGTCTTGCGATATCACCGCTGGTGGCGCTTTGGGTGAAATCGACCAGCTGCTTGTAGCTTTTTTCCACGTTCTCCGGAAGCTTGATGACTTTTCCGTCGGGGGAGATAGTCAGGTTTTCGACAGGCCTGATCTCATCGATCTGAGTCGAGATCTCCTGCTTCATCTGCCTGAGCTGCTCCTCGTAAACAGCCAGCTGACGGTCGATGGTGTCCAGTCTCTCTGCAAAGGCTGTATTTTTCTGAGCTGTCATATCAACGTTGTCGATCCGGTTGTTGAGCTCCTTGATCGTCTCGCGAAGCTCGTCCATCGTGCTGAAAGAGAGGTCGATCTTGTTTGTCTGAGCCTGCTTGTCCTTCTGCTGAGAGCTTTCGAATTCGGCCAGTTTCCGTGAAATTTTGTCGATCTCCTCAGCCACGATTTTTGTGATTTTTTCTTCAAGCAGCTTGTCCTTGACAGTCATGTCCGCCTGAAGCTGTGATTTGGCAACGTCTACGTCCTCACGCAGCGCAATGCAGGAAGTTGCTGAAATCATTAAAGTAATAAGTACTATCAGCTTGATTTTCATTGAAACCTCAGCAGAAAAGGTTAGTCGTTTTTTTCATCGTGAAGTTCATTTGCCTTGCGAATGAAATCGGTCGGCTCGCCGAAATCCATGTAGACCGAGGCAAACCGGATAAACGCAACTTTATCGACCTCCTTGAGATACTTCATCACGAGGTCGCCGATGGTGCTGGTCTCGATCTCCTTTTTGTCTATCGACTGGATCTCCTTCTCGATTTTTTCGACGATCCCGTCGATCGCCTCGATCGAAACCGGCCGTTTCTGACAGGAGATCATCAGCCCCTTTTTGATTTTATTGCGGTCGAACGGCTCGCGTTCGCCGTTCTTTTTTTTGATGATCGGCATGATCTCTTCAATCTGCTCGTAGGTTGTGAATCTCCCGCCGCAGTCGAGACATTCGCGTCTTCTTCTGATTTCGCAGTCATCCTTTGTCGAGCGGGAGTCGATAACCTTGTCGTTCAGCGAGCCGCAAAACGGGCATTTCATTTCAAAGACCCCGTTTTAGACCCTGATGAGAGGATACTTCTGGCAGATCTTCTTAACTTCTGCGCTTACCTCTGCAAGGACCGCGCTGTCGATGTTAGCTTCGGTGATACCCTCTTTCGGAACATACTCGTTGCTCTTTACCGCCATGATGACCTTGTCCATAAGTCTTGCAACAAGGCGGACATCGTCCTCAAGCAGTCCTCTTGTGGTAAGGAAGGGTGTTCCTACGCGGATTCCGCTTGTGATGAAGGGTGACTGATCGTCGAAGGGAACCATGTTCTTGTTGACGGTGATGTGTGCCTTGTCAAGGACCTTCTCGACGATCTTGCCGGTTTTGCCTTTGTTCCTGAGGTCGATCAGCATGAGATGGTTGTCGGTTCCGCCGGAGACCAGATTGTAGCCCATCTTGTTGAACTCGTCAGCCATTGCAGCGGCGTTTTTGACGACCTGGGTCATGTAGACCTTGAAGCTCGGGTCGAGAGCCTCTTTGAAGCAGATGGCTTTCGCTGCGATGATGTGCATGAGCGGGCCGCCCTGCATTCCCGGGAAAACCGCTGCGTTGAGATCCTTTTCATATTGTTTCTTCGCAAGGATAAGACCGCTTCTCGGACCTCTGAGTGTCTTGTGAGTCGTCGATGTTACGAAGTCGGCATACGGAACAGGACTTGGATGCAGACCGGCAGCGACGAGACCTGCGATGTGAGCCATATCGACCATCATGACTGCGCCGACCTTGTCGCAGATCGCGCGGATCCTTTCAAAATCAATGATCCTCGGGTATGCCGAAGCGCCTGCAAGTATCATTCTCGGCTTGCATTCGGTAGCGAGACGCTCCATTTCGTCGTAATCGATCCTTCCTGTCTCCTGAGCGACGCCGTAAGGAACGATGTTGTAGAGTTTGCCTGAGAAGTTGACCGGACTTCCGTGGGTCAGGTGACCGCCGTGGTTGAGGTTCATCGCAAGAACGGTATCTCCAGGTTTGCAGACAGTGAAATATACGCCCATATTTGCCTGGGAACCGCTGTGCGGCTGAACGTTTGCGCATTCTGCGCCGAAGAGTTCACATGCACGCTCTTTGGCAAGTTTTTCGACCTTGTCAACGACTTCGCAGCCGCCGTAATATCTTTTTTTCGGATAACCTTCAGCATATTTGTTGGTCAGAAGCGAGCCCTGAGCCTCCATAATTGCGTTGCTGGTGAAGTTTTCACTTGCGATCAGCTCTAATCCGTTTTCCTGTCTTTGAGCTTCCTGCTCAATAATATCAGCAATTTCCGGATCAACTGAAGGGATGTACCTAAGATTTAACATTTTTGACCTCCTAAAATTAGTAAAAAAAACTGAGTGACTTTAGCAACTTAAAAATATTTTGCAAAGGATTCGGGCCTAAAGTGAGCGTTTCAAGTGCATAATTTGTGTTTTTTTTGCATTTTCAATAGATTTTACCACGAATTTTTGTGTTTGAGAGGTCTTGAATGCGCATACCAGACTTAAACAAACAGGCATCACCGGCTTTTTTATTGGTTTTATCTCTTATATTTGCCACATTTTCGGCATTTACGGTGTGGCTGTCTGTTTCGAAAACAGGACATGGTCTTATTCCTCTTGGTGATTCTGTCTGCTATTTGGATTGGGCTCAGGAGATGTTGTCGTCAGGCATCTTGGAATCATTTTTATTTCACAAAATTGTTGACTGGCCTCCGCTTTATCCTTTGTCCATAGCGATAACCGCTAAATTTTTTGGATGCGGAGTTTTGGCTGCAACCGGGTATCTTTCAATGTTACTTGCTTTTTGTATATCGGGAATCGCCTTTTGGGTGTTTCGAAAAGCTTTCGGAAGTCTTTTTTTCTCTATTTTTTTCGGGATTTTTTTCTCGACCAATCCGTTTTTACACAAAGCTTTTTGCTCGGTTTTGTCTGAACAGCTTTTTTGCTTAATTATTATATTTATGTTTCTGTTCGCTGACGATTCCTGCTCAAATAAAAATCTTAAAATAATGAGCTTTTTTACGACGCTTGCAATTTTGACAAGATATAGCGGTGTTGCAATTCTTCCTGCTGTGTGTCTCTGGATTCTTATTCAACCTGCATTCGAAATGCGTGTAAAAATAAAAAAATGTTTTCTTTATGCAATATTCCCGACAGTGTTTTTTGGACTATACTTGGCTAAAAATTTCCTTGTTGTTGGTTCGTTTATGGGGCGAAGAGTTCCTTCATCAACAAGTTTTTACGAAAATTTTTTAGCTTTTATATCGGTATGTCGTTTTTTCTTTTTGCCGATAACACAATATCAGATGTTTAAGGATCACGGAATGCTGCTGCTGGTTATAATCGCGGTGCTTCTTGCCTTTTTTGTCTTGTATTATAAAAAGATGCGCTCTTTTTTTAAGGCGTTGTGGGAAAAAAATTCTGTTTTTAGATATTCTCTCTGTTTAATTGTGGCATATTCTTTGTTCATGGTATTTTCATCAACAACAACCGAATACCAATTTCTTGGAGTAACAAGGTTTGCTGTACCAATTTTTTTTCCTATGGCAATAGTTTATTTTGTATTTCTTCAGTGGACTGGACAAGTGTTTTATGAAAAAAAACAGGACAAAATTGTAGCTTCTATCATACTGTGCTGCTGTTTGTCGATTTTAGTGCTGTCAATTACCGTGCTGAAGTCGCAGTTAAGCAACGATTTTGGGATAAAGCCCTATTTTTCCTGCGAGGCAGAATTGGTTGAGCACCTTAATAAAATAAAACCGTTACAAAGTCGGTAAATGCGGAGCATTCCGTGAAAAACAATAGGGGTTCCTGATTGAGGATCGTTTTCATCAATACGGCGGATGTCGCCGGCGGAGCAGCGATAGCGGCGACAAGGATCGCGGATGCACTTGTGAAATATTACGGCGTCGAGATCCTGTTTTTGTGCGACGAGAAGTTTTCAAATCGTGAAAATGTGGTCCAGACACGCTCGAAGCCGCTCTGGTTCCTGGAGAAGAGCTTCAACCGGATTATGTGCCGGCTCGGTGTCCAGTATCTTTGGATTCCCTTTTCATCTGCGAAAATCGTTGAATGTGTCAAGGCTTTCAAGCCGGATCTGATCCATTTTCACAACCTACACGGTGGCTACATTGATTTCGGGACGATGCGTAAGCTTGCCGGTTTTGCTCCTGTTGTCTGGACTTTGCATGACGAATGGCTGCTAACAGCTCATTGCGCATGTATCGGAAGCTGTCAGAAGTGGCGCGATGTCTGCGACAGCTGTCCGAATCACTCGTCCTATCCCTATCTTACGCACTTTTTTTCATACCATCAGAGCAAAAAGAGAGAGCTTCTCGAGGCTGTAAAGCCGCTTCTGGTCACTCCTTCAAGGTGGCTGAATGAGATCGTTGAAGACTCTTCGAATGCGAAAATGTGCGAAACCGTTGAGATCTCCAATCCGATTTCCCTTGAAAAATATAAATTCATTCCGGGTGCCAGGGTTGAATTCGGACTTGAAGAGAAGGATAGAGTTGTTTTGTTTTCGGCGGCAAATCTTTCAGATCTAATTAAGGGCGGAGATATGCTTCCGGAACTTTTAAAGCTTTTGGACGAGCGGACGGACGGAGTGCTGCACATCATTTTTGTCGGTCGGATGAAGGAGCGATTCAGCAATAAATTCCAAAGGCTCAGGCTTCATTTTACCGACTCGGTCCCGGTCGAAAGGGTCTCGTTTTTTTACAGCCTCGCCAATCTTTTCGTGATGCTTTCTCGGGAGGACAACCAGCCGCTTACGGCGATCGAGGCTCTGTCATGCGGGGTCCCGGTATGCGCTTTTGCTGTCGGCGGCATCCCTGAGCTTGCTGTTCGGGGCGAGACCGGTTCGTTGATCGAACCTTTCGACATCAGTGCGATGGCGGATGAGATACTGAGGCTTCTGAACGATGAAGAGAGGTTGAGGAGGTATTCCGGAAATGCTCTTGAGCTTGTCAAAAACCGTTGTGACGAAAGAGTCGTCGCTGAAAAGTATTACCAGAAGTATCTGGAAAGGATAAATCGGAACCAGCCTTAATTATTTCAAAAATTTCTCTGAAAGCTCTCTCTTGTATTGATCGGGATCGATATTTTTGCGGTTTACACCCTCTTTTATTGCCGCTTCTGCTACCGAGCAGGCCTCTTCAACGAGAACTCTCGGGTCGAAGGGCTTGGGGATCAGATATTTTCTCCCGAACTCCAGACTGTCAAGGTTGTAAGCCTTCAGGATCTCAGGCAGAACAGGCATCTTTGCGACTCTGATGAGTGCGTTCGTAGCTGCCATTTTCATCCCTTCTGTGATCTGCGAAGCCTTTACGTCGAGTGCGCCGCGGAAGATCGCGGGGAAACCGAGAATATTGTTCACCTGGTTCGGATAGTCAGTCCTGCCGGTGCCGACGAGTGCATCGGGTCGAGTCGCGACTACCTCTTCGTAGCTGATCTCCGGGTCAGGGTTAGCCATCGGGAAAATTACCGGGTCATGAGCCATTTTCTTTATCATTTCAGGCTTGACTATGCCCTTGACGCTTACTCCGATGAAGACGTCGGCATCTTCGAAAAGCTCTGCAAGCGTGCGTGCCTTGGTGTCCCGGAATAGAAATTTGTGGTGAGGCGAAACGGTGCTCTCTCGACCCTTGTAAAGGACGCCGTCGATGTCGTAGGCAAAGATGTTTTCCTGTTTGAAGCCGCAGTTTATGAGATGTTTCGAGATCGCGACTCCGGCAGCGCCGACTCCCGAAAGGACGACCTTCGAATTTTCAGGCTTTTTGCCGGCGACTTCAAGACCGTTCAATACACCGGCTGCGCAGATGACGGCCGTTCCGTGCTGGTCGTCGTGAAAAACAGGTATATTCATGATTTTCTTGAGTTTTTCTTCGATCTCGAAGCACCTCGGAGAGGAGATGTCCTCGAGGTTTATGCCGCCGAACGTTGGCTCGAGAGACTTGACTATCGCAACGAATTTGTCCGGGTCATGCTCATCGACCTCGATATCGAACGAATTGATGTCGGCGAAGCGCTTGAAAAGGAGCGATTTGCCCTCCATGACGGGTTTCCCTGCAAGTGCGCCGATGTTTCCGAGTCCAAGCACAGCGGAGCCGTCGCTGATGACGCCGACCAGGTTGCCCTTTCCGGTGTATTCGTAGGCAAGAGCGCTCTCTTTTGCGATCTCAAGACACGGAACGGCTACTCCGGGGGTATATGCCAGAGCTAGATCCTGCTGTGTTCTGCAGATTTTTGACGGAACAACTTCAAGCTTGCCGGGAACAGGTAAACGATGATAGTCAAGCACATCAGCCTTATTCATTTGAACCTCCGAACTGAAATTTGATTGAAAAGAGATGGTCGCGGGGATTGGATTTGAACC
>DBXP01000032.1:0-26754 GCA_002309575.1 bacterium UBP6_UBA1209 | reverse complement strand
ACGAGCTACCAGCTGCTCTACCCCGCAACATTGCCGTCCATTCTAGTCAAAACTTGTCTGGTGTCAATAAAAAAGGGCAAAATAATGCCGGGACCGTTTTTTTTTCCATTTATTTTAAAGATGCGTAAAATTGTCCGCTTTGGGAAACGTTTTTTACTTTTTTAGGAGGATATCATGAAAAAAGTTACCTATTTGATTTTTATTGCGATTTTTGCGTGCCTTGCTCTTGTTGCGTGCGGCGGCGGCGACAAGGGCGGCGAGACTGTACCGGACGGTGATACTGCTACCGATATGGGCGATACCGTTACCGACGGAGACCCGGCTGACACGGGTGATACAGTTACTGATGGCGATACGGACGAAATTGAGATAGATGGCGACACAGTGACTGACACCGACGACATAGAAGAGACTGATGTAGATATCGAAGGTCCGATCGTCGATATCCAGATGGGATTGGTCCCGGCTGATACAGAGGTCACCTTTGAGTGCGTAGTTACGGCGATCGCCTACAATCAGGACGATTCGACCCACGAGAACCAGTCGATCAAAGGTCTTTATGTTTCAGAACTGATCGACAAGGCTGCGCCTTACACCGGGATTTATGTCTTCATCAAGAAGACTGCGGGCGTAAATGAGTTCAAGGTCGGCGACAAGCTTGAGATCACCGGAGTCTACAGCGAGCGTTATGAGGTTTCACAGATCGCTGTAGAGGACAACGGGAATATCCTGTATCTTGGTACGGCAGATGTTCCTGAGCCTGCCGAAATAGCAGATTCTTCAACGATTGCAACACCTTACGAACTTGTCGACGAAGAGTATTCCCCGACAGCGAACCACGGTGCCGATACTGAAAAGTACGAGAGCGTTCTTGTAAAGGTCAAAGATGTCGAAATCACCAATTCCGACCTTGGTCACGGTGCGTTTGAAGTCACCGGGAACCTTGCGATCAACAAGGAACTTTTTTATTACCCGGGCAGCAGAAGCGAAGGCGTCAAATTCGATTCGATTTCTGGAGTTCTCATCTACTCCTTCAACGCGTTCCAGCTTGCTCCGAGATCGACCGACGATTTTAAAGTAAAAATAGAAGATGCGACGATCAGAGCGGTTCAAAAGACTGAGGTCGTCAAGGGTTCTACGGTAAAGATCAGCGAATCTGTTGTTACCGCGATTGCTTACAATCAGGATAGCACGACGCATGAGAACACTGCGATCAAAGGTTTGTATGTCTCTGAAATCATTCCGCAGGCTGAACCCTACACAGGAATTTATGTTTTCATAAAAGGTACTGCGGATGTCGATGCTTTTGCGGTAGGCGACAAACTTGAAATCACCGGAACGGTTGATGAATATTACGACAGCACGCAGATTTCGCTTGTCGGTACGGACAACATCAAAAAGCTCGGCACGGCAGAGCTCCCGGCTCCGGCAGAGATCGACGATCCTTCAAAAATTTCAACGCCTTATGCAAAAAATGGCGATGAGTGGGAGCCGTCAGGCAATCACGGTGCGGATGCTGAAAAATATGAAAGCGTTCTTGTAAAAGTAAAGAATGTCGCAGTTACCAACAACAACCTCGGTCACGGAGCATTTGAAGTCACCGGGAACCTTGCGATCAACAAGGACCTTTATTATTACCCTGGCGACAGAAGTATCGGTGTCGAGTTCGACTCGATTTCCGGTATCCTCATCTATTCCTACAGCGCTTTCCAGCTTGCTCCGAGATCGGCCGATGATATCGTTGCAGCGGCTGTTGAATAGTTGAAATCCTGACTTTGGAGTTTTTTTTGTAGAGAGTAGTCCATGAAGCTTGAAGCTCTTCTTTTTACCCTGATCGGCGCTGCGCTCGTGACCTCCTGTGTGGGGAAGAGCTACGGCGAGGCGCCGGTCGAAGCGGATATCCCGCAGAAACTGGTCTTTATCCATACGACCGATACCCACGCAAAGTACCTTCCGTTCTGGATGGAACCGAATATGTTCGACAGGAAGATGGATCTGGAGTCAAACAACCAGCCGTGCTGGGATCTGGATTACAATTACAATGTCGAACAAAAAAATGACAAAAATTCATACTGCAACGGTGCGTACAAAGAAGATACAGGCGAGTATCTCGTCTACGAAAACGGCGAGTATGTTTACAAAAAAGAGGAGGATCTTGATCCCGACTATTTTCTGCCGTTCGAGGAAAAAAGTGATAAAAACCACGTTCTTGAAGACCTGAACAAGGACGGCCGGTGCGATGTCCTGGACTGCCAGCGCTGCTGGGATAAAAACGAAAACGATGTCTGCGATAAAGACGAGGATGTCGACGAAGGCGTCGGCTGCGGTGTCGGAGACTGCTGGGCTCAGGAGGACAACAAAAAGGTCTACATGTGCTGGGACACCAACGGCAACGGGCTTTGCGACAAGTCTGAGGATCTGAACAAAGACCGTCTCTGCACTTTTGACGACTGTGCGCTGGTGTTCGATAAAAACTTCAACAGGAGGTGCGATTATCCTTACGAACCATATTACAGGACATGGATCGGCCCGGACGGCAAACTGATCCTCCGTGAAAATTACGACTCTGACAAAAAGTACGATCTGGCAGTTGCAGAGGCGCGAAGGTATAGCGAGGACCTCAACCGCGACGGCGTCTGTGACTACTCGGATTACCGACCCGGACTTGTCTATGCAGGCGGTGTAGCGCGTGCAAAAACGGTTATCGATGATATCCGCCGGAAGCATGAACCGAACCATGTGCCTGTGATCTATCTCGACAGCGGAGACCCTTTCCAGGGTGCGCCGCAGTTCAACCTTTACAAAGGCGAGGTCGAGCTGATCTCGCTCCAAAAGCTCGGTCTGGACGCGATGGTTCTCGGCAACCATGAGTTCGACAACGGCACCTCCGGCTTTGTTTCGGCATACCGGAAGGTCGGCGGATTCCCGGTCCTGACCTCGAATTATCTCTTTGAGGAAAGTTCGAACAAAGGGCTTATGGATATCGTTTCTCCGTATATGATAATGATGAGCGGGGCTCTCAGAATAGGTGTGGTCGGCGTTGCCAACGACAATTCGCTGAATTCCGCCTATCAGATCGGATCGGGGCTTGGTTTCAACTTCCTTGATCCGGTCGAATCGACTCAGAAGTATGTCAACATGGTCAGGCCTCTGGTCGACATCGTTGTTCTTCTGACTCACCAGGGGCTTGACGGAGACTACCGGCTTGCCGAGAAAGTGTCGGGAGTCGACCTTATCCTCGGCGGTCATCACCATGTCGTTCTTGATCCGCCGAAGATCATGAAGGGACCTGACGGACGTGACGTGATCATCGTCCACAGCGGTGTCAACATGAAGATCGTAGGCGAGCTCGAGGTCGCGGTTCAAAACAAGCGGATCGTCTGGCACAAATATACGACTCACGCGGTTACCGACAGGATCCAGGAGGACGGCAACATCGTCAATCTGCTCAAGCCGTACATGGACGGCCTTGATTATTCCCAGTATCTGCAGAAGATCGTCGGCTATGCCGAGTCAACGATCCTTCGTAACGATCCGAGCGGCGGCGACAGCCCTCTCGGCAATCTGGTAACGGATGCGATGATGAACCACGATATGGCGAGAGCGCAGTTCTGCGTGACCAACTCGATGGGTATCCGCGCCGACATTCCGACTGGCGACATCACGCTTGAAAAGCTTTACGAGGTATTTCCTTTCGAAAACTCGATCACGACGATGTACCTGAGCGGAAAAGAGCTTAAGTCTCTGTTCGACTATGTCGCGAGACGTTCCGCATCCAGAGGCTGCAAGACGCAGATCCAGGCTGCCGGTCTGGGGGTCGAGCTCGACTGCAGCCCGAGCGCTGAGCTCCAGGAGCGTCACGGCTCCTACGCCCTGACCAAGTGCCTGCAGATTGGCGACACATACGTCATCAAGGATTATGAGCTGGTGCAGCCGCATGTCCTTTTCAAAATGGCGACGAACGACTACATGGCCCGTGGAGGCAGCGGCTTCTTCATGCTGGAAGCAAACACGACGCGTCTTGACACTTCGGTCTCCCTGCGTGATGCCCTGGTCGAATTCCTGAACTCCTACGGGGACATCAATCCGGTCAACTTCTCGGTCGACCAGACCGGTACCGAAGAGTGCGGCGGCGGCAAGCGTATCAGAATGCTGAACTAGCCGGATCCAGGATATTCCGTAATTTAAACCGACTGTCTTAAAATTGCATTCCCTTTTTTTTGAATATGTGACACGGAACGTTGCCGCGATGATCGGCGTTTCCGCCTATTTTTTTGTCGATACCTTTTTTATTGCGCTCTGTTCCGGAGCTGACGGGATCACGATCCTCAATCTTGTTCTGCCTGTTTACGGCCTCATTTACGCTATCGGAGCGATGATTGGGATCGGTTCCGCGACCTGCTTTTCACTGAAAAAGGGTGCGTCCGGCGGCTGTGCCGATGAGTATTTCACTAATGCCCTGGTCTGGCAGATCATTTTGAGTGTACCGTTTGTTCTGCTTGGGATTTTTATCCCGGGCCGGGTCCTTGCCTTCATGGGAGGCGATCCCGGGATCGTCGCCGAAGGTGAAAAATATATCAGGATCGTGCTTATTGCCACGCCGGCTTTTATGTTCAACAGCACATTCAACGCATTCACGAGAAACGACAACGCTCCTACTGTCGCGATGGTCGCGGCGTTAGGTTCGAGCGCCTTCAATATCTTGTTTGATTATATTTTCATGTTCCCGCTCGGAATGGGGCTGCCTGGAGCCGCACTTGCGACCGGGATCTCGCCGCTGGTCGCCTGTGCTATATATTCGACGCACATCTTCAGTTCCGGATCGAACGTCAGACTGCACAAAATCATGCCCTCGCCGGGACTCCTCTTCGCCTCGTGCAGGCTTGGTGTTTCAGCCTTTGTCGGCGAGATCTCGTCTGCTGTGACGATCACGGTCTTTAACTTCCTGCTGCTTGCCGCTGCCGGGAATCTCGGTGTCGCCGCGTACGGGATCGTCGCGAATCTGGCGCTGATTGCAACAGCGATTTTCAACGGTCTGGCCAACGGGATGCAGCCGCTTGTCAGCACAAGTTTCGGTAACGGCAGAAAAGGCGAGGTCAGATCTCTGCTAAGGCTCGGGATTATAACGGCGGTATTGCTTGAAGTGATCATGATTTCGGTCGCCTTCGGTTTTACAGGCGGGCTCACCGGGATCTTCAACGCTGACGGAAACAGGGAACTTGCCGGCTATGCCGACAGGGCGCTCAAACTATATTTTACCGGCTATGCGTTTGCCGGGATAAATATAGTGATGACGACCTTCTTTTCGGCGATCGGAGCGGCCAGAAGCGCCTCCGTGACATCGCTTTTGCGCGGTGTACTGCTTATCGTCGTATGCGGAGTCGTGATGTCAAAAATATGGGGACTTGACGGGATCTGGCTCTCCTTCGCCGCGACAGAGGCGATCGCCTCGATCGTAATCATGACGATTTTCGCTGTTATGCAGATCCAGGATAAAAAAATACCCAATTCCCTAAACCAAGATAAGAGATAAATTGATTTAAGAAATTGGGAAAAGGTGACTATTCAGCAGCTTCTTCAGCCGGAGCTTCCTCTGCAGGAGCCTCTTCAGCCGGAGCTTCAGCAGCCGGAGCAGCCTCTTCAGCCGGAGCTTCAGCAGCCGGAGCAGCTTCAGCAGGAGCCTCTGTTGCCTCGGCAGCCGGAGCCTGAGCAGCCTCAGGAGCGGTCTCAGCCTTTTTCTCTGCGGATCCGCATGAAACTGCGAAAAGCATAGCGAAAACAGCGATAGCGATAAATCTCATCTTTCCCTCCACATAAAAAGAAATAATAAACCTGTCTCGGCAAACGCTTTGACAGATACGACGGGTAAGTATTATCATTTTTTTTTAAAAGTCTAATAATATTTAGCGATTTTTACAAAAATATGCTATAACCCGTCTGTAGGGTTTATTTCACCGCAAAATGGAGGGTTCCGTGTCCAATGCACTCGTAATGATTCTTGCCGGCGGGCAGGGCAAAAGACTTTCTCCGCTCACAATGGATAGAGCTAAACCTGCGGTTCCGTTCGGCGGAAGCTACCGGATCATCGATTTCGTCCTGAGCAATTTCGTCAACTCCGGTTTTATGCAGATCAAGGTTCTGACTCAGTTCAAAGCGGATTCGCTGATCCAGCACATCGCCAGGAACTGGACGCTTTCCCCGACGATCAACCAGTATGTCGATTCGGTCCCGGCGCAGATGCGTACAGGCAGCAACTGGTATCTCGGCAGTGCCGATGCGATATACCAGAACCTGAACCTCATCAGGGATGTCTCTCCGCAGCAGGTTTTTGTCTTCAGCGGCGACCACATCTACAAGATGGATGTCTCGCAGATGTATTCATACCATGTCCTGAAAAAATCGGATATGACGATTGCAGCGATGCCTGTTCCTATCGAGGAGGCGAGCGCCTTCGGCGTGATCGAGATCGACAGCGACTACAGGATGATAGGCTTTGAAGAGAAACCGAAAAACCCGAAGCCGATCCCAGGCAAGCCCGACCTTGCGCTGGTCAGTATGGGCAACTACCTTTTTTCGACGGAGACGCTTGTGAACGCGGTCGTCAGCGACGCGATGGATTCTTCAAGCGAACACGATTTCGGCAAGAATGTCATCCCCGCGATCTATCCGCACAAAAAGGTTTATGTCTATGACTTTCTGCGCAACCAGATACCTCTGCCGAACGGAAACGAGTATGAAACGCCCTACTGGCGCGATGTCGGGACCATCAAAAGTTACTTCGACGCACACATGGATCTGGTTTCGGAAACGCCGAAATTCAACCTCTACAACCGGAACTGGCCGATCTTCGGTTTCCCGAAAATCTACATGCCGCCTGCAAAATTCGTCTATGCCGATTCTGACATGAAACGGATGGGTATCGCGACAAACTCGCTTATCTCCGAGGGTTGCCTCATCAGCGGCGGTCAGGTCAGTTACTCGGTATGTTCGCCCGGAGTCCGCGTCTACAGCTATGCCGAGATCGACCGCTGCGTTATCATGAACGACGTCGAGATAGGCCGCTACTGCAGACTGCAGAACGTGATCGTCGACAAAAATGTAGTTATTCCGCCGGACACCCAGATAGGCTTCGATCTTGAAAAGGATCGTTCCCGCGGTCTTCTCGTGACCGATGAAGGTATCGTCGTTGTTCCGAAAGGGTTCAATTTTCAAGCTGGGAACTAAAAAATCATGACAAAACTTGTTTTTCTCTGGCACATGCACCAGCCGTATTACAAGGATACGACTCAAAACAGGTATCTCATGCCCTGGGTGCGGCTTCATGCGCTGAAGGGCTACTATGATCTGCCGAGCGTTATGGCGGAGCACGGAGTCCGCGGCGTTATCAACGTCGTTCCCTCTCTTCTCGAGCAGCTTGCCGACTATGCGCAAAACGGCGCTACCGACAGCTGGCTTGAACACTCCGAGATGAATCCGGAGGAGATGAACGACGAGCAGAAGGCTTTCGTTCTCCGAAACTTTTTTATGCTGAACTGGGAGCGTCTGGTCGAGACTTCGCCTCGCTACAACGAGCTTCTGCAGAAGAGGCTCAGATACGAGAAGGAGCTCGACTGGAGCGAGATCACGCGCCTTTTCGACAATGCCGAGATTTTGGATCTGCAGGTGCTCTTCAACCTCAAATGGTTCGGCTTTACAGCACGTAAGAGATATCCGCGGCTGACCGATTTCGACAAAAAGGACCGGGGTTTTACGCTTGAAGAGAAATCGGAGCTTTTAGAGATCCAAAAATCGCTGGTCGGGGAGATAGTCCCGCTATACAAAAGGCTCTTCGACGAAAAAAAGATAGAGATCTCGTTCACGCCGTTTTACCATCCGATTTTTCCTCTGGTTTACGATACGGATATCGCGAAACGTAGTACGGATCAACCTTTGCCGAGTCGCATGTCCTATCCTGAGGATGCAAAGTGGCACCTTCGTGAAGGCAAAAGATACGCGGAAGAGACCTGGTCGAACAAACTCTGCGGAATGTGGCCAGCCGAGGGTTCTGTCTGCCCGGAAATTTTGGGGGCGGCTCTTGAGGCAGGCGTGAAGTGGCTCGCGACCGACGAGGCGATAATAATGAAATCGCTGGGCGAGAGTGACAAAACACGGGTGATCTATCGTCCGCATCTTCTGAAAATCGACGGAGAAAACCGGCTTTTCGGCTTTTTCAGAGATAAATATCTGTCAGATCTGATAGGCTTTTCCTTCTCAAAAATGGATCCAGTCAAGGCGGTCGGTTCTTTCATCGAAAGTGTCCGGAAAATCGCGTCAAGCCTTCCTAAAAATCATCCGGAGCCTGTGGTCTCGGTCGTTCTGGACGGTGAAAACGCGTGGGAAAGCTATCCTCAGAACGGGGAACTCTTTTTGACCGAGCTCTTCAGACGCCTTGCGGGTTGCGGAGACATCGAGGTCACGACCTTCGGCGACATCGTATCCGGACTTCCTGAAGATCAGCAGAAGCCTGTTGCAAAGCTCTTTTCCGGCTCCTGGATCAACGGAAACTATGAGATCTGGATAGGCAACCGCGAAGACAACCTCGCCTGGGAGTATCTTAAGCGTGTCCGCGACTTTTACGAAGATTACAGGAAAAGCAACAATGTCGAGCCGTATCTTGACGAGGAGGTCATGCGTTCGCTGCACAGGGCCGAGGGGAGCGACTGGTTCTGGTGGTACGGTCCGCAGTTTTCGACCGAGAACGACTGGCTTTTCGACCGGCTTTTCAGACGGAATCTGAGACGCGTCTACAACCTTCTTGATGTCGTCTATCCGACTTTTCTCGATCTTCCGATCATGTCGAACGAGACGCAGCTGCATCTCGCGATGCCGACAAATCTGATAACTCCGCCGGTAAGCGGGAAGTCAGGATTCTACGACTGGGCGGGATGCGGTACGCTTGAATGCTGCAGACGTGCGGGCGGTTCCATGTACAATTCGATCAGGCTTTTTGACAGGATCGACTTCGGCTACGACCGGGAAAACCTCTACTTACGCTTCAAGTTCGCCGAGAAGCTTGATTTTTTCGAGGCGCAAAAGTACCTTCTGAAGGGTTTTCTGGTCCATGACCGCGATATCAGCTTCAAGCTGCCGATGGTCAGGATGGAGTGCGCCGAATTTCCTCTGCACCTCAGCCGCGAGTCGGGCTATCTTGCAGAGATCCTGGGGGCGGGGAGTGCGTCGTTCGACGGAACGATGACTCTCAGGCTCGGATATCGCGACATTGGAGTAGAGCCCGGAGACGAGGTCAAGGTCTACTTCAAGATCGCCTCGGCCGGCGAGATCGAGCTGGAGAGAGCTCCGGTGAACGGTTTTATCGATATCAAGATTCCCGATAAGACCGACCTTCTGAAGTTTTGGGATATTTAAGGAGTAGTTGACTTGCAGGATGTTGAAAAGATAAAAAACGAGCTGCTGACCTTTCCGTTTGAGCTTTTTGATAATGTTTTTTCTCAGAGAAGCTTCATAGATATCGGCAGGATCAACGCGCACACGCCGGAGGCTGCGCTGAATTTCATCCAGAATTACGGCTATGACATCACTATCCCTGAGGTCGCCGACACAGTCAGGGCGATCCTCAACGAGGCAAAGGCCTTCATCTCGACCTACCTTCTGGATGATCCTGAAGGAAAAGGCGATTCGTTCGTCATGCCGCCTCAGATCGCGAATAACAGCGATGTCCTTTCGTTCCTGGTCATGGCCTCCGAAAAAAAGAGGACGCTCGATCAGGCCTGGGCTTGTGCTGTCCTGAGGGTGGCCCACACGATAACCCACGTTGAAAACGACCTCGCCAAGAGCTTTATGCCGACGATCCGCGACCAGATTTTCCAGAGGTTCAGCAGGCATCTTTTCGGAAACGCCCAGAGCGGGTACTACATCGGAAGCGGCAAGGAGGCTATAAAACTCAGACTGTTCGAGATCAAGAGCGAAAAGACCCGCGAAAGCACGATTTTGAAGCTCCTTCACAAAAAAGAGAATGTCACTGCCGATATTTTTGACCAGGTCGGAGTCAGGATCGTCACCTACAACAAGCTGGACATCATCCTTGTTCTGCGTTATTTCGCCACGAACCACGTCCTCGCCTTTGCGAATGTCAAGCCGAGCCGCACCCGCAACAACGCGGTAAACATCCCGCGTTTTATCGAGGGGGCGACGGCTCTCAGCAAAGATCCCGAACTCGCAAATATGACAGAACAGCAGGTTGCTGAAATGCTTGAAAAAATGCTCGAGATCCCGCAGGAGGAGAGAACAAAGATTACCAAGAAGATCATCGAGGAGCAGAACATCTATTCGTCAACGATGTACTCTTCTGTCCAGCTCACGACGCGTCATCTGATCACGATCGACAACCCGATGAATCCGCGCCGTTCGGCACCGTACCGCTTCTTTTTTCCATTCGAGGTCCAGATCCTGGACGAGGAGAGCTACCTTGAAAGCCGATCGGGCAGAGCAAGCCACGAGGAGTACAAAAAGAGCCAGACGATCGCGGCCAGGAAACGTGTCCTTGCCAACGTCATCCGCTGCCTGAGGCACGAAAACGACGAGTGAACCTGAAGTTTTTTTAAGATTCTAGCGAAAATTATTCTTCTGCTATTGCAGCTATCTTATTGACTTTCTTGGAGAAAAGCATCAGCAGAGTTCCGCAGAGAATGGTGAATGCGGCGATCATCGTAAAGACGGCAAGCTCGCCGAAAACATCCGCAAGCGTACCTATTTTGGATGCCAGCCACGCGGCAACTCCGGTAACTGCGAAGTACCAGCCCATCATCTGGGAGGTTATCCGCTTCGGTGTCATCGTCGTGATGAAAGAAAGCGAAACCGGCGAAAGCGCAAGTTCGCCGATCGTGTTGAAAAAGTAGGCGAGGCAGAGCCAGAGCGCACTGCTTTTTGCGGTCGCATCGGCCGCCTGAGTCCATGTGGCGCCGCGCTCAAGCGATGCGAACACCATAAAAATGAAGCCTACGCCCAGGATCACAGTGCCGAGACCCATCTTCGCGATTGTCGACGGCTCCTTTTTGCGTTTTGCAAGGAAGATCCAGAAGGAGGCGACAAGCGGTGCGAAAATCATGATGTAAAGCGGGTTCAGCGACTGGAACCATGCTGCCGGGATCTCGAAGCCGAGGAAGTTGCGCTCAGTGTAGCGGTCGGTGTAGAGGTTCAAAAGTCCGCCTGCCTGTTCGTATGCGGCCCAGAAGACGATCACGATGACGAACGAGAAGATGACAAGACCTATCTTGCGCTTTTCAAGCGGTGTAAGCTCCTGCTTTTCGACTTTTGCTACGCTCTCTGTATTTTTCTGCAGTATCCCGGCGGTGCCGAGGTATTTCTGTCCCCAGGCGTAGACGATCTGACCGATAAGCATCCCGACGCCGGCAGCTCCGAACCCCCAGTGCCAGCCGAATTTGTAGGCAAGCCAGCCGACAACGATACCTGCCGCGAAAGCGCCGACGTTGATGCCCATGTAGAAGATCGTGAAGCCGGAGTCCTTTCTCGGGTCGCCCTCCGGGTAGAGTTCGCCGACCATCGTCGAGATGTTCGGTTTGAGAAGTCCGACGCCGAGAATGATGAGGGTCAGCGCTCCGTAGAATGCCCAGATCGGCGGGTAAGCCATCAGAAGGTGACCCAGGCAGAGAAGGACTCCGCCGAAAAGTACGCTTTTGCGCTGTCCGAGCAGCTTGTCCGCCACGATCCCTCCCGGAACCGACATGACGTAGACCAGGAGCTGGTAGTAGCCGAGGATCGCGAGAGCCTTCTCGTCAGTCCATGCGAGACCTCCGTTTTCAACGCTTGCGACCATGTAGAGGACAAGGATAGCCTTCATCCCGTAGAATGAAAAACGCTCCCAAAGCTCGGTGAAAAAAAGTACGAAAACACCCTTAGGATGTCCGAGAAAATCCTGATTGCTCATAATAACTCCCTTTGTGCGGGTTAACGGGAACTACTGCTCCGTTCTGTAGTTCGGAGCCTCTTTCGTAATCGTGACGTCGTGAACATGGCTTTCGCGGTAGCCTGCATTCGTGATCTGAACGAACCTTGCGTGCTCTCTCAGCGTCGCAAGATCCGGCGCTCCGAGGTACCCGAAGCCCGATTTCAGACCGCCGACAAGCTGGTAGATCGTGTCCGCGATCGGACCTTTGTAGGCGACCCGGCCCTCGATGCCCTCCGGCACGAGCTTGCTTACATCCGAGATCGAATCCTGGAAATAACGGTCCTTGCTGCCCTCCTTCATTGCGCCGAGCGAGCCCATTCCGCGGTACATTTTGTATGTCCTGCCCTGGTAAAGGACTATTTCGCCTGGTGCTTCGGCGGTGCCTGCGAACATGCTGCCGATCATGACTGCGTCGGCGCCTGCCGCCATAGCCTTGACGATATCGCCGGATGACTTGATGCCTCCGTCAGCGATCATCGTCTTGCCGAATCTGCGTGCTACTTCGGCAACATTCAGGATCGCCGAAAGCTGCGGATAACCGACGCCTGCGACAACGCGGGTAGTGCAGATCGAGCCGGGTCCGATGCCTACTTTGACGACATCTGCGCCTGCCGAGTAGAGTGCTTCGGCTGCCTCTGCCGTGACGATATTCCCTGCGATGATCGAGACATCCGGATAGAGCTTCCTGAAGTCGCGCACAACGGTGACGACATTCTTGGAGTGAGCGTGCGCGGAATCAAGAACGAGGGCGTCGACTCCCGCCTTGACCAGCGCGTCAGCACGCTCGTAGCCTACATTCGTCGGGGTTACTGCTGCGCCGACGATGAGCCTGCCGTAGCGGTCTTTCGCCGAGTTCGGGAACTTCTCCTGATTTTCGATGTCGCGTGTCGTGATGAGTCCGACCAGCGCCCCTTTTTTATCGACAACCAGCAGCTTTTCGATCCTGTGGGCGTGCATCAGGCTCTTTGCCTCCTCCATAGGGAAGTTTTCGCGGACGGTCACAAGCTTTGTCGTCATCAGGTCGCCTACGCGCTTCGAAAGGTCTGATTCAAAACGCAGGTCTCGGTTCGTGATGATCCCGACGAGCTTTTCTCCGTCAACGACTGGAATACCCGAAATTTTGTAGGTCAGCATCAGATCCAGCGCGTCGTGGATCGACTTGTCGGGCGAAATCGTTATCGGATTGGTGATGACTCCGGCTTCCGAGCGCTTGACCATCTGCACCATCCTTGCCTGCTCGTCGACAGTCATATTTTTGTGGATCACTCCCATTCCGCCCTGGCGCGCCATCGCGATCGCGGTGTCGAGCTCCGTGACGGTATCCATCGCCGAGCTTAGGAAGGGGGTGTTCAGAAAAATCGTGTCAGTAAGACGCGACGAGATGTTGACATCGCGCGGAATAACTTCTGAATAGTGTGGAACCAGTAAAACATCATCAAATGTCAGTGCCAATTCAATTTTTTCTCTTTGCATCGATAGCCCCGCATGAACAATTAAATATAGATTGCTGATTTTAAAGAGTTGAACAGCGTTGTCAAGATAGTTGTAATTCTCTTTTTTATCGCTTTGTCTATCGCAATGGCGATTATTTTTTATTATAAAGTAGCGATTTAAGATAATATTTTTTGAAAAATTTGATTTGCCCGGCGGTGTATTTACTATCGGTCCGATGTATATTTTTTTGTATGTTTTTAGCCTTGTAATAGATTTCGAGTTTGACGTCCGAAATGAAAACGAGAGGGTATTTTACAGTTTTTTCTGCAACTTTTCGATCGACATCAACTCCTCGAAAAATCTTAGGAAAAGTTTTGTTCCGGCTAGATCGTTTACATTTTTGTCAGCAGAGGAGCTCGATGAGATAAGAAACCAGGTCAACGAATACCTTGATTCGACCGATGATCCGGACAATGTCCCGTCGGATTTTATTGACGAATTTTATTCACCCTTTGATTTTGAGGAGGATGATCCCGAGGATGAATTTATCAACTATGAAGAGGAAGACGAGCCGTTTTGGGATGATTTTTATATTGATTGGAGCAAGCCTCCTGCCAGTCTGGACTGATGCGGAGCTTTTTGGCGCGGAGAGCCCGCTAGAGGCGCTGGCTGCATATCTGAGGGACAAAAATCTCACTTCGGAGACGCTTGAAGAGCTCTACAGCTGTACAACGCTCGACGAGATGCTCCGTCAGAGTCTGAAATCGCTGAACAACCTTGAGGAGTCGCTTGTTTCATCAAGAAAAAGGACGCGAATTGCAGGACTTCTGCCTGAAGTCAGCGTCTGGGGGAAGTACAAAAACGACGAGAAGCTCTACCTTTACCAAAAGAACAATATCGCCGTCGGAAAGGATTACGTGACGGTAGGACCGGACGACAACAACACGACCTACGGAGATCTCACAAGCTATGAAATCGGCGGCAAGATCTCGTTTAACATGTCGAAATTATTGTATAATTCAGACATGATAAGGTTCGGGGAACAGGAGCAGAAGCTGTACTTCCTGCGTATCGATATGGTCGATAGATTGAGCAATATCTATTTTTTTGCTGCGATGCTCCGTGCTGTCGACGAGCTGAAAATCGATATCCCGGCGGAAAAAAGGATCCTGTTCGAGGTGATGAACAAAAAAAATCTGGGCTGGCTCAAGGCTCATGCAGGATTTGATCTGAATTCATGCCGGGAGGATAAAAATGAATAAGGCGATATGTTTGATTTTATTGACGTTTATCGCCGGAGTCTCGTGCTCGATAGAGCCTCCTGAAAAGAATAACTACGAGCCTTTTTTGTGTGTAAGCCGGCCGGAAGAACGCCTTTACTTCCCGGAGGAGGAGCTGGTTTTCGAGTTCAACATGCCGGTGAACGAATACTCGCTTTCGGGTTTTTCCGTCTCCTGCGAAGAGTGCGAGGATATTCCTCTGGTGTCGGTTTCTGATAATAAGATAAAGGTCTTGCCTCCTCTGCCTGAGAAAAATTTCCTGAATATAAAGATAACGTCGGCTCTCAAATCCTTCGACAACAGACCGCTTATGGCAGGAAGCGGCTTTACCGAAAACAGGGAGACGATCGATCTTAGCTATGAAACCGGCGGCAGGCTTCCTGAGGTGAAAACCGTTGTTCCCGACGATACCAAAAGCTCAGCGGTCGCTGTCGAATTTGATTCGCCCGTTAGCTTCAACTTCTCTGACATTGTTCCTAAACCTCTGGATCTATTGAGACTAGACGAGCTGTTTGTCTTTGTTTACGATTCTCCTGTAGAGGCTTTTACGATTCATAACGCCCGGGCTATTGAAAGAAATACGATCCTTGAAGAGATAAAAATCGAACTTCCCGGCCTTGAACCTCACGATACGCATCTTCAGGTCAAAACCGAGACCGATGACAGCTCGGTCAGACTGAAAATTGCAGATACTGGAGCGATCGCAGGTGCGTTGGAGAACAGGATTTTTATCTGCGATGTCAGCTGCGAAGTGGTTATCGATTCGCTTCAGCCTGAAAAAAACTACACCTTTGAGCTGACTTTATATACCAAGACCGGCATCAAAAGGGAGTCGCTGGATATTGCGACAACTGCCGCCAAGCCGCATATCATCATCTCAGAGGTGATGCATTCTCCGAACGGGGAACCACAGAAAAACTTTGAATTTGTTGAAATTTTTAACAGCGGCTCGATGCATTTCGATCTTACAGGATGCCTTATCGACGACAAAAACGACGGCAAAGGTGTCGATCCTCTGGCTCCTGCGGACTCTTCCCGGAGTATGGTCCTGAAGCCAGGCGAGCTCGCGGTCATAACGGGAAACGAGGCCGATTTCACAGAAATTGCAGCGGGAGGAGCGCTTTGGCTCAAAGTCGACGATACGACCATCGCGGACGGCGGTCTTACGGCGGCTGAAAGCGTTCAGATCCTCTGCGGCCAAAACGGTGAAACAGTAACTGCGGCGGAGTTTGATTCATCAAAAATCAAAACGGAAAAGGGTTTTTCAGCGAATCAGGATAAATCCGGAAAATTGTGCCAGTCGGAGGAGGAGGGCGGTACACCGGGAACCTACACGGAATGCAGGTGAGGTGAAATTCCCCGAATATTGTTGACTTAGCTGTTTCTGCGGTTAGAGTCTGTCCCACGAGCCGGACCCGACGGAAATCGGTGCAATTCCGATGCTGTCCCGCAACCGTGTAGGCGAAAGCCAAGCCGGATACGCCAGTCCAGAGCTCAGTAATGAGTACCCCGAGGAGGGAAAAATTGCGATTTCAAGGTTTTCACAATTTTTCCGTATTATTGTCTCTTTTTTAGGGAGGAAGAAATGAAAAAACCTATCTTCATTCTGGTGCTTGTTTTATCTCTTGCACTCTTTGTTTCGTGCGGCGGATCAAGCAAAGACGAACCTGATTCCGATGTTACGCCAGCGACGGACGACGAACCCGTGACAGACGACGAACCAGCAACAGACGACGAACCTGCGACGGACGACGAGCCTGCGACAGACGACGAGCCTGCAACAGACGACGAACCTGCAACAGACGACGAACCCGCGACAGACGATGAGCCTGCAACAGACGATGAGCCGGTAACAGACGATGAACCTGCGACGGACGACGATCCGGAAGAACCTGAACCTGTTTCTCTGCACCCTTACGTCGGAAAGTATCATGACGACTGGGGAATGCGCCATGTCATCTCAAACGACAAGTGGTATCAGTCGGGTTACGGCGATGCCAGCATTTTTGAAATCACCCGGATCGATACGGACAACAACGTGATCATTGCCCATAACGCTGCAACAAACCAGTGGAATGCAGGGCTTTGGAGCAAATTCGACATCGTTTTTTACGAAGAAAACACATACTACTGCCAGGTAGCATTCAACGCTGAGAGCGAAGAGGCGGCAGTAAACGTTCCTTCGGCGGCTCACGAAGATCCGACGGATCTTACCGATTCCTGCGGCGGTTCTCCCTGGTCGATGCTCTTCAAAGAGTTTGACGAATCGATCGATAAGGACGATACGAAGATCGTTGCTTGGGCGACCGGATATGAAAACTACATCCCGGGCGGAAGTGTCGATGAAGGGTGGCAGACACCGGACAAGGCTCTGGGCGCAGCAGTCGGAGATTCCTACGACATCGTCTGTCTCGGCAGCGGCGGCGAAATCACGATGACATTCTCCAAACCTATCACCAACGGTGAGGGCGCGGACTTCGCGGTCTTTGAAAATTCTGCAATCGACGGCTTTTGGGAGCTTGCGAAGGTCTCCGTCAGCAGCGACGGCGAGCATTTCTTCACATTCGACAACTTCTATCTCGGCGCAAATCCGGTCGGAGCGTTCGGAACACACGACTGGCAGCTGATCCACGGCCTTGCGACTCAGTTCATGCAGGGCAAGGGGACGCTCTTCGATCTTGACGAGCTCAAAACGATCGATGACGACGATCTCGACATCGATGCGATCACGCACGTCAAAATCACCGACATCATCGGCGACGGCTCCGTCCTCGACACGATGGGCAACAAAATTTATGATCCGTATCCTACGACCGGCAGCGCAGGCTTCGACCTTGACGCGATCGGCGTTATCAACCAGTCGGCTCTCTAATTTTCCAATCCGGAAAAGGCGCGTAAAATCTTTCGCATTTCCTGAATAATGTAATGCCGGATACCGGTATTCGAAGTCAACTGCCTCATTTTTATGGCTGTTTTCCCGGTTTGACGGAGTCCTGCGATACAGGCTTGAAATTCGACAACTTTTCTTGCTTTTGTCTGTACGGCTGATTAAATGCCGCAGTATTTTTCTTTATTAACCGATTAAGGAGAAAATTATGAGAAAAATTTCCGTCAGAGGACAGTCGATGCCCCTTTCACCGATCAGAAAACTTGCTCCCTACGCGAACGACGCGAAGGCGAAGGGAAAAACGGTTTACCACTTCAATATCGGTCAGCCCGACGTAGAGACTCCCGAAGAGATGCTCAAGGTTCTGGGTGAAATCAAGACAAAAGTCATCGCTTACGGACCGAGCCAGGGTATTCCAGAGTATCAGGACGCACTTGTAAAATACTACGCAAGATACGACATCCCGCTCACCCGCGACAACATCATGGTAACGACCGGAGGAAGCGAAGCTATCATCATGGCTTTCACCGTCTGCCTCGATGCGGGCGACGAAGTGCTCATTCCGGAGCCTTTCTATACGAACTATAACGGTTTTGCGACCGCAACAGGCGTAAAGATCGTTCCGATAACGACAAAAATCGACAACGACTGGGAGATCCCGGCAGTCGAAGAGATCGAAAAGCTCGTGACCCCGAACACGAAAGCAGTCATGATCTGCAACCCGAACAACCCGACAGGAAAGGTCTATTCGAGAGAAGAACTTTCGAAGATCGTCCAGCTCGCGATCAAAAAAGACCTCTTCATCTTTGCCGACGAAGTTTACCGCGAATTCATTTTCAACGGCGAAAAGCATGTCAGCCTTCTCAGCTTCGAAGAGGCGAAGGAGAGAGTCGTCGTTATGGACAGTATTTCAAAGAGATTCTCTTCCTGCGGCGCAAGGATCGGCGCTTTCGTAAGTTACAACAAGGAGATCATGAAGGCAGCTCTGGCATACGGTCAGGCAAGGCTTTGTCCGCCAACGATCGACCAGATGATGGCTGTCAAATCGGCAGATCTCGACGACAAATACTACGAGACAGTTGTAAGCGAATATAAGAGAAGAAGAGACGCTGTCCTTGCAACGCTCAAAGAGATGCCGAATGTCGATTTCAGAGTTCCGAACGGTGCTTTTTATATCGTAATCAAACTTCCGGTCAAAAACGCGGAGGATTTTATTATCTGGATGCTTCAGGATTTCGACTACAACGGCGAAACCGTTATGCTCGCTCCGGCGGAAGGTTTCTACTCGACTCCGGGACTTGGCAGAAACGAAGCAAGGATCGCGTTCGTCCTCAACGAAGAGAAGACGAAGAGAGCGATGACCGTTCTCAAGAAGGGACTTGAAAAATATTTGGAAATTCAGAAATAATTCTTTTTTTGGCGCCGCTGATTCTTTGTCGAAATATTGGAATATCGAAATTTCGAGATATCGATAGGCGGCGCAACGAAATTCCGATAGCGGCGTTCCGGAATAGTTGTTGGAACAAGCTACAGGAGACCTGATCATGCGTGAAAGAGATTACCTCTTTGATAACATTAAGTTTTTTTTGATTTTCCTGGTCGTTTTCGCGCATCTTCTGGAACCGAAGTTGGGCGACAGCACAGTTAAAGCGGCATACAATGTCATCTACTCGTTCCATATGCCGGTTTTCATTTTTGTGATGGGGTATTTCGCAAAATTCAATCCGGCGAAGATCTTGAAGAGCATAGTTCTGCCGTATGCGGTCTTCCAGCTGCTTTACCTGCTTTTCGAGTTTTTTGTCCTTGGGAAAAATGGCGGTTTCGTGCTTCAGTTCAGCCGCCCGTACTGGATAATGTGGTTTCTGATGGTTTCGTTTTTCTACCATGCGCTGATCCCTCTTTTCGACTGCAAAAAAAGGAGTTCGCAGTATCTTTTTCTGGCAGGTTCAGCAGTTATTGCGCTGCTTGCCGGGTATGACAAGACCATATCTTATCACATGAGTTTGTCGCGTTTCTTCGTCTTTCTGCCCTTCTTCTTGGGCGGTTTTTACTACGGAAAATCGGAAAAGAGGGTGCCGGCAAACACCACGACAAAAGCGCTTTCTCTAATTTTAGTACTTGCTGCAGCGGCCGTTCTGGTCATCATGGATATGGACCAGCAGATCCTTTACGGCTCATATCCTTACGAAAAGCTGAAGTACGGTCCGCACATCCGTCTCTTTACGATGGCGGTGCCCTGCTGCTGGATTCTTTTTCTGCTTGTCTGGACTCCGAAAAGGCGGATCCCGTTTGTTTCGACAATAGGCCAAAACACCCTGACAATCTTTCTGATCCACGGTTTTATTGTGAAATATCTCAATAAGATCGGAGTATTGTCTTACGGTGTGGCTGTAAATATCACTGCCGCTTTCCTGATTGCAATTCTGATTTCGGTTTGTCTGGGCAACAAGTGGAGCGGAAAGCTGATGTCGGTATTCCGCGTGAAGGCGAAAGAATAGTGTTGCGGACATTGCGAGATGTTGAATAATGCCCGGCAGATAACGCAAAAAGTAGAGCGCTGGTCTTATGACCCTGTATACTTTCTGATGGTTTTTGCATTCATAATGCGAATGGTCACCTTCATGGGGGTCTCTCAGGGCGATGATTTTACCTACAGTGTTATTGCCAACAGATTCGCCAACGGGGATTTTGCGGCGAAGACTATTTTCTTTATCCGCTGGGTGGTATTTGCGCCGGTTGCGCTTCTCTACAAAATGTTCGGTGTCAACGACTACACTTCGACTCTGCCGACGATGGTCTACGGTGTTCTGACTGTATGGCTTGCGTATAAGATCGTGGAGGAGGAGACGGACAGGTTTACGGCCGTGACCGCGGTACTTTTTTACACGACATTCCCGATAATCCTTACCTATGCCAACTTTCTTCAGGTCGCGGCTCCGCTCGATTTTTTCACTCTGCTGACGGTCTACGCGTTTCAAAAAGGGGCAAACACGGAGCGGCTGCGCTGGTTCGTCATAGGAGGTTTTGCGATAGGGTGTATATTTTTCACCAGGACGACGGGGCTTTTCATAGCTCCGCTGGCATCGTTTTATCTCTGGTACAAAAAGGGTTTCAACAGAAAAACCGTTCTCTGGGTTTTGACTGCGGCGCTCTGTTCGCTGATACCGCCGGCGCTGCAGGGGCTGGTTTATCTCAAGATCCACAACGATTTCTTTTACTACGTCACGATCAGCAGAGAGGGGGTCGAATATCAGAACAGAATGACCGATGTCGATCCCAAAGACCTTTTTTTCTATGTCAGGACGGTCTTCACGACAGGGAATTTTGCCAACTGGCGCAGATTCGGTTTCGGCGGATACTTTACCGTTGCCGCGATCATCGCCTGCATTGCGAAATGGTGCCTGAAAAAGCCCGGCAAAGAGCTCATTTTCCTTATCTGGTTCGTTTCATATCTCATCTTCATGTCGTTCGTGCCGACAAGTTTTTCGCCCTACACGACCCTGATAAGAAACAACAGATATGCCGTGATTTTTGTACTTCCGCTGTGCGCGGTGTGCGCGATCCTTCTTTCCGACCTCATAAAAACCGGGAAAAAGGGTGTACTTGTTCCGGCGTGCCTGATCTTTTTGGCAATATTTGTGAGCAACGTCTATTTTTCGGTCAGAGAGAGCCGTTATTTCAAAAATACCAGAGCCGAACAGAAAGGATCCGTCTCTCTGCTTCTTTCGGAGTATCCCGACACCCGGATCTATATCGCGGACAGGAACCTCGACTACCACATAGACTACTATTCCGGCTACACGAACCGCAACTACAGATACATTTCGTCTCTGAAACAGATCAAAGAGCCTGGAGTGTTCCTGATCCTCAACAAATTGGATTTCAGTGCTTCACGATTGAAGATCCCCAAGGAAGAGTTGAAAAGACTCAGGAGAAACCCTCCGGCCGGAATGACTTTGAAGCATAAAACCCCCTATTTCAACATTTATGAAGTCGATCCTGAAGTTTTGAAGGCAGATCCTGATTTGAAGAAATAACTTGACTTGGTCTACTGAACGGCTACCTAAATATTGATTTTTGCTTTAAACCATTGATTACGGTGCTGACTTGAGTGATCTCTTCAAAACGGCGGTACGAGCCCTGAAGCAGATAAAACGAAAATGTTTTCTTTTTGCCTATCCGTTTGCTGCCCCATTTTTTCATAAAACGGTCAATATGAGCGCTGAAGATGCAGAGAGGTTCCTTCAGGCCTTTTCTCCAAGACCCTCAGGCGGCTGCTTCGCGGAAAACAGGCTCAAAAAACCCTTCCGTTATGACCTCCAGATCATTGTTCCGGCATATAATGTCGAAAAATATCTGCGGGAGTGCATGGATTCAGTCCTTGGTCAGAAAACCAGCTACTCCTACAAGGTCGTTCTGATAGATGACGGCTCCACGGACAGCACGCCTCGAATAGCCGACGAGTATGCGGAGGATCCGCGTGTTACGGTCATCCATCAGGAAAACAGGGGCATTTCAGGAGCGAGGAACACCGGATTGAAAGAGATAGAGGCGGAATACATCGCCTTTTTGGATTCCGACGACGCACTTTCGGATGGAGCCGTTCAGTATTGGATGGATGTTGCCGGAAAGTATGACGCCGATATTGTCGAAGGTTCTTATTATTTCCTTTCCGGAGCTCTTTTAACTAAACATCCATGTATGGAAGAGAGAGAGCCCAGGATGTGTCCCGCGGGAAATCTGAGCGGTTTCCCTTGGTTGAAGGTCTTCAGGAGCGAAATTTTTCAAAATCTTTGCTTCCCGGAAGGCTTTTGGTTCGAGGATACGATCAACGTTTTCTTGATCTATCCCGCTGTAAAAAAAGCCTGCCGGATCCCGGAATTTGTCTACATTTACCGTGACAACCTTTCCGGCATTACCCGCAGCGCTCCCTGTAAACCCAAGTGTATTGACACCTACTGGGTAACCGAGCTTCTGGCTAGTGAGCGCGACCGCCTGCATCTGCCGCATGATCCCAAATATCAGGATATGTTTTTAAGGCAGGTGCTAATTAATGCCAAACGTATCAAAAAAACTCCGAAAAATGTTCAGAAAAGCGTCTTTTGCCTTACCTGCGGCCTTTTCTGCAGGCTTTTTGACGCGGAATCGGCACCTTCCGCCAATGGACCTCTGAAAAAAGCCCTGGAGCAGAGAGATTTCGGTGCGTATATGCTGTATGTTATTACGCACTGAGTTCTTTAATAGGATGTCTCGCTGGCGACGGCCAGCTGCAGCTGAAACTAATCCTGTGCTACCAATTTGGTCGAGGCTTTTTTAAGGCTATAGGCGAAAAAATGTGGTGTTCCAACACTTTTTCCGACGAAAAAATGTATCGGCGGCACACTTTTTCCGTTGAATGTTGATTTTTGAGAAAATAAACATAAAAATTGTTCGCTTTGCGGTTTTAAATCCGGAGGTTTTGTCATGCAGAGGCTTTTGACGGAAAAACTGGTTGACTGGAAAGGAAGCAGATACCGGAAACCCTTGATTTTATGGGGTGCAAGGCAGGTGGGAAAGACCTGGCTTCTGAAAGATTTCGGTGAGAAATATTTTGAAAACTGCGTCTATATTTCTTTTTACAACAATAAAAGAATGACCGAAATATTCGATGAGGACTACAATCCCTCCCGCATCCTGCAGAGGATTTCGATAGAACTCCACACAAAAATCGAGCCAGAAAAGACACTTATAATTTTTGATGAAGTACAGTCCGCGATGAAAGTTGCGGAATCTCTGAAATACTTCTGCGAGGAGGCGCGTGAATACGCTGTCGTTGCGGCAGGATCGCTTCTCGGTGTGGCGCGGCACGAAGGAATTTCGTTTCCGGTCGGAAAAGTTGACGAGCTGAGGCTGCATCCGATGAATTTCAAAGAATTTCTCCTTGCTGTGGATGAACCTGAACTTGCAGGATTTATTGATGACTGGAAAAATCCCGAAGTTTCCTCATTTTATGCCAAGTATACTGATTTATTGAGACTTTACTTTTATTTGGGCGGGATGCCTGAAGTTGTGAGCCGCTATGCGGAAAACCGCGATCTTACCGAAGCACGTGAGGTCCAGCTTTTGATCATAAGCCAGTATGAAGGTGATTTCGGAAAGCACATCCAGTCGTCGCAGCTTCCGCGCATCAATATGACATGGAACGCGATCCCGATGCAGCTTGCGAAGGAAAACCGTAAATTTTTCTTCGGACAGGTAAAGGAAGGCGGCAGAATGAAGGATTTTGAAATGGCGATCCAGTGGCTGCAGGACGCAGGGCTCGTTCACAAGGTCTACAAAGTTTCAAAACCAGGAATGCCGCTGAAATCCTACATCGACTTTGCCGCTTTCAAGCTTTTTTTGGTAGATGTCGGACTTCTTGGTGCGTTGAGCGAGCTTGACAGCGAAAGTATCCTTGCCGGGAACACCGTTTTTACCGAATTTAAAGGAGCATTGACCGAGCAGTACGTGCTTCAGGAACTTATTGCCGGTGAAAAATATACGCCTTATTACTACTCAGGCGAAAAATCGACTTACGAAACTGACTTCGTCATTCAGTGCGGCGGAGAAATAATCCCGATAGAAGTCAAAGCTGAAGAAAACCTGAAATCGAAAAGTCTCAGATTTTACTGCGAAAAATTCAAACCAACTTTTGCGGCGAGGACATCAATGGCTAAAGCCGAAGATCAAGGCTGGATGGTAAATATTCCGCTTTGGGCGATAGGATCAATCTAGTGAATAATATCTCGTAATTTTTTTGTCGAGCGCGGGCTGTCCGTCTGCAAAATACATCCCCGTATGTCGCCTTTTCAGGAATCACAATAATCCCGTCATATAAACCGGAAGATAAATGATGCCGTCCTTTTCAGACAGATTTTCTGTGTGAAGGACAAACGGAATGTTGAGCTGTTCGCTGAATTTATTGCGGAATTTGTTTATTGACGAAAGCGTGTAGTTTTTTCCGGACTTGACCTCAAGCGGAGAAATGTTGTGTCTGTCGGTGACTTTTGATTTTGCGACAAGAAAATCTATCTCCATCCTGTCGTTTCGGTCGTTTCGTGACGAATTTGAATAAAAATAAAGTTTGCGTTCGTTTGCAGTCAGCATCTGGGCCACGATGTTCTCGAAAAGCATCCCTTCGTTGACTTCGAGTTTCCCGAAAAGGAGTTTTTTGTAGATTTCCTCAGTCACGATCCCGTTTTCATCAAATGCGTGGCTTATCAAAAGACCGGTATCGCCCATATAGATTTTCATCGAAGAGTTGTCCCGATTGAGTCCGAGTCCGATATTCGGCTCGGTTGAATTGTAGCAGATATTGACAATCATTGAATCTTTCAGCCACAAAAATGCACTTTCATAGTCTCTTGATTTAATTCCCTTGCCCAATGCTGAAAGTGTAAATCTTTTCTCGTGCTTTGAAAGTTGAGAGGGAATTTCATCAAAAATTCCGAGCACCTTAGCTTCATAACCTGCAGCATGTTTGGCTATATCGGTGCGGTAAAGCGAAATGATGTCTCTTTTTACGGCATCCACAGCCTCAAAATCTTTTGAAGCCAGGAATTTGCTTACCGCCTGCGGCATTCCGCCGATAATCATATATTCCCGGAAAAGAGTCATCGCCTTGCGGTGAAGAGCCTGGGAAAGCGGCTGTTTTTTCTCGAAACAGGTTTTAATCACTTCCCAAAGTGTTTCTTCGCCAGAAGCCCGCAGAAATTCCTCAAAATCCATCGGGAACATCTTCAAGTGCCGCTCTTCCGAAGGAATAACGATGTCTTTTACATTCTTCCGGATCGAAAGGAGCGAACCTGTTTCAATGTAGTCGTACCGGCCGTCAGCCACCAAAAATTTTATTGCTGCGCGGGCTCTTGGACATAGCTGAACTTCGTCAAAAATTATAACGGAATCCCTTTCATAAAGTTTAACGTTGTAAGCGGCCTTAAGAAACATGAAAAGCGAATCCAGATCCCTCAGATTTTGCTCGAAAAGCTCGGTTATTTCGCGCCCTGCCTCATTGAAATCAATCAAAATGTAGGATTTATAGTTCGTTTTTGCAAACTCCTCTGCAACATAGCTTTTTCCGACACGCCTCGCGCCGTCAATAAGCAGAGCTGTTTTTCCGTTGCTTTTACGCTTCCAATCAGCCATTTTTTCAAGGATTTTTCTTCTCATAAAAACACTCCAAAGCATCAGCTAACACCAAATCGCGATTTTTATACATGGCTTTTCGCACCAAATCAAGATTTTTTAAAGGGGTATTTCGCACTGAATCGCGAAGTTCTTTCTTCATTGCCTGGAAATGTGATTTTGTCGGAGCGCGGGCGACCAGCAGCTGAAACCGATATATATGCTCCCGTTTGCGGTGGAGGAGATTTAATAAATTATTGTCTGTCGGAGTGCGGGCTGTCCGTCTGCAAATATTAATCAAACGTATATGGAACCCAGGCAATCAGATTCTGATTTCTTTGATCATTTGAAGAAAGTTTTCGACCTGTGTTGATTCGCTGTTTCCGGTTTTGCACCATATTGCGAAGTGTTCGCAGTTGTTCGTAGCGATGTTATAATTCCGTTCCCCCAGACGGCTTTCAGCACGCCGAACTGTCTCTTCCGGTGTATAGAGGTGATAATAGTTGCTGTTTCTGAGCATTGCCGTAAGCAGTTTCGCCACATTTATTCCTTCAGGAGTGACTATGTCAAAGATGGAAATTCCGTGTTTTTTTACGAACATATCGAAATCAATGACGAAAAGATATTCAGAATCCTCTTTAAATGCATCCAGAGTCGTTCTGTGAACAACAATGTTATTGCCCCAATCGCCCGAAGGATCGGCGTAGTGAATCATTCCGCCGTTTCCTGTGTAAATCCCGTAATGGTCGTAAAGTCCCTGCATTCTGCGGACTCCGACGACATCACCAAACTGAATTTCATTATCTCTCACAACTCTTTTGATCTCGCCGATTTCTTCGCGATGTAAAATCAAATCTGTCATCTTATCTCCGGCATTTCTGTGGTTTTTAGCTCACTTGTTGCACAAATCGATCTGCTCTTTCGCCCAGTCTTCGTCAGAAGAACAGTTTCGCACAAACAATAACTGCCAGCACTATCACAGCCGCACTCAGAATCCAGTTCTTTGTTTTGAGGGATTTAACGTCTTCAAAAACTTTTTGCTGCTG
>DBXP01000020.1:66633-110389 GCA_002309575.1 bacterium UBP6_UBA1209 | reverse complement strand
AGGATCGGTTTCCTGACAGCACTGCATTTAATCAGTATGAACAAGGTTTTTAAGGAATATTACTACAAAAAAATACGAGAGAACATGAATGGGAAAAAGGCCGTAATTGCTGTTTTCAATAAGTTTTTAAGGTGTGTCTTTTCGATGCTGAAAAATAAAAAGACTTTTTCTTTTAACTATAGTTGACTACGGATGCGAATACCCCGAGACGCCATAATATGACGTCTCTACGTAAATCGATATCCGGGAAGAGTTGTGCTTAATTTAATATGACGGAGTACCTTTCATGAAATCATCGGATCTTACGAATATCGCGCTTCTGGTCTACTTTCCGATTTTTCTCGCATTGCTGAAAGTCCGCTCCTTCAAGCTTGCAAAGACATGGTTCGTGCCGGTTTTCGCGCTCTATTTCGGGGTTTTGTTCGCGACTCTGTTTGCCATCTTCTTAAACGGGGCAGCTTCGTCACTTTCATCAAAAGATACTGTTTTTACTATCCTTTGGGATATTTTAAACCCGATGAGCAAAAAGGGGAAGGTGCTCTTCGGCGGCTATTTCGGCGCGATCGCAGGGATCTTTGCCGCCAATCTGGTCTCAAGACAAAAATCCCTCTCCGACTTTCTTGATATTTCGGCGATCTCCATCTCTTTCCTCTTCTTTGCATGGCGGATAGGATGCTTTCTCGGCGGCTGCTGCTACGGCATCCCGAACGATATCATCGGAGTGTCGTTTCCACGCGGCACCGCGGCTTTCCACTATCTGAAAAAAACCGCCCTTGTCGTAAATGACGCGACAGTCCCTCTGCTTCCGACCCAGCTTTTCTCGGCTGCCGGAGATTTACTTATCTTTTTGTTTTTATTGATTCTTTTCTGCAAGAATAAAACAAGGTACCCCTATTTTTATCTCTTTGCGCAGGCCTTTTTGTATGGTTTGGGGCGCTTCACGATCGAATTTTTCAGGATCGATCCGCGTGAATTCTGGGGCCCGCTTTCGATGTCGCAGTGGATCTCGCTTGGTCTGATCGCGGCAAGTCTCTTTTTCTTCATCAAAAACGGAAAAAAGATAGCGGAATCATTCAAAAACCCCTCCCCTCTTTCCTGACCGAACCTCCGACGGCCGGTACTCGCAGCCTCAAAAACTACACATATATTTTATAAGGTATATAATACCGGCAATTATGGATTTTTGATGAACTGTTTAAATATGTGAGGATGTAAAATGAAGAAATTATTCGTTTTTTTTCTGGCTCTCAGCGTCATTCTGATTCTTGGCTGCGGCGGCGGCAAGAAGGATGACGGCGCAAAGACAGACACGGACGCGACCGACGCCGATCTCGTCAACGATGCCGATGAACCCGGCAGCGATTCAGGCGATACGGCTCAGGAAAATGACGATGACGCCGATTCAGGCGACACGGAACCTCAGGACACAGACAATCCTGAAACACCGGATAACGATACGGATACGACTCCGATAGATCCGGAAGCTACAGAAAACCACAAGATTTCAGGTATTTATCAAGCAGGAGCCGAAGTTTCAGGTATCGAAGCGGCTCTTTACGAGTGCGGCAAAACCGAAAAGATCGCCTCTTCAAATACCGATGCCGACGGAAACTTTAGCTTCAACGCCGGCATTTCGGCAGCAAAGACATACTGCGTGAAGGCGAACAACTTTGCAAGCTGCTTCAAGGGATCGGGCGACCATGTCGCAAACATCTCCGAAATCACGAACGCGGCTTACCTTCTCGACAAAAACTGCACTGATTTAAGAGAAAGCGAAACAAAAATAAGGGTTTATGCAAAACTCGGAACTGGCGGATGGCTGGGTGAGCTCGACTATTCCGCACTTTCCGGGATCCGCGAAGGCCTCAAGCTCCTTTCGACCTATCTTGCAGAGAGCGACACCTATAAACTTTCCGAAAAGATCGCTGAAGAGGCAAAGAAGGAGGCTCCTGAATTTGAGAAATTCTTCAACGGTTTCAGAGCCTTTTCAGACAAATCCGAAGTCGTTATCGGCTCGGACGGCGACAATGCTGATTTCGGCGTCGAGGGCGGCAGCACGACTGTTGCTCCGAATTTCAAAATCGTCTGGACTTTGAAAAACAAAACGGCGGAAGCCGCTACATACAGGTTCACGACCTCGACTCCTGGCGAATACACGGCCAGGGCGAAACTTATCTACGGCGGTGAGACTATTTCGGATGATTCGGCGACTGTCCTCTTCCTGCAGAGAAAGGGCGGCGGCACGGTATACATCAGCGACACGTCGAAGAACATCTCGTTCAGGATCGATGACGGCATCTACGGCGTAATTCCGAAGGGCAGCATCGTCAAGAGAAACGGGAAGAAAGTAAATTCAATAAGTTACACCGTGCTTTCGGCTGGCGGCAACCAGATCTCGAGACTTAAATTCGAACCCGAAGGAGCGGAATTCTTCAGAGAGGAAGGCGGAGAGCTCGTAAGCGACGGCATGTACTTCGTCCACGAGCTCGGGACTGTCTACGGCGGCGACCCGAAAGTCCTGACAGCGACAAGGACCAACGCCGACGGCTCGGTAGATGTCATTCAGTCGGCTGCAGGCGATCCGACAATGATGGCGGCGGCTGGAGACCCGATCATGACGACGGCTGCTGGCGACCCGATCATGCAGGCTGCTGCAGGCGATCCGATCATGACGAACGCTCTCGGCGACCCGATCATGATGACTACCGGAATGGGCGACCCGATCATGGGCGCGGCTCAGGGCGATCCGATCATGGGGAGTGCTATGGGAGATCCGATCATGGGTGCCGCGATGGGTGACCCGATCATGATGGGGACGAGCTCGAGCACGATGATCTCACAGACGAACCACTATTCGACATTCACGGTCGAGGCGGCATACCTTCCGCTCTCTGTCGACGCGCTGGTCGCAAGGTGGAGCGACGGCTCGTACTACAACGGATATTCGCCGATCGAGTTCATCAGACTCGGTGTCGAGACCTACGAACCGGACGGCGCCGAAAAGACGAGACTCCTTTCATACCTTACCGAAGAGAAGCTGGCAGACCTCGGCAGCGATCTTTACGAGCTCATCAACAAGCCGGTCGGATTCCAGAGGAACCTCAACCTCTTCGAGAACCTCTTCTTCGTCTCCGAGTTCTATAACCGCATGAGCGCAAAGAGGGAAAGCGGCGCTGTAGCGGCAGTCAGGAACGGTCTCGAGCTTAGGAGCGCGATCGCCGCGCTTTACACGGCAACGACCTCCTACAACAGGAGCACGACCCTTGCAGACTTCTTTGATCCGACAATGATCCCGCTTACCTACAGCGGAAAACCAGCAAAGGACTACACTTCCAGGGCTATGGCCGCAATGGCAGGGAGCGCCGAGGCTGACGAGAGATACATCGCGACAAAGCGGGAGATGATGATCTTCGCGAACTACATCACGACCTCTTCCAAAGGCCCCGATTTCAGCTCGGTCGACACTATCCTCAACCCCGACCAGCTTGTCTGCGCGTGGTTCAACAACGATACCGATCCGGCTTCATGCAACAAGGTCTATACTTTGAACAGCGCGGGTCATGTCACACTCGGCGGTACCGAAGTCTCTGTCGCGGAGGCGAACAAAATCTTCACGGATTACTTCATGCCGATGAACACACGTCTCAGCGACGATGAAAAGCTCGATCTTTTCAGAACGCTGTATCTTGCGCTCAAATACGCAGGGACGATCTTCTACAACGGTGCCGATGTCGAGGAGCTCAACGACAAGCTTCTTGAGACGGCATACCTTGTCTTTGACGGTATCGACGGCAACGCGAACGCTGTAACGATCACAGACACCTTCGACGCTTCGGCGCACACGGTTTCCGTTCTTGACGGGAACGAGATGGCTACGCGTCCTTACCTTAAGAAGCTGAGCGCGCTTACCGACAAGATCTCGCTCAAAGTCGCGGCAGAAAGCGCAAATGTCGAAAAAGTTTTAATAAATATCGAAGGTCATGAGTTTGAAAAAGTTCAGGAAAATACCAGGACTTACTACAAGCCGACAGGTGATCTGAAGGAAAAATCAATAATTCTTGCTCCCGGAACTCTTGCTCAGGGCGAAAAGGCGCTCAGCGAACTTCTCGGAAGCGAAAATGTCGACGAGCTCGGCAGCATCACAGGCAAGATGACGATCGTCGTAAACTCGAAGATCGGCAGTAAAAACTACACGACGCAGAGAACTTACGACTTCTTCGCAAACGACGACAGCGACGGAGTTTCAACGACAGAAGTACCTGCAAATATTGAAATTTATGTCAACGACTCGAACGGGCACCCGATCGCCGGCGATGCGGATCCGATGATCATCCTCAACCCGGGCAACAAGGTCTTCTACCCGAGAAACGGCGTTGTCAGCATCGAAAACCTCGCTCCCGCGGCATACACGGTCGACGCCTTCGCTGACGGCTACTTCGCGAAGAGCACGAGCGTGAACGTTCCGGCCGGCGCTACATTCAGCGTTGAGATCAGACTTGACGAAGAGATCGTCAGTTCGGCTGACGCGGAACTTGAACTGAAAGTCTCGATCGACACGGTCAAACACCCGTCGAAGGTCTACATCCAGATCTATAACGACGATATGGAGCTTGTGGCAAACGAGACGGCGACAGGATTCGACGCAGCGACAAAGAGCTACAAGCCGGTCAATATCGAAATAAGTTCAGGCAGATATACGCTTCTTGCCATCGGCGAGGATCTTTACAACTATGTCGAGGCGATAACTATTTACGGCGGCAGCAACAACAAGGAGATCAAGGTCATCGCAAAGAACGCCTGCGGAAACGGTATTGTCGATTCCGCCGAAGAGTGCGAACCGGCGCTCTCTGCACCAGTTCTCTGCGGAGATATCTATCTCGCTTCGACCTATCCTGAAAAGACAGCTACCTGCGACCCGGCAACGTGCACCTTCGACAAGACACAGTGCGGCAAGGCTGCTCTCTGCGGAGACGGGATCCTGGATGCAGGAGAGGGCTGCGACGGCGGCGCGAAGGACTGCTCCGAAATAGCCGGCTTCGGCAGCTCGAGAGGTACAGCTCCGTGCGCTGCGGACTGCTCGGGCTATATCACGGCGAACAACTGCTCGAAGACGACGGCTTCCTGCGGAGACCTTCCGTCAGGCGCGGTCTGGAACGACAGAACCGGCACATTCGAGCAGAAATACAACGGTACAGAGTGGCTTCCGGCGACAAAAGCGCCGGCATACGGCCTCACGAAGGATGAATGCACCTTCTCCTGCGCTAAAGGCTACAGGTGGAACGGCAGCAAGTGCCTTGAAAACCCGATCTCGCTCGCTCTTATCTGCACAGGCGAAACAAGCTGCTTCGACACAGAGGAGGAGACTGAGTGCCCGGCTTACGGAGAGGCTCTCTTCGGTCAGGACGCACAGTACATGGAGGTCGGTTTCTGCACAGAGCACACCTTCTCGACAAACGGCAGCGGCAACAGCATGACTGTCAAGGATGCCTTCACCCACTACGAGTGGACGGCAAAGGCAAGTGAAAACGCAATGGACTGGGATGCCGCAGACGATTACTGCTCGCATATCGACAACGAAAGCGGTTCTACTGCAGTCTGGAGGCTCCCGAGCCCGGCAGAACTGCTCACGATCGTCAACAGCGGCACGGCAAGCCCTGCTCTCGTCGATAAATTCATGACATTCGGCCACACCTTCTGGGCAAAAGAGGATGCGAAAGTTTCCGGAAACGCATGGAGGATCGATGAGACAGGCGCAATGACAAGCGTTGCGAAAACAACGGAAAACAGCGTCATCTGCGTCAGAGTCCACGACTACGCTCCGGTTGAGAACCGCTTTGCTGAGACAAACGAGACTGTCAAAGATAATGAAAGCGGCTTAATGTGGCAGAAACAGCCGGTCGCTTCAAGGACATGGGCTGAAGCTCTCAACTACTGCGAAGAGGTTGCAACAGCCGACAAGTTCGACTGGAGACTTCCGAACAGAAACGAGCTTGCATCACTTATCAATTATGAAAAGGCGAACGGCGCGGCAAGCGACTTCCCGGCAATAGCGGCAAAGGGTTTCTGGACTTCGACGACTTCGATGGCTTCGACAGGCTCAGCCACCGCTGGAGCAGAAGCATGGACGGTAGACTTTGCTGACGGAAGCATCTCTTCAGCGGAGAAAAACTCCACGAAATACATAATCTGCGTAAGGAACGACGATCCGTGCTTCGGCGACGAATGTCCAGACACATGCGGATTCGACCCGTGCAAAAATATGGAAAATTCAACAGGTCTCTGCACCGCCGGCGACTACGACTTCACCTGCGGCTGCAAGTCAGGCTTCAACTGGAACCACGCGAAGTGCCTCCTCGGAACGACGAGATACATCGCCTGCGAAGGTCTGCCCGAAAACGCAGTCTGGAACACCGTCTTCGGCATCAGCCAGACCTACGACGGCGACAAGTGGTATCCGAGCGAAGTCGGCAGCTTCAACAAGATCTCAAGCAACGTCGAATGCCGCTTCAAATGCGCGACCAACTACAAATGGGATGCGGAAAACGAGGTATGCGTACCTGAATCAAGGATGGTCCAGTGCTCCGAAAAGAAGCCTTACTCCGACTGGAACAGCGTCTCCAGGATCTCTCAGACCTGGAACGGTGAGGCATGGGAACCCTCGTCCGAATCGGAATACAACGAGGAGGCGAGCGAGGAGAAGTGCCGCTTTGTCTGCAAGGATCACTACAACTGGGATATCGAAAACAAGATCTGCGTTGCCGAGACACAGACAGCTGCATGTACAGGGCTTCCGGCAAATGCAGAGTGGCACAGCGCTACGATAGAACAGACCTGGAACGGCTCGACCTGGGCTCCATTGACGACAGGAACTCACAGCACGGGCGCGATCGAAAACGAGTGCCATTTCAGATGTATCGACGAAGGCGAAAAATACGAATGGAAAAACGGCGCATGTTCCGCAAAACCGAGAACAGTTCAGTGCGACGGGCTTCCCGGCAATGCCGAATGGACAGGCGGTTATTCGAGCATAACGCAGACCTGGAACGGTTCGGAGTGGTTCCCCGGCAATGCAGGAACCTACAACACCGAAATAAATTCGGCTTATTGCCGCTTCAAATGCCTTGCAAACTACAACTGGAACGGCTCGGAATGCGTAGCTGCGACACAGATAGTAAGCTGCGGGACACTTCCTGCGAATGCCGTATGGAACATGGTTTCGCAGATCAAGCAGACCTGGAACGGTTCGGCTTGGGAACCTGCAAAAGATCCTGTCTACAGCAATGTTTCAAGCGAGACCGAGTGCCGCTACACCTGCAAGGAGAACTACGAGTGGAACGACTCCGCATGTGTTGCCAAAAAGCAGACTGTAGCCTGCACCGGACTTCCGGCAAACGCTGTCTGGAACAAGACGACGGTCGTTCAGGAATGGAACGGCACGACCTGGGCTCCCGATACAGCCGGGATCCACACGACAGGCAACGAGACAGACAAGTGCTACTTCAAGTGTATTGAGGAAAATGAAAAATTCGACTGGGTTGACAACACATGCAAAGGTCACACCAAACCTAGTGCATGCGACGACAACTCGCGTCCTGCCAACGCTTCGTGGTGGAATGCAAATATCAACCAGACATGGAGCGGTTCGGAGTGGCTTCCGACAACGACAGGCAGTTTCAGCAACAGCGCTGTCGATAACCAGTGCCGCTTCTACTGCAACGCACACTACGACTGGAACGGTGCGACATGTGAAGCGGAGACAAAGATCTCAGCCTGCGGAACACTCCCTGCAAACGCACAGTGGAACAGCGCTTCAAGCATAACGCAGCATTGGGATGACAGCACTTCAGGATTTGTTCCAACTCTTACTCCGGAATACGGCACTGAGGCGACGACAACTTACTGCCGCTACAAATGCAAGGAAAACTACGAGTGGAAGAACGGTTCATGCCAGGCAGCGACAAAGACTGCAAATTGTACCGGACTTCCCGAAAATGCCGAGTGGAACACGGAACTTGCGGAAGGTCAGATCACTCAGGAATGGAACGGCAACGACTGGGCTCCGGCACTTACCGGAAGTTTCGGCGGCCAGGATGCTCCTGCGGCCAACAGCTGCATATTCAAGTGCATCAACAACTATGAATGGCAGGGCGGTCTCTGCGTCGCGAAGAAACAGACAGCACCTTGTCACGGACTTCCCGAAAACGCTGTATGGAACTCTGTTGCAACAGTATACCAGGAGTGGAAAGGGGCAGCATGGGATCCGAGCGACGCAGGAGAGTTCAACGAAGAGCCGAGTCTGACGGAATGCCGCTTCAAATGTAAGGATAACTTCACCTGGGACGGCAACGGTACTTGTGTTCCCGACACGAGAGTCGCTGACTGCGATCCTCGTCCGGCACACTCTGTCTGGAACGAGGCTCCCTCGATCTCGCAGACCTGGACATTCAACGGCCGCTACTATGAGTGGTATCCGTATCTTGAACCGCTGTACAGCGTTTCGGGAAGCGACACCGAATGCAGATATAAATGCGACACGAACTACTATCCGCTCAACGGAGAGTGCGTCGCCGATCCTTGCGACCATGACGGCTACAATCCGTGCGACGACGTGGCTAATTCGACAGGGATCTGCGAAAAAAGAGAGAATATGCTTCTTCCGTATTCGTGCAAATGCGATTCCGGATTTTACTGGCAGGGCAGAACGGGATGCCGTGCAAAAGTCATAGCTCCCGGCAATATCTGCACCGATACGGTCAAATGTCATGACAACACAGCGGAAATCGCATGTCCTGCGGAGGGTAAGACTTTCTTCGGTCAGGATGCGCAGTATACAGAAAAGGGCTACTGCGTTCCCAAGAATTTCACTCTTGAGAATGTAATGATCGGCGGAAAACGCCACAGGACCACTATCGACAACAACACCGGGCTCGAGTGGGCTTCATGGACCGGTCAGAGCCGCATATCATGGGAAGATTCCCAGACCTTCTGCGAGACACTTGAATACGGCGGGCACAGCGACTGGAGGCTTCCTTCAATCCAGGAGCTCTTAACAATAGTCAACTTCCCCAACAACTCGCCTGCTCTGGATCTGGCTTATTTCTCAAACGGTCCTCTCCAATACTACGTCTGGTCAGGCACTATGCTTAAGGACGATTCCTCACAAGCATGGTGTCTGTCTGCCAGATACGGCGCCAGCACTTATTTGTCAACAAACACCAGCGGTTACGCTTTGTGTGTCAGAGGAGAAGAAAACTCTCTGCCTGAGAGCTCTTTCGAAGAGCCGGTAGATCCTGAAGGGAACGGAGAATATGTAGTAAAAGACTCGACCACAAAACTTTACTGGCAGCAGAGTTATGTGAACAACAAAACATGGAGCGCGGCTCTTTCCTACTGCGAGGATCTTGAATACGGCGGATACAGCGACTGGAGGCTTCCGAACATCAACGAGCTAAGAACACTTATAGACTACGAAAAATCCGAGCCTGCCTCGAATCTCCCCACTGATCCTTATGGAGAATTCTGGTCGTCGACATCGCACGCGATGACAAACTCTGCCCACTATGTTTACTTCTATAGAGGTATCAGCGCTAACGGCGGAAAAACTTATACCCATTCAGTCCGTTGCGTCCGTTCCGATCTCTGCGATGAAGGCGAGTTCTTCGACGGGACCAACTGCGTCTTCGATCCGTGCACGGAAAACTCGTGCCTGATGGAACATTCCGACGGCAAATGCACTCCGCTCACAGCAAGCGAATACTCGTGCGGCTGTACTGACGGATACCGCTGGGACGAAAGTTCGGAAAGCTGCGCAGCAGATCCCTGCTTTGACAATCCGTGCGCCGAAATGCCTGGTTCCGACGGAGTATGCATCCCGGCAGGCGGGACCAAATTCACATGCGGATGCGACGAGAATAATTTCTGGAACGGCTCGAGATGCATAAGGAAGAGAGCTTACGGAAACATCTGTACAAATCAAAGCAGATGCTTCAATGAAACGGAAGAGACAAGCTGCCCCTCCGAAGGAGAGGATTTCTACGGCCAGGACAAGCAGTATGCGGACAAGGGATCATGTACGCCGCAGAGCTTCACTACAACTTATGTGGAGGCAGAACCCGTTGTTACGGACAACAATACAGGGCTTATCTGGCAGGGCAGCGAAGCTCCTGGAACATACACCTTCCATCAGGCTGTAAGTTACTGCGCCGACCTTGTATACGGAGGTTATTCTGACTGGAGGATGCCGAACGTGGAGGAACTTGTCTATCTCAACGATTATGAAAACGGCAAACCCATTTTCATAACGTCGAACTACTTCTGGTCATCCGTCTCTTATCCCACAAACAAGTCTCTGGATATCAATATAGAATTTGTTTATTACAGGGGGCCGTATCTGGGTGAGCAGACCAAGACATCAACATTGAATGTGATCTGTGTCAGAGGCGAGTCTCTGCCGAAGAGCACTTTCACTGTTTCGACTGCGGCAAACGGCGATCAAATAATAACAGATAGTGTAACCGGGCTTATCTGGCAGAAGACTTATGCGAGCAACAAGACCTGGAAGGAGGCTCTCGAATACTGCGAAGGCCTGAATTACGCAGGATACACCGACTGGAGACTGCCGAACGCCGCCGAAATATTCACATTTTCGGATCCAACAAGAACAAGTACACCGAAAGTCGCTTTAGCAGGATACAGCGGGATATGGCCGAATGACGGAATGAAGAATTTCTGGTCCTCGACCACACAGGTCTCGGATACCAATATAGCCCGCAGCTTGACTGATTATGTCGGTCAACTCTCCTATGATAACAAAACAAAAGGACAATACGTAAGGTGCGTCCGTTAAGGCGATCCTGAACCCTTCCCTGCTATTCCCCCGCATTTCCAAAAATCATGTGTAGAGACGTCATATTATGGCGTCTCTCATTGCGTCTCTACAAATTTCTGCAACAAATTAGGGAATTTAGGGTGTTTAGGGTGTCTAGGGTGTTTAGGGAGCGGCGGCTGAGGCGCTGTTTTTCTGGAAGTTTCACACTAATCGCGAGCCAGGTCAGGTGCTTAGGGAGCGGCTATTTTTCTGAAAGTTTCGTGAGTCTGTAGAGCGCGGCCACTTCGGGACCGGTGAGCCTTCTTATCGCGCCGGTTTCGAGACCGCTGCAGGTGATATTGGCAAAACTTATGCGGGTGAGCGAGACAACGCGGCAGCCGACTGCCTTGATCATCTCCTTGACTTCGCGTTTGCGGCCCTCGACCAGCGTGATCGTGATTTCGCAATAACGGTTTCTGCGCGTGTTGATCGCGATCGCTTCGGCCTTCATCTCGACGCCGTCGACCGTGACCCCCTTTTTGATCTGATCGGCAAGCTCCTGCGTGAAGTCGCCTGTGACTCCGGCACGGTAGATCTTGCGGATCCCGAACGAGGGATGGGTCAGCCGGTAGAGGAGTTCGCCGTCGTTGGTAAGGAGCAGGACACCGGTCGTATCGAGATCCAGCCTGCCGACAGGAGCCGCCTTGCAGCCTTTCGGGAGAAAATCGACGACACTTTTTCTGCCGCGGTCGTCACCGACAGAGGAGAGGACGCCTGCCGGCTTGTTGAGCAGGAAATAGTCGTATTCAGCCGGCGGAGTAAGGATCTTCCCCGCAAATTCGACGCGGTCGGAATCGCTCACCTCATCCGTCAGGACCGCTATCCTGCCGTTGATCCTGACCTTACCTGCAACTATAAGCTCTTCAGCCTTCCTGCGTGAAGCGACCTTGCAAAGCGCTAAAAAACGGTTGATCCTCATCTTTTCGACCAGTGGTAAGTCATGCCGGCGACGAAGTATCCGGCACCGAACGAAATTGCGCAGCCTCTTGTTTTTTCATCTTTTTCCGCACGGTTCTTATCTTTGAACCACTGTTCGAGGACAAAGACGACGCTCGGTGCGCTGAAGTTGCCGTACCTTTGAAAAACCGTCTTCGACGACCCGATCTGCTCTTCGCTGAGCCCGAGGATCCCGGGTTCGGTGAAACGCATCAGGATCGGCATACCGCCCTGGTGAAGCGACCACTCCTGAATGTTCCCGGAAGTCACGCCGAGAGGCCTGATTATCCTGTCCCGGACGATCGGAACGACAGCATCCTTCAGGTTGTCCTCGAGCACAAGCTTGCCGCCGTGCATCGCGAGAGAACCGCCGGCAACGAAATCCGTCTGGAGCGCCTCGACCTCCATCAGCGGAAGAGAGAACCTCTCCCTGAGCGAGTCAGGAACGACGAGGATCCCCGCCGCGCCGTCGGAAAAAAGAAGTGTCGTTTTGAGGTTTTCCTTAAATTCCACGCTCTCGACATCGTAGGTCGGGTTGACGATCCACGAGCACTGGTCAAACAGAAAGACAAGCGCCGCCCGGTCATGCTGCTCGCAGTATCTGACAGCCGATTCAAGCGAAAAAAGCCCCGCCGCACAGCCGAGATAGGGCAGCTCCTGAGGCGGAAGGTCAAGCGAAAGCCCGCACTCGACCACAAGTTTGCTGGAGAGGCTCGGAAGGACATCTGTGTCGCTGCGGATGTTGTAGGCTACCGACAGGAATCCGACATCTCCGGCACCCAGCCCGGACTGCCCGAGCAGGCGTCCGATGATCGTTCTCCCCCACTCCAGCGGGTGATATTCCGGCTTGGCGAGCCTGCGCTCCGGGAAGGCCTCCCTGTCAAGGACCGTCGGCCTGTAGGTTATCCCGACCGCACTCGCTGCACGCCTTGCGAAACGGTGCATCCGCCCGCGGTCCATGCTCTCGGGATAGAGAAACTCGATGACCTCTTCAGCCGTAAAAAGCTGCGGAAGAAGCGTAGTGATTTCAGCCAGGTAGACTCTATTTTTCATCTGTCGCGCCTATTTGGTCTTCCTCGCGACCTCGTCGTCAATCTCCTGCTGATGGCTCTTGAAGAGCGCGAAGATCTTGTCGTCGAACTTGCCGGCATCGACATCTTTCTGGATGATCGAAAGCGCGATATCGGTCGGGATCGCCTTTTTGTAAGGTCTGTCCTTCGCCGTCAGGGCGTCGTAGATATCGGCGATCGCCAGGATCCTTTCGACAAGCCCCAGATCCTTGGCTGTCTTGTGATATGGATAGCCGGAACCGTCGAGTTTTTCGTGGTGAGCCGCCGCGATCGCGGGGACCAACCTGAGCCTGCGCGGCCACTCGATCGAACTGAGAAGCTCGTAGCTGTAGACGACGTGCTTTTCCATGTCGCCGCGCTCTTCGCTGCTGAGAGTGCCGCTGCGGATATTCAAGAATTCGGCCTCTTCGGGTTCAAGAAGCGCAATGACATCGCCGCCGATCTCGAATTTCATCCCGGATGCCTTTGAAATGAGCTCCTCCTCTTCCGGAGTGTGCGGACGCGGCAGGTTGAGCGCGTCGATCTGGTCGAGCATCGCGGAAACGACCTCTCTCCGCCCGTCACCGGCTGGGATAGAGGCCAGGATATAACGCATACGCCACTTCATAGCATTCAGCTGGTCAGGATAGAACCTTTCGCGCTTCATCAGGATCTTTTCGCGGACTCCGACCTTTCCGAAGTCGTGCAGGAGCGCCGCCGTCTCGGCTGTATCACGGATATTTTCATCGATTTTGTAGTTTTTGCAGAGCTCATCGTCAGCCAGGACGCGGTCCAGGATCGCCATGGTGAAGGCTGCGACGCGGATGCTGTGGCCCTTCGTCGCCGGATCTCGCTGCTCGATAGCCTTTACAGACGAAATGATCATGTTGTTGAGCAGGACCTCGGTCTCGTGCTGGAGATTGTTGTTGCTGACTGATACCGCCGCAAGCGTCGCCAGACTCTTGAGGAAAAGCTCGTCGAGCGACGAGAAGGGTATCGGCTCTCCGGTGACCGGGTCAAGCTTGTTGATCAGCTGTGCCGCGCCGATGATCTCCCTCTTCTGCGTCAGCATCGGGACTGTGATCATCGAAACCGAGCGGTAGTTGGACTTTTTGTCGAAGGCGTCGTTGAACTTGTATGGCTTGTCGTCCGGTATGTTGTAGGCATCCGGGATGTTAAGGACCTCGCCCGACTTGCAGACATAGCCGACAAGACTCGTGGTGTCGTATGGGACTTCGCGACGTCCGCCGCCCGTGTTGAGCCCGAGACGGCTGTTCTGGCTCGTCATGAAGTAGATCTTGTCCTTGTTGTCGTTCATCAGGTAGAGCGTGCCGGCCTCTGCGTTCGTCGCGTTTCTGAGGAAGCTCAGGATCTTGTCGTAGAGAACGTTCTGGTTCCTCTCGATAGCCAGACTCACACCTATCTCGGCATAGGCGATAAGCTTGTCGTAGGTGCTGTTGCCGAACTCGTTGTTAAGGGCGACCTTTTCACGCAGATCAGAATTTATATCAATAAAATCAATGATATACGAAAGCGAAAACCGGTCGAATTTCTCTCCGTCGACTCTGAAGATGTTCTGTGAGATCTGCTTGAAAGTGCATCCGAACGAGACAAGGATCGTCGCCTTGCTGTCGATTACGAGCGGAAGCGAAGCGTTGAAATCGGACTCCGAAATGACAAGAACATACTGTTTTGTCAGGGGTTCTGCCTCTTTGACTTCATCAAGTGAGTCGTAGACCACGACCTTTCTGTTGTCGATCTGGGCGATCTTCAGAAAATCGGGAATAAAAACAACACCTGACGGAGAGACATCGTCTAAAACCGGATTAAAGCTCATCACAATCTCCTTTGTACAACGGATAAAAGCCGCGCAGAGTAACACAAAACTAATAAAATTAAAACATTTCAAATTATGTTTTTTTGCTTTTGACGCTATAATCAGCCGAATTTTTGAAACGAAAAATGGAGGATGCCTTGAAAAAGTCAGTTTTGTTTCTTCTCTTTTTTGCCCTTTTTCTCTGCTCGTGCGCATCGGATGACGAGGACGACGCCTGCGAGACAAAGGATCAGTGCGTTTCCGGCTACACCTGCCTTAACGGATTCTGCGTCCCGGAAGAGACGGTGACGCCCGACACGGACAACACGCTCCCGGACGGCGGAGATACGCTTCCTGACGGCAGCGAGCCAGAGCTTCCGGATGCGGGCGATACAGCTGCCGACGAAGACACGGCTCCCGATACCGGCGACACCGATCCCGACGCAGAACCTGACACTGATCAGGATACAGAACCGGACGCTGATTCAAGCGTGCCCGATGCCGACGAAGACGAGATTCAAGACATTGAACCTCTGCCCGACAGCGACGCTCCGCGTGAGTGCGAAACAAACGCCGACTGCAGCGAAAACTTCAACAAGGTCATCTGCGACACGGCAGCCGGGAAGTGCGTAATCTGCGTTTCGGACAGCGACTGCAGGGTCGAGCTCGGCGAAGGGTGCGACCTCTCGTCGAACGAGTGCGTCCAGGCGGCGAACTGCTTCGCGTCGATACAGAAACTTCCGCACGGCGGCTCATACGACTGGGACGACAACACGAGCCAGGGCTTCATCCCGAACACCTACTGGAACGTCAACGACAAGCTGAGCAAAAGCGGGAATTACAGCTACGGCAGGTACGACGAGAACATGAACTACTCGGCAAACATGGATTTCATCTCGCTCCTCGCAGAGTGCGATCCGGCGGATGCCGGCTGTTATTCCGGCGACCTTTCCGGCTGCTCGGCATGTACCGTAAACGTCACCTTCTACCACGCAGGGAAGACCGGCGACAGCACAGGCTCCGCCAGAGACTATATCCATCCTGTCTGCAACGGAAGCGGGAACAAAGAGGTGAAGAACTCGACAAATTCGCTCAACAGCTCGACACACGTCCCGCAGTCCCACTGGTCGTACGCACAGTTTCACAACAAGTTCTGGAACTACTCGGACAACTTCACGAACCCGCTCAAATGGCAGATGGACAGCAGCTGTCTCACCGACAAATTCGTCTTCGGGATGCGCTTCTGGAGCAACTCGAGCGGGCAGTCGGCAGGGCTCGTCGCGGACGATCTCAAAATTGCGCCCGCTGACTCCGAAGCTCCGGTCGGAATGATCGTCTCGGCCGACAGCGAAAAAATCGCCGGCTGGGCGTGTGACCCCGACAAGAAGAGCGCCTACCTCCTGCTGCAGCTGAAATACTACAAAAACGGCGACAAATCGCAGGCTCCGGTCGTCAAAAATATCCGCTCCGCGCTCCAGAGACCCGATTTTTCAGGCATGACAGAGCAGTGCAACACAAGCAACCACGGCTTTGAGATGCTTCACGACGACGAGCTCAAAGGCCTGCTCGGAAACGGCACACACGCAGTCGTGGTCTCGGCTTTCGACCTTCACGCGTCAAAAAATCTCTGTGGCAGCGGCTACTTCACAATAGGCGAGACAAGCTTCACTCTCGAATAATTCAGCTCCTCCGGTTTCCGTGGCGCAAAAATCGATAGAGATATAGAGATATTTTCAGGATCTCTTTTCAGAAAGATTTAACTATCGGGAAAAGTCGTGAAGTGTTGAAACCAGGAACTATTGAAGATCTATCCACATTGCCGGGCGCATTTTGTCGTATTCGTAACTTACAGATTCGAGACCGTAGATAGAACCGTCCGTGTTGATCTGAACAACCTTATATGTTTCCGACGCATACTGCTCATTATAATCCCCTGCATTTGTACGCAGCCACCAGTATACCGAGCTGCTTTCACCGATAAAGTATGCGATTCTCATGGATTCCGGCATAGCATAGTATTCATCAAGGCTAAGCAGGAAAATCCTGTCGGTCGTACCGACATCCGAAAGCTCTGTTTCGTGGATCCTTGCCTTCTCGTCCGTGCTGAACGAACCGTCGTAGAACTCGCCGTTGAGCCATGCTCTGATCTCGCTCGTAGCCCAGTCGTTCGAATCGTCATCCCATCTCATGCGGGCAAGCGCCTTTACGCTGAGCAGGAAGACACCGTCATCTTCAGCTGCGATGATATACCATGAGATCGGCTCTTTGCCGTTTGATTCGTTTCCGTCCTGCTCGAAGGTTCCCATACTGATAACGTTTCCGACGGTATAGTTATCGGAGCAGACACCGTCAGCCGCGTCGCAGCCGAACTCGCAGACCGTTGCAGCTCCCCAGATCTGGTCCTGGCAAACCCTGCTTGCACCGCCTTCGCACTTGGATACGCCGTTTTCGCAGTTGCACTCCTTCGAGGTCTCGTTGCAGCCCATATTTCCGCAGGATTCATTGGTATTCCAATAACCGTAATATGAGCAGATCATGCTTGAGGTGCCTTCACACTTCTTTGAGCCGGGCACGCATTCGTTGCAGGCTGAATTGTAGGCGTTGCAGCCGAACTCGCAGGCGCCGTCTGTCTCAACGACCCAGCGTCCACCCTGACAGTAGTGCATCATATCATCCCAGCAGTTGCCGCCGCTCCCGTCATCGTCCATATACTCCGAGCAGTCGAAGCATGTTCCGAAAGCAGCGCCTTCGGTCCTGTCGCAGCCGTACTGACATGCAGCCTCGTCGATCCAGAAGCCGTCTCTGCAGACCTGACTTGTGTTCTCGTTGCAGCGGTGCTGACCGTTTTCATCCTCGGCACAAGGTGAAGCGGCAAGTCTGACGGTGATCAGAGGACGGATCATAAATTCACTGCTTGTCCATAAGGTTGAAGAACTGGAGACAGCACTTCCGAAGAAATTGACATATTCATTGCCTTCCAAAAGCCACCACTTGCCGGCTCCGTTGTCGGAGTTGACAGCTGCGCCCTGAGCTACAGCGTATGAGGTGGGCTTGCAGACACGGAAATCTTCCTCCAGGGAATCGGCCCTGAGTCGACCGGAATTACTCTGATAATATCCTGACATCATATCCGTAGTGTAGAGCTGGACCCTGTCGCTTGTCGCCAGACCGCTTACTTCCCTCAAGCCGAGAGAGCGCGGATTCAAATCATAACCATAACCGCTTGAAAGCGCGGTACTTGCGACCTTCGCCTCCTGAGCGGGCGTCGTGAAAGCATGGTCGTAGAACTCTCCGTTGAGCCACGATCTGATAGTGCTATCCTTCCAGTATCCGTTGCTGCTATAATAATCATAAGAAAGGCTGCCGGAAGCATTGTAAGGTTTCGCGTCAAGACCGTATTTGCTGAGAAGCATCGCCTCTCCCGATTGTTCATTGAGTGCCAAGATCATCCACTCGATCGGCTCAGCACCGTTTTCGAGGTTGTTGTCCTGCTCGTATGATCCGAAGGTGATCACACCGCCAGCTTCCCAGACGTTGCAGTCGTTGGTGATCGCGTTGCATCCGGCGTCGCCGCAGTCTGCACCTGTCTCTTCGTCAGTCCAGTCCTGCCAGTATTTGTCTACGCAGATCTGACGTACATCCTCGTGGCAGCGGTAGTTGCCCTCTTCGGTGACTTCGCACTCAAAGCATCTCGTGTTTTCGGTATCGCAGCCGAAATCGCAGGTGATTTCGCTCCATCTGCCCTCGACGCACTCCCTGAAGTTGTTCTCCCCGACGCACTCCGCAGCGCCATCTTCGCACTCGAAGCATCCCGGGTTTTCGACATCGCAGCCGAAATCGCAGGTGGTTTCGCTCCATCTGCCCTCGACGCACTCCCTGAAGTTGTTCTCGACGCACTCCGTAGCGCCCTCTTCGCACTCTGGAGCGGTATCTTCGTCAACTACATCTTCATCAACTATGTCTTCGTCGATAATTACAACATCTTCGTCGATAACGTCTTCGTCAACGACGTCGTTATCGAGCACGATCTCTTCGTCCGGTCTCGTATTGCCGTCCGGTCTCGGAGTCTCGTCCGGTTCGGTCACAGTATCCTCGTCCGGTTTGACGGGATCGCCGTCCGGCTCAGCCGGCTGATCGGGAGTGATGACAAAGGAGTAAGCCGAGAAGTGGCCGGTCGTCATCATGATCGGGTCGCCCATCGCAGCGCCCATGATCGGGTCGCCCATCGCGTTGGATGAGATCATGATCGGGTCGCCCATAGCGCCAAGCATGATCGGATCGCCCATCGCGCCCTGCATGATCGGGTCGCCCATAGCGTTCAGCATGATCGGGTCGCCTGCAGCGGTCATCATGATCGGGTCGCCCATCTCGTCCTTTGAAAGAACGACAGCCTGAGCATCCTTGCTGTAGTGCCAGGTCTTGTCTTCTGTGTTGAAAACTGCAGCCGAAACAAGGCCTTCGAAATCCTTCTCAGCGGGAGAAGAGATCAATACCGGCTTCAAAAAGATGAGACCGTGCGGTTCAAAAATAATGACCTTTGACGCATAGTTGGTATCGTCGCCTGCCTCGGTGAACTCTTCGGTCGTCACGACTGTCATCGTGATCTCCGTATCCTCGGCAAGAGCTCCGTGAGGAATGGTGATCGAAGAACCGTCCTCGGTAGCAAGCGTTCCGCCCTTTTCAGCCGAAATGAGCGCTTTTACAGTGTTGGTCACCGTCTTTTTTGAATCGCCGCACGCTACGACTGCGACAAGGCAAAAAATAGCAACCATAAGTCTGAAAAGTTGTTTCATGAAAAACCTCCCGAAATTGATTACTAAAATAAACGCATAATTTTAATGATACGAGTATCAAAAGCAAGAAACCCGGCAAAAAAAAATCGAAGTAAAAAAGGGGCCGAAAAATGGTTATTCCGCGTACTTCAGATGGTCCTTTAGCCCCTCAGGTCCGGCAGCGTCAGGATAGAAGCTCCTGAACTTTTTGCAGACACCGTTGCCGTAGAGGAAAAGTTTTATCGAAGCTTCGCAGGCATAGAAGTGCATCTGCTGACGGTGGCTGTTGTTTTTTGAAGTGATTTCAGAGTAATAGCGCCGCCACTGATTCATGATCGAGCCCCAGTCGCCCCTCTTTGAATAGAGTTCGAAGAGCTGGCTGAGATCATCCGTCCTGCTCTTCGATGCAAGAAGCCGCTGCTCGAGGTCCCGGATCGTAACGCGCATCATCTCTTCGCCGTCAAGCTGAGCTATATTATCGTATTTACTTGGTTTTTTGACTTCAGCGGGAGTAACGGAAGCGACATTTTCCTCTACTTTTGCAGCCTCAGCGACCACAGGTTCAGGCTCGATCCTCACCTTCGGCTGACGCTTTGCCGGGACCTTCGGAGAGGCTGCGCCGAGAGCCAGCTCTTCGCCTTTGGAAAGCGCCCTGACCGAACCGTCGCCTCTCTTCACGACCTCGACCAAACCCTCGAAAACCTTGACATAAAGGCTATTCGAACCGTCGGTTTTAAGTGAAAACGATGTACCGAGGACTCTGACTAGCGCAAGATCTCCGACCTCAACCATAAAGTCAGTGCCGCTCCTGACGTCGATCGAAACTTCTCCTTTTTTCAGCGAAAAGCGGGTCCGCGAAGCCTGAAAAAGTTCGCTTCCGCCAGTCGATTTTATCCTGAAATCGGGATCTTCAAAGCTTTGACCATCCAGTAACGATATGATTTTATTGATATTTTCATTTTCGTCCGAAATCGCCGGCTCTTCAGCGTCCACGCTGCCGGAAGATGCATCGGCAAGCATTATCTCTGTCTCCGGAATATGATCGGTATCTTTGAAAACGACTGAAAATCCGATCGTCAAAGCGATCAGAACGACAGCCGCCGCACCGATGATTTTAAAAAGCGGAAGCGTCCGGATTTCGGGGTTCATCCTGTCAAATAGAGAGTCCGCTATATCCAAAATATCGGTTTTTTGACTTTCAGATTCGCTCTCTTCAGCGTAAATCTTTAAAATCTCTTTTAATTTTTCGTCATTCATCTCAATTTTCCAAGTTTTTCAGTCAAAAGCGCCTTTCCTTTGCCGATCCGCGACGCAACAGTTGTCACCGGTGCCTTGAAGAGCTCGGAAATCTGTTTGAGCGTGAGCTCCTCGACATAAAAAAGCACCAGGTACGCCCGGATCTCAGCCGGAAGCTCAGCCAGCGCCTCGCCTACTTTCCGGCGGATCTCGCCGCGTTCCAGATCGTCGAAAACGGAATCGTCGGAATCGTTCGCGTCGTCAGCGAGCTGAGTCAGCGCATCGTCCGCGACCGGGACCGCCTGGGCAGGACTCGTCATCCTCTTCACCTCGTTGCAGGCGGTGTTCACAGTCAGCCTGTAGAGAAAAGTCGAAAAGGAGGATTCGCTCCTGAAGGTGCCGAGCGACTGAAACAGCTGGACCAGGACCTCCTGGATGACATCGTCAGCCTCGCGCCCGCCGGTGATCTTCCAGACCGTGGAGGAGATCATCTTCGAATAGCGTCCGACAAGCTCCCGCCAGCACTCCTTCGAGCCTGAGGCAACTTTTCTGACAAGCTCTTCATCGCTCAGCTTTTCCGCCGGTTCTTTTTTAAAAAAGCCTTTGACCATCTATTTGTAAATTTCAGACTCCGTTTTTACGAAAATCAGTCGGAAAAAAATTTCCGGATGCTCTCCGCGACCTCACCGGTCCTCAAATATTTGAATTTAACGCCGCTTGGCGCAGCCTTCAGGAAGTCCCTGCCGTAGTACTTGTCGACAAGCCTGTTGTCGAGGACCGTTATCGTCCCGATGTCGTTTTTTGTCCTGATCAGCCTGCCGAAGCCCTGCTTGAACTTTATCACCGCGTTCGGCAGCGTGTAGATCACGAATCCCCTCTGCCCGAGCTCGTTTTCGAGCTTTCTGATGTAGCGCTTGACGAACGGATGGGTCGGGAACCTGAACGGAAGCTTGACGATAACGAGGTTCCTGAGGGTCGCCCCCTTCATGTCGATGCCCTCCCAGAAGGTGTCGGTGGCAAGGAGCGAAGAGTTCACGTTGTCGCGGAACTTCCGCATGATCGAAGAGTTTCCTGTGCTGCCCTGACAGAGGACGTCGAAGCCGAGCCCGAAAACTCTGCGTGCCGCCTCCTCCCTGTGCTTGATCGAGGTGAAGAGCACCAGCGCGCCGCCGTGAGAGGCGTTGATGATCGAATCGACCGCATCGATGCTCAGGTCGTCGAAGAGCACCTTGTTTTCGGCCGGCGAAGGCAGATCGGAGCAGACATAGGCCTGCACCTGAGTCGCAAAGTCGAAGCAGCTGTCCAGGATTATCGGAACGATTTCGCGTTTTTTGACCTCGGAAAGCCCGCTCTCCCGGAAGAAAAAGTCGTATCCGTTTTCATCGCGGCTGGTCGTAAGGGTGGCCGAAGTCATCACGATCGCCGGGATCTTTTCGTAGAGATACTTCGCGATAAGCCTCTGGACATTGAGAGGCGTCACCGTCAGCGCAAGCGCCGTTTTCTGCTCCCTCTCGCCCCAGAAGACGCTTTCGCTCACATCGGACTTAAGACAAAATTCGCTGTAAAATCCGGCATAAGACTCTATTCTTGCAAGTGCGCCTGATGCCTCTATCAGAAGCGAACGGTTGATGTCGTCCTGCGGTGTCCTGTGCTCGATAGCCTCGTCTTCGTCGCGAAGTGCCGTGATCACCGGTTTCAGAAGAGCGACCGCCTCGCCGACGGCAGCGATGATTATATTCAATGTTTCGAGCATCCGTGACCTGATCTCCGGGTCATCGAGTTCGTACATCCCCTCGTCGTCGTTGCCCAGGATCGCGTAAAGTTCCGGCACGATCGAGTTCGCGAACTTCTGCGAAAGGCCTGACATGAGCACGATCGCCTTTTCGACAGCCTCCGCCTGCCCCCTTTTTGCGAGGTTGTTCAGGATCTTCGGCAGAAGACCGCCGCTGTTTTTGTTGTGGAGCCTGTTCAGCTGCCGAGTGAAACTTACAGTCGAGACCGATTCGCCGAGAAAGCTGATGGCGCTTTTGAAAATATTGTGCGCCTCGTCGATGACCAGGATATCGAAGTTCGGCAGGATGCCGACGCACTCGCCCTCCATCTCGTCGTTCTCCTCCCGGACAGCAACATCGGCCATCAGAAGGTGGTGATTCACAAGTATGAGTGACGCGAAGTTCGCCTTGCGCCTCGCCTTGAAGAAGTAGCAGGTATTGAAAAAACGGCACCTGCTCTTTTCGCAGGAGAGCTCGTCCGAACAGATCTCGCTCCAGATGTCGCCGGCGACCGCGGAGTTCATGGTCGTCCGCGTCCCGTCGTTCACCTGTCCCATCCACGTGTCGATTTCATTAATTATTTCAATGCGCTGCTTGCTTCTGTCATCCGTGATTTCAGCCTGTGCGCTGCTCATCCTGAAGTTGGTGTAGCGCCTTTTGCAGAGGTAGTTCCCGCGGCCTTTCAAAACTGCCGTGTCGATGTCGTCGATCCCGAGTTTTTTTAGCAGAAAGGGGATGTCCTTTTCGGAAAGCTGCTCCTCGAGCGCGATCGTCGAAGTGCTGACAACTGCCTTTTTTCCCTTGTTTTTCGAGACGTAAAGCAAAATAGGGACAAGGTAGGCGAAACTCTTTCCGATGCCGGTCCCCGCCTCGGCGACAAGGATCTGCGAATTGTTGATCGCCTCCGCCGTGTGCAGAGCCATCTCGACCTGCGGAGCCCTGAACTCGAATTCGCTGCTGCCCTGCGCAATGGCCCCGTCCTTGCCGAGGACCGATGCGACCTCCTCCTCGTCAAGCGGAACGATCTCGTCGTTTTCGTGCGAGAAACGCTCGACGACCGGAAACAATGAAGTGACGCTGTTGTCCAGAATGAACGATGCGATCCGCCTCTCCGCAGCACGCGCCGCGACGTCCAGATCCGCGCTGCTCGGCCTCACGTCTCCGCTCGGATGGTTGTGGATCAGGACCTCGCCCTGCTCAGCCGCCTGAATGACTGCGGGAACAGAGTACGAATTGCCCATAGCGACACAGCGGAGCTCGCTGACAAGACCGTCGGAGCCGAAGGTGCCTATCATCACGATTTCGTTGCCGTCGTTGCGTTTGATAAGCTCTCTCGCCTCAAGAATCGCGTTGAGCGTAAAGTAATTTTTAGGGTCGAAACTCATTGTTCCTGCTCATAAGCCTCCCGGCAGCGTCAAAATCCAAAAAAAAGCTGAAATATCGAAAAAAACGCTCCTATTGTACCTTAAAGTTTTGATTATAACAACATTTAGTGCTAACTTCCCCCGCTTTAGAGGTATTTGCTTGCAGACGAAACACGAAATCACATCAGGAAACATCGCGCCGATCCTTTTCAAAATGGCTTTGGGAATGCTTGTCGGTCATATTGCCCTCACAGCATTCAACCTGACGGACACCTACTTTGTCTCGAAGCTCGGGACTCTCGAACTGGCGGCGATGAGCTACACCTTTCCGGTCGTGCTGATGGTCAACCACTTCCTCTTCGGCCTCGGGCTCGGCACAAGCGCGACGATCGCCAAAGCGATCGGCCAGAAGGATTTTCACGAGGCGCGGAGGATCTCGACAGACAGCCTCTTTCTGATCATAGCGACGGGGACCCTCTTCGGCGCTGCGGGACTCCTCACGATAAGACCGATATTTTACGCTCTCGGAGCACGCGGCGAAACGCTCGAACTCGTCATCAAATACATGAGGATCTGCTGTTACGGTATGCCGATCTCGGCTATCGCTATGGTCATCGACAACGCTATCCGGGCAACCGGAGACACAAAGACCCCGGGGCTCATCATCGCCTTCAACGTCTCGCTCAACGCGGTCCTCGACCCGGTCTTCATCTTCGGCTTTGCCGGTATCCCGGCGATGGGGATCGAGGGCGCGGCGATAGCGACGATGATCGCCAGGATAATCGGTTCCGCCTGCACAGTCTCCTTCATCCATTTCAAGATGAGGATGTTCGACTTCAACGGCACGAAGCCCGGCGTAACGCTTCAGTCGTGGAAAAAGATCCTGCGGCTGGGCATCCCGGTCTCGCTTGCGCTCATGCTGATGCCGATATCTCAGGCGATCGTCACGAGAATCACGGCTTTCTACGGCGATCCGGCGGTCGCGGCTCTGGGAGCTGGCGGCAAAATCGACTCGCTCGCACTCATGGGCATCTTCTCGCTTTCGAGCGTGATCATCCCCTTCACCGGTCAGAACCTCGGTGCAGGCAGGATCGACAGGGTCAGCGACGTCCTCAGGATCTGTGAAAAATTCTCGCTCTACTGGGGGCTCTTCATCTTTGCGACCTTTCTCGTTTTCAAGACTCCCATAGCTGGAGTCTTCACCGAAGATCCCTTAGTTTTGAAGTACATTTCGGCCTACATGGTGATAAATTCGATCTCCTTCCCGGCAGTCGGAAGCTGCGTCATGTGTTCGAACGTGATCAACGGGCTGCAGAAGCCTATCCGCACGACGATGCTCCACTTCATGCGGACTATCGTCTTTCTGGTCCCGGCTGTCTGGTTCTGCGGAAAGATGTGGCAGGCCGAGGGGATCTTCATCGGGATCTCGTCGGTGAACATCCTCGCCTTCTTTGCATACCACGCGGCTGCAAAAAGAACGATCGAAGAGAGCAGACAAAATTCAAAAAAGGTTCAATAAGTGCTATATTCAGTAAGTTTTTAATTTTTTCGTGGGAGTAAGCGATGGAAAAAGTTAATGTTCTTGTTCTGACGGGCTACGGGATCAACTGCGATGTCGAGACCGCGTGGGCCTTTGAAATGGCGGGTGCCGCTCACGTCGAGCGGGCGCACATAAACCGTGTCGTAAACGGTGAAATAAAGCTTGATGACTATCAGATCCTCGCCTTTCCGGGCGGTTTTTCGTTCGGCGACCACATAGCGTCCGGCAAGATCCTCGCTCTCAAGGTCAAGAAGGAGATGGGCGACCACCTCAAAAAATTCGTCAACGACGGAAAGCTTGTCATCGGCATCTGCAACGGTTTCCAGACTCTCGTAAAGATGGGGATCCTGCCGGGAAGCGAGCACAACGTCTTCGGTCCGCAGACCGTAACGCTGACGCACAACGACTCCGCAGTCTACGAGGACAGATGGGTAAGGATCCACGCAAACCCTGACAACCACTCACCTTTTTTGCGCGGAATCGGAGCTTTTGACGTTGCGGTAAGACACGGCGAAGGCAAATTTCTGGCAAAGCAGCACTACCTCCGCGAGATCAAGGATCACAACCTTATCGCATTCCAGTATGTCGATGAAAACGACGAAATAACTCAGAAATATCCGCTGAATCCCAACGGCTCGGACCTTGCGATCGCCGGTATCACCAACAGAAAAGGCAATGTTCTCGGTATGATGCCGCACCCTGAGGTCTTCATCAATTCGACGCAGCACCCGGACTGGACGCGCCTCGACAAGATGCCGGAACCGCTCGGACTGACGATCTTCAAAAACGCCGTTGACTACGCCGGGAACGAGTTATGAAGACAAAACTGATCGCCGTTGCCGCCGCAGCTTTGCTCCTGACAGTGCTTGCAGGCGTCCTCGGGCTTTCACCAAAACTCCATGAAATTACTGTAAATTTATTTAAAATGTTCCTCACCCTGTTTTAGGGCTGAAAACCTCTCTTTCTGAATGGAGGCATCATGCAGATTTCCGATTTTGTAATCTACACCCTTATCGGCGGAGCGATCCTCGCCTTCGGCGCGATCATCTGGAACTACGCCAAAGGGCTGCGCAAAAGCCCGCGTGACATGTGGCTGCTCTTCATCTACAACATCATCGAGTACACCGCCTACATGGCGATGAACCTCACGATCACCCTCTGGCTCACAGCCGACTGCGGGATAAGCGACCTCAGCGCCGGGACCTACATCATGGTCTGGTCCATCATGCTCTCGATCATCGGTATGCTGACAGGAGCCGTAGTCGACACGATCGGAGTGCGGAAGACCCTGCTGATAAGCATATTTTTCCTGCTCTTTTCGCGGTTTTTTATGTCGTTCGTCACCAATCCGGCACTCATTTTCGTCCTCGGTTTCGTGCCGCTGGCGGTCGGATTTGCGATAGTCGGTCCGCTTATTTCGGTCGCGATCAAGCGTTACACGACAAAAGAGACAGCGGCGATGGGCTTCGGACTTTTCTACGTCCTGATGAACCTCGGCTACGCGATCGGCTCGGTGATGTTCGACTCGGTCCGCGACCTCTTTTCGGCACGTGACGCGGCAGGCGTGATCACCAACGAAAACGCCGGAACGACACTGCTCGGGATCCACTTCACGACATATCAGATGTTCTTCGTGATCGGCTTCGGCTTCACCCTCCTGAGCCTTGTCGTCGCATTCTTCATCCGCGGTGACATCGAACTCAACGATGACGGCGAAGTCGTCAAATCGAAGGAAAAATACCTCGGAAGCGGCATCGAATCGATCAAAAACTCGGCAAAGGATGTAGCCTCGATGATCAAAGCGGTCGTTTTTGAAAAGATGTTCTGGGTCTACATCGGAATGCTCGCCCTCACCCTTTTCGTCCGCTGCGTCTTCTTCCATTTTTCCTACACATTCCCGAAATACGGGATCAGCGTCCTCGGCGAGGGTGCAAAAATCGGCAATATTTACGGCGTGTTGAACTCTGTTCTGATCATTTTCGCGGTTCCGATAGTCGCCTACATCAGCAAAAAGACCTCGTCGTACAAAATGCTGATCATCGGCTCGATCGTCTCTTCGCTTTCATGCTTTATCGCGGTTATCCCATCGTCGTTTTTCGCCGGACTTACCGACTCACTCCTCGGCGAACTCATCTTCGTCAAGTGGCTGAACCTTGCTGATTCGGTCTCCGGCATCGGTCAGATCAAGGCGATCAACGAATACTGGCCGCTGATTTTCTTCATCTTCATCTTCACGATCGGCGAATCGATCTGGTCTCCGCGCCTCATGCAGTTCACCGCTGAGATCGCGCCGAAAGGCAAGGAAGGGACCTACATCGCGCTTTCGGTACTCCCCTGGTTTGCGGCAAAACTCTTCGTCGGCCCGATGTCGGGGCTTCTGATCAAACTCTACACCCCGTTTGAAAACGGTCACCCGCTCCCGCCGGCAGACGACTACACGATGATCTGGGTCTGGATCGGCGGAATGGCGCTCCTCACACCGATAACGCTCCTCGCCTTCGGCAAAGCCTTCCTGAAGAGGCTCCAGCCGTCGGAATAGAACCAGCCTGGCTAAAAAACCGCTTTTTTCACCCCCAAACCGGAAAAATTACAAATTTACTGCATTTTGTCAGAAAATCGTTAATATCCGATGTTCTTTTTGAAAGAATATTTTTAACCACTTTTAGGAGGAAACCATGAAAGATCCGAGAATCGCAAAGGTCGCGCAAAACCTTATCCGTTACAGCACGCATGTCCAGCCGGGCGAAAATGTTCTGATCGAGCTCAGAGACCACTGGCCGCTTCCGCTCGTTCACGCTCTGATCGAAGAGGTCAAGGCTGCCGGCGGCAGAGCCTTCGTAAACTACACTGACTATCAGCTTCAGAGAAAACTCCTTCTCAACGCAGACGACGAATGGTTCGACACGATGTGCGAAGTCGACCTTCTCCGCATGAAGAAGATGCAGGCTTACATTTCGATCAACGGCAGAAACAACAGCTACGAGCTTTCGGACGTTCCGGCTGATATCCAGAAGAAAAACGGCGAAAAATACCTCATTCCGGTTCATTTCAAACAGAGAGTAAACCACACGAAGTGGTGCATCCTCGCATACCCGAACCCCTCTTATGCACAGGCTTCCTCAATGAGCACCGAGGCTTTTGAGGATTTCTATTTCGATGTCTGCTCGCTTGATTACGCGAAGATGGACAAGGCTATGGATCCGCTCAAGGCTCTGATGGACAAGACCGACAAAGTCCGCCTCCTCGGCCCCGGCAGAACAGACCTCACCTTCTCGATCAAAGGACTTCCGGGCATCAAATGCTCCGGCCAGTGCAACATTCCTGACGGCGAAGTCTACTCCGCTCCGGTCAAAGACTCTGTAAACGGCGTTATCGAATACAACACCCCGACAGTTTACCAGGGCTCGAAGTTCGACAAAGTCATCCTCACTTTCGAAAAGGGCAAGATCGTCAAGATCGAAGGCAGCGATGTCGAGAAACTCGAAAAGATCTTCAACACCGACGAAGGTGCAAGATATGTCGGCGAATTCGCGATCGGCGTAAACCCGTATGTCACGAAACCGATGGTCGACATCCTTTTCGACGAGAAGATCTGCGGATCGATCCACTTCACTCCGGGCGAGTGCTACGAGGACTGCAACAACGGCAACCAGTCGGCGATCCACTGGGATCTCGTCATGATCCAGACCCCGGAATACGGCGGCGGCGAGATCTATTTCGACGATGTTCTCATCAGAAAGGACGGCCGCTTCGTTCTGCCCGAACTTGAGGCTTTAAATCCGGAAAATCTGAAGTAAACCGGAAAACTTTATCTCTTAAAAATCTCCCTGAAATACTCTTCAGAAAGGGCAAGCGGAACATTGACCATCTGCCCCTGAATCTTATAGTCAGCCATTGAGAAACGGATCCCGAAAAGTTCGCTGTTGTTCTTCAAAACAGTAGAAAGACTTTTAGATTTCAGATTGATCCCGGCTTTAACCTCAATCGGCATTACACTTTCGTTCTGCGTCAGGAAATCGATCTCCATAGTCGAATTATCATTTGTGTAGTAGTACAAATTTTTACCGACAGCGCTGAAAAACTGCTGTGCAACAAACTGCTCGGTAAAGCTGCCCTGATAGGAGGAAAACGCTCCGTTCCCGATAAGGATTTCAGCCGGAGAAGCATCGGACATCGCGCCCAACAACCCTAAATCATTAAGAAATAGCTTGAAACAGTTAAAATCCTCGTAAAAACTGAGAGGCATCCCGATACTCTTTGCCCGGTTTACCTTATGGACAATTCCGGCGTTGATCAGCCAGTGGATCGCACCCTCGAACTCCTTTGCGCGGCCTCCGTTTTTTACGGCGCTGTAGATATACTTTTTGTTCTCCTTCGCAAGCTGTGACGGGATCGATCTGAAAACAAGAGAAATCTTCTCGATATCCGTTTTCGAAGCGTGCTTCGAGAAATCCTGACGGTAGCCTTCGAGAATATTTTCCTGAATGGCCCTTACCCTCTTTAAATCGTGGTTTGTCACATAACTTTCAACGACTTCCGGCATTCCGCCTGTAAAAAAATACTGGCGGAGAAGCTCTGTCAGCATCGGATTGAGTGCATTCAGCTCTTCCCATTTGTGCTCTCGGATCTGTTTGATAAGGATATCCTTGCCAAGAGCATCCAGAAATTCCATGAATGATAGCGGATAGAGCGACAGTGTATCGACCTTGCCGACAGGAAATCCGCTTCCGTGATGGTCAAAAAGCCCTAGCAGAGACCCGGCGACAGCAACATGGATCTGCGGAGCATCCTCACAGAAATATTTAAGTGAAGTGAGAGCCTTCGGCATCTCCTGGATCTCGTCAAAGACGATAAGCGTTTTTCCCGGAAGTATCGGTTTGTTCGACAAAGCCGAAAGGTTTCTGATTATCCTGTTTATATCATAATCGGCGAAGATCATCTCAAACTGAGGATTATTGTCGCAGTTTATGTAGACAAGATGTTTATATTCGCTTTGCCCGAACTGTTTTAAAAGCCAGGTCTTCCCTACCTGACGTGCCCCTTCCAGAATAAGAGGCTTTCTCCATTTAGAGTGTTTCCACTCAACTAATTTTTCATACAAAAAGCGTTTCATGAGGCGAATATTACACTTTTCTAGGGGAATATCAACCAAAATATTACACTTTTCTGGGGGAAAGTTGAGCGGATTCTTACACTTTTCTAGGGGAATATTGACCAGAATATTACATTTTTCTAGGGGAAAGCCGGGCGGATTTCCGCACTTTTCTTATTCTGTTTTCCCGAAATATTCGTCGATCTTGTGGTGTTTGAGACCCTTTTCCTGGTCGATTTCAAGAACGTAGTTTGCATAGACGTTTTCATACTTCGTTACGGTCCCGTCTTTGTCCGGCCAGGTGATCTCGACGCTTTCGACTTCGCAGATGTCGCCAAGTCCGATGATCTGGAGGCTGTCATTCTGGAAACCGTTCAGTCCGTAGCCCCCCAGGACCTCGCGGACGAACTGCTTTCCGCCGGCGCGGACAACTATTTTCGCACCGACTGCATCGCGGTTGGCACCCTTTCCGGCAAGGTCGATGATGACCTTATTCGAATCCTGGCCTGTGTCGTTGCGCAGAACCTTGATCCACTGCTTTTCGGGCTTGTACTTGCCGTCGTTGTCACTTGCAGCCCAGCGCATGAAGGAGGTGCCGACGATCATGTCGTAGTCGCCGTCGCGGTCGATATCGACGAATGCGCCGCCGTGGGCACGACGGACCTGAGACTTGGAATCAGCCGCAATATCCTTGTATTTACCGTCAGCCTGCTTTTTGAAAAGCATCGATTTCGTCCCGGGATAGTCGGAGCTGAGAAGGTAAATTTCAAGGTTCCCGTCATTGTCGAGGTCAGCCGTAAAACCGCCGAGATCACCGTCGTTCCAGTCGCCCGAGCGGCTTCTCGTGATGCCGCTTTCAGCCTCCGGGACACGTCTGAGCGGGGTCTCCGGGAAGCCGTCGTTCATCAGAAGCTGAGTTTTGTCGCTCGCTCCGCCGATGTGCCAGTGGGCAAGCTCGATCTGGAAAAGGTCGGTATCGCCGTCGTTGTCGAAGTCGCCGCAGAGAGTGACCGCGCTGTTGCCGCCGAGACGGTAGGGCTGATCCGAAAAACCGGGTTCCCAGCCGCTTACGCCGCTGCAGCTGATGAGAGGTTTGGTCGCGTTCGCACAGTAGTCGGTATCCTTGTTGGCAGCATCCGCGCAGTAGCAGGCGAAGAACTGGTCGTCAGAGTAATCCTCGTTGTCGTCGTGAGCGAAATTCGAGCTGAGCGAAAGGTCGTCGAAAGTCCCGTCGCCCTTGTTGCGGTAGAGCATGTTGTAGGCTCTGCCGTAGCTCGAAGTCATGATGTCCGAAAATCCGTCGCCGTCGATATCGCAGGCGGTAACACCCCAGGTCGGCTTGTTGTACTTTCCGCTTGCAAGTGAAGCCTCGTCGGCCTTCGTCGTCTCAAGTCCGCTGCCGGCCGTGACATTCTCGAATTTTCCGTCGCCGAGCCCGCGCATCAGCGTATCCTGCTCGCAAGATCTCAAATCGCCGTATTTGATGTACTGCCTGCCGACAAAAAGGTCGAGATTTCCGTCGCGGTCGTAGTCGAGGACCGTTACACCGGCGATCGCCTCGAAAATATCGAGAGTGAAGCTCGTCCTTTTATCAAGCTTGAAGGTCCCGTCGCCGTTGTTGAGATAGATACGGGTGAAATCATCCATAAAACTCTCGCTGGAATAGGTGTCGTTATCGACATAGACAACGTTTACCGCATCCTTGAAACCGTCGTTGTTGACGTCGGCGAAGATGACATAGGTCGAAGCCAGACCGTTCTCGCCGTTCTTATTCGCAAAGAGTCCGCTCGAAAATGTAACATCCTTGAATTTCTTGCCTTTTTCGTTTTTCAAAAGTTTGTAGACATTTGTCGGTTCCTGCTCGTTTTCACGGGTTTTCGCTCCCGTTGAGGTGTAGACATCCGGCCATTTGTCGCCGTCGATGTCGGCAACCGTGATCTGTGTTCCGAGCGCGTTGAGCTCATGAACGCCTAACTCTTCCGAGATATCCGTAAAGGTCAGGGGCGTCCCCGACGGTTTCAGACAGATCGGCTCGATGACCTCCTCCAGAGAATCGGAATCGTTCTGCTCAGAAGTGTCGCCGTCATTCTTTCCGCCCTCTCCGCCGTTGCCGCAGGCAACAACGCAAAGCGCAGTCAAAGCAATCAAAAAGAGTAGTTTTTTCATCTGTTTTTCCTCCGAAATCAGTAGTAGCGGGATATTTTCGATATCAGTTTTCTAAAAGCAATTCCACGGTGGCTGAGGCTGTTTTTTTTATCCTCCTGGAGCTCGGCAAGCGTCTCGGAAAAGCCGTCCGGAACAAAAACCGGATCGTAGCCGAAACCGTTTCCGCCGCGCTCTTCATCAATTATCCTGCCGGGGCAGATTCCTCTCTCCGCGATAACGGAACCGTCAGGGAAAATCATAACGGCCGAGCAGGCAAAGTATGCCGACCTGTCGGAGACACCTCTCAGCATCGAAAGAAGCTTTGCGCGGTTAGCCTTGTCAGTCCCGGCATCCGAAAAACGGGCAGACAAGATGCCAGGAGCACCGCCGAGAGCAGGCACGACAAGCCCCGAATCATCTGCCAGGACCGGCAGCTCCCTGACGACCCCGAAAGCCGCCTCCGCCTTGATCAGAGAATTCTGCAGAAAGGTGGAACCGTTCTCTTCAGGAGATATCCAATCCGGGTAGCCCTTGATCGGCACGATCTCAAAACCATTAAATATTTCAGCAGCCTCCCGAAGTTTTCCGCTGTTTCCCGATGCAAAGACTATCTTCATTTCTCCTCCATTTTCACACTCGGACGCTATTTTACCGAACGGCAAAATTTTTAAAATATTTCTCAAAACCTTCTGCGATCCCGGCATCACGGTTTATCACGACCAGTTCCCGGTTTTTGTAGCACCCCGACGCCGTCCAGTTCATCGAGCCGAGCACTGTCGTTTTACCGTCGATGACCACCGATTTGTGGTGAAAAAGCTGCTCGTCTGCCTCGCCGGGTTCATCAAAAATGAGGTCGATCCCGATACTCCGCAGAAAATTATACGCCCTTGAATTGACAGCATCGCCCTCCCTGCCGCGCCAGTTGTCAACGACGATCGAAACGGGCACTCCACGCTTCGCAGCCCTTTTCAGCCCCGTAACCATCGGATTTTTCAAAGTCATCGTGTAGATCCCGCCATAGATCCGCTCGGTTGCTCCTGAAAGCTCATCCCTCACAGCCGCGCATCCTCGCCCCGGATTGAAATAGATGGTGCCGATTTCGCTTTCACAGCCCACATCGCACCGTCTCTCGTTTTTTCCCTCGAACTGTGCGTCGATCTCGGCTTCCAGAATCGCCGCCGCCTCAGGAACATCAAAAAAGAGGACGGCGTTGTTCCTGGCCCCGCTGTCAGAACTTATGTTTGCCGACAGGATCAGCACATCCTTCGAGTCGAAAACCATGAATTTAGGATGATAAATTCCTGATTTCATTGATAAAACATAAAATTCAAAAAGAGGCGCCGAGTTATCCTTATTTTTGCCGGCAACGACCCGGACCTTCAGATTTTCCTTCGCCCGCAGCTCCAGAAGGCGCGTAAAGGCGCTCTTCGCGAAGGTGTAAGTTGCTATTTTTATGCTCTTTTTAGCCTCAGCCGCCAGCCTTGAAGCCGCCTTTTCGATTTCACCGTCAAAAATGACGAGAAACCCGTTCTCTCTTTCGAACGGTTCCGACTTTTCCTGATGCAGCGAAGTCTCAGGTCTTTCAGCAGACGAAGGCTCACCGGCGCCGTCGTCATTCATGAAAAAGCAGATCAGAAAGGCCAGGAGCGCAATTGCGAAAACTTCGGCCTTTTGAATATAACGTTTTGATTTTAATGAGTTTTTACCCAAACAAAGATTCTCCCGTAGAGCTCCTTCAAAAGCGGTGCAAGCTCAGGGTTCCCGGCAGAAAGCCTCTCCAGGACAGCCGCCTCGCGGGCGAAATCATCGACCGGCAGCCCCTGAGTCCTCTTTTTGGCGACGATGCTCCCGGCGATCTCGATCCTTCTTTTCAAAAGAGAGACAAGTTTTGAGTCAACCTCATCGAGCTCAGCTCTTAACTCTTTGATTTTATCTGACATTTTTCTCCAGCTCCATAATAAGTCCATTAAATTCCGGGAATGATACCGCGCAGCTTCCGTTTGCCTCGAACACCCCGTTGAAATCAAGAGCGACAAGCTTTGAAAGCATCTCCATCCTGTGGTCGCACGAATGAGGCAACACTGTGTATTCATTAGATATTTTTTCAAAGATTTCAAATCCGTCGTCGTATTCTATCGTTTTGAAAAACGGCTGTAGCCTGCAAAGAGTCTCCGAGATCCTGTCGCTCTCCTTGTTCCTGAGCCACGAAGCCCCGTGAAGAGAGAATCTTATGCCGTTTCTTGCCGCCATAAAGGCAACAAAAGGAACTTCATCAATAATTTCAGGGACATCATCGGCATCGAGTTTCAGTGTCTGCATCTTTTTACCCTCTCCAGGACCTCCCGAAACCGATACGCTGCCGTCATCGTTTTTTGAAATCTTGAGGTCGTAGCCAAGCTCCTTAAGGATAACGAACGGCCTGAGCCGCAGAGCCTCCCCGTAGAGAGCTCTGATGCAAAACGGAACTTTTCGGACAAATGCTGCACACGCCGCGATGAAAGCCGCCGAAGGGTCGCCCGAAAGCCTGACTTCATAACCTTCAAGTTCAGAAACCGGCAATACTTTCAAGCAGTTATCACCTTCCTCAAGTTCGACGCCCATTATTTTGAGAAGCTCTTCGGTATTTCTCCTCGTCCCCCTTTTAAAGTGCAGGATCCCGCCGTGTCCAAGCATCGCGATCAGATGAAAACTCTTGAGCTGGGCACTCTCCCTGGCAAGCGACGTCTCGACAAAAGAGCCCTTGTACAGCTTTGCCGCCTCATAAAAATCACTGTGATCCCGGGACATCAGCGAAATGTCGCCCGTAAGTTCCAGATCCCAGCCGTAGTGAAGGGAAATCGCCGCCAGAAGGTGAAAAAGAGTAGCCGAGTTCCCGCAGTCGACCGGTTTTTCAGGCTTTGAAGCCCTGCCGCGGATCGTGAAGCAGCCGTCTGTTTCCTCAACAGATTTACCGAATAATTTTACAGAGTTACACGCGCTGAGCACATCAAAAGGGAGTCTGCCGTCAAGACGGATCACCACATCGGAACCGGTAAGAAGCGAAAAGGCAAAGGCGCGGATCGCCGAGCTCTTGTCAACCGGTATAAAACAACTTAGATCCATAGCACCTCCAATGCGGAAGGAGTCTATTCAGATAATTGGTTTTTGCAATTAAATTAAAGACATTATCGAGCCGTAAAACCGGCATTTGAGATATTTTGCAGACAAAATCTTTGGAATTTTGCAGCTTATGGATAAGATACTGCGTTTTTGATTAAGGAGGTTCTTATGCAGAGCAAAACAAAGGTTTTAATGATCGTCGCCTTTGAAAAATTCAGGGACGAGGAGTTTTCGGAGTCCTTCAACGCCTTCAGGGATGCAGGAACGGATGTCACAGTCGCCAGCATCAGAAAAGGCAGGGCTGTCGGCATGTTCGGAGCTGAAATCGAGATAAAAACGACGCTTGACGAGGTCAAGGGATCCGATTTCGACGCGGTCGTCTTCATCGGCGGAATGGGAACACCCTCCGTGCGCTCGGACAGGCGGGCTGTTGAAATCGCGAAAAATTCCGCTGACCGCAAGGTCCTCGCAGCGATCTGCTGGGCACCTACGATTCTGGCGAAAGCCGGTGTCGTCAAGGGCAGAAAGGTCACCGTCTGGAACGGCGACGACGCTGAATACGGCACAACGACAAGCAAAGTCATGGAAAACGCAGGCGCCGAGTTTATCGACAGACCTGTCGTAGTTGACGGGAACCTTATCACCGGGAACGGTCCGGCCGCTGCCGCGGAATTTGCAAAGGCAGTTGTCGCAAAGCTAAATGAAAAATAAGAGGTAAAAAATGCACTGTTTTGTTTTTCTGGCTTTTGAGCCTATCGGCGGAAAAAACAGGTATGATCAGGATTTTATCGACGGCGAGATGGAGGATCTCGGGCTTTTCAGCAAAATCAGGTTCGACGGCGAACCGAGACAGCTGCCGAAAAACATCTATGTCGGGGAGTACAAGGTCGGTGAAAATGACGGTCAGCGCAGCAAGATCAGCGACAAGGAGGAGCTGAAAAACCTGATCTATACCGAAGTCAAGGATATTTTCGATAAAAACAACATTGACGCAAGGCTTCTTGTCTCCGTCTCCGAAAAGGCGACGCTCGGTCTCGAAGATATCGCCGCATCAGGCTCCTGCGAGGAGTAACAGCCGCTTTGAAAAGGCTCTCCGGGATCTATTTTCATATTCCGTTCTGCAGAAAAAGGTGTCTGTACTGTGATTTTTTCAGTACGGAGATTTCCGATCCAAATATAAAAAACCGCTACGGGGAATCTCTTCTTGCCGAATTTGAGCAGAGATTTAACGAACTTGACGGAACAGAAACAGTAAGTGTCTACTTCGGCGGAGGAAGCCCCTCTTCAATGCCGCAGGCCTTTTTCAGAAGTTTCAGCCGCACCGCCGAAAGCCTCGGCCTCGATCTCTCGAAACTCGAAGTGACTGTCGAGGTGAATCCGGCCGATACCGACCGCGAATGGATCGCGAACCTCAAAAACTGCGGAGTCAACCGCCTGAGCGTCGGGATCCAGGCTTTCGACGACGCCGTTCTGACAGAGATGGGAAGGCGTACGACCAAGGCGGATATACTTCGCGGATTGCCTGTTTTCGCCGGATATTTTGACAACATATCCTTCGACTTCATCTACGGCATCGGCAAAAACCGCAATATTTACAACGAGTTTTCAAAACTGTTCGATATTTGCGATCCTAAGCACATTTCGGCATACCAGTACACCAGACCGGGCAGGACCGGTGCTCCTAAACTTCTCGACGATGATGAGACTGCAGCTCAGGAGGAGCTTATCCGCGATTTTCTGCAAGAGAGGGGTTTTGAGCGCTACGAAATAAGCAACTTTGCAAAAAAGGGGTTTGAATCGAGGCACAACCTGCTCTACTGGTCGTACGGTTCATGGCTCGGGATCGGTGCCGGCGCAGCCTCGTTTATCGCAGAAACGGGGCTCCACTCAAGGTACGCCGACGATGTGAAGGCCTTTATCGGAAGAGAGGGGCTAAGCATATATCAGCCTTCGGGCTCCGAACTTGCCGAAGAGTATCTGATGATGGGACTCAGAAAAAGTACCGGGATAAGCATAAATGATTTCAACGAGTTATTTAAAAACGACCAAAAATCCGTTTTTAGTACCAAGACATTTGAAAATCTGCTTTGCAACGGTTTTCTGAAAAAGACTGATGACGGAGAGCGGCTCTTATGCACCGAAAAGGGGAGCCGCTACCTGAACTATGTGCTGCTTGAACTTTTTAAGGAGCTGAAATGATTGGAGATATAGATAAAAAATATGCTGAAAAGGGCTTTCGCGTGATCGGCGTCGACGAAGCCGGACGCGGTCCTCTCTGCGGACCTGTAGTGACGGCGGCTGTTTCGCTTTTCCGTGATATCCCGGGGCTCAACGACTCGAAACAGCTCTCGGAAAAGCGGCGGCTCGAACTTCTGCCGCAGATAGTAAAGAACAGCGTCTGGTCGCTCTGGGCGGTGCGCCCCGAAGTCATCGACAAACTCAACATCCTGAACGCAACCCTTCTCGGCATGGCAAGGTGCGCGAACAAAGTCATCAGCAGAATCCGGCAAAATCATATAGTTATAATTGACGGCAACAAACTGACCAAGAGGATCGACAACGAGATCTCACTCGTCAAGGGGGATGCTCTCAGCGTAAATATCGCGGCGGCCTCGATCATCGCGAAGTGCTTCCGCGACCGCGTCATGATGCGGCTGGACGAACTCTACCCTGAATATCACCTCGCATCGCACAAAGGCTATCCGACAGAGGAGCACTACGAAATTTTAAGAAAAATCGGTCCCTGTGAAATCTACAGGAAAAGCTTCAGGCTTTTCAAAGAAAAGGAACCGGAACAGCTCGATCTGTTTTAGGAAATTTTCGGGATTTTCTGGAAATAAATTTAAGAGAAATTACTCAGTGACCTTTTCACAAACGAAATCGTCGAAGTAGCCGTCTTTGTCAGCTGCCTCTTTGCTGTTTACAAGGATTACGAAATTGATCGTCGGCTCGTCTGTTGTGAATTTAAGATCATCATTGTCAAAAACGATCTGCTGCCATTCGTCGGTAAGCTGAGTGTGATTGGTGTCATTGTATTTGCAATCGGAAGCGCTGCCTTTGCAGTAGCCGATCTTAGCCTTTGTGTTGCCCTTTGCATAGACCGAGCATTTGTAGGTTCCTGCTTCAAGAGCGATACCGTCAGCGACAAATCTTTCGTTACCGTTTTTCGTGCTTGTAAGCTTTACAGCCTTTGTGCCGCTCTTTACATATGCAGCATCAGTTACGGATGCGATATTTGCGGTAAGAATACTTGAAAAAGGATAATCACCTGTGCTGTTTGCGGTGTGCCAGTTTGAAGGGATACCGCTCACATCTACATTCTCGAAACCGCCGTTTACTACGATCGGAGCTGACGGCTCGACATCTTCGTCCGTTGCCGGCTCTTCATCTGTTGCCGGAGTTGTGTCTTCGTCCGTTGCCGGCTCTTCATCTGTTGCCGGAGTTGTGTCTTCATCAGTTGCCGGCTCTTCGTCAGCTGCCGGAGTCGTGTCTTCGTCAGTTGCCGGTTCTTCGTCCGTTGCCGGTTCTTCGTCTGTTACGGGTTCTTCATCTGTTACAGGCTCTTCATCTGTTACGGGTTCTTCATCCGTTACAGGCTCTTCATCCGTTACAGGCTCTTCGTCTGTTACGGGTTCTTCGTCTGTTACAGGCTCTTCATCCGTTACGGGTTCTTCGTCTGTTGCAGGAGTTGTGTCTTCATCGGAAATGTCCGTTGAATCAGAATCGTTGTTGGTCTCTTCTTTCTTGCTGTCGCCGCATGCAACAATAGCGAATACAAACATTGCAGCAAGCATAAGTGTCAAAAGTTTTTTCATCATACACCTCAAAAAATAAAGTTAAAAAAAAGCCAGTTGTGAAATACCAAAAAAACAAGCGGCAGCATTTTAGGCATGACCAAAAAAAAAGCAAGAATTTTAACAAAGCGGGATCCCGTCGTTTTTTATCGTTTTTTTACGAAAAAAGTGTATTGGGATACAAAATATGTTAACGGAGTAACAATGAGATCGGAAACACAAAAAATCGGTTTGGTTTTGGAGGGCGGCGCAATGCGCGGGATGTTCACCGCCGGCGTCACGGACGTGTTTATGGAAAACGGTATCGTGTTCGACGGAGCTGTCGGGGTCTCGGCGGGTGCGACTTTCGGCTGCAACTACAAATCGAAGCAGATCGGCAGGGCATTCCGCTACAACCAGCGCTTCGCAGGAGACAAACGCTACTGCAGCATAAGATCGCTCCTGAAGACTGGCGATATCTACAACGCCGACTTCTGCTACGACCGCATCCCGAACGAGCTCGATCCATTCGACTACAAGACCTTTGCAGAAAATCCGATGGAGTTTTACGTAGTTGCCTCTGACGCGGTCACGGGGCAGCCTCTCTACAAAAAACTTGAAACATGCGATGCCAGCGATCTGACATGGATGCGGGCCTCCGCTTCGATGCCGCTTGTCTCGAGACCTGTCCGGATCGAGGGATACACGCTTCTTGACGGCGGCATGACGGACTCCATACCGCTGAAATTTTTCCAGAGCATCGGCTACACGAAAAACGTCGTTGTCCTGACCCAGCCTCGGGGTTATGTGAAGGAGAAAAACAGGACGCTCCCGATCGTCAGGATAGTCCTGCGGAAATTCCCGAAGCTCATTTATGCGATGGCGCACCGTCACGAGGTCTACAACGGGCAGACGGCTTTCGTCTTTTCCGAGGAGGCAGCCGGCAGGGCGGTCGTTTTGTGTCCTGACAAGCCTCTAGGTATCAGCCGTACGGAGAAAGACCGCGACGAGCTCGAGCGCGTCTATCAGGCAGGAAGAGAGGTAGCTAAGAGGCGCCTGAACGAAGTCCTGAGCTTTGTTCGACAGCCTCTCTCCTTGACTTAAAACACATTAGAGTATAATTATGCGTTTAATTTGCTTATTTAAGTTGTATTAACCCGATACTGGAGGAAAAATGAAAAAACTTATTTTTATTTCACTTATCTTCGCAATTTGCTTTTTTACAGCGTGCGGAGGCTCAAAAAAAATCAACGACGAGGATGTGATCCCAGATTCCGACGAGGATACAGACAGTGAAACAGACGGTGATTCGGCCGAACCGGCTGATACCGGAGATACCGAACCTGACGGCGACACAGGCGACACCGTACCGCCGGCTCCGGACCCTGTCTGCGGTGACAAGACCGTAAACGGAAACGAAGTCTGCGACGGCAGCAATATCACATGTGCTCAGTTAGGCATCGGAAACAACGGAACGATCCCCTGCAAGAGCGACTGCTCAGGCTGGGAGTCAGCCGTAACACGCTGCCAGAACAAAAACGCCCAGTGTGAAGAGATCCCGGATCCGAACGGAACAAGAGAGACCGAGACCATTACACAGACATGGTCGAACAGCGGCTGGATCCCGTCGACCCGTGCGACCCACGCAGACGAGCTTACCTCAAACAGCTGCGCATGGATCTGCAAAGAAAACTACACTTGGGATTCAGACTTGAACAAGTGTGTATCTGAAGGCGGCGAAACACTTCCAGACGAAGAACCTGCACAGGACGAAGACACTGCTCCGGCGACAGACGAAGACGAAGAACCTTCGACGGACGAAGATTCCACTCCGGCAACCGACACTGACCCGGAACCTGTATGCGGAAACAATATAACCGAACCCGGCGAGTTCTGCGACGGCAACTCGATCTCGTGTGTCGAAAAAGAACTTGGAAACGCTGGTTCAGTCCCCTGCAAGGCAGACTGTTCCGGCCGTGAACCGGCTGCCGGCTACTGCCAGAAGACCGGTGTCGCCTGCGCTGAGATCCCGGATCCGCTCGGAGTGAGAAATACAGACACGATCGTACAGACCTGGGACGGCGAACAGTGGCTTCCGCTTATCGACGGGAACTACAACGAAGCTCCTGCCGCAAATACCTGCGACTGGAAATGCAAAGAGAACCACGTCTGGGATGAAGGCGAATCGAAGTGCATTCCTGCCCAGAACACTGTTCCCTGCACAGGACTTATAGCAAATGCAAAATGGAACTCTGTCGAAGAGGTCATCCAAACATGGAATGAAGAAAACCAGGCGTGGGAACCGGCTGTCGATCCGGTTGCGGCATTCAACTACGAAGCATCGGCCACAGAGTGCCGTTTCATCTGCAAAGATGACGAAAACGGGAGCTTCATGTGGGATCCTGCAAGCGGCACCTGTATCCCGCGTGTCGTCAAAACGATCTGTACAGGTCAGACAAGATGCACAAACGGTGCCTGGATGGAGTCATGTCCCGCAGCGGCAGAAGATTATTTCGGTCAGGACGCCCAGCACACAGATACATGCGTTCCGATAAATCTTACTTTCAAAAACAACGATCCGGAAACACATCTGGTTACAGACGCCAACACGGGACTTGAATGGTACAATGTTCTTAAACATTCGGACGATCCGGAAAACCCGGCTCTGCTAACCGTTTCATACGACGAAGCAGTTCAGTACTGCGCGGGACTTACCTACGACAACGACCCAAGCCGTCCGTGGAGACTTCCTGCAATAAAGGACCTGTTAACTATCTCCAACCTCAACTATGCCGAACCGGCTGTAGACAATACCTTCTTCCCGGAAATCCCCAGCGGGAACCCGGTTATTTGGTCAAATACCCCCCGAATCTGCACTCTGGAAAAAGAGGCTGACTGCAACAACAACCACATTTGGATATTAGGAGCTAAAAATGCCCAGACCGCTTTCAGAGATTCCGGCAGCGGTACAGCTTATGCACTTTGCGTAAGAGGAGACGAATACAACCACACTCAGATTCCCGAGCCCTACACCATAGGCGAAGATACTGTCGTTTTAGACAGGGCAACGAACCTTATCTGGAACATCAAGAGGAAATCGAGTCTGATGTGGATAGATGCTCTGGCATACTGTGAAAACATGGAGTATGCAGGATTTACCGACTGGAGGCTTCCGAACAGAAACGAGCTGATCTCTCTTATAAGCTTCGACAGATACTTCCCCGCATCCGATATGCCGTTCAATATCTCTCAAACCGAAACAGCAGCTTTTTACTCTTGGACGAACTCCATCAGAAGCGTTACCGGTTCAGATATATGGGTTCCGGCATTAAATCGCGGCTATGTAGGCTATATCAATTACGACAAGGAATCGAACGGCGCATTTTTCACTATCTGCGTCCGCTGATCCGCTATATCTGATTTTCCTAAACACTCTTTCTGACTAACCGTAAATTTATCCGAAGAATTTCTTTATGTATGTTTACACAAGTTAAAGTATTAAATTTATTCAGAGATTTCTGATATTTAAGGTGATCTTATCTGTTGATTTCGCGCCTAAGGTTTTCGGTTATGCCGGCGCGTATCTCCTTTTCGAAGGGACGGAATAGAAGCGGGATCTCAAGGGCGATATCGATCTGACCGTTGTCATAACGAAGCTCTCCGCCTACAAAGCGGCCTTTAAATGCAACAATACGGTCGGCTTTATTGTGATTCAGAGTGATGCTTTCCGCCGGCACCTTCTGCTTTAAAATGCCGTCGAGCCTTTCATCGGCAAATTTTGCAAAAAGTTCATCCGGCGTACCTAAGTCAAAGCTGATGTTTATCTTCGTCATCTCTTATTTTTCTCCATCTTTATCGTCGTCATCGTCACCACGGAGCATCGCCAGCTTCTCGTCGATCCTGGCAAAGACCGTACCCTTCGCGAATTTGCCGTTCGCACCGCGTTTGCCGGCAGGAACTCCTGTCAGGATCTCGATCCCCTCGGTAATGTTGCTGATCGCGTAGATGTGGAACTTCCCCTCCTCCACGCTCCTGATTATCTCATCCGAAAGATTAAGGTTCCTGACGTTCTGGATCGGGATGATCACGCCCTGATCGCCGGTGAGGCCGCGGATTTTGCAGATTTCGTAGAAGCCTTCGATCTTCTCGTTCGCTCCGCCTATCGGCTGGATCTCGCCCATCTGGTTGATCGAGCCGGTAACCGCGACCGACTGCTTTATCGGAAGGTCGCTGAGTGCCGAGCAAAGCGCATAAAGCTCGGTCGAACTCGCGCTGTCGCCGTCGACTCCGCCGTA
>DBXP01000020.1:23116-66614 GCA_002309575.1 bacterium UBP6_UBA1209 | reverse complement strand
GAAGCCGAGAACGAAAGCGGTTTTTTGACCGCGAAGAGCCCTCCGAGAAAGCCGGCAAGGATCATCGCGCCCTTGTCGTGGATCGAGCCCGAAAGCATCGCCTCTCGTTCGATATTGACGATTTCACGCTGGCCGGCAAAGACCTTTGCCGTGATCCTCGACGGGATCCCGAACGAGAAGTCGCCGACCGTGTAGACTGCCAGACCGTTGATCTGCCCTACTCTCGAACCCTTGACATCGATGAGGATCGTGCCGTTTTCTATCGATTCGTAGTAGTTTTCGCGGAATCTGATGTGGCGCTCCTCACGGTTTTCGATCGCCTTTACGACAAACTCCTCGGAGACGCACTTTCTGCGCTTCTGTTCCGCAAGGAAGTTCGCCTCGATGATGACCTCGACAAGGTCGCTCGCGTGGATGCTGTATTTTTTCTGGTCGCCGGCAAGCCTAGAGCTGAAGCTAAGCAGCCTGCGGAGAGCCGAAGTGTCGAACGGAAGGCTGCAGTCCTCGTTGGCGACGCGTGAGATAAAGCCGATCAGGCTCTCTGTCGACGCGGCTGTCACCGGAACAACGGAGTCGAAATCGGCCTTGACCTTGAAGATCCGCCTGAAATCGGGATCCTTCTCGTAAAGCAGATGATAAAAATAGAAATCGCCGATCAGAATGACCTTCACATCGAGCGGGACAGGCTCCGGAGTCGGAACGATGCTGACGCGGTACTTGAAATCGGTATCGATGTCGTCGACATTGATCGTCCTGTTTCTGAGCGAGCGCTTGAGAGCCGTCCACGCGTAGTAGTTTTTCAGGATGTCGTCGACCTGAAGGATCAGAAAACCGCCGTTTGCACGGTGCAGAGCGCCCGGTTTGAGCTTCGTGAAGTCAGTCACGAGCGAGTTGCGGATCTCCTCGTATTCAAAGTAGCCGACAATATTCTGGAAGGTCGGATTCGTCTCGTAAACCACCGGCGCGCCTTCGAGAGAGCGGTTGTTTATCAGCAGATTCACGTGATATTCATGGAAATCGGGCAGCGAGACCTTCATCGGGTCGGCCTTGCCCTCCATTACGTTGCGGTAGATCAGGAAATCTTCGTAATTTTCGATCGTGTAGTTTGCGATCTCCTCAAGATAGCCGGCAAGCATCTTGTTTTTCGGGTACTTTTTCTGGATATCGCGCAGAGGCCCCGAAATGATCAGATCGACCATCTGCTGGTACATCCTGGTCATCCGCTCCTTGAACTCCTTTTCGCTCTGGCGCTCGCGGTGGAAATAGGCGATCAGCTTCTCCTGAAGGACCGACTCGTGCTGCTCGATTTCCGCCTTCTGCTTGTCGGAAAGAGCCTCGAAGCCGTCGCGGTCTATCGTCTTTCCGTCGACGACCGGGTTCAGGACGATGCCGTTTTCGGAGGTACGGATCGCAAAATTAAGCTCCGCTGCCTCGCGCTCGAGTTCTGCGAAACTCTGCTGCATGACCTCGCTGTACCAGTGGTTCACCTCGCTTCTTTTGATTTCGAAGTTTTCGCTTTCAAGCTGGTGGGGGATCTGTTCAATGAAGGTGTCGAGCAGGTCCGCCATGTCCGCGACGAATTCTTCGCCGCTTCCCGCCTTCAGAAAGAGGAGTTTCGGCGAATCGTTGTCCTCAAAATTGTAGACGTAAAGCAGATCGTCCGGAGTCGGCATCTTCTTCGCTATCTTTTCGAGATACTTGCGGACATTTGAGGTCTTTCCGCTTCCAGGCTCGCCGGCGACATAGATGTTGAAACCCTTTTTGCTTATGCTCCGGCCGAAATCGAGAGCGTCAAAGCCGCGTTTCTGCAGCGCGAACTGTGATGAAGGCTCGATATCCTTCGTCGTTTTTCCCTCATACTTTTCAAGCTCCGGATAGTACCTCAGCTGAGCCGCCTTCAGCTCGCTTTTCAACTGTTTTGCCATATTTTCCTCCACCAAAATTAAAAAAAGATCCGCCGCATCAAAAACGGCATATTGTAATCAATTGGAAGGATTTTAAAAGGATTCCGAGGCGGCCCGGCCGCCCCGGTTATTGAATGAGTTACTGACAGGAGATGTATTCGGAGACAGCCGCTGCATCGAAGCCGCAGCCTTTGCACGGAGCATAGCTCTTCTGCGTGATGACGACCTGACCGGCTGCCGACTGAGGAGCTCCGCCTGTTACCGCTGACTTACCGGAGATGTAGCGTCCGCAGGACTCGTTGACAAGCGATCCGCCGCCGCCGCCGCCGGAGTTGTACGCGTTGAATACATTACTGCCGGAAGCCGCACCGCCGCTGTATCCGCCGCCGCCGCCGCCTTGGAATGATCCGCCGATGAAGTAGCCGTCGGAGCCATTTCCGCCGCCGCCCCAACCGCCGGCAGGACTTAAGTTCTCACGTCCTTCAAGACCGGCATTGATGTTGAAGTTGTTGAAGCCGAAACCGCTTCGCGACGTGTACTCACCGGTACCGATAGTATCACGGTCACCCCAGTATCTGCCTTCGCTGCCAAGGTTTCCGCCCGCTCTCGGAGCATTGTCCGCCTTGGTACCTGCAATACCGCCGTTGCCGGGCTTGCACTGTCTCTCGGAATCGTTGTCTCTGCCGCCGGCACCGCCGCCGCCGCCTGCGATTACGAGCGGAGTGAACTCCTTGCACTCCGAGTCACGGCAAAGGACGACGAAGCTGCCGCCGCCGCCGCCGCCGCCGGAATCGCTGTCGGATGTCGAAACACCGCGCTCGCCGACAAGGATCCTGAGCTTATCGCCCTTCCTGAGTTTGAAATCACCCTTCGCGCTTGCGCCTCTGCAGCCGACTCTGCTGCCGCCGACGCCGTTTCCGCCGCTTGCACCGTATGCAAGGATCTCATAGACGCCGGTCGCCGGGACAGTCCAGTGTCTGAGCGATCCCGTTTTGCTTCCGTATGTTCCGTGAGAAGCTTCGAACCTTGCCGCACCGTTGCATGTCGTAAGGAAATCAGCCGATGTCGCACCTGAAACGCTGCCCGGGGAGACAAGGATCTTGTTCACGCCGGCAAGCGTTACGTTTTCGCACTGCTCGAGGTCGGATACCAGTTCATCGCCACAATAGTTATAGCAGTACTCGGTTACCTTGCAGTTATTGCCGCAGGTCGCCGTTGACGGGTTGGTTGTCTTCTCCGCCGCCTTGAACTCTCCGAGTTTGCGCTTTATGCGGAGATCGTTGATACAGAAGATCGCATCCTCGTTATTGACGACTTCCAGTCTGACGTTATGGTAGCCCTCAGCACCGCTTACGGTGAATCTCGTTTCTCCCGTAACAGAGGTGTTCAAGGTCCAGTCATTCCTCGGTGACAGGAAGAGACCAGAGCCGCCGGTACCGTCGATATAGTATTTCATTATCATCTCGGTATCGTCCTCATTGAACCACGAGAAAACTTCATCCCAGACATCCTTGAGACGGTTCGTGGTCTTGTACTTGAACGAAACGACCTTCGTCTCGCCGGGTCCGAGGTAAACCGGGATCACGACAGAAGAGAGGTTGCCCTCCTCCGAGCAGAGACTCGGCTTGCCGTTGTAGAGAAGTCTCTCCTCCTTTTCTGCGCCGCCCAGTACACGCCAAGCATTGTGGTTCGAATAGGTCATTCCCGCACCGAACCTGTCGACGGAGAAGTCTGTGACGAGTGCATCCTCGCTATCCGTGACCGGATCGTTGTCGAAGTACCGCAGCAGGTTGGTCGTATGCTCGCAAAGCTCGGTCTTCGACCACTGCGGGCTCTTGTCCGGATCGCACTGCTCGCCTGGATCGACGCTGCCGTTTCCGCAGACTGTTCCAGTGTTACATGTCAGCGTGTTGAGCTTGCAGTCCGCCGTACAGCCGATAGTTCCTGTTCCGCCGAAGTTAGCGCAGGCCTTGTTGCTGACTACCGTGCCGTCCGCCTTGAAGTCGCACTCCTCAAGTCCAGGATCGAAGACTCCGTCGCCGCACCTTGCCGGTGTACAGTCCGTACGGCACTTATCACCATAAGATGCCGCTGTAATCCCTGTATCAGTGTTGGCTGAGCCTTTATCGCAAACCTCGCCTGCGTTAATCACGCCGTTGCCGCACTTTGCGATACAGCCGGACTCATCGACAGTACAGGTCGCAGGATCGCACTTCAGAGTTCCTTCACGGTAACCCAGAGACTGACATGTAGCACCGCCCTGGAAGAGAGGAGCCGAATCGAAATCAGACACAATTGGCTTCATATAAATCATCGTGTTCGGACGATAATTAACAACATTAAGGGGATCTGTCGGTTCAGAAGTCAGGTTATCTTTCTGTATATACGCATACATGCTTGCAGCACTCGAGTAATATGCGGACTTTGAACCATTTCCGCTATTGTTGCCGTCACCGTTTCTGTTTGAAACAATTACAAGCAGGCTCTTGTTCGCCGCGTGAGAGAATTGAGTTGACAGTGTTATATTATACCATCCTGTCGATACAGTGCCGGAGAATCCGCTGTTATAAACCTGATCAGCACCACTAATAAAAGTAGAAAAAGTCTTATCACTCGGAATAGTCGTCCAATCGACATCCTTCATCCAGATTATCTGGTTTGCACCGGAGTAGCTGGTTTGCAAATTCCAGGCAATCGCAGAAATCTTTGATGCTATGTTGCCAAGTTCCGCCGCCGTAAAGAGTATCGCGGAAACCTTCCTGCCGTAAAATACATCAAGCGGGTTGTAAGTATTAGTTGCTGAAGTTTCTTCACCTATTGTCTTGTTTGTTTGTGCGCCCTCTGTAATGCTTACAGAAACGACATCACATGTCTCGCCGGAATCCAGGATGCCGTTTCCGCAGGTACGCTTGCAGGTCCTGCTCTCCTCATTAGTCTCATAACCCGAGCAGTCGTTCTTGCAGTATCTCTGACCGCCGGTATAACCATCGCCGCATTCTTCGAACTCACCGATTTCGCAATATTCACCAGCCTCTTTGATGCCGTTTCCGCAGATCGGGATAGCACCGCCTGTGCATTCCCTGTAATCAAGCTGACAGTTCGCGGTGCATGTTACAGATCCACCGGTGTAGCTCGTGCAGGTCTTGTTGATTTTGATGTAACCTGCTCCTGCGTTTGCGGATACAGAAGGCGTTACGCCGTCTACCTTAATTACACCAGTGCCAATGTTCTCGTTGCGGAAGAAAGAGGTTCCGCCGGAACCTGCCGCGTAGGTATTGCCAGCGCTGTTAGAACCGCTAATACTGCAACTACTTGTTCCACAACTTAATGAAGAGGGACAAGTTGCGCACGATGTAATCCCGGAAGTAGAAGAATAATTGTTGGAACCTGTTCCGCCGGTTATTCCGCCGCCGCCGCCGCCGCCATAATTATTGGATTCAAGAGTCGTTTTGCCGCAACTCGGCGTATAGCTGTAGGCATCACAACCACCACAGGAGCCATCATCGCAGCAGCTTCCTTTCGTTGTTGTACACGAACCTGATGCACAAGTTTTCGTACCTTTTCCATGGAAACTTGCCGCACCGCCGCCGAATCCGCCTTTGCCGTCGGAACCGGTAACCTCAGCTCCACCGCTTGAAAGTGAGTTAGAGTAACCGCTGAGTCCGGCAGTGAGACCGGCTCCGCCGTTTGTCTGGGAACCCGCACCTGTACTACTTGTAGATGAGGTAATACTTGTGGAATTGCTGCCGTTTTTGCTTCCGGCTGCTCCGCCGCCGCCGCCGCCTGCAACCAGGAGAACGTTCGTCGAGGTCGCTGCCTCTGAAAGGGAACTGCCGACACCGATCCAGGTCGCGCCGCCGCCGCCGCCTGCGTAAGTTGAATCTCCGCCCTTGTCGCCGACCGCGTAGTAGAATGTCGTGCCTGCCTTCAGGAAGTAGATTTTCTTGAATTTAGCGCCGGCTCCGCGAGAACCGGACACTGAAGCGGTTCCTGTACCGCCCTGAGCTCCGGCTATCTCGATTTCGTAGTAAGAATCCTCAGGAACTTGCCATGTGCCTGTACCTGAAGTCTTCGACAATACCTCTGTAGAGGTGTTGCAGGTGACTGATGACGAAGGTGTTGCACCAGCACAGGTAGCTCCATTTACGTTAGAGCCGTCGCACTGCTCGCCGAATACAGCCTGAATCGTTCCGTCACCGCATTTGTTGGAGCATTTGTCTGCATTTTTCCATTTGCAGTCGGTACCGCACTTAGGACGACTGTCGCCCGGAAGCTCCTGACCGCCGTAGGTCTTTCCGTTTACCTGGCAGACAAATTCGACAGAGTAGTTTATCGCGCTGTCGCACTCTTCGTTGCCGTTTTTGACGCCGTCGCCGCAGTAACCGGCAGGTTTGCAGTCCTTTGTACAGCCGTTCGGTCCGCTCATGTAGTCGCTGTCTGAGTTTGCGGCTCCGTTGTCGCAAAGCTCGTAGCCGGTCTCGATGCTGCCGTCGCCGCAGTAGCCGTTGTATTTGCAGCTTGTGTTGCAACCGCTGATCCCGTACTGGGCTGGTATGTTGGCTGTGCCTTCATCGCAGGCTTCACCGGCTGCAGTTGTTTTGATTTTGTCGCCGCAGACATAGCAGGTCGGGTTTGAAGTTACGACCTCGTTCGGCGCAAAAGGCAGATTGAGGTATGCGGAGAACTTCGCCCCCTCGATCCGGCATGTCGACGGGTTGCATGTTACGCTGTCCGCCGCGCCGGAAACCATCAGACTCGGATTGAACGCATCGAGCTTTGCCTGGCAGCGTTTTGTCGGAGTATTCGTGCCGGGATCTGTCGGATCGCAGTTTTCACCGTGTTCCTTTGATACCGTTCCGTCGCCGCAGTACGGGCATGCAGCCTTTTTATCCTGCGCAGTCCAGCCTTCGACCTTGCATGTAAGCGAGTTACAGTTCGCTTCGAAATACTCACCTGACTGGTAGAAACTTTCAACCGCTACGTCAGGGAACCATCCGTGACAGACTTCACCGCGTGTGAGGGCTCCGACGGAATCGCACTCTTCGACATTGTTGTCATTGTGTTTAGCACCGTCGCCGCAGTAACTTGCAAATGAGCCGCAGCCCGGTTTGCAGATCCTGTTATTTGCTTTATTCTTGCCTTCGAACGGGAACGAATCCGTACCGCTGATGTTGAAAGCAGTTCCAGTGTTATTGGTAACATAATCGGTGTTTTCAATCGAATCGCAGAACTCGTCAACGTTTGCACGGCTTCCCGCCTCGATCTTGTTGATCCTGTTCTGCATAGCGGGAGTCGAACAGATGTTGCTGTAGTTGTTGCGGTCCTCGATCGTGCATTTGATCGGGTGGATATCGCTCTCACCGCCTGTGCACGTTACGACCTTGTTGTCAGAATCGATGCAGACTTCGCTGCATGGCTTTTCAACGAGCTTGCCCTCCATGCAGGCGTTGCTGTCCTGCTCGTATTCGGTACAGACACTGCAGAGGAGCTTATCCTCCGCGCAGCTGCCGTCATCAGCGAGATCACCGTTGCACCTGATGCGGTTGCAGCGGTTTTCGTTGAAGAGGCCTTCTGTTTCATTCCAGTCGAAACTGAAGCAGCACTTTCCGCTACCGGAAGTGAAATCATCGTTCGAGCAGGAGGAGTTGTCGACCTCGATGCAGTTCTTGACAACCTTCGAGCCGGCGCCGTAGCGGGTGCACTCGTCGCCCGCACATGCACGGCAGTTGCCGCCGAGATCGTCAGATGAACCCTCGGCGCACGCACATGTCATTCTCTGGATCTGACCGTCACCGCAGAAGAGACAGGTCGGATTGTCGGAGAAGTATCCGGGGTGAGATGCAAAAACAGCCGGATAGTTGTCTTTCAGACGGATGCTGATCGTCGCATCGATCTTGCAGTGTTCGTTGCACTTTGCATCCGGGTTGCTGAGGAAGTCGTCGTTGCTCCAGCTGAAATTTCCCTCTGTATCGATTTTTTCCAGCATCAGAGTCCTGCAGAGCACCCGCGGATCCTGGCTCTGACCTTTTTCGCACTCTTCTGCTCCGCTATCTTCCAGCCATCCGTCGCCGCAGTGAGGACCGTAACCTGAACAGTCCGTCTTGCAGCGCGGATCCTCGTGGTAATTGTCGTCATTCTGATCACCGTCGTCGCACTTTTCATTTGCACCAGGGATCTCGACGCAGTTCGGGATCGGCTGAGCCGGATCGTCGCAGAGGTGCATAAGCATCGCCTCCTCTGTACACGTGCAGCTGCTCCTCTGGATGAGACCGTCACCGCAGAAGCCGCAGGTCGGGTTGTCAGAGAAGCCGGCAACACCGTGATTATTTTTGTATGTGTTGTTATCAGTATCGGCAATCGTCGCCTCTACGCCGCACGCAAAGTTGCAGGAGGGCATGTTGCCGGAGCCGGAGTTATCGTGGAAAGTGATTCCGGATATTCCGAGAGCCCTTTCGCAAAGCGTCTGGGTGGTGTAGCCGGTATACTTGAATTCGCACTTTCCGTACTTATCCTCCTGACCGGCGTCCTCGATAGCGTCGCCGCAGAACCTCGGCTTGCCTGCGCCCTCGCGGCAGTCGCTTGCCGGACACGGCGGATTGTAACCATCAATGAGTGTCACGCCGTCCGATTCGTAAGCCAGAGCAAGGTATACATCATCCTGAATATTCTTGTCGCCCTGGTCGCAGGTCTCGGCATAATCCGGATCTGCGCATCTCGGATCACCGCTGTAGAGAAGGTTTCCGAGAGAGTCTGTATCACTGCAGGAGCTGATCTGACCGTCGCCGCAGAGGATCCCTGCGTTGAAGGCAGCTTCACCGATCTGCCACCACTGCTGGTTGCCCACCTTGTCGTAGGACTGAGCCCAGACCTTGACAGTGAAGGGCTGTTTGCTCTTGTCGAGACCGCCGGCAACAGCATTCTGCGGGTCGAACTTCCAGCCCGGCATCTCGCCGCCGCCGCAGGTCTTGATGACATCCCTGAGTTCTGCGCCGAGGTTGCTGTCATACTGCGTTTGAGCAAACTTGTCGCCGGAAATATTTACGCCGTCCTTATCGAAAATATTGTACTTGATCTGGTTGGTATCGATCTTGTTCTTCCACGGATGGTTGGGGTCGCATGCCCAGCCGGTGACCTCGAAGCTTGCCGCTCTCGAGATCGCACCCTTCGGAGTCGAAAGGCAGCCAGCGTAGCAGCGCTCGACAACACCCGAAGCGTTGCAGTCGATGACCGTACCCGAAGCATTGCGGCAGCGGTCGTAATCCTTGTTGCCGCCTCCGAAGTCACAGGATTCGAATCTGACCTGACGGATCCCGTCGCCGCAGCTTCCGAGCCTTGTGCAGCTTGACGTATCGCAGCCGAGAGCCTCGTCCGAAGCATAAACCGAATCTGCCAGTGTAAGAGATCTTTCATCCCGCGGATCGCACTCTTCCGGACCCATTTCGAGCCAGCCTCTCTGAGTGTCGGTCGGAGTCCTTCCGTAGGTCGTGTTGTATGTGAAATCGGCATCGGAATCGTATCCGGACTTGCCTGCCAACTTCTTTCCGTCGATCAAGCCGTCGCCGCAGTAGCCGAGTTTCTGTGAACATTCGGCGATGCAGTAAGCGCCGATACCGGCCTTTCTCTCTTCGACCGTCTCTGCAGAGAAGGCTCTGTAGCAGCACTTGTCGGAAGCATTCTTGTTGTAGCCGGTAGCACACGGCTGATCCTCGCTGTCCGCGTTCGGGCAGTAGAAGGCAAACGGGTTGCCCGGGTCGCAGACCTCGTCGGAACCAGGTCTCCACTGGATACTGCCGTCGCCGCACCTTCCTACCTTCTGGCAGCTCGGGTTGCAGTAGGATGCGGTATCGTTGTTTCCGCCGTTTTCGATATCGCACTCCTCGACGACCGTAATGCTGTAAGTCTGTTCGGCTTCTCTCTTTTTGAAGATACCGAATTCATCGGTCCCGTTATCAACAGGCATCATCAGAGTTCCGGTGATGGTATAATTGTCGACAAAACCGTCGCCGCACTTTCCGTGCCCCTGAGTACAGCCGGGCTCGCATGTTCCGTTTTTGCCTTCGGTGCAGGGACCGGAGCAACGGTTATTTATAGCGACATTCATGCTCGTGCCGTCCTTGCTGCCGATAAATCCGCCTATATCGCAGGATTCGTTTTCGTCTCCCGACTGAACGACTCCCTCGCCGCAGAAGTTCATCGTACGGCAGTCATGGCTGCAGTAGAATTTGCTGTCGCTTGCCGCATTCGGAGAGTTCTTCGGACCGTTGTCGCAATACTCTCTCCTGTAGATGACCTTCTCGGGAGAACCGGGGACATACTCTTCCTGGGCAAGGTTGCTGACGCCTATCGGTTTGACAACGATGCAGTTGGAACCATCGTCCTTGGAGTATACGCCGTTCTCTTCCTTGAGGTCGAAGCAGCATGAAAGCCTGCCCTCGTTGAATCTCTCGGCAACATTCTGGATCGTCATGTTTACAAAGTCACCGCAGGAATCGGTGTAGATACCGGCCTCGCAGTGAGCGACAATGACGTTTTCGTAGTTGAAGTTCTTGATAGCGGCTGCGCTGTTGATGCCGGCGAGTGAAGAGCAGAGGATGGAATCCTGAGTCTTCATTACGTTGTCGCCGCACCAGTTGTGCTTGCACTGGTTCGTGCAGCTGTCGAAGTTGTATGCGTTGCCGTCATCGCACTCTTCGTCACTGTCCTTGATACCGTCGCCGCATCTGGAGACTGTGCAGTTCGTTCTGCACTTGAAGCCGGAAACAGCGCCGTTGGTGTTGTACTGAGCGTCTCCGCCCGCCGTCTGGCAAAGCTTGAAGGGCTTCAGATCGCCGTCCTTGTCGACGATCCATGTCTCGGTACCGATCGTTCCGGGAACGACGTTGCTTGCGTTTGCACCGCAGTCGCACTCCTCTTCGTTACCTTTGATCTTGTAGTCGCTGAGTTCGAACTTTCTGCACTTTCCGTCAGAGCCGGTTTCGACACATTCGCACATGTTGGCATCGACGTGACCGGAGTTGCAGTCGCAGTAGTTGTTGGCTTCCGTCGGGACACAGCCGGTGACTGTACCGTACTCTCTGCAGTGACCTTCAAAGTTGTAGTCGCAGTTGCAGGATCTTGAAGCCTCGTCCGCCGCTGTACAGGTCCTGAGCGGATCGACGATACCGTCGCCGCAGCGTGCCAGACGGCAGTCGGAACGGCAGGTAAAGCCCTGGATGCCGGCTACATCGGAGTTGCCGGCCTCACCGTTGTCGCACTGTTCGTTCGAGCCGGGCTCCGCCACGCAGCTTGTAAGTGAACCGCAGTTCGCCTTGTTGATCACGCCGTCGCCGCAGTATGATGCACTCTCGAGACATCCCGGTTTGCACTTTCCGTACTTATCCTTGCTGTAACCGCCTTTGTTCACGCCGTCGTCGCAGACCTCGTCAGCGCCCGGAGTCGTGATGCAGTTCGGAACCAGTCTGCCGTTTGCCGCAGCATCGATACATGTTTCGCTCTGAACGATTCCGTCGCCGCAGTATTTCGTCCATTTGCAGTTGTTTCCGCAGGCCGAAAGATAATCGCCGCTGGTCCCGACATTCGCGTGACCGTTGTCGCAGTATTCGATGTTGCCGGTCTCCGGTAATCCGTCCTCGATCGCGTAGAACTTGAGGTTCTTGATCGCGATGCCGTCGGTCGGAGTCATCATACGGAGCCTTATCTTCGTGATTTTATAGGTAGTACCGCCTGTCGTGTACTCGGCGAATGCTTCTGATTCAGGAGTCTTGACATAAAGTTCGCCGACCTTTTCGTATTTGTAGGAATCGATCCTGTTGTATCTTACATGTTTCCATGTGGAGCCCAGGGTAGTCGTTCCATTCAGGAAACCTTCGTGCGAAGAGTAGTCTGTTCCTGACGTGTCGACCCAGGTGTAACCGTACTGGTTAGCCCACGGTCCGAGACGCTCCTCCTCGCTGAATCCTGCAACCATCGAAGTCTTGACGAAGAAAAGCTCTGTTCCGTAGGTCCCGTCGCTGTTCTTCTTTACGCCCCACTTTTCAATGTAGAATGTAGGTTTGTTTACACTGTTGAAATCCTTGTAGTCGTACTCGAGGTAGTAGTGCCTGTTCTCATCGACGCTGATGAAGTAAGGCGCTTTCGGGAAGACAGCCCTGATCGTCGGGAAGACAAGCGAGTGCGTATCCCAGTTCCACTCGATACCGCTTACGCTGTTGTCGGGACTGATATTCTGGCAGTTTTCCCATTCGTCGTTGCAGGACATCCAGTTGCCGCCGTTTCCTTCGCCGAATTCAGCCGCGTAGAGCGGTTCGGAATTGGCTGTGAAACCTGAAAGCACGTACCTTTCGTCAAATGTCGCGTTCTTCCACGCAGTACGCTCGAAATCGCTCGGGCAGGCCTCGGAACCGCAGTCAAGACCTTTGATACCGAAGTCGTTGTCGATGAAACCGTCGCCGCAGTAACGTCCCATCTTGCAGATGTTGTTACAGCTTCCGACGATCTCGGAATTGTAGTGGTTGGTAAGTCTGCTTGTGCAGCCCGTATCGTTGCACTCCTCGCCGTAGTTGTAGTAAGGAGTTCTCAGTTCTCCGCCGCCGTCACCGCAGCCCGTGGTTCCAGTACAGTTGCTGTTGCACCTGTTGTAGAAGGAGTTCTGCGAACCGTCGTCGCAGGTTTCGTTCGCACCAAGTACCTCTTCGCAGCCCTCGGCACCGGAGCAGAGATCCTTCTGGATACTGCCGTCGCCGCACTTGAAGGTCGTCGAGCAGTCGAGAGCGCAGTAGGTCTGGCCCTTTCCGTTGTAAGCTTCGTCAAGTCCGGAGATGATGTTTCCGGCATTGTCGAATCTCGGGAAGCCCTGGTCGCACGCCTCGACTCTCGTCGGGAGGTCGTTGACAAGGTCGTGGATCTCATCCTGCTGGGTCCTTCCGTCGCCGCAGAAGTTCGCGCCGCCGCTGCATGTTTTGTTGCAGCCCGGATTTGCAGTGATGTAAGCCATATAAGCCCTTATGCAGTCGATGTACGCCTGATGCTTTTCCGGAAGGGATTCGCCGTCGACGTTGGCCCTGATGCTGCATCTTGAGCGCTCTTCCGCCGAAAGGGTGTTAAGGAAATCCTTATAAGTTATAAGTTTGTCGTTGTCGGCACCGGCATCACAGGTTTCAGTTCCGTTGACAGTGTCGTCGCCGCAGAAGCCGCCCTGGCCCCTGCCCTGACAGTCTGAGTTGCAGGTTCCGTCAATAGAGTATGTTCCGTTCAGGTCACCGTCATCGCAGATTTCGGTAGCGGGCTGAACTATACCGTCGCCGCAGGCCGGTCTCTGGCATGATGTCGTACAGCTTCCGACTGTATCGTTGTTCAGCGAGCCCTCGTCGCAGACTTCGTTCGCGCCGGACGTGACGACGCAGTTCGGGATCTCTTCATTGTTCTGGTTGCGGCATGTCGAATGCTGGATGATACCGTCGCCGCAGTACGGGTGGTAGACCTCTTTGACTCCGCAGTCGACGCAGAAGTGGCAGGTCTGACCGAGATAGGAGTTTCCGTAGCCCGGGCAGGCAGCAACGCTGAATACCTGGTTGCAGTTGGCCTCGCCGGTCTCCTCGTCGATGATGAAGTATCCTGAAGGACCGCAGTCGCACTTTTCGTAAGCGCCGGCAGTATCCTGACACTCAGGCTGGACAGCTTCCGAAAGCGACGCGCAGTTGTTGTTCTGGATGATATTGTCGCCGCAGTAGGTCGTGATTCCGCTTGTTTCCTGGCAGGTACCTTCCTGACAGACAAGACATGCGGAGGCACCGTAACGGCAGTGAGGATCAAAGTTTCCAGTTCCGGGATCGCACTGCTCGCTGCCGGATACCAGCTTGTCGCCGCAGACATCCTCGAGTACAAATACCTCGGCTTCGTTCAGAAGCGGATAGGAGAAGTCGCTCTCAAGATCCTTCGCGTAAGCCGAAACATAGAACGGAGCCCTCAGCGAAGAGTTTCCGCTGATCGTGTCTCTGATACATGCCGTAAGCGGATTTGCAGTATCGTTCAGATCGAGCTCGAATGCATGCTTCGGCTTGCTTGGATCGTCAGCGTGGAAGTGGTTTCCGCATCTTACCTGGATCGTTGCGCCCTTGATCGAATCGTTGGTCGGAGCGATATCGGTAAGTCCGTAGTGGAAGCCCTTCGCCGTCGTTCCGGGGATCGAACCAGCCATGCCTGACTGGCAGCTTGCAGCGAGGTTGTTCGCGATATTCGCACCGTTTGCATCCTTGATTTCAAGGTAGATCTCGTTGCTACGCAGTTCGTTTTCGGCATTCGACTTGTCGCACGCCCAGCCGGCGATGATCCTTGTCGAAGCGACAGAAGGCTCCCTGTCGAGCTCGCCGATAACGCTTGTACCCTTTACGCAGAGTACACGGTGCGGCATCGAGCCCTTGAGGAATTCGCTAGCGATACCGTCGCATCCGCCCTCACCGACGATGTTCGGGTCGCAGCCTTTCCTTGCACGGTAGGAGCGGCCGTCTGTCATGTTGACGCCCCAGACAAATTCACTGTTGCCGAGCTGGCTGTATACCGTCGTGCTGCTCCAGAACCAGTTGTTCTTCTGGCACTTGCCTTCGAGGCAGACGAAATCCTTTCCGTTTCCGCACTCGCTGTTCTGGGTACAGAGCTTGTTCTCGCATTCCGGGCATGAAGTGAAGTCGGTGACGAACTCGATCGGCATCGAGGTTACGGGGTTGTAGAGGTCGAAATCGACGATCTGATAGAGCTGTGCGATGTTCGGCAGAGCCCAGTTGGACCAACCTGTCTCGCCGCAGGTCGTACCGTCCGTCGTTATGAACATACAACGTTTGACCGAACCGTCGTCGTTGTATTCCGGCGTTACCGTGTAGTTGTGGTGATCATACCTGTATGTAGCCGGGCAGGTCGGGAACATGCAGTCCTGGTTGCACCTTTCAGCCATACAGTAGCAGTTTTCTGTCTCGATGTCACAGTCTGCGTAAACACCGTCACTGACAAGTTTCATCGGGTAGGTCATCAGATCGCTGCCTTTAGTCATTCTACCGTCCGCATTAACAGTTGTAAGGTTGCCTGTTACCTTCGGGCACTCCTTGACGGTCTTCTTGTCGCAGCGGAAAGAGCCGTTTGTCGTCGGGATCTGAATGAAACCGTCGGGACAGCTGTAGTCTGTTGAAACACTGTGACAGGCGTTGTTGAACTGTTCGTATCCTGACGGGCAGTCGTATTCGCATTTTTGGGTCGAGCTGTTGTAAGTCATGTGGTTCGGGCAGGTCCGGCACTTGAATTCGCCGTCGACCTTGACCGGCAGAGAGCCGTCGTCGCACGTATAGCACCACGCCTTGCCGGTGCTCAACTGCCACTGAGCTCTGCCGTCACACTCTTCCACACACTTGTTGAGATCCGAGTTCCAGGTCTTACCAGACGGACAGACGAAATCAGGGCACGGGATGGTTGTCGAAGCTGACCCCCAGCCACCTACTCTTGTTATCTCTTTATTGCAGCAGCAGGTTTTGCATCCTGTCTGCAGACCATGGTTTACACATAATCCGGATTCACCGATGTTCGTAAAACATTTGTTCGTATAGTTTGAAATATTGCTAAAGTAGTATTCGGTCATATACCCTGCACCGTGGTCGCAACCTTGGACCTGACAGACTCCGTCCTTAAGTTCGTATCCGCTCGGACAGGTAGTCGAAGTCGATGTTGCAAGTTCATCCACATTCGGATCTTCATAATCAGGGGCTGTAGTCTCAGATCCGGGATAAATCGTTGTATTGCTTACGCATTTGCCAAGCCCTGAGTTATAGGTGTAGCCGCTCGGACAAAGCTGCGTAAGTATGCTCTGCGACAGACCACTGATATTCGTGTCAATACACAGACCGTTGTTGGCCGCCGTCTTGCTGCAGGTATTCAGCTTACAGTATTTGCTAGCACTGCTGATACTTGTATAATTCGACGGACATTCAAGGTTGCTCTGGTCGGCAGGAGTTACGATACAATCCGCCTTACAGAAGCCGTATTTGCTGCTTATGCCCGCCTGATAGCTGTCGTTGACCATACAGGATTTGTTTATCGCACCTGTGGGGAAATTAAAAAGGTTTGTAAGATTGTTGGACGAGAGATCCGGACGGCACCCGATCCCGGCAACATACTTGTAGGGATTTAAAGTTGCTGTTTCGGAATAATTACGAGTTCCTTTCTTGTACGTACATGTAACGGAGACATTGTTGAACTGGTTTCCCTTGCACTCGTTTGCCGGCGGGCACGAGACCGCGATCTCATCAGCTCCGAGAGAGAGCCTTTCGGAACAGATCTTGTCCGCTTCTGCCCATGTTGCAGCGGTGCTCATACCCTCGCTGGTCGGCTGAGCGAAGACAAGGGTACTCTTTGAATCCGTGTATGCGAGACCTTCAGGATACGCTGTGACCTTGAACCTGTCTGTGTTGTCTGTCGTGATCCTTGCCGCAAAGGTCGTCGAAGTAAGCGCGCCGCAGCCTGTTTCTACCTGCTCGTCGTCGACTGTAACGATCGAGGAGAGCGTAGTCATCGAAAGATAGACAAGATCGTAGATGTAGGTCTTGCTCGAGGTGCCCGAGTAGGCTACGGAGCCGTAACCCTGGGCAGCGATATCGCCCGAGCAGCTGCCGCGTCTGATCGTGAGGATTACATCCGGACGCTCGACACCTGAACTGTCAAGTGCGCGGAAAAGGTATCTTGAACCTCTCTTGAGGTACATTTTGATCGTGTTGTTGTTGTCTCCCGAAAGATTCGTGAAGGATGTCGAGTTTTCAACATCGGTGATCTTGTTCGGGTCGCCCTCGTTGAAGGCGTTGTGCGAAGTACATTCCGACTTGATGGCGTTGTACCGGGCCTGTTCGGAAGCTGTGAGGTTGATACCCGACAGATTGTCGATATCGCACATTACGTTTGCGCCGCCATCCGAACAGGTGTCGCAGGTAAGGTTCTGCCATGCAAGAGAGACCTTCTCATCCGTGTTGTAGCACTCAGCCCACTTGGAGTTGCCGCTTCCTTCGTTGACCGGAACGCACTGAGAGCAGTTGTATTCGTTGAAGAGAAGCGTCACCTTGCCGGTGAAGTTCGCCTGCCAGACGATAAGCGACTGCTTCGAGCCGTCGGAGCACGGAAGAGTGTTGGAATCGTCGCTGTAGGCGATGAAGGTTCCGCAGTTGCCCTCTGTTGCCGTACCTTTGAAAAGAGTGAGCTGGCTGTCGATGTTCGACGAGCAGCTCGACCATCTGTAGACATTGCCCTCGGTTACATCGAAGACCATATAACGGCCCTGCTGGAGAGCGAGAGGCGGATTGTCGAGAGTCAGAAGATCGGCAGGCTCCCAGGTCCACTCATGCCAGTGGTGACCGGTCGGAGTCTCGTCTTCGCCGACAACATGCTTGTAGTGCGCTTCACTGCCGCACTCGTCGCAGTGCTCGGCATTGTATTCCTGCCATCTCAGGGTCGTGAAATACTGAGTGTTTGTCTGACCGTTCGAAACGAACGAATCGGAACATGATGTGTAGATATCAGCCATTCCGGTCGTGCCGGCTACAGCCTGGATCGTGTGTGAATAGTTCGTGACAAGGACGTAGACAAGACCGTCGAAATCGGACTTCCAGACGATTTCAGCCTGGTTGTCGGACTGGCCGTCGCTGTGCATCGACTCACGCGTATAGTCAAGGAAAACTGGACCAGATTCCGTCGCTCTGTAAAGAGTGAGCTCGGTGTTGAAGGGGAAATCGCAGACTTTGACATCCGCGCCGAAGCAGGTCATGTTGCCTGCGCAGTCATCGTCTGACGTACAGGATGCGTACCAGCCGCCGCCCTGATTCGCAGGATCGATGTAATCCTCGCCGGATGCGTTCGTCTTTCCGCTATAGGTCGACCATCTGTAGGTCGTTCCTCTCGAAACCTGGAAAGTCGCGTACTGACGGCCTTTGATGTCGTTTCCGGCACCGCCGGCGATATCGACCAGAGTCCAGCTCGGATCAGCCGCGGGGTTACCGAAGGTCCCCAGAGAGTTCGTATTCGGCATTCCGCAGATGCAGACACCCTGCATACACTTCATGTTGGGGTTTCCGCAGCTGGCATCCGACATACACGCACTTCCTACATCCGCTGCGGCGAGAGCCTGGCAGAGAGCAAGGAACAAAACTTGTAACATGCTTATTTTTATAATTTTTTTCACCATAATCTCCTCCACGCTAATCAGATGTTACGCAACGGACACTGTAGCTGTTGTATCTCGAGGTATATTCGACAAAGCCGTCAAAGAAGTTGACAATCCACGAAGAGGCTGCCCTGTTCGACGTGTCTTTGTTGAAGTAAGTGTGCTCGCTTGCCCAGAACCATGAGGATATCTCCGCCTTCTGCGCTTCGTTGAATCCCTCGTAAAAGACAGAATCGATCGCCGGATTGACGGCACCGTAATCGACGATGGAACGCAGCTCGTGAGTCGTCGGAAGCCTCCAGTTTTTGTTGGCGATGTTGAGCGACTCGCAGAAGACCTTCGCTTCGTACCAGGTAACGTTCTGCTTGAAATCCTTGATCCATGTCCTTCCGGTGACATCGTCTCTGATCAGATTGTCGTTGTTCGGATCCTTCGAGTAGGATCTTGTTCCATACTGGATATTTCCGTCCTGACCTGCGTAGGGCATCCCGGCATACGGACACGGGATCTCCTTGACGTGGTCGTAGCAGTGCTTCTGACCGGTCGCAACAAGCGGCCAACTCGCGATATTTGCGCCGTAATCCCTGACCGGACGGACAGGTTTAAGCCGTTTCCCGGGTTCGACCGGCGTAAATTCGATGCCTCTTCCGACCGAAAGCTGTTTTGTGTTGGCCGCGGCGCTCCCCTGACCGGAACTCTGCTCACCGCATGAAACCAGCATGAAAACCGCTGCCATAATAAGCAATATAGCTGCTCTTCGGAAATTCATGATCCCCTCCATTATATTTAACATTTTAATTGCAAGTCCCCCATTTTGTAGGCTTTTTGTTCGTGTTTGATACTTCCGAGCACTCGACGTCGCTTGTTCCGCCGTGGAAAACCTTCGCCTTGGCGGTATATTTCGTGTTGTCGGTGACTGTTACCGTGATCTGGAACTTGTTGGCAACTTCCTTTGTGAAACCGAGTGATGCAAGTGTAGTCTCGTTGCTGGTATATTTTCTATAGCTGTTGAAATAATCCTCTTCAATAGCAACCAGATTCATAAGCTCCTCCTCGGCAGCAACTCTTCTTGCCCTTCTGGTGTAGCTGCCGTATACAGGGATCGCTACAGCGGACAATATTCCTATTATCGCCATTGTTATCATTATTTCAATAAGTGTGAAACCTTTTTTTCGCATTTCAATCTCCGTAAAATCAGTAACATTCACATTTGAACGGCGAACTTGCCTTGTCGTAGAGACAAGCCTCGCCTTCCCTCATTTTCGTAAACTCGCCGGGTTTCGACGTTCCGACAAGCGACGAAAGGTATACATAGCATTCGTATTCGGAGCAGTCCGGCTCGAGCTTGACGACTCCCGCGACCCAGTAGCTGGTCCCGATACCGTTCGTAACTATGACGCCTGTCGCAATACGCTGGTTATCTTCGATTTCAGGGTAGTTGTACCTCTGGAGCGTCTGCGTGATCGCCGTGTAGGATCCGTTAGCCGCAAAATAGCTCTCCTGTGCAGCCGCAACCGAGAGCATCGTCGCATAGAGGTTCTCTACTTTGGCACGCTTTGTGAAATAGGTGAAAATAGGTACTGCCGCAGCTGCGAGAATACCGATAATAGCGACGACAATCATCACCTCTACCAAAGAATACCCCTTGTGTTTTTGAATATTTATCATCATTTTGTCACCGTTCCGCCCCTGATCTCTTTCCTGTTGTTGTAGCCCTTCCGGTTCTGCATCCTGTTCTTGTTGATGTCAAGACCCTTGCCGTTGCCCTCGTCCGGATGGTTAGCCTCGTTGCCGATAATGATCTGCTTCGTCATCGAGACCACCAGACCGGAGCGGACGATATCCGGGATCCTATATTCGGATGCCCAGCCGCTGAGATCCATCTGTTCGAAATTTTCAAAGATCTGACCCGACTGGAAGATAAGCTTCTTGTTCTGCGGATTGATCCTGAAAACGCCGGCGATCCAGACGTTGTTCATCAGATCCTTGACTATGTCGTTGTTGAGGAAGTAGTCGACCGGGATCTTGTTCAGCATCTCGACCGTCTCCTTAGGCAGATTCATATCCTTGATTTTGTCCTTGTAGAGGAAAAGAAGCGGGATATAGCGCATGTAGGTGCTGACATCGTCGTCAAAAATCTGAAAGATGTTGTCGGCGTACATCGTCATGCGCATCCTGTTCTTTTCGATCGTCACAGCTTTGAGAGCCATTGCGAAACCATGAGCCGAGTAGTCGGTCGTCGAGGTGAAAAAATAGTCGGATATGGCTCTGACACGGTCTGTTGTCGCGAAGGTCTCCTGATAGGTGTTCTCGATCACGACCTTGAACGGATCGACCTCGACTACCTGTCCGACAATGACGATCGTCGGAAACTCGGTATAGGAGTTTCCCGGTTCAACGTTGCGGCTCCCTGCAAAAAGTGCCGCCGCTGCAAAAAGCGATAAAATCAAACAAACTATTTTCTTCATAGCCGCCTCCTAGTAAAGCTCATACCACTTGATAATGTTTGCCGGTCTGTAGACGACCTGGATCTCCTTCTTGCGGTAGATGTCGGCACCTGCGCCGAAGGTAAGGTCGTAGCCTTCCTTGGTTGCGATAACTCCGACACTTGTCGCCAGACTGAGGTCGCCCTGATTCGATTCCTGTGTGCAGGATTCGGATGTCCAGCTTGCCATTCCTTCGATTTCATTGCCGGAAGCATCCGTAAAGGCATTTTCGCCCGTTACGAACATCCTCTCGTAGTTGACACTGCTGCCGAGGTTGGTGCAGGAACGCGCCTCGTGCGGGATGTAGGTGTTCCAAGCGACAGTGTAGCTGTTCTTCGCCCTGCCCTTCTTGCTGCCGTAGAAATCGTAGGTGATAAGCGGAGCCGTGATGCCCTTCTCGCTAAGCTGGACCTCGTTCTTGTCGTTGACCTGACGGTTGAACTCGACTTTCCATCCGTCGTAATAATCGTCACCGCTCCTGAGCGGGAAGATAGAGGTTGTATCCTGGATCGTCGGGTTGGTCTGGTCAGAAAGGGTGTATGAAGACTTCACGAGGTTTCCGGTAGAAGTGTCGCCTGTCGTTTTGTCATAGAAGACTTCAAGAGTGTCAAGCTCCTCGTACTTCGGGTTTGCAGCGTTTCCTGTGACGCTGACGACAGGAAGGATCATCATCTCTTCATTATCCGTATCATTATATTTATAGGAATAACTTCTGTGCTGAGGCGGGAACATATTTACCGAAGAGTAAGCCCTGATACCGCGTGACGTCCAGTTGATATCCGCCGGCGAGCTGTTGGATCTCTTGGAGTAGACGACCTGCGTCGTCCAGTTAGCGGGATCAGCAGCCGAGACGTTGACTCTGAAGATCGTGCTTGAAATATCCGTGAAGTAGAGATACTCGGTGTCGATAGAGAGCTTGTTCGTGGTGTTGACGGCAAACGGAGCGGTCGCAAAGGCAGACTGAGCCCAGATCGAAGCATCCGCACTTCCCTTGACAAAGGAGAAGACCGGATCGTCGTCGAACTTTCCAAGATCCTTTCTGTAATGATAGATCTCGAACTTGTTGCCTCTGAAGGTATTTCCGACGCAGCGCGAACGTGGATCGTTGTAGCTTGACGCAAGGTTCAGGCCCTGACCGCTCGAGGGGTCGTAGCACGGGTCGTATCCGCCCGGGACCGCAAGGTAGTACTCAAGCTGATCCGCCTTGCTGCAGCCTGTCGCCTCGAGGCACTTTCTGAAGACGATCGCCTTGCCGAAGCTGTAGCCGCCCGTATCGGGAGTCGTGTTTATGTTCTGGACGAACTTCGGGGCGTCCATATCTGAAATATCGATGACCGTGTAGCCTCTTCCGCCTCGTCTGTAGCCGATGATGAGCAGAGCCTTCTCGGCAACGCCGTCGATCGTAGAAAGAACGCCGTCGTGGTTCTTATCGATGTGGAGAAGCGTAAGCGGACCGTCGACCGTCGCGTTGAAGGATATCGTCTCTCCGGAGACATCCTTGAACTTCATGATCTGCGGGAAGACATTCGACGGGATGTAGGCGAATGTTTCGTTACCGTCGCCGTCGAACGAGTGGAGCATACCGTCGTTCGCGCCCGCAAAGATCCTCGTCGCGTTCGTAAGCTCAGGCAGGTTCTTCTGGTAGTAGAGCGCCAGCGGCTGCGAGTGGACGATCGCGCCGAGGTAAAGAGGTCTGATGTTGACCTTCTCCTGCCGGCTCGGATCAAGCGAAACATTGATCGGATCCGAAACCTCATACGTTGTAGTGTTTTTATATCTCGGTACAGACCTGTCTGTCTGGCTGAAAGCGTCGAAACCGTACATATAGTCAAGTACGTTGATCGCATCCTGTGCCGTTGCGCCAGAGACCGATGCAGCCATTCTTGTGACGATTTCCGATGACGCATCCGAAGCATCGTGAAGCTTAAGAAGATCGCCGGGTGTTCCGAGATCGTAAAGGATATTTCTGGCAGTCGTCTGTGCATAGCACGGCGTGTTGGCGGCCTTGCAGCCAGGAACATTGACAGCTTCGATCCTCTGTTTGAGCTTGTATGCGGCACCGCCCGCCATAAGCTTCTGGAAATCCTCCATGCTTGAACCGCTGAAGCCGCTGGTCGCGTTGTCGCTTGAGCCGAAGCAGTCAAGGATCGGGAAGGTCTGCTTCTTCCATGCGCCGCAGTCGCCATTTGCGTCATCCGTAAGAACCGCGCTGCAGGTCGGATCACCTTCGTCGACCATATATTTTTTGAGGTTTCCGAACCAGAATCTGCTGATCGAACCGTCGACCGGGACCGCTCCTGCCGCATATGCCTCGGGACCGCGGACCTTCTCCTCGACATCAAGCGGCTGAACGAGCGACGATGTCCAGCTCGGACGGCCGGAGACGACATCACCGGCGGATCCCTTGGTCGTCATCGACGTAAAGAGCCCCATCAGCGTGGTGAACGTGTTCGAGTGGTCTTCGTCTGTGGCAACAAGCCTGTAGCTTTCGCCGCCAGTTGCGATCGAATCGACGACAGTTTCGTCAAGGAAATCGGTCTCCGTCGAATTTGAATGGTAGAACTGGCTTAAGATCCAGTTACCGATACCGACCGAAATGATCTTGTCGATGACGTTTTTACCGGAAGCGTCACTGTTTGCGCACGCCTGGCTGAAGCCCAGCCAGTTGCCGTCAGCATCGCGGCAGCTCTGTTCCGAGTGCCAGAAATCCTTGGTTTTGACAAAATCCGCCACACCGGGAAGAACGGTCGTATACCATGCCTTCGTCGTTTCAAGCGGATTGTAGCCGGCAGCGCTGTGCGAGACCATATCCTCAGCCTTGCTCAAAGCCATCGGTTTACCATTGCTGACAATTGAATCACCTCCCTGCCCTGACTTGGTAATAAGGGCTGAGTTGAGGTCGAACTGAGACTGGCCTCCGGAGATCACAACGACGTTGTTGTGGAAACACTGCGCCTCATTGGCCTCGAACGGAGAGGTATAGGGAACATTTTTATACTGGGAATCGTAAAGCGCCTTGTTGCCGCCGAGGAATCTCCAGACATCGTAAAGCGTCTCGCCGAGAGCCGAACCTCCGATAGCCTTAAGGTCACGGACAGCCTCCTGGAAGGCGACCTTCTCGGCACCGGCAAGCTTCTTGGGCCCGTAGAAGAGATTTCCGCCCTCCGAGTCGGGGACCTTCATCCAGAATGACGGATAAGAGCAGCCGTCATCACTTTCGGACTGCAGGTTGAGCGCACCGCAGCCGCTGCTGCCGCAGCCGTAGCTGCATCCGCCGGTTCCGCAGAATTCGCCGTAGTATCCGTTGAGAAGGTCATATGTGCAGACGATCTTTCTCGTTGCCTCGTTCGCGGTGTGGAATGCACTGACGAAACTCTCCTGCAGAAGCGCGTCGTTTTCGAGAAGCGAGAAATCTTTGTACCAGTGGTTGTAAGGCGTGAATGAGACTCCTGCGCTGTACCAGCATTCCTGTCCTGTTTCCGCGCAGTTGGATGCCTGGGAGTACGGAGAGAGCCTGAGAGATCCGTCTTTGTACTCCTTGATGTGACCTTCAACTATTTCAGCCTGATATCCCATCGCCTTGACATAGCCGAGCTGCTCGGACTTGACATTCTGGAAGGAGCTCATCGCGCAGTTGTATCTTGTGCCGCCTTCCGAGAAGGTGACAGGTGTCGGCGATTCCAAATTGATGTACTGGTTGTACTGGACGTCCTGATCGACGCATTTGCAGCACGCCTCGAGGTTTGCCCTCGTCGGATGCTCGCCTGCCGGGATATTGCACGGAGCGCCGCCCATACAGTTGTTCAGGTATCCGGTACCGTTTCTGCCCGGATCATCCATCTGTTTGAAAAATCCCAGGCACTTCCAGGCTTCGTCGTATTCGACCTCCTGACGGCAGAGCCACGAACAGCTCCACGTTGTCGGACGACCCCAGTTATCGTAACCGATCACCTCGCTTTCCAGAGATCCCTGAGCCGTAGAACAGGACTTGACGCCCATGCTGTTCATCTGAGCCGTTGTCGGAGCGCGGCCGCAGCTGCTGCTGGAGTTGACCGTAGATCTCGAGTAGAATGTCAGTTTGCACTCGTACTCCTTGACATAATCGGCGTCTGTAGCAGGCGCAAGGCTTGTTTCGTAGTCGACATAGAAGAACCGCGACGGATCGAGGATGTTGATGTCGCTCGACTCGATGACCTGATAATTCTCCTTCTTGAGCTGGAAATAAAGTCTTACAGTGGCTTCTGCCTTTTCAAAGAAATCCTTCTTGTGGTTGACCGTTACGGCAGCACGGACTTTGTAACCCGACGAATCGCATCCGCTCAGAGATCCCGAAACGATTATGTGTTGCAGGACATCCGGGCAGGTATCGCTGCTGCATGTGTTGGTATAGGTGCCTTCGCCGAAAAGCGTCATCGCGGCATCGGTCGTGTTGCAGCCGGAATAGACCTTTACCACAACGTTGTCGACATACCTGTTGACGTTTGTCAGATCCATATAGATATCGAGTGCGACATTGCTGTAGCTCGTGTTGGCAGCAGCCGGAGGAAGGACAGCGACACTGGTGTCCGTTCCGTCGTCCTCTGGCAGAGTCTGCGAAGGATCGCTCGTGACGGTTCCCTCTTTACAGATATCCTCTGTGTCCCCGTGCTGGACAGAGCCGTTCTCGCTGCAGACCAGAGGATCGCAGCAGTGGCCGGCATCCTGGTCGAAAACGCTGTAGTAGCCGAGCGTACACGTTTCATTCAAAACGCTTTCGCCGTTTACCGTGTTGTACATACAGCTCTCATCGTCATCCCTGCACTTCGGGTTTGCGCAGGTATAGGTTTTGCAGCAGTTGTATTCGATTTTGAAACTCTTGTTGAAAATGTCGGTCTCCTCAGGATCGTTGACGCCTGCGCTCTCCTCGTAATGTCTGCACGGTGTATCCATGAACTGGCTCGCGTCGTTGTTCCACTTCTTGCAGATGGAGCATGTGTCCTCGCTTGCCAGCTTGAAACCTGCGTTGTTTGCATAAGTGTTGATGGCGACAAAACCCTTATCCTGCGGGTCGACCGTATTGGCGAACCATTCCGCCGTTCCTGCCGCCTGACAAAAATTGAAGTCGAATGTCCCGTCAACATATTCGACGGTCCACTCATCCTTGATCGCCGATCTGACCTTTGAGAGCTGTTCGACGTTATATTCCAGGGAGGTGTCATCCATGATGAAGCAGACCTTGCCGCAGTTGCCCTGGGACTCGTCGCACGCATCCTGTCCGCAGTTCGGCGCGTCAGATGTGTCGCCGTTGCAGTACATTGAATTATATTTATAAGGATAATACCTGTATTTCAGACACGAGTTTACACCTCTTACACGCGGGTCGAACGTAAAACGGTGTGTATCGGCGATCGCGATCTTCAGAGCATCGAGAGACGTAGCATACTTCCAGTTCAGCCAGAGACCGCCGAGACCCTCTGTCGGCATCCTCACGCTCTTGTTCTCGTCGTATGCAAGATTTCCCTTTCCGTCCGTGATGCAGTCCCAGTCACGTCTGTCGGTGTTGAGACCGTCGCGGCCTCCGGACTCGTTTGTAAAGTGATCCGAAGTCGTGTTGTCGAGTACATTGCTGTCCGTATCGGAAAGCCAGTTATAGAAGCAGACATCCATCTTGTAGTCGTTCTTGGTAGGATCCCACGGGCCGACATATTTCGCAGCCTTGGTCCCGAGATTGACCGAAGCGACCTCGCGGTAGCTTGGTTCCGGCAGCGCGGCCTTGATCTCGTCGCACTTCTGGTTTATCGATCCCTGGTTGGTCTGCAGCTTGGTACAGTTCGCATTGATCTGATCGCAGCCGAGGTCCTGTTCGCACATCATCGCGCTCTGCGTGTTCGCGCACTGCTGAAAGGCCCTTTTACAAAGCGCCAAAGCGCGGGCGATGCTGGTTTTTGCATCTTCGCAGGTCTGATTGTAGTCACTGTAGGTGAATGTATTCATCGCGTCGGAGGTATCAAGGACATAGATCGCGTTGATACTCTTCTTGGCGTTTGTGATCATCGCCGTGACATCATCGATCAGCCCCTCGTCCATCGAAGCTGCGAACAAAGAGTTCGGCAAAGCGGTAAGGATCATCAGCGCAGCTGCAGCTGCGTTGAATTTGAAGATTTTTTTAATTCCCTTCATGACCGGCTCCTATATAAAATTACTCGTATACATTCTCTTTCGAGAAGCATGAAATAGTCCCGAAAGTCTTCATTTTTCCGAAATAAAAGTTTCCGTCCGAAAGTGTATCGGAACCGTAATACTTGATTTGCGATCCGTGGACCTCGCGGACATCGATCGTGATGTCGTAGCAGCGGACTCTCTCGCTGTCGATCGGATCCTTCAGACCGGCAGGCTGGTCGCCCTTTCCGGCAAAGACCGTCGCGACCGCACGGTATCCGAAAAGGATCGGGTTGTCTCCCGAAAGCGCATTGTCGTGCAGAGAGCGCTTCGGATAGTATTCATATCCGCCGTCTACGTTGTTCTGCGGGATGACATAGTAGTTGTCGAACTGAAGATCGGCGTCGACAAGCTCCTGGATCCTCGCGTTGACAAGGTAGGAGGCGGACTGGGCATAAAGCGTAAGCCGCATATCCTCGAGATCCCGGCCCGTCGAGTGAGTCATCTCCGAAAGCCTGGACATCGAAGCCATCGAAAGGATCGCGATGCTGGTCGTCAGCAGAAGGCTGATAAAAAGTGCAGCGCCGCGTTGTTTTATAATGTTGCTCATCATCTTTACCCCCTAATAAATACCGCGCAGGTAATCCTCATTTCTGAGGTAAACGGTCCTTCTGAAGACATAAACCGATTCGTTCATGTTGGTATTTTCGTAGCAGTAATCAGTTTCGGCAGAGGACGGAAAGATGCAGTATTTGATCTTTTCGCCGGTGATCTGTTCGGATTTCGAATATCTCGGCATCGGGTCTGCGACGATGATCCCGAACCTTACCGCAACAATGCTCTTTTCGGAGTTGGAGGTATTCAGTGAAGTTGTCGTCCACTCCCTGACGATATTCGTGTCGTCCGAGCGGTCCTCCCAAAGATACTCGATGATAAATTTCTTGATCTTGATCGGCAGCGCGATCCCCTGACCCGTTTCCCTATAATCAAGGAATAAAATATCAGTTGACTGAGCCTGGGTATCGGAACCGTTTGCGGAGCAGGTGTCGCCGTCAGCCATCGGAGTTGCAAAGAAATTGAAGAGAGAGCTCCCTGCGGTAGTGTTCACATTCAGATGGAAACACATATCTGCGCCACCGACGATCGTTCCTGCCGGAAGCTCGCTGCAGTCGGAAATATCGCTGAAACTCGCCGCAAGCTGGTTGCCGCTGATCCCGCTTATCGTTCCTGTACGGAGCCCTGCCTTCGTATGAGCATAAATCCTGTTGCTGTTCATCGTGGAATCATAAGCCCCCATCTGCTCGGAGATAAGCTTAAGAGTACACGAAGTCCCGCTGCCTGAGGCTGCCTCGGCGAGCTTCGAGATGACAGTTCCGTAAGGAGATTTGAAAGCAACTGATGTCTTGCCGCCGCCAAGATAGCCGCCCTCGACCGCACCGTCGGTGATCGGATCGAATTTGGACTTGTTGAATCCGATCATACGCATCGAATCTGCTACGGCATTGACCATTTTGTCACCGATAAGGTATGCCGACGAACGCCTGAAAGTCGTCCTCTCGACACGTGAGGCCGTCTCGTACATTTTAAAGAAAACGCTGACAACGATAGTGGAAACCGCGATCGCCACCATAAGTTCGATCAGCGTAAACCCATGATTTTTATTTATATTCTTCAAAGCCACCTCCTTAATTGCCTTCGCCGGCAGCCGCTGCTGTCTCTTTCGAAACAGGCTTCAGCAACGACAGTTTAATAGACTGACACTTTTCTTCGAAGTCTCCGATGTTTGTGGCAGAGCAGGTTGCATCGGGATACTCCCTCCTGGGCCACATAACATATACATTGAACTGGCGCAGAAGATCGTACGGAGAGTTTTTCTGGGTATAAAAACCGGAACCCGCGATCGCGTTGCTGGCATACTTCTGAACCGAAATACGCCTGTAAAATTTGTAGGTCGCGGAGTTGTCGGCAAGTCCGAACGAGTTGTAGGGACCCGGCGAATAGCTGCCGGTCCTGTCCTTAGTCAACTTGTCTGCATAAGTGCTGTCAGGAGTTTCGTTTACGCTGTCGCCGCCGAACATCTTCCTCAGCGATTCCGAATCCATTGAATCTATATCCTCAAGCAGATTGAATGCCAGTGAATGTGCTATCTGTGCGGATTCATTATCGAAAATCATCTCCGAAGACCTGATCTGGAACTTCACGAAACCTACCATGCCGATCATAAAAACAAAAATCGACACCATTACCTCAAGCAGCGTAAAGCCCTTGTTTTTCTGTATCGTTTTCATTACTCCTCCTAAAACTGAAGCAGTTCACCGTTGGTACGGAAGTCAGCCGACCCGCTCGTGTTGTGGTGGACAACGCAGACGTGATAGGCTCCCAGCGTATTGAAATCTATCCTGTAACTGATGTATTTGCCGTCCTCGACCTTCGATTCAGCCTGGAGGACAAGCTCCGTCGTCTGTCTGATCGTGCCGGAGCCTCCGCATCCGAGCGAGCTGACGGAGAGATTGAAAGCCTCGTTTGTGGCTGTTCCGCCCTGACCGGTCGCGCTTCCGACCATCAGACGGCCGTCAGGAGAGAAGAAAAAGAGATCGTTTGACGCTATCGGGTTGAAAAAAATCTTTTTGATATTGACACCCGATGGAAGCTCTGTCGTTTTCAGCTTTACGACAGAGGCCGAAGACCAGTTGTCGCCCGAGCGGTTTTTCTGCAGTATCGAATAACTTTTACCGTCGCCGTCGAACTTCAGCGCGATCTGCGGCCGTTTTCCGATATGGACCTGACTTGCAAGCCCGGAAAAATCTTCGCTGTAGGTGATCTGCGTCCCGTCGGAAGCTGACGGCTCGACAACGATGTAGTTTGCAACGGAGCGGGCCTTCGAATAGTCGGCGATGATCGACGTGACCGCATCGAGCCCTCTGTTTCTCGCATTCCAGAGCCTGACCTGGGGAACGGCAGCTCCGGCGAGTATGGAAACAACCGCCAGGCAAATCATCAACTCAATGATCGTAAAAGCTTTTTTCATATCAACCTCCACATTTTTGCAAGTTTTACGCGTTTTATATTAAATAAGCGTACCTGCCTATAGAAAGCGCTTTATTTTATCATCAAAAAAAGTACGAGTCTATAGGGACAAACAAAATTTCGCTTGAAATCTGCTGATTTTTCGTTTTTTTTCGCTATAGTTCCCAAAAATTTTGGAGGCAGAAATGTTTACAGGAATCGTTGAAGCTGTCGGAAAGGTCATCGAACTTAAAAAAACAGGCAGCGAATCGCGGCTGACGCTTACAAACCCATTCGGAAACGGCATCGGAAGAGGAGATTCGATAGCTGTCGACGGCGTCTGCCTGACTGTCGAGAGCTTCGATGCGGCTAAAATCACCTTTTTTCTTTCGGAAATGACGCTTAAACGCTCTATCGCAGGCAGGTACAGCACGGGAAGAGAGGTCAATCTCGAGCGTGCGATGGCTGCAGACGGGCGTTTCGGAGGACATATCGTTCAGGGCCACGTCGATACCACAGGCGTTGTCGATTCTACAAAAAAGATAGGCCAAGGCATTGAAATCAGAGTTAAATTTGATTCCGAGTTTTCCGATTTCATCGTCAAAAGAGGCTCCGTATGCCTGAACGGCGTGAGCCTTACCACGGCAGAGGTCACGGAATCGGACTTCACTGTCTCCCTGATCCCGGAGACGCTCGCAAAGACTGCGCTTGAAAATTCGCTGATAAGCGGCTCAGCGGTCAACCTTGAATTCGACATCATCGGCAAATATATCGCAAAGATGGTCAACAAGAGAGAGAACGGCAGCGATTTTGAGTCGCTTCTGGCCAAGCTCTAGCCATTTTTTCGGCTTCTCCTCTATTTTTTTATTGTATGGCGCCTCCTTTCGATATAGACTCGTCAGGTTTTTTTGATTTGGAGGTAATGAATGGCAAGTTCTCCCGTTCGAAAGCTGTTTTTCGTGCTCTTAACACTGCTCGTCACAGCACATATCTTTGCGGAATCATTGGCAATTATGGACATTTCCGACAAAACGTCGAAAGTCCATCCCGACGTTGTCCGCGAGTCGAAAAGCTACCTTTCCCAGCTTCTCGGCAAACTCGGAAGGTATACGATCATACCGGACAAACAGCTTCAGGACCTCCAAAAAAGGTCAAAGGACTGGGCGGGATGCACCCAGATGGAGTGCCAGCTTGAGATCGGACGGGCGCTCCAGGCTGATATCGTAGTCATTCCGACGATCGACTACTTCGGCGGGATCTTCACGCTTACCGTCAACTACATTTACATCGACGGCAAACGCAAGACCGAGGCTGGAGCTGTCGATTTCAACGGGACCGCGGCCGGAATGAAGCAGGCTCTCGAAGCCGTTGTCCTGATGATCCACGGCAAAAAGACGGAAACCCCTGTCCTGGTTGAAAAAAACGAGGCTCTCGAGAAATACAAAGCTGAAAATTTCAAGGCTGAAAATGAGAAGACATACGTCGTTCCGGTCGAGGCGGCGCCTGTTGCCGCAGCTCCGGCGGTCATTCCCGGTTCTATTGAATTTTTTTCATCGAAATCAGGTGTTTACGTCACTGTCGATGTCTCTTCGAACGATAAGAAGGAGTGCACCGCCCCCTGCAGGATCGAAGGTCTCGAACCCGGTGTCCACACGATCCGCTACGAACTTGCCGGACACAACACGAAGGATGAATCCGTAAACCTCAAAAACGGCGAAAACGTCAAAAGAACCATCTCCCTCACCCCTGTCGTAAAAAGTCTTGAGGAGGTCAACAACGATCTCATCGCGGCGGTCCAGGCCCGTGACGGCGACCAGATAAAGTCGCTTCTCGCCAAAGGCGCTAACGTGAACTATCACAACAAACAGGGTATATCGCCGCTTTTACTTGCGATTTTGACCGGATACAACGAGATGGTCGGCTATCTTGCAGGCCGCGGGGCAAAACTCACCTCGGTCGAATCGAAGTCACTGATGATGATCGCCGTAGACAAAAACGACACATGGCTTGCGACCCTCACGGCAAAGCAGCGCGACACGCTGAACATCACCTTCGACGACGGCAGGACCGCGCTCTGGCACGCCGCGATGAAAAATTCATGGGATGTTTTCGATATCTTTCTGAAGGCAGGCACGAGCATCGAAGTTCGTGACAAAAACAGCCAGACGATCTTCCTCTGGGCTGTAGAGACAGGCAACACCGAAGTTATCACGCGTCTTGCAGGCGCCGGGGTCCTTAGGACGTCCAAAGATGTAGATCTCATGTTAAAACAGGCAGTTACAAATGAGGACTACCCGAAAGTCAAGTCACTTGCAGCGCTTCGTCCGAACGTAAATACAGTCTACGAAGACGGTCTGACGCTCCTCTGGTACGCATCGGTCAAAAGCCGCGCCGATATCGCCGGAGAACTCCTCAAAGCCGGAGCGAATCCGCGTGTCGCCGACCCGTCGGGCAAAAGCCTCCTCAACTACTGCGTTTCGACAAGGCGTTACGACATCGCTAAACTTCTCGGCAAGTACGGCGCGACCCTCAAAAACGAAGAGGCGACCTTCCTTCTGCAGCGCGGTCTTGTTATCGGCGACGAGGAGCTTGTCCAGCTGCTTGCCGGCGACCTCAAGGTCAATGTCAACAACCGCTTCAAGGACGGTCTCAGCGCGATATGGATCGCAGCCTTCACGAACAACACAAAAATGGTTGAGATCCTTGCAAAAAACGGCGCGAACCTGAATTTGAAGGACAACAAAGGCAGAACAGCGCTCTTCTGGGCTGTCGAAAACGACAAAAAGGAGATCGCGAATGCTCTGATCACACGCGGCGCCGATGTCAACGCAATGGACAACCAGAGGCGCACGGCGCTCCTCTACGCTGTCTTTGTCGATAAGCCGAGAATGGTCCACATGCTGGTAAAAAACGGCGCGAAGGTCGATCTGCGCGACAACGAGGGCAACTCCCCGCTTGTCATTGCGACCTCACGCGGAAATATCGGGCTTGTTAAGCTCTTCCTAGAAAACAGCGCATCCGTTGACCCAGCTGACATGTTCGGAAACACGCCGCTCCTCATCGCGCTCTATAAAAATTTCGACGACATCGCCGAATTTCTGCTCGAGCGCAGCGCGGACATCAACCATGCCAACACGAAGGGCGAAACTCCGCTCATCGTCGTTGCAGGCAAAGGCAAGATCCGCCAGGTAAAGATGCTCGTCGAAAAGGGTGCCCAGATCGACGCTCAGGATAAAAACGGCGATTCGGCTCTGATCCACGCAAAGCGGGAAAACCGCCGCGACGTCGTCTTCTTCCTGCTCTCGAAGGACGCTCTGATCGAAAAACGCTCCGAGCAGGACGAGATGATGGCTTTCGGCACGCTGAACAACTATCACGACATCACCGAAAACCTCATCCAGCGCGGGATCTCCGTAAACCGCCGCTTTTCGGACGGTCTCTTCCCGCTCTGGTATGCCGTAAGAAACGGCGACAACAAGATGATCCAGCTCCTTCTGGCTGCAAAGGCTGACCTCGAGGCAAAGGACAAAAACGGCGAGACCGTTCTGCTGTATGCCTGTGCAAAACGCGAGGAGTATGTTGTCGTCGAGCTGCTCAACCGCGGTGCGAACTTCAACATCACCGACAAGCAGAAGAGCACTCCGCTGATGATCGTCTCCGGCAGAGGCTTCGAAAAGGCCGTTCAGATCCTGATCAGCAAAAACGCCGACCTGAACGCCAAGGACGACAAGGGCAGGACCGCGATAATCCGCGCACAGTTCACCGGCAACTATCAGATCGTCGACATGCTGAGAAGAGCCGGTGCTTACGAATAAACACAGCTATTCCAACAAGTTATCTTGATAAGACCGATCACTGAAGCAGACATTCCGGTCCTGAAGGCCCTCTATGTCAGATCGAACAACTCTGTCAGGCTCCCGCTTCCTGAAGGTTACTTTGAAAATGACAGCAGACTCTTTGTCTCAAAGACGATACGAGAGACGCAAACTCTTGTAAGCATTGAAGGAAACCGCATCATTGGAGTCGTCTGCTTCACTGAAGATTTTCTAGAAGCACTCTTCGTCGAACCCGCTTTCTTCGGCAGAGGCACCGGCTCCGCGCTCCTTGAACGCGCCCTTGAAAACAAAAAACTCCTCCGTCTCAACGTCTACAGCGACAACCTTCGTGCAGTCAGCTTTTACCGAAGGCACGCATTCAGGATCACCTCTAGCGGCATAGACACCGGAAACCAGCTCCCCTACCTCGAAATGGAGCGGGAGTTGAAATGACAGCCTGAAATATTGCTTTTCCGCCTTAATTTAATATGTTGCCGTGCCTAAAATGTTGGAAATTGTTTTTTTATAAAGCGAGGAATCTATGAAAAGGTTTTTATATTTTTGTACAGTCCTGACCCTGTTTGTTCTTGTGCTCGGATGCGGCGAGACTAAAAAAGAAGAGAACGCAAAGAGCGACAATGACAAAATCGAGATAAACGATTCGGAGGAGCCCGGCCGGAAGCAGGGCGAGCTTTACGGCGAATGCTATCCGAACGCGACCTGCAACAAGGGTCTTGTCTGCGACGAGGAGAACAACATCTGCATCAAAGATCCGGGAAACTCAGAAAAACCTGACGAAGATTCCGACAACACCTTAAATCCTGACGGCGGAAACCAGGAGACGGATTCCGATACAACCGCGGTCGTAACTGATGATGACCCGGACACCCCGAACGACTCGGACAGCCCGGTTCATCCGAACGACGAAGATGCTGATGTCCCTGTCACTCCCAGCGACAACGATACCGAAGTCCCGACACCGGACAACGACTCTCCGGAAACACCGGAAGTTACCGAGAATCACAGGATTTCCGGCCTCTACCAAATTGGCGGCGGCGTTTCGGGGATCGAGGCCGCCCTTTTTGAATGCGGCGGGACGACCAAAATCGCTTCGGCAACCACCGATAATTCCGGGAAATACTCTTTCAACGCAAATATTTCTGCAACAAAAACCTACTGCGTCAAGGCGAACGGCTTCGCGAGCTGCTTCAAGGGTATGAACGACCACACCGCGAACATTTCGGAGATCACGAACGCGGCTTATCTTCTTGACCAGAGCTGTGCCGACATCAGGAAAAGCGAAACAAAAGTAAGGGCTTACGCAAAACTCGGAACGGGAGAGTGGCTCGGCGAGCTCGATTATTCCAAACTTTCAGGCATCAAAGAGGGACTCAAACTCCTCTCTTCATACCTTAACACAACCGATCCTCAAACGCTTTCGCAAAAGATCGCGGCAGACGTTCAGAAGACGGAAAACCGCGAGTTCCGGAAATTCTTCAACGGTTTCAAAATTTCTGCGGAAAAGCATGAAGTAGTTATCGACACTGCCAATCCGGCGAACAACGAGATCCCGCTTTCGATCGAGGGAGGCAGCACGAAGGCGGCTCCCGGATTCAGAGTAGTCTGGACGGCTTTGAACCAGTCTGCAGAAAACACCGTTCATAAAATTTCATCAATAAATCCGGGAGAGTACGTCGTCAGAGCGAAGCTCGTCTACGGCGGCGGAGATCCGATCATGGGCGGTGACCCCATCATGGGCGGAGATCCCATCATGGGCGGAGATCCCATCATGGGCGGAGACCCCATCATGCACGATGACGGAGGAGACCCGATAATGCAGGAGGCCGGCGGAGATCCCATCATGGGAGGCGATCCGATAATGATTTCCGAGGATTCATCGACCTTCCTCTACCTTCTCGCGACTCTGACAGGCACGATCGATGTTTCTGATATGTCGAAGGATATCTCGCACTACATCACAAACGGAATTTATGCGGTCATCCCGAAAAACACCGTGATAACAAAGAACGGAAGCAAAGTAGATACACTGACTTACAGTGTCCTGAGCGCCGGTGACGGCTCACAGGTCTCGAAGATCGACTTCGGCCCCGAGGGGACGACATTCGATGTCGATTCGCTCTATTTCGTCTATGAACTCGGCACAGTTTTCGGAGGCGACCCGATCATGCTTTCGGCAACGAGATCAAATTCCGACGGCACGAGCGAAGTCCTGCAGTCTGCCGGAGGCGACCCGATCATGCTCGAAGCCGGCGGAGACCCGATAATGTTCTCGGCGGGCGGAGACCCCATCATGCAGATCGCAAGAAGTGCAGGCGGAGATCCCATCATGCAGTCTGCGGGCGGAGATCCCATCATGCAGAGTGCAGGCGGAGATCCTATCATGTACTCGGCAGGAGGCGACCCGATAATGATGTCATCAGGAGGCGATCCGATCATGCTCGCGGCAGGAGGCGACCCCATCATGCAGAGTGCAGGCGGAGACCCGATCATGGGCGGAGATCCCATCATGTCGACAGCGGCTGGAGACCCAATCATGCTCGGCACAAGCACAAGCGTCATGGTTGCGAAGACCGGTCACTTCTCAGGATTCATTCTCATCTCGAACCCGCTCAGGACAACCTTCGACGCTCTCTTCAGGAAGTGGTGCGAAGGCTCCTTCTATCAGGGCTACTCGCCGCTTAAATTTATCCGTCTGGGTGTCGAAAACTATAAACCCGATGGAGAAGAGAAGGATCGTCTGCTCTCTTACCTCACCTGCGAAAGGCTCTCCGAGCTGGAAAGCGATGTCGAAGAGCTCGTCAACAGACCGGTAGGCTACCAGAGGAACATCAACCTGATCGAAAACATCTTCTACATCTCGGAGTTCTACAACCGCCTGAAAACCAGGAGATCCGCGGGCGGCGAGGCTTCGTTCGCGGCAGTCAGGAACGGTCTTGAGCTTAGAAGCGCGATCGCAGCGCTTTACACCGCGACAACGACATACAACAGAAGCTCGACGACAGCCGACCTGTTCGATCCGGCAATGATCCCGCTGACTTATCTCGGAAGCTCGCCGGCAGACTATTCGGCTTCGGCGCAGCTTGCAGTCACAGGCCTTGCCGAACTGAACGAAAAATACATCGCGAGCAAGCGGGACATGATGATCTTCGCGAACTACATCACGACCTCGTCTGTCGGTCCCGACTTCAGCGGAGTCACGCAGCTCCTGACGCCCGACCAGCTTGTCTGCGCATGGTTCGACTACAGCAGCGAGCCGCAGAACTGCAGCAAAGTCTACACCCTGAACGAGGCCGGCCACGTCGCGCTCGGCGGAACGGAGATCGGCGTCGAAGAGGCGAACGACATCTTCTCGCACTACTTCATGCCGATGAACAGCCGTCTGAGCGATGCGGAAAAGCTCGATCTCTTCAGGACCTTCTACCTCGCGCTGCGCTATGCAGGAACTATCTTCCAGTGCGGCGAGGACATCGAAAACCTCAACAACAGCCTTCTTGAGACTGCATACATGGTATTCGACGGGATCGACCGCAACGCAAACGCCGTCAGCATCGTCGACACATTCGACGCATCGGCCCACACCGTTCAGGTCCTTGACGGAAGCGACATGACCGCAAGACCGTACATCACGAAAGTCAGCGCCCTTACCGACAAGATCTCGCTCAAAGTCGCGGCTGAAAGCGCAAATGTCGAGAAAGTCCTTGTAAAGATCGAAGGTTACGAATTCGAAAAGAAACAGGAGAATACAAGGACATACTACAAGCCGGCAGGCGCACTCAGGGAAAAGTCGGTAGTTCTGACACCCGGAACTCTCCAGCAGGGCGAGAAACCGCTCAAGGCGCTTCTCGGTTCGAACGACGTCGACGAACTCGGCAGCATCACAGGAAAGATCACCGTAGCCGTCACCTCGAAGACAGGCGGCAAAACCTACTCTGTCCAGAAGACCTACGAATTTCTGGCAAACACAGAGACCGACGGCGTCGAAACGAAGCCTGTTCCTGCGACCCTCACCCTCTTCCTCTACGACTCGAACGAAGATCCGATTCCGGAAGATGCTAATCCCGGCATCATCATCAATCCGGGTAACAAAGCGTTCTATCCTGACGAAGAGGGAATCATCAACCTTACCGACCTCGCTCCTGCAGCCTACACGATCGACGCCTTCGCCGACGGTCACTACACAAAAAGCGTCAGCGTGAACCTCCTTCCGGGCTCTGATCTTGCCGTCGAGGTGCTGCTCGACAGCCTGGTTACAAGCAGTGCCGACGCGGACCTCGAGCTTCAGGTAAAAATCAACACCGCGAAACATCCGTCAAAGGTCTACATCCAGATCTATGACGAGGAGATGCAGCTTGTCGCAAACGAATCGACAAGGTTCAACGAAGACACGAACACTTACGAAACGCTCGATATCGAAATGAATTCGGGCAGATACACTCTTCTCGCGGTAGGAGAGGAGATGTACAACTACATCGAAAACATCACAGTTTATGAAGGTGACAATACAAAAGAGATCACAGTCGTCGCCAAGAACGCCTGCGGGAACGGCATAATCGATTCCGCCGAAGAGTGCGAACCAGGCGTTTCCGGTTCGGTTCTCGAGATCCGCTGCGGAGACATCTATCCTGCGGCGACACATCCCGACAACAAGGCGGCATGCAACCAGGCTACCTGCACCTTCGACAAGGGTGAATGCGGCAAAGCGTCACGTTGCGGAGACGGCATCCTTGACGCAGGCGAAGGTTGCGACGGCGGCTCGAAGGAGTGCTCTGAGATCGAAGGTTTCGGCAGCGCTAAGGGCACAGCCCCCTGTGAAAACGCAAGCTGCTCAGGTTACATCACGGCAGGCAACTGCACAAAAACGACTGAAGAGTGCGGAGAAAAACCCGCGCACTCGATCTGGAACGACGGGACCGGCAGATTCACGCAGACAAATACCGGCTCGTCAACCGACTGGACTCCTGCAGACATGGAACCGGGCTACGGTTTGACCGATGACGAATGCGTCTTCTCGTGCGAAAAAGGCTACAAGTGGCACGAAAACGATCTTGAGTGCGAAACACAGCCGCTTTCACTCGGACTTATCTGCACAGGAGAGAAAGGCTGCTTCGACAACAGCTCGTCAACCGGGTGCCCCGCCTACGGCTCTTCATTCTTCGGGCAGGATGCTCAGTACGCCGAGGCTTATTACTGCACCAGGCACGCCTTCACGACCGAAGGCGGAAATGAACCAAGTGTTGTAGACGCCTACACACACTACGAGTGGCAGAAAGCTGCTTCGACCGGTGCTATGACCTGGGCTGAAGCCGATGAATACTGCCTTAACTCGACTTACGGCGGCCACCAGAACTACTGGAGGCTTCCGACACCGGCGGAGCTCCTGACGATCATTGACAGCGGCAATGCAAATCAGGTACTTGACGACGCCTTCCTCTCAGCTTCCGGCAAGACCTTCTGGGCTACGGAAGATGCAAAAACCGGCGGCAACGCATGGAGGATCGCTTCGGACGGCGCGCTTGAAAGCGTCGCAAAATCGTCTCGGAATCATGTGATCTGCATCAGACATTACAATTTTACCACTCCGTTACTCGACTTCACAACCACCGGTGAAACTACCGGCGAAACCACAGTTAAAGACAATGTAAACGGTTTGATGTGGCAGCTTTACACATCTCCCAAAATATGGCGTGACGCTTTGAAATACTGCAAAGACAGCAGCGCAGGCGGACACTACGACTGGAGACTGCCGAACAGGAACGAGCTGGCGTCACTTATAGACTATGCAAAAACAACAGAAACAATGAGCAATTTCCCGGGGGTCGCGCCAGTAAAATTCTGGACTTCAACAAGCTCGGTTGCAGCAGCTTCAACCGCATTTACAGTAGATTTTGCGAGCGGAACAATCACTGATGAAGAGAAAATCGGCACGAAATACGTCATCTGCGTCAGGAACGACGAACCCTGCTTCGGCGAAGGCTGTGCGGATCCCTGCAGCTTCGAACCCTGCAGAGCCGACAGCAATTCGACAGGTCTATGTACGGCAGTTGACAATACTTTTGTCTGCGCATGCAATTCCGGTCACAGCTGGAACATGACGATCGGACAATGTACTGCCGATGAAACACGCTACACTCCCTGTGAATACGGACGCGGTGAAAGCTTGCCCGAAAACGCGGTCTGGAACAGCGTTTCTGGCATCAGGCAAACCTATGTCAACGGTCAGTGGATCCCGAGTGAAACCGGAACCTACAGCGAAGTTTCAAGTATAAAAGAGTGCAGATTCAAATGTGCTGCACACTTCGACTGGGATCCGGATGCTGAAAAATGCATCAATGGAATACGGCTAAAAAAATGCATAGGCTCCTTCCCTGACAATGCCGTCTTGAACATGGTAGATAAAATAACGCAACATTGGGACGGAACAGAATGGCTTCCTGATTTTTCTTCATACATTTGGAAGCATGACGAAACAGCATCTGAAGACGAATGCCGTTTCAAATGTGCTGAAAACTATACGTGGAACGGCACAAACAAGTGTGTCGCAGACGAAAGATATGATGTTTCATGCACAGGTCTTCCTAATAATGCAAGCTGGAACTCGGCGACGCAGGTCAATCAGACATGGAACGGCATTGCCTGGGCTCCGAGCGAGCAGGGCTCCTACAACGAAGAGGCAAGCGCAACCGAATGCCGCTTCAAATGTCAGGCGAACCATTTCTGGAACGGGCAAAACTGCGTCAATCCGTGCATCGGTGACCCGTGCACAGGTCTTGCAAACGCAACAGGAGACTGCACTCCTCAGAACAGTACTGCTTACTACTGTGGTTGCATTGAGGGTTACAGATGGAACGGTTATGAGTGCAAAATGACGGCATTCGGCAATATATGCACGGAACAGATATTGTGCTACGAAAATACAGGCAGATTGACCTGCCCGGCATCGGAAACAGCAAAATTCTTCGGTCAGGATTCGCAGTATGCCGAACTGTGTATTGCGCAGGATTACTCTCAAGAAGAAGATTCTGCGACAGTTACAGATAAAAACACAGGTCTGATTTGGCAGAAAAGTTTTGCTGCGTCAAAAACATGGGGTGAGGCCGTCACTTATTGTGAATCACTGGAATCTGATGAAAACTACACGGGATACAGCGGCTGGAGACTTCCGACTCCTACCGAACTTGCTTCGATCCTTGATAAATCAATGTATGATCCGGCAGTAAACCCTGAACGCTTCGAGGCAGACGCAAGCGACTTCTGGACTTCACAGCTAAGCAATACCAATGACGGGGAAGGCAAAGCGTGGGTCATCAATTTCACCGACGGAACTTTTTCTTATTATGATAAAACGGATAAATACGCTGTTCGATGCGTCAGTGGAGAACAACGCCCGTACACAACAAAATTCCTAAAAACCAAATCGTTGGACGGAAGTCTTGTCATTGTTGATAAATCTACAGGTCTCATCTGGCAGCAGAATCTGGACAACGGAAACGGTCCATGGCATTCTGCACTGACTTCATGTGAGGAATCTGTTTACGGCGGCTATGACGACTGGAGACTTCCAAACATAAATGAACTCCTTTCGCTGGTAAATTATGATATTTCCTCTCCGGCAACCAATTTCCCGGAATTGACAACGGAAAAAGAATACTGGTCTTCGACATCGAATGAAAATACAAACAATCTCACAGCACACAATGCTGCAGTAATCAACTTCGAAAAAGGCAAACTTTCCGGACTTAGAAAGATCAAAAAGGAAAAAAGCGGAGGAAACGCTTTCTATATGTGTGTCAGATCGGCGAACTGCAATGACTCCGGCTGCATAAGTTCATGCGCGGACAACCCGTGCAAAGACGTTGAAAACTCTGACAAAGTATGTATTCCGGAAAGTAAAACCAGATATATCTGCGGATGCGAGGAAAATTACTACTGGAACGGAGAAAAATGCGTGAATCCGTGTGACCCGAATCCGTGTGCAGAAATGGAAAATTCAACAGGGATATGCAGTGCTGAATTTGATTCTTTTGTCTGCGAGTGTGAAGAAAACGCCGTCTGGACAGGATCCTCTTGCTTCCAAGATACTGGAGACACTGGTGATACCGGAGATACAGGTGATACCGGTGATACCGGTGATACCGGAATTTCGACAGCGTGCGACGACAACCCGTGCGACGAGGTAGAAAACGCGACAGGAATCTGCAAACCTGAGAATAACAGCTATTCCTGCGAATGCAGCAAGAGCTACTTCTGGAACGGTTCACAGTGCCTCAACCCGTGTGGAACAAATCCGTGCGGAAATATCAGCCATTCAACCGGAAAATGCACACCGGAATCCTTGGAAAGTTATATTTGCGGATGCGACAGCGGTTATTTCTGGAGCGGCTCACAGTGTCTCAACCCGTGCGCAAACAACCCGTGTGCAAACGTTGAACACTCGACCGGGAGATGCAGTCAGAAATCTTATGACACCTATATATGCGGATGCGCTGACGGTTACTACTGGCGCGGAAGTCTCAAAGGCTGCGTAAACACAAAGGCGACTTTCGCGAATATCTGTACCAATATAAAAAAATGTTACGACGCATACGGTGCAATAAACTGCCCTGCACCGGGAGAAGATTTTTACGGTCAGGATCCACAATACGCAGAGCTCGGATTCTGTGCTCCGCTGAATTTCTCGATTGACAGCACGGTCGAAAATGAAAAAACCATCATAGACAACAATCTTGGGCTTGAATGGCAGCCTAATTATCAAACTGATTATACATATGCATCCGCTAGTAGTTATTGTTCGAACCTCAACTACGGCGGTCACTCGGACTGGAGACTGCCTACACCGAAAGAAGTAATATCTACAGACGGTGCAGGAACCGCTTTTTTCTCTATGTTGGCATCCGATGCCTATATGTGGTCTTTTTCTTTACCCAGCTCCGTCTATTCGATTACCAATAGCGGGAATATGCTTTCGGCTTCGACATCGTCTACAAGCAAAGATTATGTCCGTTGCGTAAGGGGCGAAACTATACCGTCAGGCTTGTTTATAGTTTATAAAAAGAGTAATGATGAAATCGTTTTCGACCAAAACTCCGATTTGATCTGGCAGAAAACTTATGTCAGCGGCAAAACAGTGCAGGGTGCTCTTTCCTACTGCGAAAATCTGACTTATGCCGGTTTCAGCGACTGGAGACTGCCGAATAAAAATGAACTGCTCTCTCTGGCAAATCATACAAAAAATAAACCAGCTTCAGACTTTCCGGATATGCCGTCGCAATATTTCTGGTCTTCTTCCGGAGCCGCCGGCGGAAATGAAACACAATCTTCGAATGACCAATGGGGTAACAACAACGATGAAGGATACGGCAGGTTCTGGTGGTTGAATTTTTCACAAGGCATACTGATGTCCGGCAGCTTTTTGGGCAAGAATTCCAATACTACATCTTCTGCCTATACTTTATGTGTCAGAACAAATGAATGTGAGCAGGGCTATATATGGAACGGCTCGGCATGTGAACAAATAGAAGCCAGAACTGCCGAATGTACCGGGCTTCCCGAAAACGCAAGCTGGAACACGGTTTCAAGCATCACGCAGACTTGGAATGGAACCGAGTGGTTCCCGACTGGCTCTGTAGGAGTTTATAACGAGGCAAGGAGCACGGTAGAATGTCGTTTCAAATGTAAGAGTACCTACTTCTGGAACGGAACCGAGTGCGTAAACCCGTGTGATGCCGATCCGTGCGGAGGAGCTGCTCATTCTGTATGTACTCCCAAATCCGCCAGCGAATACACTTGTTCATGCGATAATGCAAATGAAGGTTATTTCTGGAGCGGAACTGCCTGCGAAAGTCCGTGTAACCCGAATCCGTGCGAAAATGATTCCAATTCTGACGGAACATGCACTGCAACAAGCGCGACTGCTTATTCATGCAAGTGCAAAGAGGGCTACTT
>DBXP01000020.1:0-22989 GCA_002309575.1 bacterium UBP6_UBA1209 | reverse complement strand
TGTACAACCCCGTGTAACCCGAATCCCTGTGAAAATGATTCCAATTCTGACGGAACATGCACTGCAACAAGTGCTACTTCTTATTCTTGTCAATGTAATGAAAATTACTTCTGGAACGGTGCACTCTGCGGAAGTCCGTGTGATCCGAATCCGTGCGAAAATGTTTCCAATTCAAACGAAACATGCACTGCGACAAGTGCAACTGCTTACTCATGCGGATGTGCGGAAGGCTATTTCTGGAACGGAACAGAATGTCTTTCCCCATGTAACCCGAATCCGTGCATCGATGCAGAAAATTCAACGGGCATCTGCACCGCAACAAGTGCTACAAATTATACATGCGGCTGCGACGAAAACTACAACTGGAACTCATCTTCACAAAAATGTGTCGCAGCAAAACAAACCTACTCGTGCTCAGGCAAACCTGAAAATACAAGCTGGAACAGTGTTTCCTCATATACCCAGACTTGGAACGGAACGGAATGGATCCCAGCGGCAAGCATGGCAACATACAACACAGAATCAAGCACAACAGAATGCAGATTCAAGTGTAACTCGAATTATGTCTGGAACGGAACAGCATGTGTCTCGCCCTGTAACCCGAATCCGTGCAGCAGCCTGGAATTTTCCACCGGTGTATGCACAACACTGAGCGAAACAGAATATCAGTGCGGGTGCAATACTTATTATACTTGGAACGGCTCAATCTGTTCAGGGCCCTGCACCGGGAATCCATGCAGCGCACTAGCAAATTCCACAGGCGTCTGCACAGCATTGAACTCAACAGAATACAAGTGCGGATGCAGCGCAAACTACTTCTGGAGCGACCTGCAGTGCGTCAACCCGTGTGATGCAGATCCTTGCGGCAGCATAGAAAACACTTCGGGAAGCTGCACTCCGAAATCAGCCACAACTTACTCATGCGGATGTAACCAAAATTACACATGGACCGGTTCGATCTGCAAAGCAAATTCCAGAAATGTTAGCTGCACAGGACTTCCTGCAAATGCAAAGTGGAATTTTGCCACCTCAATAACTCAGACCTGGGACGGCACCGACTGGTCTCCGTCAAGTATCGGTCATTACGATGAATCTCCTACAAGTTCAATGAGTTATGGCGACTGCCGCTTCAACTGCATGCCAGGCTATGCGTGGGACGGTGCAGGCTGCTTTGAATTTACAGGATTGGGAAATATATGCACTGGTCAGGAACTCTGTTACAATGAAAGCGGCGAAACAAGCTGCTCAACCGCTGAGTTTTTCGGGCAGGATGCATATTATGCTTCACAGCAGGTCTGCACTCCTCACAGTTTTTCAGTTGTAGAGACCGGAGTTCCCGACGAAAATATCGTCCATGACAACAACACAGGCTGGGATTGGCAGCAGCCGTCAACGACATCTTTGAATTGTCAGGACGAATACGGCGGTTTGAATGACTGGAGAATACCGACAGAACAGGAACTTTTGACAATTATTGACAACGGCCGAACTGCTCCGGCTGTTGATCCGAACTACTTTCAGGATATCCCGACGTGCGTCAGAGGCGAGAGTTCGGTTTCGACTTTACTCCAACCCGTGGACAATGGTCTCCGTGACACTGTAACCGGATTCTTATGGCAGGTAGGATTCGTTTCCGAAAAAACTTGGAAAGAAGCAATGCAATACTGTGAGAATTTGTATTTGGGAGATTATCAAGACTGGCGTCTGCCAAACAAAAATGAGCTGGCCTCGCTTTGGGACAAGCAAGTTTCCAGCGGAATTTTATGGAGTTCCACAACCGACACAGACGACACTAATTCTGCATGGACTATGGACTCGGATCACAGTAATGTTGCTAGCGACATCAAGACAAACCTGCACAACGTCAAATGTATGCGTTCAGATAATTATTTGGGATACTGCGGTGACGGAATTTTGCAGAGCGGTTTTGAAATATGCGAACCGATCGAGTCACCGGCAGGAATCTGCAGCAGAGTCGGCGGCGGCTCTCCTCATTACGGTTACAACAACTCCTGGGAACATATTTCCGTCAACGGAAGAGAGGCTTACTGTTCCAGAACTCAAGGGAAACATGGTTCTACTGCGACAATGATTGTTACTCTTCCATCACCTACCACTTTTTATGTCTATGGGACATCGCAGAACAGTGGCGACTACCTGACTATTTCACAAAACGGGAGTCAATTTTTCTCTTCACAGGGAAGAGATTACGAGTCATGGAATGAAATGTCACCCATGCGCGGTATTTTGTATTTCTCGTACAGAAAAGACGGCAATGGAAATAGCGGGACTGATAGTTACTGCATTAGCTTCAGTTCAGCACCGTCTTCAATTTACTATAGCGACAATTCCAACATGAACACAAACCCGTCGACCACGAAATGCGGCAACAACTGCCGTCTTGGCAGCGGTGAATGTTACATCGGCTGGTGCGGTGACGGCATAGTTCAAAGTCCTTATGAATTCTGCGATTCAGGCAGCTCACAAAACAATGATAACTGGTCTCAGTCAAGACATTGCAACAGCACCTGCACAGGCTGGGCTCCATATTGCGGTGACGGGTTCATAAACGGCGGCGAGACATGCGAACCGAGCAGCTTCACACCTTCAAAATGTTATGGAGACATCCATAGGGAAAAGTGCGACACATGCGGCAGTGAATATCTCTACGAGTTCAGTATTTATGAGACAACGTGTTCTTCTGATTGCCGCATTATCGCCGGGACACTTCTTGGAAACGATTCAACAGGTTGCGGATCCAGCGGTATTCCTTCACCGCAATGCAATTATTAGTGTAAATTTCATGTTTAAACCATCAACCATTGTAAATGTCGCGCTTTTTGCCTATTTCCCGATTTTTCTCGTTTTACTGAAACACCGTTCGTTCAAGCTTGCGAAAACCTGGTTCGTGCCGCTTTTCGCACTTTATTTCGGCGTATTATCTGCAACTTTGTTCGCTATTTTCCTAAACGGCAACGATTCGACATTTTCATCTCAAGACACTTTTTTGAGTGTTGTTTTAGATCTCATCAATCCCAAAAACAGACGGGGGAAAGTGCTTTTCGGCGGATATTTCGGCGCAATTTTCGGCATTGGAGTTGCCAATCTACTTTCAAGGCAGAAATCTTTGCCGGCATTTCTTGATATTTCGGCAATTTCCATTTCTTTTCTTTTCTTCGTCTGGCGGATAGGGTGCTTTTCAGGAGGATGCTGCTACGGAGAGCCGAATGATACTTTTGGAATCTCCTTCTCTCGCAAAACTACAGCCTTTGCCCATTTGAAGAATACCGCACTGGTCGTAAACAAGGCAACAGTGCCGCTTCTTCCGACCCAGCTTTTTTCTGCAGCCGGCGATTTTGTTATCTTCCTATTTTTATTGATCCTTTTCTGCACAAAAAAGACAAAATATCCCTATTTTTATTTCTTTGCACACGCCTTTTTGTATGGAGCAGGCCGCTTCACGATAGAATTCTTCAGAATCGATCCGCGAGAGTTCTGGGGTCCGCTTTCGATGTCGCAGTGGATTTCATTGGTTTTGATTGCGGCAAGCCTGGTTTTCTTCATCAAAAATAGAAAAGAGATTGCAGAATCTTTCAAAAATAAGGCATCACATATCAGATAATCCAGCAAATTTCTAGATAAAAAAAATTATCCGCCGTGTCCGCCCGGAGTGATGTAACCGTAGAGACGCCGTATTACGACGTCTCAAAAAAACACAATAACGAAATTAATGCGAAGCAAGAGTGTTATCCACTTGTATTTAATGATTATTTTGCTCTTTTTGCCGCTGCGACTTTGATCACGTTCGGGACATTCCGGCTCTTTGCGAGATTTTTCAGGTCGTTGATACGGATGAAATCAAGCAGTGCAAGCGCTGTTTTTATCGGAGTTTTCGGGTTGTTGATGAGTGCAAGCTTGACCTGATAGTTTTTGCTGAGGGTCTTTGATCCGCTGATGTGGCTTATGACCTCAAGCGAAGAGGCCGGGTCTCCAGCCATCGCAGCTACCTCCTTGTCGCTGATCCTAGGATTGCTCAGAACCGCCATGACTATCTGTTTCCTGGGATCCTTCATCAGGATCTTCCTTACCTCCATGTTGCCGAGCATCGCGATCTTTACCTTTTCGCCCATGTTCATCTCACGGATCATCTCGGCGACGGTTTTGCGCTGCTCAAGCATGTCTTCGGCCGACAGACCCTCGAAAGCTGTGTCTGATGTCAGGAAGTCGGGGAAATCAAAGATCGTATCGTCGAGTTCGACGACATCTTCATCCTCCTCTTCTCCCTCGGTTACCTCCTCTACCCTGCCCTGAACCTCCTCTTCTTGCGGCTGGACGACCTTCTCATCTTCGCGGAGATAGGAGATCTGTTCCGTGTAAAGGTCGGCAAGAACGAGGTTGATGGCGGAAAAAAGCCGCAGGAAGTCATCCTTGCGCGGAAGCGAGAACTTTACCAGCTCGCGGTGCGAGACAAGCGGGGTCCAGAAGGCCTGGTCGTTTGTGACAAACAGAGTCAGGAGCCAGTCGATCTCGAGTCTGCCCGCTTCAAGAAGCGAAATAACGATCGCCGAATCACGGCGCTCGCTTGCGAATTTCGCCAGAGAACGGGCCGAACTGAGACGGACTTCCGGCGTTATCATTGCCCTGATCTTGTTCGACTGGAATGTCCGGAGCCGGTCCATCGATGCCCGGACGATGTTTTCGTCTTCATCTCCGCTGAGGTGGATTAATGCACTGAGATAATCATTCGCGGTCAGCGGAAGAAGTCCGTTGATGATTGCAAGCTTCTGCTGCTGCGTTGTCGCCTGTTTCCACATTTTAACCTCTCCCAAAAAAAGCAATCTATTGTACGCATTTTTTGAAACTAATAAAGATTGACTCTTTTACCTAAAACTATATTTTCTACCTCGCCTTGTGTTTTAATTTATGCTTGAGTGGTTCAGATGCTTAAAATAAGTGAAAAAACAGCAATAATAAGCGGTGACAAAAGGTTCAGTTTTGCCGAGTTGTCCCAGTATGCGCAGTGTTTTGCGGAACTTTTCGAAAAATCCGGCAAACATTCAAAAATAGCGATATTTGCTGCCAATTCCCACGAGTGGGCCTTTGCATTCTACGGCGCTGTTCTCTTGAAATCGACTGTCATTCCGATCGACGAGCAGTCTCAGCCGGCAGATCTGGAGTATATTTTGAAAGATGTCGTTCCCGATATCATTTTTACGACCGGAGAGCGGCGCGAGTCTGTTGACTGTGTCATAAAAAACGCCGGGATCGACTGCAGGATCATCACTTCTGACGACGTTGACACATCAAAAGCAGCAGATTTCCGACCTGCGAACATTCCGGCTGGGGCTCCTGACGACATCGCGCTTATCGTCTACACCTCGGGGACAAGCGGGACTCCGAAAGGCGTAATGCTCTCCTACCGGAACATCTTATACAACGTCGATGCCGTTTCGAAGCATGTGCCTATCTACAGCGCGGACCGTAATGTCATGGTCCTGCTGCCGCTTCACCATGCATTTCCGCTGATGGGTTCGCTCGTCGCGCCGATCAAGGTCGGAGCGACCGTCGTCTTTGCCGAAAAACTCAACGCGGAGTCGATCCTGCACACCCTCAGCATCGGGAAAATCGCGATAATCATCGGAGTTCCGAGGCTTTACGAACTTCTGGCGAAAGGGATCATGTCAAAGATCCGCGCAAAGCTGATTACGAGGATCATCTACAAAATCGCCGAAAAAATCGGCTCGCAGAGCTTCTCGAAGCTCATATTTTCAGCAGTTCACAAGAAGTTCGGCGGTCATCTCGACTACCTAGTTTCAGGCGGAGCCGCACTTCCGAACAACATCGCGAAGATCTACAAAGCACTCGGATTTTATATGCTCAACGGCTACGGAATGACCGAAACCGGACCGATGATAAGCTTCACGCGACCCGGCGAATGGAAGATCGGCTATGTCGGGAAGCCGCTCCCGGGGATCGATGTCATGACCGACGAATCCGGCGAAGTCTGCGTCCGCGGCGACAACGTCATGCCGGGATATTACAACCGTCCTGAGGAGACCGCCGAGGTCATCAGGGACGGCTGGCTTCACACCGGCGACACGGGTGTTCTGGACAAATTCGGGCTTCAGATCACCGGAAGAGTCAAGGATATCATCGTCACTTCGAACGGAAAGAACATAAACCCTGAAGAGCTTGAATTTGCGCTTCTCAAGGGCTATCCATGCATCAAGGAGATCGGTGTCTTCTCGAAAGACGGCGTCATTTCGGCTGTAATTCTGCCGAACATGCTCGTTATCCGCGAAAAGGGGATCCTCTCGGCTGAAGAGGCCGTTCGCGAAGCAGTTGTCGATTTCAACCGGAAAACCGCATCCTACAAGCACATAATGAAGTTTTACATAGTCTCGAGCGAACTCCCGAAGACAAAACTCGGCAAACTCCAGCGCTTCCTGCTTGAACCTCTGGCTCGCAAAGGATCGATCGAAAAGAATAGCAGCAAAGAGGAGCCCGACAGTGAGATCTACCGCTCGCTGAAGGAGTTCATCACCGAGGAGACCGGCATCAAAAATATCGCTCCGGACGCCCACTTCGAGATCGATCTGGGGATGGATTCCCTGACAAAAGTCTCTCTCATTGCACACGTTGAAAACACCTTCGGAGTTGCGCTGACTCAGCAGGAACTCGATCAGTGCAGCACGCTGAAACTGCTCTCTGCGCGGCTTGAAAACAGTCATCAGTCCGCCAAAGCCGAAAAATTCTCGTGGCGGGAGATCCTCATAAACAAACTGCCGCAGATAAATATCGGCAAACCGTCGTGGATCGGCGCCTTCACGATATTTTTCTTCAAAAATCTGATGCACATACTCTACCGGATGCACGGAAGCGGTGCCAAAAACCTTCCGAAAGGGGCCTGCATAATGGTCGCGAACCACAGGAGCATCGCTGACGGGCCGAGCATCGCCTCGCTCCTGCCGCAGAAGATCATGCGACGGACCTACTTCCTCGCAAAGGCAAAGCACTGGCAGTCGGGTTTCGCGCAGTTCATGGCCCGCCACAACAACATTATCCTGATCGACGTAAACCAGAACATAACGACAGCGCTACAGCATGTCGCAGCGGCCCTGACTATGGGAAAAAACGTAGTTATTTTTCCGGAAGGCACACGCTCGGCAGACAAGACCCTGAACCACTTCAAAGAGTCCTTCGCGATAATCAGCACGACCCTTAACGTTCCGATCCAGCCTATTGTCATACGCGGCTCGGAGCGGGCTCTGGCAAAAATCAAAGGGCACTCTTTCATCCGCCCGTGCGCCGGGATCTTCCTCAAGTTTTTAGAGCCGATCTATCCGAAACAGTCAGAAGATCCGAAAGAACTGAGAGACCGTGTCGAAGCAGTATTCAGGGAAGAGTTTAAGGACGAATAGCTATTTCATATTGATGATCATCGTATCGGCCTGAGCCTTCAGGAACTTCACCGCACTGTCGGTAATGCCTGCGATATTGACCCAGAGTTCGCGCTTTTTCCCGTTCCTGACCATCTTTTTGTGCGAGATAAATTCCGAAAAGCCGGTTTTGTTCTCAAGAAAGATATTGATGTCGCTCCAAGAATAGTCGCTGCGTTTTTCGGAGCGGTAGCGCGAAACAAAAACCGTCGTCGATGCGGAAAGATAGGTCGGAGAGTCCTCCGGATCCACCGTCGAAAGCGGATGAAGAAGGATCGTTTTGCCCGGGAAAAGCTCTGAATATGTATCCAGCGAGATCTGATCGAAAACGACAAAGCCCTTGATTTTCTCAAGTTTTGAAAGTTCTTCTATATCTTTCGGATTCAATATCCCGGGGATAAGCAGAAAATCCGAAAAATCGGCGGGGACGTTGCGGTCGTAGATCAGGATCCGGCGCTCGACGTTCCTGCTCTTGAAGACTGCGAAACGCCTCGGATCGTCCGAAATGACCGAAATCCTGACGCGGTCCGAATACCTGCGCCCCGTCCGCGGCTTTACTTCGGTTTTCGTCCTCTCTTCGCGGGGCTCGATGAACCTCTGCTCCGGCAGGGTGTAGATGAAGTGGCGGGCCGATTTGAGGAGGTTCTTCTCCTCCTCCGTGTAGCGTCTGATCATCAGGATCGTCTGATAAGTTCCTGATATCTCTACGTTTACACGGGTTTCATCGTACTTCGTGATCTTTGCGCAGGACGGATCCAGCCAGACGCCGCGGTAAATCGAACCGCTGTAGCCGTAAAAAGAGATCAGATCCTTTTCGATAAGGCGCGGAGTCTGTTTGTCGGCAGCAAAAGTATAGAGCCTTTTATCATTGGTTTTGCCTGGCTTAAGGATCTCGACCCCGAGCGGATAACGGTAGTTCCAGCACCTCTCGAGCAGCTGAGTCCTGGGCTCCGCGGCAGAGTGCACAGCCGGATAGACCGTCTTTTCAGAGAACAAAAACCATGAACAATCTTCCGGCGTTACCAGATCGGGTTTCATTGAGACCGGAAACTCGACACCGGCTTTTGCAAGGCTCTTTTCACGGCAGCGGCAGTCACAGCTGAAAGGGATCTGCGGAGTGCTCCTCCTTGAAATACAGAGCCCGAGATCGGCGATGCACGCCTTGTCTGTAACATAATAGACCGGCTCAAGCCCGTTATTCTTCGCAAGCTCCAGGTTGGATTTGCCGCAAACGACCGGATTTATTGAATATTTTTTATAAAAACCGACATCAGCGAGCATCCTGAAGCTGCTGAAAAGATAGATCTTTCCCCCGAAACCGGCACCGCGTACCAATTTGGCAGCATTCGGATCGAAGGTAAAGACCGAGTCGAAAAGCTTCACCTGAGAGAGAAACTGATCCAGCGGATAGGCCGACTCTTCGTAAAAGAGAGAAAAAGACCTGCCCCACCTTTTCAGAGACGAGGCAAGCCTGTTAAAAACCGACAGATCCTCAAAAAACGGGATTACCGGAATCGCATCGTTTATTGACTGCTTAAGATAAAAGAGCTGCTCAGGAAACTGTATGAAGTAAAAGTGTTCCAATTACTATTTGTGACCCTGATAACGTTTCGAAGCCTTAAGGGGGTTAAGCTTTTTGGTGTTTACCTTGACTTCTCTCTTAACGTGTGTTGCGAACGCGCAGATCTGGTCTCCTTCCCAGTGGAAAGCGGGATCAGCATACTTCGAGCAGAAGTTTCCCTCTTCTGTAGCAGCTATGTTGTTGCAACCTTCACAACGGTCATCAATTGCGAGTCTAGCGATTTTGTTTTCTTTGTTAGCCATAATAAAAATCTCCACAGTTTGTTATAAACCAAAAAACGGCGGTGATTATACTGATTTTTTCAGATTAGTCAAGAGTTATAAACATCTTTCATGATTACTTTCTTGCAGGCCCACATTTTTTGGTTTCCAACATTATTTTTCGTTTCGCCAGTCTTGCAATACACAGAAATAATTATAAGATCCAGCTGTTTATTATTCAGCTTCGGAGGTCAAAATGAAAAAGGTGTTAAATTTGTTTCTTGTCCCTTTTTTGCTGTTCTTTTGTTCAGATTTGTCAGCTTCACCTTACATGGTAGGCTCTTCGCCTGAGTATTTGGTACTTTATTACACGTTTGACGATGTAGCGAATGTCACAAACTATTCGAGTTCTATTGCTGATTACAGTGATCTTTCCAAAACCAAAGGGAAAGTAAAAAACAGCAGCGGCTCTGTAGTTGCGCCGACTTACACAACAAATTCTCCGCTCACAGGGAAAGCCATAAACTTAAACAGCTCAAGATATATAGAGATGGGAGGATATTATCCGCTCCAATCATTAGGTGATTCAGGGAATCACCAAATAACCATAAGTTTATGGGTAAAATTTACCAACTCATCTCCTGTTGATAACGATTGCTTTATTGCAAAAAACACCAATGGCGGTAGCGACAAATTCCTTTTCGGAATCTGGGGAAGCCAGATGATGGTAAGAATAGGCTCAAGTTACAGACTTCAGACCTATGTTGACGGAACAAACGGCAGTTCAATAAATGTTTACAACGGGGCTTGGCATAATTTTATACTGACAATCAGAGAAGACTCAAGCAATCAAGGAACTTCCAGAGCTACTCTTTGGATTGACGGGGTAAAAAGGTGGAACAATCTTACGATAAACAATGTTTTGTCGGATTCGGATGTTACGACAGGTCAGAAGCCTCTTATCGGCATGGATCTTGACGGGTCTAATTTGGAAAAGACAGACTGGCTCGAAGCCTTTGTGGATGAAGTTCAGATATTTGACGGTTTTGCAAATGACGATGATGCATCGAATTTATACAACAAACGTTTTGGAACTCCTTCGGATTTTGATGTTTGGACATCGTCAATAGAAGATTATGCAACAGGAGATGATCTTCATGGAACTCACGACAATACAGATGGTTTTTTGTATAATGCATACTCTGCGATGCAAAACAATTCATTTGTCTATCTAAACCAAAACTCAAATTTTTCGCAAGTTGCTCATGACAGCGATGTCCTTGTAAACGGTTGGTTGTCTAATAACAGTCAGTCTAACTATGAAGTAATTTCTCATGCAGGACATGGACATCCGCGAGGAAAGAGATTATTACTCTAATATATTGGATCCCAGTGATTTTACTTATTCAGGATCGACCCGCTGGGTTTTTTATGAATCATGCAGTACTATTAAATATCCTGTTTACGGGAACATTCCATGCAGCACTTTGGCTCCTGGCAACAAAATCAAGTGCTGTCCCAACGAAAGTGCCGGCGATGCTTGTTTCGGAGGACAAATTAACGGCGCAGGAACGGCATTTGTAGACAATGAGGGGTTGAATTGGTTCAGCGACAGATTTGCATCAAACTCCGGTCCACATGCAATTTTAGGTTTTGCTTCATTAATGGTATTTTATTCTAATGATGCAAACGGATGCGTTTGGAATGTAAATGTCAATGGCTATTCGCCGAACTATTCAAATAATGGGAGCGACTACTGCCCTCAAGACAATTCTTCTGTTTTATTTAATTCAACTTTTTGGAATGATGTAATTGTTGAAAACCTGTCAATTTGGGAGGCTTACAAAAATGCAGTAGAACAAAGAGAATTTAATTTTGGTGCCGACCCGCAATCAGTAGAAGCTTCGATTGTTTATAAGACAAGAGCGTCTATCGGTTTCAGCGGTGAACTCGAAACTTGGAATAGTACTTATCGAGGATCGATGTCTTCATCGGATTTAATCCGCACGAAAACTTATGTTTTCAAAAGATTAGTACAACAGGGATACATTTTTGTCTATGAATATCCGACCTATTTCCCGGAGGGTTAACATGAAACAGTTGATATCTGCAATTATTGTTCTGACATCTTTTGTTATTTATGCTCAAGAGGCAAGATACGAAGAAAACGCGACAACATTTATGGAAAGCCTCTTAACAAGCGCTAACACATCGGTTAATTCCGATTTTATATCAGGAGCAGAACTACCCGAAAACTTAAAAAATTCGTGGGTCGAAACTCCCAATTATTTTTATTCCAACAGCGTCAAACATGCTGACATGATAAATATCGTCAGCAAAATAAATGCCTTGCTTGATGAAAATGATTATCTTGCGAGGTATGACGAAAAATCAAATAACCTTGTGAAAAGACTGAAAAAGAATCCACAGATTGATTCTAAGAACTATCCTACGGTTGAGCATATTGACGAGTTGGAACAAGAGTTCATCGCGAAAGCCATGAATTTTGTAAAACAGATTCCAGAAATCGGTGAAAATGTCATTCTCGACGCAATCGGAATCGAAAAATCCGGTTCGGCTTTGGGACAAAATGATGCCGAGAGATTTACCGAAATAAGAGTGTTTTTCAGACGTGTTTTCGACGGAGCAATACTAAACGATGGAAAAATACCGGTAAAAATAGTTTTTGACACAGCCACAGAGGTTATTAAACATTTTGAGGTAAACTGGAACGATTATGAATCGTTGCCGAATTTCAGATACTTTCAGGAATACAGTATCGGAGATATTTCGAGGAATATTCGCGACAGCTTTGCACAAGGAAAATTTTCAGTCGGAATTTACGGGAAAGAAGTTTTTGATTCGATCCATGTCTACAGTGTTGAAAAGATATGGAGGAAGAAATATTGCAACGGAGAATATTTTCTGATTCCGGCATTGAGATTTTATACAAAGGTATATTCAGAAAAAGGGATCAAGTCTATTCCGGAGTTGGCGGAAGCAAAAGTGAAAGAGACATTTTTCTCTCCGGTTTACGAACTTGTTTACAGCGATATTTGTCAATTTAATTAATGGAGGAGACCATGAAAATTAAAGCTGTTATTTTATCGATTTTGTTTTTTTCGTTATTTGTTTTTGCTGAAGAAAGCGACACCGGTGAATTTTACGATGAAGATGACTGCGGTGATACCGGTTGTGTAGATACAGGAGATACAGGCGACAGCGAACCGGCTGACAGCGCAGCTGACACGGAAGCTCCCGTCTATTATGAAGAGCTTGTCGAGTGCAGTAACGATGCCGGGCGCGGTTACATCTTCAGAACTATAACCGACGGTCAGTACGAGGAATATTATCATTACGCCTGTGTAAGTATCCCTCAGAATAAAGTTGGCAGTGTAGATTTAGATGGAAATGTCGAAGTTACAGAAGAAAACTGCAAATCATACCTAGAGAAGGAATGTGGAACGAAATTACCTGTACTTAGCGATTATTGCGGTGACGAAGAAATTGAGCGTTGTATCAGATACGAGTCTGGTTATTCTCATTGTTCAGACTATCATGAAACAATGACAGAAGAAGAAATCAGAGCTGAAATTGACAACTACAAAGACCCCGGCATTACTAGTGAAACAATGATTTATGTTTATGAATGCTGTACTAATATTCACTTTGTTGATAGAACAGACGATTGTCTGGAAGAAGCAAAATGCAGAGATGATGAATTTACAGATGAGTGTTGTAAATGCTACATAGGTGAAATTATTGGAGAGCCTGGAGACACGGGCGACACTGAAATCCCCGGCGATACCGGTGACTCGGAAGTCATCTCTCCCGCTCCTGACTCCGGCGATACAGAAAATTCAGAAGTTCCTGCCGACGGCGCGACAGCTCCGACAGAAAACAAAGAAGAAAAAAAATCCGACGGCTGTTCCGTGCTGTTTGTCTGATACCGTAAATTTCCAACCTATTGTTTTCAATCCGTTTTTCACTATAATTTGTTCGCTTGAATTGAAAATGGAGGTAAACCATGAGTTATGAAGCAGTATTGGAGCAGATAAAAGCCGCGCCGGAAGAGTGCCTTGATGAAATTTCCGATTTCATAGATTTTATTGTCTCTAGACATGAGAAACAAAAAGCCGGAAATCAGGAAGAGCCAACAAAACAGCTTGCATCGGCTATGCTGGAAGCTTTGCAGATAAGCAAAGATCCCTCGGTAAAAGGTTTTAACACGACAAAAGAGCTTTTTGAAGATTTAAACGCATGACTTACACGGTAAAAATAACTTCCCAATTCAAAAAAAGTTATAAGCTCGCCATAAAAAGAGGGCTTGACGTAACTCTCTTGGAGGAAGTTATCAACAAATTGAAAAACGATATCCCGCTTGGAGAGCATTTCCGAGACCACCAGCTGACCGGAAATATGAAGTTGTTTAGGGAATGTCATATTCAGCCTGATTGGCTACTTATCTACTTAAAGCAGGAAAAAATACTAACTCTTACTCTTGTCGATACTGGCACACATTCCGATTTGTTTGGGAATTAGAAATTTGTAATTGGAGGCGAACCATGAAAAAATCACTTGTTTTAGTCGCAATACTTGCAGTTGCGACGGCTCTTTTTGCGGAAAACGAAAGTGTTTCATGCGAGTCTGACAGCGGAAAATGCAAATTCGAACGTTCAGGAGAGATGCTGCTCAACATTGAGTGTGTCTGCCGCGACGGAGAAGAAATTTCTGAAGTTGAAGAAACCGATTTTTTCCCGGATGATGAAGAATGCCTGGCTCAACTTGACTGGAATTATTGCCATAATTCAGACTATCTTTGCGAAAACGAAGCCGGAAACTGCTCTTTGCAGTCAGACGGAGAATATTTCTGCCACTGTCTTGGAATCTTAAGTGTAAAAGGAACCCTAGCTGGAACAAGCCATAATTACAGCGCTGAAGGCTGCACGGCAATTTTGGAGAAAGAATGCGGCATAGAACTTGCAACACCAAGAAGCGTCTGTGCAGACGATGAACTTCTCAACGAGTGTGCTTCTTATACCAAAGCTTTCACCAATATGTGCCAAACTCCGATGACAGATGAAAATTTTGAAGCCAATCTGGACAACCCTTTAAGCGGAGATGTCGGAGGGACAATCGCAAAATGCTGTCTATACAATAGTTGGAGAAAGAAATACAAGGAATCTTTCGAGTGTCTTGAAGCCTTCGGAAGTTGTGAAAACAAAGAGGAATGCTGCTTGAGTTGCGGTATTCCTATATCGATGGAAGGTGCAGGAAACGACGATGATGAAGTCATCTCTCCTGCTCCGGATGATGAAGCAGACACAGACAAAACAGAAGTTCCAAGCGATACCGGTGACAGCGAACCGACAGACGGCGTAACTGACTCCGGCGATACAGAAAATTCAGAAGCTCCTGCAGACGGCGCGACAGCTCCGGCTGAAAACAAAGAAGAAAAAAAATCCGACGGCTGCTCGCTGCTGTTTGTCTGACACCGTAAATTTCCAACCTATTGCTTTCAATCCGTTTTTCACTATAATTTGTTCGCTTGAATTGAAAATGGAGGTAAACCATGAAAAAATCATTGATTTTTATCGCAATACTTGCTGCTGCGATAACTATTTTTGCAGAAACTTTAACTTGTGAAGCTGAAAAAGGAAAATGTACCTACACTCTTTCTGCTGGTTCATTATCCAAAGAATGCTACTGCAATGACGATACAAGATCTTCCGACACCACATCTGCTTCGGCTCTGCCGACAGAGGATGAATGCAAAGCGGAAGCCAATGAAATCTGTCAAAATGCAGGAATCAAATGCAAAAACGAGGCTGGTGAATGTATTTTGGAAGAAAGCGGTGACTACGAATGCTGGTGCTACGGTTTCGACAGAAGAAGGTTCGGAACTGTAACTTTCGGCGCGGGGGTCTGCGACAGCACGCTTGTCGAAGAATGCGGCACTGAGCTCGCAACTCCGAGAATCGTTTGCACTGATGCTGAAGTTCTAAATACCTGTCTTTCGTATGTAAAGACATTTGCAAACTCCTGCTTCGAACCTCTTAGCGACGAGGGACTTGAGGCTGTTCTCGATATTCCCTCCGGAGAGGATTTGAATGCACAGATGCTCACAATATGTTGTTACAAGGACGACATCCGCGAGGAGGACTACAAAGGCTATTTCGAGTGCATCGAAGCGGCGGAAAGCTGTGAAAACAAGGAGTGTTGCGACGGATGCGGGCTGTACGGTCATTCAAGCGGGACAGATGACGAAAATCCATCTGAGGAGGGCGACAATGATGTCATTTCACCAGCTCCAGATGACAGCGAAACCGACGCTGACGATAACGAAATCCCGAACGATGGCGACACAGAAGACTCGGAAGACCCGGTTGATGATGCAGATATGGGCGATACCGGAGACTCGGAAGATCCGATGGATAGCGCTGATACAGGCGATGCCGGTGACACGGAAGATCCGATGGATAGCGCCGATAGCGATACAGGAGATTCTGCAGACCCTACTGACGAAAAAACTGCTCCTGAGGAGAATAAAAAAGAAGATAAAAAATCCGACGGCTGTTCTCTGCTTTTTGTCTGATCCCGTAAATTTACAACCTATTGTTTTCAATCCGTTTCAATTCCGCTTGTCAGGCGCGGGTTTCGCAGCCCGCTTTAATCACTCTTTCAAAGCTTTAAACTTTAATTTGATTTAACGAAAACAGCCGTTATAATGCAGCGTTTTTTTGGAGGGTCACATGAAAAAAATCAGAATTGCGATCGACGGGCCGGCAGGAGCCGGAAAGAGCAGCGTCAGCAAACTCGTTGCTTCAAAACTTAATTATTCTTATGTTGACACCGGAGCGATCTACAGATCTTTAGCTCTTGCCGCAGCTGAGACCGACGGAGAGTGCGACAGCGCCGAACTTGCCGAAATAATCAATCATTTCAACGTGTCGTTCAAAATGATCGACGGGATAAACCATGTCTATCTCGACGGAAGCGATGTCACGAACGAGATCAGGAACGAGCGCATAAGTATGCTTGCAAGTAAAATCGCAAAGATCCCCTTTGTCCGCGAGGCGCTCTTCAGGATGCAGCGCGAACTCGGCGAAGAGGGCGGCGTCGTGATGGAGGGACGTGATATCGGAACGGTCATCATGCCGGATGCCGAGCTCAAGATTTATCTTACGGCGACTCCAGAACACCGCGCAAAAAGAAGGGCTCTCGAGCTTGAGGCGAAGGGCGTATCCTTCTCGATGGAACAGCTTGTCAGCGAGATCCGCGACCGCGACCGTCAGGATATGACCCGCAAAGTCGCACCGCTCAGGCAGGCCGAGGATGCCGTTGTTGTCGACAACTCTGACATGAACCTTGAAGAGACAGCCGAAAAAATTGTTCAGCTTGCGAGGGAACGTGAATAGATTAAAAGTACTGGTCGCAGAAAATTCGGGGATCTGCTTCGGAGTGAAGCGGGCCTTTTCGCTGCTAGAGGAGTCGACTGAAGAGGCTCTGAAAATCGGGAAACGCGTCGTCATGCTCGGGCCGGTCATCCATAACCCGAGAGTCATAAACGACTATGCCAGACGTGGCGTCGATGTCGTAAATATCGCCTCCGTGCCAGAAAACTCAGTCGTCGTCGTAAGAAGCCACGGAGTTACGGCAAAGACCGAGCAGATACTGCAATCCATTGAAAACGTTAAGATCATCGACACGACCTGTCCGTATGTCCAGAGGATCCACAAGCTCGTTGCAAAGCAGTCGGCTGAGGGATGCGCGATACTCGTCATGGGGGACAAGAACCACTCGGAGGTCGAAGGCATCACATCCAGGATCAGCGGTGATTTCTTTGTTATCCACCCCTCCGAATTTGGAGAAAAGGAGCCTGAACTCCGCGATTTCCTGATAAATCACAAAAGTGTCTTCGCCGTTGCGCAGACGACCTCGCGGCCGTCGAATTTCGAACACCTTCTGAAGCTTTCACGCGGGCTTGTCCGCGACCTTCCGGACCACAAGATCCTCTCTTCTGAGACGATCTGCACGGCTACGCTCAAGCGCCAGGACTCGGCAAGGGAGCTTGCAAACCGTGTCGATGTCATGGTCGTGATCGGCGGGAAGAACTCGTCGAACACTTCAAAGCTCCTGCAGGTCGTAATGGAGAAAAACGACAGCTCGATCTGGGTCGAATCGATCTCAGACTTCACGCCCGAACAGCTCGCCGGGATAAAAAAAGCCGAAACTGTCGGAATAACGGCGGGCGCATCGACTCCCGACTATCAGATCAACGAGATAAAAGACTTTTTGGAGAGACTTGATGAGTGCTCCGATTGACCCTAAGGACAGCCGTCATCCGGATATTGTGCTCGGATGCAGGCCGAAGATAGGCCGTCCGCTCTGGATCGACGGCGCCCTTATGCCTTCAGATGCCGGCGGAGTCGCGATCGTCGGGACAAGGAAGCCAACGCTTTACGGGATCAAACTGGCAAAAGCGGCAGCAAAAACGGCCGTTGAAGCCGGCAAATGCGTCGTGAGCGGTCTTGCCCGCGGGATCGACACCGAAGCGCACCGCTCGGCGCTGAACTCAGGCGGCAGGACGATCTCCGTTCTCGGCAGCGGCCTTGATGTCATCTATCCGGAGGAGAATGTCGGACTTGCCGACGAGATCCGTCAGAACGGCGCGATCATCAGCCAGTTCGAGCCTCAAACTCCGCCTCTGCCCAGGAACTTCCCTATCCGGAACGAGATCGTCGCGAGCCTATGCGACGCGCTTGTTCTGGTCCAGGCCTCGGCGAAGAGCGGGAGTCTGATAACCTCGAGACTGGCTCTCGAAATGGGGAAACAGCTCTTTGTCTGCATCGGAGAGATCGACGACGCAAGTTTTGAGGGCAACTTCAATTTCCTTAAAAAATACAGGCATGAACGCAATTTAAAGATCCTTTATGATTTTAGCGATTTGCATAATTTCTTAAAAAAAGGTAGAGACTCTGGCGGACTTCAAATGTCGCTTTTTTCCGAAGGTTCCGCCAAAGTTGAGCGGTCCGGAAAGCAAACATTTGCAAATTTGGCAGGTAGTGATAAGTTGAGCGGCGACGAAAAGGCCGTTTTTGACCTTATTGCCGGAAACAGTGAAGGGATCAGCTTCGACGACATCTCGCTGAGAGCGGAGATCGGCGTTTCGCAGCTGCCTTCGATTTTGCTTTCACTTGTCCTCGACGGGCTTGTGAGCGAATACCCGGGCAAAATTTATAAACTGAATGGGGAATGAAATGAAACTTCTTATTGTGGAATCACCGACAAAAGCAAAAACTCTCACAAAGTATCTGCCGGACTACAAAGTCGTAGCGTCGAACGGTCACATCATAGACCTTCCGGCGAAGTCGTTCGGAGTTGACGTTGAAAACAACTTCAAGCCGAATTACGAGGTGATCGAGGGCAAGCAGCAGATAATCGCGATGCTGAAAAAAGAGGCTGCGGAGGCCGACGAGATCTTCATCGGATCCGACCCTGACCGCGAGGGAGAGGCAATTGCGCACCACATTGCGTCACTGTTCCAGGACAAACTGATCCACCGTGTCCTTTTCCACGAAATCACGAAGAACGCGGTTTTGAAGGCGATAGACAACTACTCCGAGATCAACGAAGATCTCTTCAACGCACAGCAGGCAAGAAGGATCCTCGACAGGATCGTCGGCTACAAACTTTCGGCATTCCTGTGGCGCAGCGTCAAAAAAGGGCTCAGCGCAGGCAGAGTCCAGTCGGTAGCGCTTCAGATGGTCACAGAGCGAGAGAAGGAGATCCGTGCATTCGTCCCCGAGGAGTACTGGTCATTCAAGGGCGACTTCTCCGGCAAAAACGGGATCTTCGACGCGGCTCTCGAGAAGGTCGACGGCAAGAAGGTCGCAGTCTCCAACGAAACCGAGGCGAAAAAGCTCAAGGCCGAGATCGACAAGGCGTCAGGCTTCTCGGTAATTTCAGTTGAAAAGCGCGAAAAGAAGGAGTCACCGCTCCCGCCGCTCAACACGAGCAACCTGCAGCAGGAGAGCTCGAGGCTCTTCAACTACACCGGCGAGCAGACGATGAAGATCGCGCAGTCGCTCTACGAAGGTAAAAACCTCGGCGCAGAGGGCTTCACAGGTCTTATAACCTACATGAGAACCGATTCGTTCAGGATTTCCGACGAGGCGAACGACGCCCTCAGGAAGTATATCGCAGGCAACATCGGCGGCCAGTTCCTCTCCGAAGAGGTCCGTTACTACAAAAATCAGACCCGCAGCAAGGGCAAGATCCAGGATGCGCACGAGGCGATTCGTCCGACAAACGTCGAACTGACTCCGGAAAAGGTCGCTTCCAAGCTGACTAAAGACGAACTCAACATATATACTCTGATCTGGCGCAGATTCATCGCGACGCAGATGAAGGATGCGATCCTCGAGACGACTACCGTAACTGTCGAGGATTCCGCGCACCGCTACAGCTTCAAAAAGAGCGGAAGCGTCGTCCAGTTCGAAGGCTACCGCAAAATCTACAAAAAACAGTCCAAGGACGACACGATCCCGAAGGTCGACGAGGGCGAATCCATCGCGCTTTCAGAGCTCGAGATCGAACAGCACTTCACGAAGCCGACACCGAGATTTACAGAGGGAAGTCTCGTAAAAGAGCTCGAAGAGAAGGGCGTCGGACGGCCGTCGACATACGCGACAGTCATCAAACAGATCGTTCAGCGCAGCTACATCGAGCGCATGAAGGAGCCTCGCGGTGCCCTGATGGCGACAGATCTCGGAATTCTTGTCGGTGACACGCTCGACGAGTTCTTCCCGGAGATCATCAACGTCAACTTCACAGCCGAAATGGAGTCGGATCTCGACACGATCGAGTCCGGCGAAAAGGACTGGTGCGAGGTCATCAGAGGTTTCTACGGAACCTTTGTCCGCGTCCTTGAAAAGAGCGTAGACCGAGTAAAAAACGAAGGAAAGAAGCGCATTTATGCCGAAGAGCTCTGCCCGAAATGCGGCAAGAGACTCGTCGTCCGCTGGTCCAAAAAAGGCAACCAGCCCTTCCTCTCCTGCGAATCATATCCGACCTGCGACTTCTCCTGCTCGCTCGAAAAGAACGGCGACATCGTCCACATGAAAAACGACGAGCAGGCAACCGAAGTGGAACTTGAAGAGGTCTGCCCGAACTGCGGCAGCAAGCTCGTCATCAAGCACGGAAGATTCGGCGACTTCAAGGCCTGCAGTGCGTATCCCAAGTGCAAAACGATCGTCAAGGAGGAGAAGAAGATCTGCCAGTGCCCGCAGTGCCACGAAGGCTACGTCACGGCAAAACGCTCCAAAAAAGGCCGCCCGTTCTACGGCTGCTCACGCTATCCCGAGTGCGATTTCGTAAGCTGGTACAAGCCGGTCGAGGGCGAAAAGTGTCCTGAGTGCGGCTTCGAATATGTCGTTGAAAAGAAAAGAAGCGGCAAAGTCTGCCAGAAGTGCGGATACAAATTTGATGAAAAGGCTGCCGATCAAGGCAAAGGCTCCAAAGAATAAATCACTGATATTACTAAAGAACTCCTAAGACAAGCTCTATTCTGGGAACTTTGGATCCAGAGATCCTGACAGCATCATCAAGGTATTCCTTTGCAGTTTCGAGCTTCGCGGTGCTGCCGTAGTAGATCGTGTAGAGAGTCTCTCCGCGGCTCACTCTGTCCCCAACCTTTTTGTTGATGATGAAGCCGACGCCCGGATCGATAGAGTCCTCCTGACGCAGCCTTCCGCCGCCGAGCTGGATCAGAGCCTTGCCGAACGAAAGCGCATCGACCTCCGCGACAAAACCGTCGTATTCGGATCTTACCTCGACCTTTTTGTTTGACAGAGGAAGAAGCGATCTGTCGTCAAGGGAATGCGGATCTCCCCCCTGAAGTTCGGCAAGTGTGCGGAATTTCTCATAGACCTTACCGCTCTTCAGTGCCGCTTCCGCCTTTCTCCTGCCCTCATCGAGCGATTCGACCATGCCGAAAGTCTTCATCAGGGTAGCCGCCATCGTGACTGTCAGCTCGCTGACCTGAGGAACATGCCGGCCCTGCATGACGTCGAGAGATTCCATGATTTCAAGCGAATTTCCGACAGCGTAACCCAAAGGCTCGTCCATATTCGTGAAGAGTACATCGACATGCGTGTTGAACTGCTGCCCTATCATCTGCATCGTCTGCGCAAGCTTTTTGCCGCGCTCGTAGGTCTTCATGAAGGCTCCCTTGCCGACCTTCAGGTCAAGCATAAGTCCGCTGATACCCTCCGCCAGCTTCTTGCTCATGATCGAAGCGGCGATCATCGGGATCGATTCGATCGTAGCCGTGACATCGCGGAGAGCGTAAAGCCTCTTGTCTAGCGGAGCGATCTCCGATGTCTGGCCGATCATCGAAAAACCGACTTCACGGACCAGTCTGTGGAATTTTTCGACGTTGATGTTCACGCGGAAGCCCGGGATCGACTCAAGTTTGTCGAGCGTTCCGCCGGTCGGGCCGAGTCCGCGCCCTGAGATCATCGGCACGAAAAAGCCGAGTTCGGCGAGGAGAGGAGCTAGCGGGATCGAGATCTTGTCCCCGACTCCGCCGGTCGAATGCTTATCGACGACAAAGCCGTCTATGTCAGTAAAATCAAGGACTTTACCGCTGTAAAGCATCTTTGAAGTCCACGTCTTCAGCTCACGTTCGTTCAGAGAGTTGAAGTAGATCGCCATCAGCATGGCCGACATCTGATAGTCGTTCAGCTGCCCCGTCAGGTAGCTCTCGAGAAAATAGGAAATGTCTTCGTCGCTAAGCGCGATATTGTCGCGCTTGTCTGCGATAATGTCGTAGAAAAGTCTCATATCATCCCCCCTGTCTGAAACCAACCGGAGTATTATACTGATATTTTTGATTAAAACAGATTTTCCGGAATTAAATCCTGACCCAGACTGCTGGACGGACCATTATCTCCTCGCAGTAGACGTAGCTGTTGTTGAAAAGTCCCTTCGCCTGAACGAACGAAGCGTAGAACGAGCCGTTTCCGGGAGCACGGAGCCACCAGCGGGCATAGCCGTCGATAGGCTCCACGCCGCGCTTTTCGGTATATTTTGTCGGTGCACAGCGCCTGCTGTTCCTGTCAGGGAAGAAACGCTCGACCTCAGCCTTCGAAAGCAGGAAAACGCTTTCTCCGTCGACCTGATCGATCTTCCCGAGCTCCGCGGCGTTGAAAGCCGAGTTCATGAAATCGCTGTTTAGCCATGTCCTGAGCTCGGAATACTTCCATTCGCTGCCTCTGCCTTCCGGGTTGAATCTGCGGGCGTCGAGCCCCTTTTCGGATATGAGAAGCGCCTTTCCGTCCTTGATTTCAAAGACACGCCAGCTTATCGGTCTGCGGCCGTCGCCCTGCTCGAAACTGCCGAACTCGACGACCTTGCCGAGAGCCGGTTCCAGCCTGACTTCGCCGCTTCCCTGCGTACTTTTTCCGCTCTTTTTGAGAAGCTCCTCGGCCGCGATCCTCTCCGCTTCGGCTTTGCGTCTGATCTCCGCCTTGATTTTAGCCTCCTCCTCGGCCTTACGCATTCCAGCTTCCATCGCCTCGAGAGCAAGCGCCTCCTCGGCTTTTCTCGCCTCCTCGGCCTTGCGCTTCATTTCGGCATATTTCTTTTCCTGATCCTCGTTGAACTTCTGCTCGACCTCTGCATAGCTCATATTTTCAGCGTTTTGCGGCTCTACTTGAGCAGCCGGCTTGACTTCGGTAATGCGTTTTGCCTCTGCTTCCGCTTC
>DBXP01000025.1 GCA_002309575.1 bacterium UBP6_UBA1209 | reverse complement strand
TCGTTGATGATCTCTTTTCTTGCGGTATTGATGAGTGTAGCCGGTTTCGGCATATCCATCATGAACTCTTTCGTGATCGACTTTTTGGTCTCGTCGTTAGCCGGGATGTGAAGCGAAACATAGTTGCAGGTCTTGTAGAGCTCTTCTTTGGTAGCGATGTATTTTACGCCCTCGGACTCGATCTTCTCTTTGGTGAGGAACGGGTCGAAAGCATAGACTTCCATGCCGAGTCCCTTCGCAATCCTTGCAACGTTCCTGCCGACGTTTCCGTAAGCCTGAAGACCGAGTTTTTTGCCTTTAAGTTCGGTTCCGGTCGACGGAGTGAAGCATGTTCTTGCGGTATAGATTGCCATACCGATCGCAAGTTCAGCAACAGCGTTTGCGTTTACGCCGGGAGTGTTCATAACGACGATGCCTTTCTCTTTTGCAGCCGCACAGTCAACGTTGTCGTATCCTGCGCCGCCTCTGACTACGATCTTGAGTTCCGGAGCGGCATCCATGATCTCTTTCGTGATTTTGTCGCTTCTGATGATGACTGCGTTTACATCTTTGACAGCAGCCTTGAGCTCGTCAACCGATGTGTACTTTTCAAGTTTGCGGAATTCGTAACCTGCGCCCTTGCAGATCTCTTCGATTTTTGCAACAGCCTTTGCTGCAAACGGCTTTTCGGTAGCAAGAAGAACCTTTGTCATAATATAACCTCCATAAAAAAGTGACAAAAACTATGGAAATCTAAGTTTTAAAAAGCAATTGTCAATATTGCTGAGCCCTTGCCTGAACTATTTTTCGATACGCTTGCGATAATTCCGCGGAGTTTCGCCGAGCTCCTTCTTGAATGTGGCGTTGAAGGTCGTTTTTGAGTTGAAACCGGCGGTAAAGGCGATCTCAAGAATATTTTTATCCGCGTTCTCGGTTTTGTTCATCAGCTCAAGCGTCTCCTTAAGCCGGTAGTGGTTCACGAAGGCATAAAAATTCTGCTTGAAGTGGCTGTTGATGACCTGCGAAAGGATGTTCGTCGTGAGTCCGACAGCCTGGGCAAGCCCTCCGAGCGTGAGGTCGGGGTTCAGGTAGGGCTTCTGCGAATCCATAAGCTGCATCAGCTCCTCGGCATAGGCTGCGAGGATGTGGTCGTCGAGCCTGCTCTTTTCGTACTTCAACGGCTGAGCAGCATCGCCTGAGGTGTCGTCAGGATCAAAACCGTTATCGGCGGGCTCTTCAGAGGTATCGGTCAGCTCCTCCCGGGTATCAGGCAGCACTTCCGGGGTAACCGCCGGCTCTTCCGGAGTAACTGCCGGTTCTTCCGGGATAACGGCAGGCTCTTCAGAGGTAAATGCCGGTTCTTCTGGGGTGACGGTGGGCTTTTCAGAGGTGACTGCCGGCTCTTCCGGGGTGACTGCGGGCTCTTCCGGGGTAACCGTCGGCCCTTCCGGGATAACGGCTGGCTCCGTCGACGGGAGCTCTTCACCCCTGTTCCTCTTCAGGATCGCCCCGCCGAAAACCAAAAGAGCCAGGAGAGCAAAAACCTTCAGGATCGAGAACAAAATATCTCTTCCGGATCCATTGACACTACTTCCAGAATCTATCTTTGAAGACAGCGAAGATTTCGCCAGAGTGCTGAATTTTGCCGATTTTACGGCTCCGTCAGCCAGCACGACGACCCCGCCTACAGTCGGGAACCAGATATCGCGGTTGCTCCGCATCAAGACTGCCGGCTGGACACCGCCGGTCGATTCGAGAGAACGGATACCGTCACGCGAGTCGAAGCGCTCGCACTCCAGTTTTTCAGCAGGATCCGCCGCAACACGGACTAAATCGGAGCGAGAGAGCGTAAAGATCCCGTTGGTGCTGGTAAACCAGTATTTGTCGCCCTGGCGCAGAATGGCAAAGATCGTGTCGCTGCAGAGGCCGCGCCTCGAATCGAGCTGGATCTTTCCGAACTTTTCCGAGATAAAAGCTATGCCTCGCCGCATCGTTCCGACCAGAATATCCCCCTCCTCTCCGGTATATACCGACAGTGGCTGATAATCGGACAAACCGCCGAAATCAGAGAACTTTTCTTCCTTATCGAACTTGATCAACCCGCTTGAGGCAGCAAAGAGAACTTCGCCGGAAGCTGTCTCCGAAATCGCCGAAATATACCCCTCTCCGCCGGACGAGACGTTCCGCAGGAACTGCCACTTCCCATCTTTGAAAAGATATATCCCGCCGTCTCCGGTGCCGGCCCAGAGACGTTTTGACGAATCCTGAAAAATCACGCTGACAATCGGGATGACGCTGCCCTTTGAGTCAAGCTGCGGCTCGAATTTTGCCGGATTTTCCGGATCGAAACGGAAAAGCCCGTCACCTGTTCCGACAAGTATTTTTCCCGTCTCCTCGAGCATCATTCCGCCTACAGCGACCGATCCCAGGCCCTCCCGAAGCGGCTGGAACCTGCCGTCACGGTAGCTGAAAAGCCCTCCGCCGCGTGTTCCGAGCCAGACAGTGCCGCTACGATCCTCCAGCAGAGAATAGACTGTTGGGACAGCAAGCCCCTCCTCACGTCCGAGCGTCACGAACTGAGTGCGGTAGCGATGGGAAAGAGTACTCTCCGAAAGCTGCCAAAGCGACGAGCCGTTTTCTAAAAAAACCTTTGAAACCGGTGCCGAAGGCCGGCTCCCGGAGTTCTCTACATTTGAATCCAATCCGTTGATAATATTGACTTTTCCGTTGCAAACAACAGCGAACGAGCCGTCATGGAAATCAAAATCATCAATAATTGACGCGGGTTCCAGCGATGCTACGGCCTCGCACTCTTCACCTTTGAGTTCATAGATCACGCCGTTTTCACCTGCAAGAAAGACTCTCCCGTTTCTGCCCCTTGCGGTGCTGAATGCGACGTTCAAAGCGGAACATCCCGCGCTGAAGAGACCCGATTTGTAGATAAAAAACCGGCCGCTGCGGTCGAGGATACCAAGCTGGCCGCCGAGAGCGTAGATCGCCCTGACCCCACCGTTCGGGAAGAGCGCATAATCAGACAACTTGTTTATTTTATTGGATTTTATTTCAAGAATTTCCCTGCCGTCAGTTGCGAAGAGATGCGAATCAGAGAGTGCTTCGACATCAAAAAAACCGCCCTGAGACAAAACGCGGCCGATGGTAGCGCCCTCATCCTTAACAAACGAGATCCCGGCATCGGTCGCAACGAAAACCGTGCCGCCGGAACCCGAAATATCGTTGATTTTGTTGCTCTGGAGCTCCGGATAGTCAGAGAGTTTGAAGATTTTTACCGAAGCTGCGTCGACACGGTTGAGACCTTCGATCGTCCCGACCCAGAGAAGCCCCTCGGGATCACGGTAAAAAGAGGTCAGATGGTCATGCGAAAGCCCCTCCGCCCCGCTCCAGTTTCTATTGGTAAAGTATTGGAAATCATTAGATGAAAGCCCCTCGGCATTAAGACATGGCTGCCAGAAGAACGGCAGAAACAGCAAGAAAAGGGCTCTCTTAAGCATCTACTTCCTTTCCAAAAATTTAGGTCTCAGAACAATACAGATCGATGGCAGCAGCACGATCGAACCGATCAGACAGACGCCTATGCTCAGAACGATCAGAGTCCCGAAGTAGCGGATCGGCAGGAACGAGCTGAAAAGCAGGACGACAAAGCCTATCATTACGCTCAGAGCGTTGAAGATAATGCCGCGGCCCGTCGTCGAAAGCGTGTGAGCGACCGCCTCCCGCGGGTCGCCGTGCTTTGCGAATTCAATCTTGTAACGCCATAAAAAGTGGATCGTATAGTCGACGCCGACGCCAATGACGATCGACGAAATCAGCGCTGTGGCGATATCGAGCGTAACGCCGGTAAAGCCCATCACTCCGAACATCAGAACGAGCGAAACCCCGAGCGGGATGCCGGCGACAAGGCCCGCAACGATAGATTTGAAGAGGAGCATGACAAGGATCGAAACCGAGAAGAACGAAAGGATAAGCGAGATGACCTGACCGTCGATAACGCTGTCTATCAGCTCCTTGAACATAACACCGGAGCCCGTGATCTCGGTGAAAAGCGGCTCGTCCTTGATAAGCTCCTGAGTCTCCAGAACGACCCTTTTGATCGTTTCGCTGCTCTCGCTTTTGAGCTGGACAATGATCTGAGCCTGCGTGAAATCGCTGCTGACAAGCTTCGAGACCTCGTCCGGATCCCCCATTTCGTTGTACTTCGAAAGGAAGAAATCGACAGTCGCCTTTGAATCCGGGATCGCGCCGAAACCCTTTTCGTCCGGCTGATAGGCACCTTTTGTGACAAGCTTGATGAGCTTTGCGATCGAAAGGGTGTTCCCGACATTCGGATTTTGTGCGATCTTCTTCTCTATCTCATCGATTTTCTTAAGGTTTACAGGATCCTTGATATCCCCCTTGGCGTTGACGCTTATGACCTGGGAGCCGCCGAAGTTGTCGTTTACGAGCTGGGAAGCGATCTGAACGGGATGCCCTTTGGGATAGTAGCTCGCAAGGTTGGAGTCAACGACGATTTTCGGGATCCCGATCGCCATGACGATCGTCAGGACGACGCTCAGCGCAAGAAGCTGGCGTGGATACATAGAGATAAATTCCGCCAGTTTTTTCAGCATCTTTTCCATTTTCGGGCGGTTTTCCTTGTTGATGACCGGTGTCGGGACCTTCATCATCGAAAGGGTCGCCGGAATAAAGAAAATGCTCGCAAAAAGCGCAAACGATATGCCGATCGAGGAGAGGATCCCGAGCTGCGACGCCGGAACAACGGTATGTGTGATGAGACAGAGCATACCGGCAATCGTGGTAACGCCCGTCAGCAGGACAGGGATCGTGAGTTCCGAAAATACCGTTTTAGCAAGTTCTGCCGCGCTCTTTTTGCCGTCCGCCATCATGTTTTCGAGCTGGAAACGGCTGATGATGTGGATCCCGTAGCCGTTTGCGACCGCGATCAGGATCACAGGAAGAATGATCGTGACAACAGTCATCTTCCACCCCATCAGAGGCACAAGCCCCATCGAGACGACGATCGACATGACGACGACCGAAAAGGGCAGGATCACGCCGCGGATCTGCTTGAAGCTGATAAGCAGGATAAAAAACATTATGAGAAGTCCGAGCGGCATGAAGATCATCATATCCTTCGGGACATCCTTCGAAATGTGCTCCTTGACAACCGGAAGACCGCCCAGAGTGACCTTGCCGGGGCCTTCGACCTTGCTTACGGCATCGCGGACATCGTTAGTTATTTCAAGACCTTTGCCCTCATTCTTCATCCTGACGATAACGGTCGTAGCGGTGAAGTCGTCGTTTATAAGAGTCCGCATGACCATATCGTTGTTTTTCATGATCGTGCGAAGCTCCTCACGCTTTGAAAGCTCTTCAGGCGAGCCCTCTTTCGGCTTTTCATCCTCGAAGGGGTCGTCGTCGACCATCGGCAGGGAGTTGACCTTCTCGATGCCGGGGATACCCTTCAGGGAGGCCGCGATCGCGTTGACCTGATCGATGACAGATGGCTTCAAAATATCGTCAGCCTCGACAACGACAAAGATTATCTCCATTCCGCCGAACTTCTCTTCAAGCTCCTTCAGATGCACCTTAAGATGGTCCGGCAGCATGTTTTCGACATCGGGATCGACGGCGCTGTCCTTCAGCGGGATAGCCATCACCAGCGTAATTATGACAAAAAACGCAATGATTCCGATACGATATTTAATCACAAACTCTGCAAGATTCTTCATAAAAGCCTCAAACTAAAACACAATATTGGCTCTATTTTAACTTATCGAACTTTTTTTTCTAGGAAAATCAGGGAAATAATCAGTTGTAACCTTTCGGATAGATGAGAAGTCTAACTATTCCGCCTTCACGCAGGAGACATCATCGAAATAGGTAAGGAGGCTGTCACCCTTCGCTTCGAAAAGAATGATCTGGACATCGGAATCGTCCGCGTTCAGTTTGAAGGTCATGGTAAGCTTGGTCCAGTCGGTCGGATTTATATCAGTCCAGAAGCCTGACTGCGGATAGTAACCGTCTTTGTGACCTTCGACATTCGTTGAATAGACCCTGAATCCGGTACTTGCAGCCGTGCCCTTCGCATAAGCCTCGCAGTTGTAGGTCCCTGCCGTCAGAGCTATCGACTGAGTCGTGAAACGCTGGTTGCTGCTTGCAATACTTTTGAGCTGAACAGCGTAGTTACCCGTTCTGACATTGTCGGTAACGATAGCTATGTTGCCGTCCGATATCTGCGTTTTAGAACCCTTCCAGCCGGTCAGATCGCCTGTTTCGAAACCGCCGTTCATTACGATTTTGACCTCTTCGCACTCGTTCGAGCCGTTGCAGAACTCGTTCGCCGCGCAGTCATCCGTCCTTCTGCACCTGCCATCACGAAGCACGCAGAGATTCTCTCCGCCGCACTGTTCGTAAGCCTCGCAGTCGCTGTCGCCGGCGCATGTCTTGACTTCGCAGGTATGCGCTGCGTTGCAGACATATCCGGTCTCGCAGTCGTCGTTCCCGACACAGAATCCGGGAAGCGCTTCACAGTTTCCGGTATCCGGATTGCACTCAGAGAAGGAGGCGTCGCAGCCGGCATTTTTGCAGCGATCGATGCCGAAGTCGTCTGCCGATCTAGGAAGGATCTTTGAATGATTGTAGGTGTATGCCAGAACGCCGCGGATTTCGTTAAAGTGGGTTCCGACCGCCGGATCTTCGAACGAATAGAAATCGTCATCAACTTTGAGCCCGTTAGCAACACCGAAAACATGATAGGAATCAGCCGCTTCGGTGACATCGACATTTTCGACTTTAACAAGAACGCCGTTGTATGCATCCTGCTGTGCACCGCCGTCTTTTACTTTTGCCGGATCGACAGTGACAAAAGCAGGAACGCCTTTGTTTGCCGTTACAACTTCGACGTTTTGAACATTAGCAATCTGGAGCTGGTCATAGTAAACCGCAACTTTTCCTGAGACACGCACTTTGTCGCCGACATTTACTGCCGAAGTCGATTTGTAGACATAAATTCCGCTGAACTGCTCTTTCAAAGTGCTGTCATGGTCAGCCGGGTCGATCTGCATGAAGAAATTTTTGTCTTTGTATGCCGTGACGATTCCCTCGACTTTAACCAGAGCGCCTTCCGCTACATTTTTCTGCTTGATCTCATAAATCGTCGTTTCGGTAACAACTATTTCGCAGGCATCACCGATCCCGTTTCCGTTATTGTCTTCCTGATTCGGGTTGGAATCGAACGGACAGTTGTCGTTACCGTTCGGAATACCGTCGCCGTCCTTGTCCGCAGCGTTTGCGGTATTGCATTCCCCGCTGTTTTTATCAAGCGGGCACGGATCGCAGGCATCGCCGATCCCGTCACCGTCGGAATCAGCCTGTTTGCCGCCGTCAAGCGGGCGGATCGGGTTGAAGATATCGGGGCAGTTGTCGTCGGCGTCAGCGATTCCGTCGCCGTCCTTGTCGCCCTCTTTCGGGCCGGAATAAGGATTGGATTCGTCCTCGCTTCTCGTGCGTTTGGGAACACATGTCGGCTCGTCGTCGGGAGTCCCGCAGTAGAAAAGCTTGTACTGGTCGCTGTTCGCGCTCTGGAATGCTGAAAGAGTCATTCCTATTTCCTTAACACAGACTTTTTTGTTGACATCGCAGACAGAAATAGCCTCGCAGTCGTTGGAAGAATCAAGCGCACTGACTACATTCGCGTCACCGTAGAAGACCTGTCCGCCTCTGAGAACGAGAGCGACTTTCTTTTCGTGTCCTGCAATAACTGCTCTGTACGGGTTGTCTGCACCTTTCGCATCAAAAACGACTATATCGCCGACAAGTCCCGGACGGATCGCGCCGGTCACGTCGAGGATCCTGAGCGCAGCCGCGTTGTTTACAGTCGCCATTTTCCAGATCTCATAATCCGAGAAAGTGTTGTTGAAGTGATTTTTGTTGAGATAATCGACACACGCGAACTCTCTCAGGATGTTCATTGATCCGCTTGCGATCCAGTCTGTTCCGAGACCGATGAGCACGCCCTGGTTCTTGAGCATCGTGACAGGCGCCGTGTTGCCATAAAGCGAAATATTGGTTCTTGCAGACCAGATTATCGCCGTTTTGCTGTCGGCGAGCTCCTTACCGTCGCTTGCTACAATGCCAACAGAGTGGACAAACGCCGAATTTTCCTTCGCAAGGTCAACTCCGCCCTCCTGTCTGCCGGTGAGGCAGAGGAATTCGTTTCTCGCAGCTTTGTTGATGCCTTCCGAAACATGCGGCAGGTAGCAGTCAGCCTTGAGAACGCTCGCCGTATCCATATTGTTGTAGGTGCAGCCGGTTTCGAGCATGAATCCGCTTGAATCACCGAGCGGGAAAGTCTGGTATTTGACATCCATACCCTCAAGTCCGTAAGTATCGACAAAATTCTGGTCGATATTTCTCAGGAATCCTTTCGCGCCGCCGCTTCCGGCAATAGAAAGAGTTCCCGCCATGAGCTGACGCAGCTCAGCCCACTGTTTCTGAACAGGAGAGGCTCCGCCCGGGATATCTTTCTGAAGGTTCGTGTGACCGTTTTTGCCTTTTCTCCAGTCATGTCTGTGGTCAAATCTCTCCGCTCCCCAGCTGCCCGGCTTGTTGTTGACGTAGCCGAGATGGTCATGGCCGTTTATCAATGCGGGAGTTACTGTCGCGCCCGGGCAGTTGATTTCAGTTGCACCGGCAGATTCAGCCGAACAGTCACAGCCCGCACATTTTATGAAGCCGTCTTCTCCGATCAGCACTTCGCCGCCGATATAGGCTTTGTTTCCTGAAAGAACGTTTCCCCTGATAAGCTTCATCTTGTTTCCGGACGAAACTTCGCAGGTTTTGCCGTCCGGAAGAGCAGAAAGCTCTGCGCAGTAGACGACTTCATCATCCTCTGTTTCTTCGATCGTATCAGGATCCGGGATCTCATCGTCGTCGTCCTCAGGCACCGTATCGCCGTCGTCCGGTTCGGTGTCACCTTCATCAGGCTCCGTATCGCCCTCGTCAGGCTCTGTGTCACCTTCGTCAGGTTCAGTATCGCCCTCATCAGGCTCGGTGTCGCCCGTATCTATAGTGTCGTCATCCGCATCAGGAAGCGTTTCGGAGTCGTTCTTTCCTCCTCCGGAGCCTCCGCACGCTGCCAAAGCGATGACCAATAGCAGCGACATCAAAATCGTTACCAGCTTTTTCATGAAAACCTCCTAAGTTAAAGTTCATCCAAGTGGCCTAAAAACCACTCGTAGGTCTGTTTTATCCCGTCATAAAGCTTCGTCTTCGGTTGCCAGCCGAAAGAACGGATCTTCGAAATATCAAGCAGCTTCTGCGGGGTCCCGTCCGGTCTTGCCGCATTCCAGGCGATCTCCCCTTCAAAACCGACGATTTCCTTAATCAAATCAGCAAGTTCAGCGATCGTTATATCTTTTCCCGTGCCGATGTTTATATGCGTATTCCTTATATTTCCACCCCTTTCCGGCATCAGATCTCTGAACGAGACCCTCTCGGCGAGCATAACCACCGCCTCCGCCAGATCGTCGCTGAAGAGGAACTCGCGCCTCGGTTTTCCGCTTCCCCAGAGTTCGACAGATCGGCGGTTCTGTACCTTCGCCTCGTGGAACTTGCGGATCAGGACAGGCAGGACGTGGCCGTTTTCAAGGTCGAAGGAGTCGTTCTCGCCGTACAGATTGGTAGGCATCACCGAAATAAAGTCAGTCCCGTACTGCAGATTGTACGATTCGCACATCCTGAGACCTGCGATCTTCGCAAGCGCGTAGGGCTCGTTCGTGTATTCGAGTTCGCTAGTGAGAAGGCACTCCTCCTTCATGGGCTGAGGCGCAAGCCTCGGATAGATGCAGCTCGAACCGAGGAAAACCAGCTTTTTCACGCCGTACCGCCATGCCGCATGGATAACGTTGCACTGGATCATCAGGTTGCTGTAGATCATCTCGGCGCGGTGAACGCTGTTCGCGCCGATACCGCCGACCCTGGCAGCCGCCAGAAAGACGATCTCTGGTCTGACTCCGGCAAAAAAGGCCTCGGTTGCAGCCTGATTTTCAAGGTCGAGCTCCGAATGGCTCCGGGTAACGGTGTTGCTGTAGCCGCGTTTTTCGAGCTCCCGCAGGATCGCGCTCCCGACCAGCCCTCTGTGACCGGCGACGAAAATCAAAGAATTTTTATCCATAAAAACCTCAAACAGCGTCAAAGGTCTCTAGAGTATCAGATTTAACAGATTAGTAAATTAAATAAGGAGAGGAGGAGAGAGTCTCAGAACTTGTTCCAGTGGATCTTTTTCTTGTCGAATTTATCCTTCGGCTGAGCCTTGCCGGCAGGTTTTCCGACCGGAATGATTGCAAGCGGGACAATGTTTTCCGGAAGCTTCAAGGCTTTGACGACCGGATCGATCCTATCCTGACCGGGATAGACCGCCGTCCAGACAGCGCCGAGCCCGAGCGACTGAGCGGCAAGCAGGATGTTTTCGACCGCCGCACTGCAGTCCATGATCCAGAATGTGCTGTCTTTACCGCCGTGCTGTTTTGAAAGGTCGCCTGCGACAACGATCGCCTGACCGGCCTGGAGAGCCATCTTTCCGCCGTTGCCAGGGTTCTTCTCGGCAAGCTCCTTAAGGACTGCCGGATCCTGAACGATGATGAACTCCCACGGTCTCTTGTCAACTGCCGAAGGAGCCGCCATTCCGGCTCTTACCAGAAATTCAAGTGTCTCGGCAGGAAGCTTCGTTTCGGAATAGCCGCGGACGCTCGCCCTGCTGAAAATCGTTTTTGTAGTTTCGTTCTCCAATTTTTCACCTCCCCAAAGGCAGAATGTTGCAAGAAACATCAGTAAAAGCGTGATTTTCTTCATTTTTTTCTCCATAGAGCAAGTTATTTCCCGCTGACAAAACGGCCGATCCGCTTTGCCGCCTCACCTATTTCCTCAACCGGTTTCGCAATGCTGATCCTCAGATAATTCGCCGCAAAATCCGAGAAGTGGATGCCCGGAACAGTGCCGACACGCTCGTTTTCGTAGAGCGAGACCGCGAATTCGAAACTGTCCGTGAATTTCGGCGGAAGCTCCGCCCAGACAAAGTAGCCACCGTCGATCTGAGGCACTCTGAAGCCAGAACTCTGGAGCGCGTCACGCATTGCAAAGAAGGAAAGCCTTACCTTTTTCCTTAATGATTCAAGATATTTGGAACCGTTATCATTTTTAGCGAGATAGTTCGCTATCGCCTCCTGCAAAATCGAAGGGGAGCATAGTCCGGTGTAGTCGTGGATCCCCGCCAGCTCCGAGATCCGTCCCTTCGAGCCGATCACGTAGCCGACGCGCCAGCCGGTTATCGAAAGCATCTTGGAAAACGCCGAGACAACAAAAAGGTTGTCATCGATCAGCTCGTACGGCAGATAGGGCGCCTCGTTGAAGTAGAGGTCGCTGTATACCGCATCGACCACAAGAACCGCGCCGCGCTCCTTGCAAATTTTGTAAAGCTTTGAAATTTCATGCTTTTTCCAGATCTTGCCAAGAGGGTTGCCAGGCGTACAGAGAAGGATCAGATCGACCTTTTCCGCGGCGATACGGTTTTCAAGAAGCGCGAAATCGAACGAACCGTCCCTTCCCGGCCGCTCCTCGATAAAACGGTCGCCGTAGATCCTCGGAAGGTTGGAATAACTCTCGTAAACCGGGGAAAAGGCTAGAGTCGTAAAAACACCGCCCTTTTTCTGGCGAAGATAGAGGTAAATCAGTGAAACCGCCTCGGTCGCGCCGTTTGTGACAAGGACGTTGGCATCGGCACTAAAATCAGGTAACTTAGCAATATTATTGACGATTATTTCTCTCAGCTTAAGGTTGCCGTTACCTGCCGGGTACTGGTGGACCGGCTCACCCGCAAGCCTTGCAAGCTCTTCAAGAAGCTCTTCCGGCGGATTGAATCCCGGGATCCCCTGGGCACAGTTTATCCCGCCGTTCGCCTTGACCATGTTGCTCATAAAGCTTATCAGCGATCCCTGCGGTCTATCCATGGCTATCCGAAAATATGCGCCAGGATCAATGAAGCCGTCGCCTTGAGCGCCTCGACGTTTGTCCTTTCATAACCGTGGCTCGCCGCGACCCCCTGACCGATCAGCGCGACTCTCGTGTCGCTGCACGACTTGAGAAGGACCGAGCCGTCCGAGCCGTAGTGCGGGAAAACATCGACCTTGTATGGCAGCTCGTACTTGGCAGCCAGGTCGATCAGGTGATTCGTCAGGTCGTAGTCGTAAATCCCGGCGGAATCCTTTGCACAGATGCTGACGCAGCGCTCGTCGCCGGCCGTTTCACCGCCGACGACACCCATATCGACAACGATAAGATCATCTCCCTCCGGCGCAGCGGCGATCCCCTGCCCCGTCTCCTCCGTGATGTTGAAGAAGAAGGAGATCCTGGTCTTGAGCTCCTTTTCGTGTTTTCTGAGGATCTCCGAAAGGTACAAAAATATGCCTGCGGAGGCCTTGTCGTCGAGGTGGCGGGAGTTTACGTTGCCGTTGACATAGCGGAAGCCGCAGTCGAACGAGACAAAATCGCCGACCGAGATGATATCTTCCAGCTTCTGGCCGGCAGCGACATCCATTCTGAGCGAGCAGTTAGTGTAGGAGGGAACCAGCTTGTCCAGTTCGCCGTTTACGTGGACTGCGGGATTGTCCGGAAGGAACGTGCCCGTATACTCACCGCCCGATCTGTGGTGAACGGTGCAGATCTCGCCGAGAACGTAGAGAGCCGGGAAGCCGCCGACAGGTGCGATCTTGACGTTGCTTTTGTTTACTGCCGTCACGATCCCGCCGAGAGTATCGACATGCGCCGCGAAGAAGGTCCCCTCGATATCCTGAGGTCCGAACATATAGACGACAGCACCCTTTTTGGTCACACGGTGCCTTATGCCCTGCTTTTCGGCGTTTTTTACAAGAAATTCGCGGACTTTGCCCGTAAATCCTGTCGGTGACGGGATCCTTACGAGCTTTTCGATCTTTTCGGCAATAAGATCGCCGTCGACCGCCTTTACATCAAAAGAGCCTGTATTTACTGTTTTTTTTGTCTTAGTTGCCATTATTTTCTCCTGATTTTTTTTGAATATGATCCCAAATGTAATCTGCCGCGATCTGGTTGCCGCGCTCGTTCCAGTGAATGTCGTTTTTTATGAAAAATCCTGCAGCAGCATCTACAGGCATTGATTCATACACCTCAAAAAGTGAAATAAAATCAATATTATACTTATCGGTATAACCCTTCCAGAGGTCGTACTGAGGTCTTGCCTTCCCTTCAGGAAGAAGTTCAAGCCACGGCCAGACAGCGATGTGAAGCCTGATATTGTTTTTCCGGCAGAGCTCGCGGATCTGATCGACATGTTTGACCGCCAGAGCGATCCCCTTTTCGCCGTATTTTTTCTTCGCCTCCTCGTCAAAAGTCCACCTCGGCTTCCATGCATAGAATCCTTCAAGACCGCCCCAGTAGTCCGAAAACTCGTTGTAGGGGTTTATCTGGGAGTCGTAATAGTTCTTTCTCGCGCTTCTGACAAGATAGGAGCCTTTGAGATAAAAATTTGTAACAGCCTGAAAACGCTGCTCAAATTTTGAAAACTCCTTGGGAACGAAGTAATCATAGACGAAATCGTCGATGATGTCGGAAGTATCGATAAAGAGGTAAAGCTCGTCGATCTCGAGCCCCATATCAAGGAAGTGCTTGAGCTTCAGATAGTGGATCTTCGGCGAATAGCTTATGACCGATCCGTTCAGAAGTTCGACCCCATGCTCGGCATAACGCTTTGAAATTATTCCTGCCGCTGTCTGATCCCACGGATAGCCGACACCCTCCATGAAGCTGTCTCCCAGAAAGAGGACGCGTTTTCCGCTTTTCTTCAGAGGAACGACCCTCGGGCAGGCGTCGACGAACCCGAGTGAGTTTGTCGCGATCGTGTAAAACGACACCCCGTCGCTCTTCCACGAGGTCTTTTCGACAGTCATCGGCTTCAGCCCGTGGTGATAAAAGTTATCCGAGATCCTGAACGGATCTGCGTGGGAAAAGAGCCGCGCCGCCGCGGAATCAAAGAGCGCGACGATGAAAAAAATCGCTATAGCGTTTATTGAAACGACTTTGAAAAGAGTCCCCTTTATCCTTTTTTTCAGACAGAAAAAGAGCACCGTAAAAAAAAGTGCAAGGATGAAAAAAGGGGACCCGGTGAGAATCATTTTAATTACAGCTCGTATTCAACACAGATGTCAATCGGAATATCGGTAAGCCTGTCGAGAGCGTCAAGGATATCCCTGCCGGGCTCGGCATATTTTTTAAGGAATGCCGCAGCCTCGTCCGGAGTAGCCTCAGCCTCGATCCTGCAAAGCTCGTAAAGCAGCGATTCAGCCGCCTCTTCAAGGTTTGTCGCATCTGTCTTGAAGCCGCCGTCCGGAAGGACCTGGATGACACCCTTCTCCTTCAGCCAGTTGTACTCGACGACATTTGCCGCACCGTGAGCCTCGTGAACGCCGAAACGCATCGAGCGGAAAAGCCCGGCGAAGAAGCTGTCGAGGACTCTGTTCTTGCCGTAAGAGGGGATACCGTACTGGCCGCCGAGCTTGACAAGCGTAAAGAGACTGCCTGTATCAGCCTTCGCCTCTTCGATCGCAGTGTAGTTCTTGCCGATAGCCTTTGCGACCGGAGTACCGTCTGCGCGGTACGCAGGACCGAGGCCGTGGCTGACTTCGTGCATCAGAACAAAATAGAAATAGGGGTCGAAATCGGCATGGATCGTCCCGTTGGAGACTCTCTCCGCGATAACGGTCGTGCAGGTGTCGAATTTCGCCTTCATGATATTGTAGATCATGATCTGCTTCCAGCCGACCTCGCCGCGGACCCAAGCGTCGTTGGGAAGGTTGAATGCGCTCGCCATGATCCCCTGTCTCGCCTCGCCTGCCGCGTAGATCTGGTTGACAACGATCATCGGAGCCATTCCGCCGACAGCCGCCTTTGAATTTGCCGGAAGCGGGAAATGTTTGGAAATATTAGGCAGATTGTCCTCGATCTCTTTAAGCTGGTTGCCCTTTTCGTGGTCGACGACCATCAAAAAAGCCTCGTATGTAGCCTTGATCCCCATGAAATCATCGGCATATACCTCGAATGGGCCGATAACCGGATCGATCGGAACGTTTTTGGTCCTTACCCAGGTAGCGTCGGAATCGCGGTAGTTACCGGTCACAAGGCCTTCAGCACGCTCGTAGAGATATTTCTTGAGCTCTTCGTTTTCAACGACATCGGCAGCAGCCTCAAGGTTGTCAAAGATGTCGGCGAGCTCCTCTTTGAAGTACTCGTGGTACGGTGTAGCCTTGAGTTTGCCGTTTTCGCGCTCGATCACGGTATAGGTGTCAAGAAGCTGCTCCTTCTCCTCTTCGGACGCATTCGCAAGAGCCTCTTCCCACTCCTCTTTCGTTATGTCGACGGGATAAAATGCGCATGTAGCGGGACGGTCATTGAACTCGTCGAAGAGCGACTTGTAGTTTTCAAGCTGTCCCCAGGGACCGAGGAAAAGTTTGAAAAAGCTCTTCTTCTCCTCGTCGTTGCCTGCCATGACCTCATCGTAAACCTGAGGAAGAGCCTCGCTCTGCTGGCGAAGGAAGATCCTCGTGATGCCGTCCATGGCATTTTTGAGATAAGGAAGCGCCTTTTTGATGTCATCCGAAAGAACCGAGTGGTCAAAACCGATCGAAACGGGCTTGAATTTGCCGATAGCCTCTGAAACCTTTGACATGTTTTCCTCCTGATTTAGGTTAAAAATAAAAACGTAAAAGTCTATTGAGGCACGATTTTATGTCAAAAATTTGATCTTGTACAGCTGACGAGCCGGAACGCTACCTGACGCAGCGGACAGGATAGGAGTTTGAGTTCTTCACGTTGACGTTCACGTTAGCGGTATTGAAATAGATGCGCCATGCATAGCCGTCACTCTCTGCGAAATCAGAGGAAGACCAGAGCTGGGTATCGTTTCCGAATTTGCTGTAATAAGTGCTGTTGCTGCTCACTTCTTCACAAGAGCAGTCTTCAATGACCCTGTCAGTTTCCGACAAACGATTGGGGTCGGATATCGCGCAGGCACCGTCCGCCTGAGTTCCAGGGCAGTTTACGACAAGGGTCCTGAGCTCGTCGATTGTCGGCAGTCTCCAGTCGGAGTATCCGCCTTCATTCAGATCATCTTCACAGTATGAAACGGCGGCTGACCAGTTCTTGTTAGTTGTAGTCCGCGAAGACCAGATGAGCCTGTTTGCAGAATCTATACACGGAAATACATCACTTCCCGGACCGCATTCGGGGAGACACTTGTCGCCGCCCCACGCATAACCTTCGCTGCAGCCGCATGTAAATTCAGTCATACTCACCGGAGTACAGCTGCCGGAGAGCGCATTCGCACTTGCTTCGCTGCACGGATCTGATTCACAAGGACTAACGCATGCGGAGCCGTTCCAGAAGAAACCGTCTGCACATTTGAAACGGCACTCCTCAGTACTTGATTCTTCGCTATAAACGGCAGTTGCCGACGGAAGCCAGACAGTCCCGCTCCAAGTCTGCGTGATCGATGAGACCGTGTTCCACTGCGCATTTGAAGAAGGCAAACCTGTGCAAGCTGCCGTTTGAGTATCTGCAACGCACTGAGAACCCTCCAGTGTGTAGTTTTCCTTGCATTTGAAGCGGCATTCCGTAGAGCAGAGGAGACATTCGCTCCCGTCGGAAGCGCAGGCTGTTGTTCCGTTATTTTCGCCGAGATCACACTCTTCGTTATCCTGCTTCACACCGTCGCCGCAGTAAGAAGCAAAACCGTCACACCATGCATTGCAGTGACCGTAAGTGTCGTTGTCGGCACCGTCGTCGCAGATTTCGCCCTCATCTTCATCGACATGACCGTCGCCGCAGTAACGGGCCGGGCCGCTGCACTCTTCATTGCAGTGAGCATATTTGCCGTTATCCGCACCATCATCGCAGGTTTCTCCTTCCAGGGAATCTATTGAACCGTCTCCGCAGTATGATGTAATGCCGGCATCCAGCTTACATGAAAGTGAGCAGAGTTCGCAGCTTTCTTCACCGTAATCGCAGAAGAATCTGCCGTTGTCGGCACCGTCATCGCACTCTTCCCCTTCCTCGACAATACCGTTTCCGCACTCCGGAACATCAGCAAGTCCATCCTCGTCGGAATCGGAATCGTCATTGGCATCGGCATCGGAATCGTCGCTGTCGTCACCGTCAGGTCCCGCCGGCTCCTCCTCTTCGACATCAATAAGGAAAAACGCATAGGCCGTGAAATGCCCCGTCGTCATCATTATCGGATCTCCCAGAGCAGCTCCCATTATCGGATCGCCCAGCGCCGTGACCATTATCGGATCGCCGGCAGCACTCAACATGATCGGATCGCCCATGGCATCAATCATTATCGGATCGCCGTCATCGTTCAGCATTATCGGATCGCCCAGAGCACTCTGCATGATCGGATCGCCGCCATCGTCATGCCCCGCGATCTTAACAGCCGCACCTTTCGGGCTGTAGCTCCAAGCCCCCTTATCTTCTCTGTAAACTGCTGCAGTTACGACTTGTTTCTTAACTGCTTTGAGCGCCTCTCCGCCGCCTCCCAGGCTCACCATCGAAATTATGACAGGCTTCTTGAAAATCGTTCCGGAAGGCTCGAACTCTACGACTTTGCTTATAACCGTCTTGTCCTCCGTCCCCGGATAATTGGCAGACTCATAGATCTTCATCGTGATCTGCGTGTCACTTTCAAGTGCACCCGCAGGGATCTCGATCGAAACAGACTCGTCTGAATTTTTTACCGTTCCACCCTTTTCAGCGGAGACCGTCTTTGTCACAACCTCTTCGATTTTACTGAGTTCACCCTTTCTGCCCCCGCAGGACATAAAGGTAAAAAACGAAACAAAAACAAGAATAACAACGAAAATCCGCCTCATGATCCCCTCCATCCTTGATAACGTAAAAAAGACCGAACCTGATACCCCTAAGAAGAATCGTAATATTATTTAAGAATACAGAAATAATTCAAGAAAAACAGAAACTTGCGTAAAACTGAGATCAGAAGGGGCTCTTAAAGGCTCCCAGCCACTCGGAGAGCATATCTTTTGTCCAGACTCCGTTGAAAACCCTGCCTTCTCTGACAGTTGCGGTTTCTGAAAGCGACGGTTTGAGCGATTTTATACAGCCGTCGAGTTTCGTCGTGCCGCCGCTCCGGTTTTCCAAAATTTATCGAGTTCACTTATAACCGCTGCCAGATAGACAAAACACGACCATATTTATATAAAATGGTTTTTTTTGATCTTAAGTTTATCCTAAGCGGAATTTGTGGAGAAAAAGATGATCGCCGGGATCGGGATTGACATTGTTGAAATCGGCAGACTTGAAGGAAAGCCGAAGCTCTGGGAGCGTTTTCTATCGGCTAAAGAGATAAAATATCTGGAGAAGTTCAAATTCAAGGAGGAGCATATCGCCGGGATCTGGGCAGCAAAGGAGGCTCTTGTAAAGGCGACGGGCAACCGGGAGATCATCTTCTGCGATGTCTCTATTGTCCACGACGAATCCGGAAAGCCCTACTTCGAGGGTTTTGAAACTGAGGGGACCCTCCACCTCTCGATAAGCCATGAAAGGCACTATGCGACCGCGGTCGTTGTCTGGGAAAAATAATAAATAGATTTAGTTTGTTACAGCAACGAACGTTGCGTGTCTAGCCGTCGTTTTGTCACGCCTGTAGGAGAAGTATCCGCCGCCGCAGAAGGTGCAGCAGGAGTTGTCTGTCACCTCGCTGACTCCGCCGTTTTTCAGCTCGTCAAGGATCGCAGACTTGAGATCGGCAAATATCCTGCCGTCCCTGCACTCGCTCTTTATCCCGGCAGCTTTGAAACGCCCGACGAGCTCCGTACCGATTTCAAAACAGCAGAAACCGATCCCCGGATAGATGACGGATTTCAGGTCCCTGCAGCCTAGATCCCGCATCCTTTCAATGCCTTTCGAGACGATCTTTTGCTCCGTGCCGCGCCAGCCGCTATGAAAAACTCCAGCAATTCCGGCAGCTTCATCAAAGATCACGACAGGGTAGCAGTCAGCCGTCCGGATAAGTCCGACCGATGGTTTTGTGATGATGATCCCGTCGCCTTCGCCGGTTGCGTCGACATAGATCATGTCGCTGTGGATCTGTCTGAGCCTCAAAATCTCCAGATCGCCGTAGCGGTTTTTCAGATACTCTTCGACAAGCGGATAATCGCCCTTCGCATCGATGTTTTTCAGAAAACCGTGAGATATCATTACTGCTCTTTTTTGCCGAGTTTCGAGGCGTCGACCTCTTTTTCGCCGTTTTCGGAAAGTACCCTGATCTTTGTCTGGACCTCTTCAAGATAGCTTTTTATCGTTGCCGCGAGCTTGATCCCCGACTCGTAAAGCTTGACCGCCTCCTCGATGTCGAGCTCGTTCTGCCTGAGCTTTTCTACGACCTGCTCAAGCTCCTTCATCTTCTCCGCCAAATTCGCCTTAGCCATTTCGACCTCCGTTAAAAGCGTGATATGGTAAAGAAAAAGTTAGTCAAATCAAAGAATTTCCGCCTTGACATAAAAAGCGGCGCGATTAACATCTTCCGTTTATTATTTTTTTAGGTGACAACAATGAAAAAAATCACGATTTTTTGCCTGATTTCACTTTTTACGTTTATTTTTGCAGTCTCCTGCGACAACGAAACCGACACTCCGGACGAGCAGCCTGCAGTCGACAACGACCCGATCGAAACTCCCGACACAGACAACGAACCGGCCGAGGAAGAGCCTGAGGCAGACGAGGATGTTCCGGAAGTTACCGACGACACGGAACCGGACGAAGAGCCGGCTGAACCCGACGAGACACCGGTCCCGGACAACGAGCCGCAGACAGGTGCGATCGGCAGCTTTGCCCTCAATTTTGCAGGCGGTGTAGTAACACAGATCTCGCTGCAGACGCTCAAAGGCGGCGAGGGTTCCGTTCAGCTCACGCTCAACGGGAACCAGATAAATTACGGTGATGTCGATGTTCCTCTTCTCGGCAGAATGCTTCCGCTCACGCTCAACCAGAGTAACCAGATCATGACTTTCTGGCTTGACGGGATCTCGATGTCCGACCTTCAGGGCTCGGCGACGCATCAGGGTTTCGGGATCATGTTCCCGGCAAGCGTCCAGGCTCCGTTCGATGGCGACCTTTCGAGCGTCAACGCCTATGCATTCCACGGTGACGTAACAGTTGCACTTACAAGCGGCGGTTTCAACATTGACTGCGTAAGAGCTGTCACGAACATCGGAACTCTCAGCATTGCGGCTTACGACAGCGCGAACATCACATACACGGCAAACGGCGAACTTTATGATCCGTCGCTTGTCTCCTCGTCCCTCCCCTATCCTCCGTGCCAGAACTAGACTTTCAAGACGGATCTATGACTGAAGACAAGCAGGAAAAGCAGGAAAAGGAGCTCAGGGGCTCAAACGAGACCCGTAAACCGGACGATCAGCTGAGCGACATCAAAGAGGTCCGCCGCCTGATGCAGCATACCATCAACACGCTGAACAAGCTTGATGCCGGAATGGCTGACATAAACCGCAGGGTCAACCGCAGGGATCACGGAGAAAACACCAGATTTTTTGCGACTTTCATCGTTCTCACGGTCGTCATAATACTTGCTTTCTTCTTCTACTTCAGGTCAGCTACGGCGAACTACAGCGACCGTTACGCCGTCCTCGAGCAGCACAAAAACTACCTTCAGAAGGAGGTCGCCGACCTCAAGGAGAAGATCTCCGCGATCGAAAACGGAGACATCAAGGCCTACAACCTCTACCTCGCGCTCAAGGAGGGCGATCCTGATTACGCCTTCAAGCTTTACGGCGAATTCAACCTCTCCTCGCTTTCGAGACTCGAGCGCACGATCATTGAAAACGAGACAAGCCTTATCAAGCAGAAGGCGGCGATAAAAAAATATGAAGAGGGCGACGTCCTCTTCAAGCGCAAAAGCTACGAGGCGGCAGTCGGCAAATTCAAGGAGAGCCTCGATATCTCATCGACCGGAGATCATGTACCGACGATGTTTTACCTGACCTCGCTTGCCTACTACCGCATGAAGGATTACAACAAGGCTGCGATCTCCTTCGAGCGTTTTTTGTTCATCAACACAAAAAAGGATTTCCAGAAGGACCGTGCGGAACTGCTTCTCGGCGTCTGCTACGAAAAGATGAACCAGCTTGAACGCGCAAAGAACTTCTACATACAGTCGATGAAGGAAAACCGTTACAACCGGTACTATCCGACGATCCGCGACAGACTCGCGAACATCGAAAAAAAGCTCGCAAAACAGCAGCAGCAAAAGGAATACGAAGAACAGTAGATCTTTCAGATGATTTATTGATTTTATTCGTAGAAAACGCTTCCGCCGATAAATTCGCGAAGGATCGAATTAGGAGGAACAGTGCTCTCGTCTATCTCTTCAAAGAATGACAAAAGCTTGAGGATCCGCTTGACCTCGCGGTATTCGGGTTCGCTCTCCGAAACCTTGTTGAGAAGCGGAACGACATACTTTTTCATCACGCTGAACTCGTAGACCAGAGTCGAGTTGAACATCACGTCCGCATTCTCCTGATACGGGAAGATGTTCGTGTTCTCCCCGCGCCTTACCGAAGGCCAGCGCCTGAGCGTCTCGAGCGGATCGTGGCCGCGGTACTGGTAATCGCGGACCATCCGGCGGATAAGCCTGCCGTCAGTCGTCGGAACACGGTTGTGGTTGTCGATATTCAGGGCTGTCAGGGCGCTGACGTAGATTCTGTAAATATTGTAGTTCGGAACGTTGCAGTAGAGGTTCGGGTTGAGGCCGTGTATACCCTCGATCACAAGGACGCCGTTTTCCGGCAGGATGAGCTTCCTGCCGTTTCTGATGCTCAAGCCCTGCTTGAAGTCGTAGCGCGGCAGGATGACCTCGTGACCAGCCATAAGATCGTTCAGATTCTGGTTGAAAAGGTCGATATCGATAGCCTGAAGCGACTCGAAATCGTGCTTCCCGTCGGCATCGAGCGGTGTTTTGTCGCGGTCGATGAAGTAGTCGTCGAGCGAAATCAGATAGGGCTTCAGACCGTTGACCCGCAGCTGGATGCAGAGCCTGTTCGCCGTTGTCGTCTTTCCGCTTGAGCTAGGACCGGCGATCGAGACGATCTTTACGATCTTGTGCCGTCTGTAGATATCGTCGGCGATCTTTGCGAGCTTTTTCGAGTGAAGAGCCTCGCAAAGCATGATCATAGCCTTGCTTTTGCCGTTTCTGATGAGGTCGTTGAGCTGAGCGCAGGTGCTCATTTCGAGGACCTTCAGCCAGGTGTCGTGCTCCTGGATGATGTTGAAATACTTCGGACTGTCGTGGAACTGCGGCACCAGATCAGGATTCGACGGCTGCGGAACTATCAGGATCATACCGTTCCGGTAGGGCTGCAGCCTGAATTTGTCGCAGTACGATGTCGAAGGAACAAGGTAGCCGAAGAAGTAGTCGACCGTATTGCCGAGCGAGTAGACGTTGGTCTGCTTCTGGGTCCTGTTCTTGAAAAGGCTCACCTTGTCGAAGAGATCGTTCTTTCTGAAGAGTTCGACCGCCTCGTCGGTATCGATCTTCTGACGGACGAACGGAAGGTCGTAGCTTATGATCTCCTCCATCCGCCGAGCGATCCTGTAGACCTCGTCGGCATCGAGCCACTCAAGACCGTCGAACCAGCAGAAATAGCCGTTCCCGAGGCTGTATTCAACCCTCAGGATCGTGTTCGGAACGATCTCAGCCGCCGCCTTGAAGAGAACAAAAAAGATGCTGCGGAGGTAAAACATGTAACCGTCGCTGCTTTTCATCGTGATAAATTCGACTGTGCCGTCCGCCTCGACCGTAGTGTTGAGGTCGCAGAGCGAATTGTTGACGACTGCGCCGAGGATCCTGTGCGGGAATTTGTCCTGACAGTTTCCGGCAAGCTTCAAAAGCGTCGTTCCTGCTTCAGCCTGAAGTTTTTCCTTGGTACCGTCCGGAAGCAATATCTCGAGTGTAAGTTCCTTTTTTCCCATGCTTCTCCCCTGTTAGTTGTTGTTTTCAAGCCTTTTCCAAAGATAAGGGAAGACCGCTTCGAAATCGACTCCGTACCAGTTGTGATCCTCGTGGCTCAGGGTCTCCTTGATCGATTCGACGACAAAATCCGCCGCAAGCGCGTAGGACTTTTCAAGCGTCATGCCGCGAAGCATGGCACCGGTGAAGACGCTGGCGAAGATATCGCCCGTCCCGTGGAAGTTCTGCGGGATCTTCTCGTGGAAATACCAGCTGAATTTACCGGTAAGCGAATCGTAGGAAGCGACTCCGATCTTGCCGGCTACGTTTCCGATCTCAGGTTCACCAGCCTCGAACTCGATGCCCTTCAGAACGACCTTTTTGGCACCTAACGCGGCGATATCCTTCATTATTTTTTTGACATAATCGACGTCGTAGCCGCTCTTGCGGTACGGGATTCCGAGCATGAAACTTGCCTCGGTCATGTTCGGAATGACGATATCGGCTTTTCCGCTGAGTTTTGCCATCGCAAATGCGAATTCCTGCGTGAAACCGGGGTAAAGTTTGCCGTTGTCCGCCATGCAGGGGTCAACGATTATCATAGTCTCTCCGCCGCCGAAGTCATCGAAGAGCTTTCCCATGAGATCGAGCTGCTCGAAGGAGCCGAGATAGCCGGTATAAATCGCATCGAAGCCGATCCCTTCAGCCTTCCAGTGGTTGCAGATCGGCGTGATGTCAGCGGTCAGATCGCGGAAGGTAAAGCCCTTGAAAACCGTGTGGGTAGACAAAACGGCTGTCGGCAGGACGCACGCCTCGACACCCATCGCCGAAATGACCGGCAGAGCGACAGTAAGTGAACATTTGCCTACACATGAGATATCCTGAATAGTGATGATCCGTTTCATTTATCTTCTCCTAAAATGTTACAGGTTCTTTTCCTTTGGCTCGGTCTGAAGAGCCTTTTTGATCATATCTTCGATCTCGCTCTTCTTTGATTCGTCGAAGCCGAGCTTGTAATTTTTTCCGATGACGAAAAGCGGAACTCCGGTCGAAGTGATACCAAGTTTTTTGATTTTTGCATAGTAAATATATTTGTTCTCTTCGCTTCCCGTGACCTCGAGAAGCCTGAATTCGACCTGCGGATACTTTTTACTCAGAGATTCTACAAAGGGTTTTGCATTGATGCAATGCGGGCAGCCCGTCGAGTAAAGGAAGTAAAAAACCACCTTCTCAACATTCTGCGAAGGCTCTGGAACAGTGTCCTCGGCAATAGTGTTCTCATGAGCTGTGTTCTCCGTAGCTGTATTCTCCGTAGCTGTGTTCTCTGGAGTGCTCTCCAGAGCAATCTTTAGGCTAGAGCAACCGTTGATGACAAGAATGAATGAGGCAAGCAATAAAAAAAATCTGGATAAATGCATTTTTATTCTCCGAAGTAAAGACAGTCGACATAAAGTTCGATCTTTGCATCAAAGCCGTCGTGAAGCGTGACTTCAGGTCTCGGGGTCTTGTACTCGCCCTGCTTGAAGTAGCCTGTGAGCGCAAAGTCCGGGTAATAGATCTCTGACGGCGATTTCCCGGGGATCCTGAGTTTGGCGACGTAATTCTCCGGGCTGTCGAGCTTTTCGCCGTTGAGTTTGATCGAAGTCGCGTACTTGACGATCTGCTGCGACGTAGAGGCCGTAATGTTGGAATTTACAGTCTGGGAAAGCAGGATCGGAAGCCTTGCATAGCTCTTCTGCGATTCGACGGAATCCTTGAAAACGATCTCGAGATAGGCGTTGATCGCGTTCCCGGTAAGAAGTTTAGCTTCATAATTGTCACCCTTTTTCTCGATAGGAAGAGTGAAATTCGCCGCAGTTTTATCAATATTTGCAACTATGTTGATCGCCTCGATATCATCTTTTTCAGCCTCGTACCAGTCGGCAAATGACTTGCCGTTGACATCGAAGTTGAGCGTAAGCTTAGCCGTTTTGATACCGAGTTCGACGCCGTCGGTATCTCCGTCGATCACAAGCGGATCGGCAAGAATATTCGCTCTGTAGCTGCTGCCGAGAACGCCTGAACCCTCGTAGACGACATCGAAGGAGCCGTCGGGAGCGTAGAAGGAGAAGCTGCCGCCGGAGATACTGCTCAGATTCAAGACAGGATATTCTGCGCCGTTCGAGTCGCGGAGCTTGATGATGTCGTCCGCTGATTCCGTCTCAGCAGGCGAACCGTCGACCGTGATGCTTCCCTGGACCAGGCTCGGCGAGACATCAAAATTGATCTCCTTTTCCTGGAGCCACGTTACGGAACCGTCTGCCTGCGTGACCGAAAAACCGAACGAGGTCGCTGTTACTTCGCTTGCCGTTTCGCCGTTGTCGACAAAGGTTTTGTAGGTCGCCGGAACAATAAACGACGATGAGCTGAAGAGTCCCGGAGCATCGTTGAGATAGCTGTCGAATACCATCGTGTAGCTCTTCGGGCTGTAGTTCGTGACGTTCCCCTCATCGTCCGTCTGTGCCGGGATCCTTCTGACGAGAAGCCCTTCGTAGCTGACACCCTCTTCACCGGGAGCCGTCTTGCCAAGGTCAAGAAGCGTGATCATCGTGGCATCGGCGCTCCTTGCCCTGAGCTTGCCGATAGTGCACAGGTCATAACATTCGGGCTGATCGTCGCCGCAGTTGCTCTGGCAGTTTTCGATCGTCGGGAAGCTGTTTCCGCCCTTGAAAGTGAGCTTTCCGTAGACACGAGCGAAGTCCAGCGAAACCGCGTGGGTACCTGAAGCGGTCAGAGTTTCGTTCCATGTTTCAAGTTTTATGTAACGTGCCGGATAGCTGTCGGCCGTCGGAAGATAGAGCAGCGCAAGCTCCCTGTTTTCCGGGATCACAACAGTGTAAGAGGCAGCCGACACGCTTGAAGCTACGACAGTCACGACGTTGCCGAGCGGCGGGTTTTCAGCCAGAACGAGCGTGCCCTCCGATACAGGATAGCCAGGTTTGGAGATCGTGCCGGTAACGGTCTTTGCAATGATTTTGATATCCTTTTCGACATCCTCGTTTACGATCGAAACGGCGTTTTCACTGTCGGATTCGAAGATCGTCCCGTTGTAGTCCGGCTGCCCCGCGAAGAGCGGACCGTTGAAGAGGACCGCATATTTGCCTTTCGGCAGAAGAAGGTCGAAACCGCCGAACTGGCTGTAGGGGATCTCCTTCGTGAAGCTGCCGTTCTTGAGGGTCATCTTGACTGCGGAACCATCAGCCTCGCCGAGAGAATACTGGCCGCCGGTGTTGTCAAGGACCTTGCCGGTCAGGTGGTAAAGCGGGATATCGATATCGACCGACTTGTCGCCGGAAAGATCGACCGACTCGTGGATCACGACCTTTCCCGAAGAGGAGAGCGGCTTGTAGGAGATCGCATAGCTGCCACGCGGGACATCAACGGACTTCCCCTCCGCTGCGTTCGCCTGCGCGATCATAAATTCGCTGCTGGTCTCGAGATTCTCAGCCCAGATCTCGCCGTAATAGTTCTCAGGATCCTCCTGAACGCCGTTCACCGTGACTGCACCGATAGTCAGTTTTGACGTGACGATGTCGATCGTCAGCGGCTTTTTCGAGTTGACGACTCTGCACGAGCCGTTGTATGCGGCACCGTCGGAATCCCCGTCAGGCTGTTCCGGAGTGTCGTCCGGCTCCTCCGCCGGATCGCTGTCAGAAACAGGCGCGGTGTCCGCATCGCTGCCGGACGGGATATCATAATCGGTATTGGTGTCGGTTCCCGTTTTTACACAGTCGCCGCCTTCCCATTTGTAGCCGTCAGGACACTTTTCCTCGCTCTTTCCGCCGCCGCACGCAGCCGCAAAAAAGAGAGCCGTGACAACTACTAGAATTTTAAAAAACCTACTCATTTAAAACCTCCCTAAATTAAGAACGGAAAAGTATAGTTCCAAGGCGATTTTTTTCAAAATTTTTGATTTTATGCAAACACGATAACTATTTTGAGATTTTAGGGATTTCTGACTATTTGCTGCGGAAGTTCGAAGCTTGGGGAGCTATTTCAGATTCTTCTTGAAACCGATGATGTCGGAGAGGCCGGAATATGTTTTGTATGCGTTGTTTTCGCAAACGACCAGCGTCGGAACGCTTCTGACACCGTATTTTCTTGCGAGATCCATGTTGTCTGTCGTGTCGAGGACCTTGAGATACGGGGTCCCTGCCATCTCTTCCTTTGCCTTCGGGCAGTTCGGGCAGCTTTTGGTCGTGAAGAGGAGGTATGCGTTCTTCTCATCGAAGCTCTCGTTGAACTGCGGAGCCGCCGCAGCCTTGTCCGTACAGGGCTTTTCAGCCGGTTCTTCCGCCTTTCTTGCTACAAAACCTGTCGTATCAAGAGTCACATCGTATTCAGTCCTCTTCTCGAACTCCTGTTTCTTGCCGTCGTTCCAGTGCTCGATCGGTCTGTAGTAACCGGTGATCCTGCTGTAGACTTCGACTTTGCCGCCGCACTTCGGGCACGAGTCGTGCTCGCCTGCGCTGTATCCGCACTTCGGGCAGATCGTGTAGGTCGGCGAGATCGTGAAGTAAGGCAGTCTGAAGGTGTAGGCGATCTTCTTGACAAGCGCCGCCGCCTCTTTCCACGAGGGGAGCCTTTCACCGAGGAAGGTGTGGAATACCGTACCGCCCGTAAACTTCGTCTGAAGCTGATCCTGGATCTCAAGAGCCTCGAACGGATCGGTCGTAAAGCCTACCGGAAGGTGGCAGCTGTTGGTGTAGAACGGGGTCTCGTTGCCGTCAGCCGCGGTCTTGATATCGGGCCATCTGTTTCTGTCCATCTTCGCAAGACGGAATGCAGTCGATTCAGCCGGCGTTGCTTCGAGGTTGTAGAGGTTGCCGGTCTCCTCCTGGTACTTCTTCAGCTCTTCACGCATGAACTCGAGGACCTCTGTCGAGAACTCGATGCCCTCTCTGCTTGCGATGGTATCGCCCACCCATTTTGCGTTGAGGCACATCTCGTTCATCCCGACAAGGCCGATCGTCGAGAAGTGGGTCGAGAATCCGCCGAGATATCTCCTCGTGTAAGGATAGAATCCGTGCTCAAGGAACTCGGTGCAGGATCTCCTCTTGATCTCAAGGCTGCGCTTCGCGATGTTCATAAGTCTCGAAAGCTTCTTGTAGAACTCCTCCTTGTTTCTCGAGTTGTAGGCGAGACGCGGCATGTTGATCGTTACGACGCCGATGCTTCCCGTCTTTTCACCGCTTCCGAAGAGCCCGCCCGTCTTTTTGAGGAGCTCGCGCTTGTCGAGCTGGAGACGGCAGCACATGCTTCTGACGTCACCGGGCTTCATGTCGCTGTTGATGAAGTTCTGGAAGTACGGAGTCCCGTATTTTGCCGTCATTTCGAAAAGCAGCGGAACGTTCTCGCTCTCCCAGTCGAAATCCTTCGTGATGTTGTAGGTCGGAATCGGATACTGGAAGCCTCTGCCCTCTGCATCGCCCTCGATCATGATCTCGATGAAGGCTTTGTTGATCATGTCCATCTCCTTCTGGCATTCGCCGTAGGTGAAATCCTGCTCCTTGCCGCCGACGATCGCCGGAAGGTTCTTGAGGTCATCAGGGCATACCCAGTCAAGCGTGATGTTGCTGAAGGGTGCCTGGGTGCCCCAGCGGGAGGGAATGTTTACGCCGAAAACAAATGCCTGGATCGCCTGCTTTACGCCCTTGTAATCAAGCTTGTCGACACGTGCAAACGGAGCAAGGTAAGTGTCGAAGCTCGAAAAAGCCTGAGCACCCGCCCACTCGTTCTGCATGATGCCGAGGAAGTTGACCATTTGGTTGACAATCGTGTAGAGATGGCCTGCCGGAGCCGAGGTGATCTTGCCAGGAACGCCGCCGAGACCGCTCTCGATCAGCTGCTTGAGAGACCAGCCTGCGCAGTATGCCGTAAGCATGGAAAGGTCGTGAAGGTGGAAATCGCCCTCCTTGTGGCACTTCGCGATCTCCTCGTCGTAAACCTCGCTCAGCCAGTAGTTCGCAGTGATGCTTCCGCTGTTGTGAAGGATAAGCCCGCCGACACTGTAGGTTACAGTCGAGTTCTCCTTGACGCGCCAGTCGGTGCTCTGGAGATAGTTGTCGATAACCTCTTTATAGTTGATGACTGTCTCGAGTTTACGATGTTTCTCCCTGTTCTTTCTGTAGAGGATGTATGCCTTCGCGACCTTGGTGTAACCCGTCTTTTCAAGGACATCTTCCACACAATCCTGTATATCTTCAATATCGATGATACTGTCCTGGATCTTGCTCTGGAATTCTGCAGTAACTCTCAGACCGAGAATTTCAAGGATATCATCGTTGTAAATCATCTCTACGGCATCGAATGCCTTTCTCATAGCCTCTTTGATCTTCTTGAGATCGAAATCCGCAAATTTACCGTCTCTTTTTCTTACTCTTAACATTTTACCTCCCCGTGTGTTAAAAAGTTGGCGGCGAATAGCACAACAAAATGTAGCTGTCAACAAAAAAATACACTACATATTGGGCTTTTTAACATTTTTTTGTAACTGTTCAGAATGTATGAAGATTTTTACCGAAGCCCGTTTTTGAGGCAAAAAAATGACCATTTTCGGCAAAAAATTACGATAATTTTATAAAATTCTGCAAAAATTTTTGAGAGTTTTTTAAGAAAAAAGGCGCCGCCATCGACCCTTCGTTGCGCCGCCATCGATATTTCGACATTTCTGAGCGCCGCTTTCGATATATCGAAATATCGATACTTCGAAACTTCGACAACCAATTGCGGCGCCAGGAAATAGCGCCCGGCGCTATTTCTCGGTTTTGATGCAGAGTTCCTTGAGCTGTTTTTCGGTGACGGGTGCCGGTGCAGCAGTCATGAGGCATGTCGCACTCGTCGTTTTCGGGAACGCGATGACATCGCGGATCGCGTCAGTGTTGTTGAGAAGCATCATCAGCCTGTCAAAGCCGAGTGCCAGACCTCCGTG
>DBXP01000028.1 GCA_002309575.1 bacterium UBP6_UBA1209 | reverse complement strand
GCTTGCCTTGCAGCGGTTAAGGCGGCTCTCCGATAAAAGTGAAAATCTCGCAGTTTTACGGCATAGAAATCAATGATTTTGCGGTAACCGTCGCAAAAACAGCTCTTTGGATAGCTGAAAGCCAAATGATGAAGGAAACCGAGAAAATTGTTGACGAAGACCTCGATTTCCTGCCGCTTTCGACAAGCGCTACCTTTGTTGAAGGAAACGCTCTTCATATGGACTGGTCAACGCTTGAGGAGAAAAAAAATGAGAAACTCCTCTATACCGACAAACTTAATTTCTACAGAGTTGATGAAAAAGCGGCAGAGAGTACCGGAGAGCCTGAAATCCCATACGGAGCGCACTTTAAGGAGCTGAATGTCGCCGCAAAGGAAATTACCGAAAAGAAATTTCCTGCAAAAGAGGGCTACAAGCCTGTGATCTACGACTACATCATCGGGAATCCGCCGTTTGTAGGAGCGCGCTGGATGGATAAGCGGCAGAAAGAGGATGTTGCACTTACTTTCGGCAAAAAATGGCATGGATCCGGCGATCTCGATTATGTCTGCTGCTGGTACAAAAAGGCAAGCGATTTTATTTTGGGCAAACAAACGCGCTGCGCTTTTGTTTCAACAAATTCAATAACTCAGGGACTCTCTGTAACAAATTTGTGGAAGCCGCTTTTTGCCGCCGGGATCCGTTTTGATTTTGCCTGGCGGACATTCAAGTGGGCGAATGAAACCACAGACAAAAAGAATATGGCGGCTGTTCACTGCGTAATTATCGGGTTTTCCTGTCGGAAGGCGAGCGCTCCGATGATTTTCAACGCAGACGGAACAGCCATCGAAGCAAAAAACATAAACGGATATCTGCTTGATATGCCGAATATTTTTATAGAAAGTCGAAAAAAACCGCTTTGCGCTGTCTCGGAAATGAACAAGGGCAGTCAACCTACAGATGGAGGCAATCTTATTGTCTCAGCCGAAGAATACGATGATTTCATTAAAACAGAACCTGATGCGAAAAAATTTATCCGTGAATTTTTAGGTGCAGAAGAATTTATCAACGGTACAAAACGTTATTGTCTCTGGCTCGTAAATGCAACTCCCGCTGAACTTCGGAAGATGCCGCTTGTTATGAAACGGATCGAGGCTGTAAAAAAGATGCGTTTTTCAAGCAAAAAAGAGGCAACCCGCAATTGGGCTGCATATCCGTATCTGTTTACCGAAAACCGTCAGCCTGAAAGCGGAAACTATCTTTTGGTTCCGAGCACTTCATCTGAAAACAGACGTTATATTCCACTCGGATTTATTGACAGTTCCGTAATATCTTCAAACGCAAATCTTCTTATTCCTGATGCAACGCTTTACGAGTTCGGAATCATGACGAGCAGTGTCCACAATGCATGGATGAGGGCTGTCTGCGGCAGGCTGGAAAGTCGTTACCGCTATTCGGCATCACTTGTTTACAACAATTTCCCTTGGTGCAATCCGACAGATGCGCAGAAAGCAAAAATAGAGCAAACGGCTCAGGCAATTCTTGATGCCCGTGCAAAATATCCCGATTCGTCTCTTGCCGACCTTTACGATGAAACCACAATGCCGCCGGAATTGAGGAAGGCTCACAAAGAAAACGACAAAGCTGTTCTGGCAGCTTACGGCTTTAGTCCGAAAATGACAGAATCTGAAATTGTTGCCGAGCTTTTCAGGATGTATGAAAGGCTGGTAAAATAATTTTCCTGACGAATTGACAGCGCTTTGCCGCCCCTTCTTTACCGCTTAGCATCGGCAATCTGCTTTTTTTTCTTGAAAAGATGATATAAGTCACTAGCATATCTGGATTTTTTTTGGCATTTCTTTTTTTTGAGGTTTTGAATGGGAAAATACAGCAATCTTACCAAGGCACATGAAAATGTTACCAATGAAGTAAAATTTGAGTTTGTAAAGGGAAAATATACAGGCGGCGAGTTCTCCATCCACAACGGGCAGACCCTCACGATCGGCAGGGACATCTCCTCGGATGTTGCGATCGTTGACTCAAAAGTCAGCAGAAACCACGCATCGATCATCGCTTACAACGGAAAGGTCGTGATCGTTGACCACAACAGCACGAACGGCACCTTTGTAGATGATGAAAAAATAACTCCGTCAACAGAAATCGAGCTTTCGGCAGGCTCCCGGATCGCAATCGGCGATTCAACGATCCTTGTCGACCTTAACGCTCCGGGACTCAAAAAGAGCGACAAGTCCGCACAAAACTCTCCGAATGTCGCTCCGGCACCGGATCTTGGAGTCGAAATCGAGACAGAAACAGAGCCGGAAGACTCTTTCAGCGCTGTAGATCTTGATGCGGCAATCGAAGCCGCCCTCGAACCAGCAGACAAGCCAAAACCGGCGGAAACACCTGTGATCAAGCTCGCAAAGCAGACGAGTGAACCCGAAAAAGAGCTCACTCTCGAGCCCGAAGAGGATGTTCTCGACACGGATTCAATTCTTGAAGAGATTTCCGGCGACAGCGATGCAGAACCGCTCACTCTCGAAAATCCGGAAAAACCGGCGGCCATAGATCCGGGAAAGATCCAGATCGGAAGGCTCAGCCTCAAACGCGCAGGCAAGGCCGATATCGAAAAGGACGCTCTTGCAAACACAAGGACTTCGACCTCCGGCGATCTGTCAACGATCGACATTACCGATCTTATTCAGATGCTGAGTCAGGCGGCAACTTCCGGAGTTTTGACAATAAAAGCGACAACCCCCTTCAAACAGGATACCGAGATCGTCATCAGCACAAAGGGCATGATCGCCTGCAGAGACCTTACCAATCCGAACTTCTCGCAGGAGAAGGCTCTTTCGAGAGTTTTGCTTGCAAATGTCGGCGAATACTTCTTCAAAGCTGACCAAGGGATCAAAACCGATACTCCGAACAAGAGCCTCACAGAGCTTTTCGAAAGCGCGACCTCTCAGATCAACGACCTTATGAAGTGGAGAAAGATAAGCTCTCACAACAAACTTGAACTCAAACTTCCCATGATGGGAAAACTCTCCTCGCTCAACAAAACAGAGCTCGATACACTTCAGTTCATGCTTGAAACCAAGAGTGTTCTTAAATATTTAAATTCATTTGCAGATATTGACGACTTCATGTTGTTTGCAGAGATCGTTAAATATATCGACCGCGGAATCCTCGACAACAGTTTCGACAACGGCATGGGAGATCTTTTCTAGGTTTTAACGGTTCAGTTTGCGCATCTATATTTACGGTTTTCCTCTCGATTTTTCTCTTTCGCCCTTTTTTCAGGAGCACGCCGCATTTCTGGCGGGTCACAGTATCCTCTACCTGCCGTTTCGGGGAGAGTTCAAGGATTTCGACAGACTTTTACGGGATCCGGAGTGTCTTGGAGCAAACGTCACGATCCCGTTTAAAACAGAGGTCTTAAAGCTATGCGACAGCCTTACGGAAAGGGCAGAGAGGGCTGGAAGCGTCAACACGATCTTTAGATCCGAGGGCAGGATCATCGGAGACAACACCGACGGAACGGGACTTCTCGAGTGGCTGAAAATGAAAAAAACGCCGCTTGAAACATGCTGTATCCTCGGAAACGGAGGTGCCGCCCGCTCTATCGCCTCAGCGATCTCCGCGACAGGAGCTGAGATCAGGATTTATGCAAGGCAGGAGCATGGCTGGGAGGATAAATTCGGCAGGTTTTATCCCCTTTCCAACTGGAAGGACGAATGCACCACGGTCAACACCCTTCCCTTTCCTGTCGAAGGAAAGAATGTTGTAAATATCGGCTACAGGTTCGGAGAATTCAACCTTGACGCCGTAATGATGCTGGCACTTCAGGGCTGGCTGGCATCAAGAAGATGGTTCGGCGAAAGGGTCGTTCCGAAAGAGCAGTTTATCGCCATAGCGATCCTGCACGCTTCTACCCAAAGGAACAAAGAACTGATTTTTAACCTCACAAATAAAAATTTTTGACTATAATCACCCGTTAAATTTTGATTTTGAACTGAGGAAAAGATGACTCCCAAGGAAAAAGCGCTCGAAACTCCCGCGATGCAGCAGTATATGGCGTTTAAAAAACAGTATAAGGACGCGATTCTCTTTTTTAGGATGGGCGACTTTTACGAAATGTTCTTCGAAGACGCTGTCGAAGCATCGGAAATACTTGGAATTACTCTGACTTCCCGTCACAAGGATGCAGATATCCCTCTTGCCGGCGTTCCGTGGCACAGCGCGGACCAGTACATCAAAAAGCTTCTTGAGGCAGGGAAAAAGATCGCGATTTGCGAGCAGTTTGACGTTCCGAACCAGAAAAAAAGGACTATCGAGCGCAATATCGTGAGGATCTTGACACCCGGAACGATCGTTGAGGAGAGTTCTCTCGTCGAAAGCAAAAGCAACTGGCTGATGTCGATTTTTCTCAATAAAAACGAGGCTTTTCTCTGCTGGATCGATGTAAGCTGCGGAGATGTCTTCTACACAAGATCGCAGGAGGCTGCGCTTTTCGAGACTGTTTCGATGGTCTCTCCGAGGGAAATCGTACTGTCCGAGCCCTCTTCGCTCGTTTCAGGCGAAGTCCTCGACCGATCCGAGCAGGAGGACTGGGTCCCGTCACAGAATGCCGCCGAGTATCTGGAATCCGAGGCTGTTCTGGCTCTCGAACACGGTCTTGTCGAGTCGATCCGGCAGATGCTTTTCTACATCGATTCGCTCTATTTCGGCAACTTTCCGCCGCTTCGCGCCCCGATCGAATGGAAGGACAGCGACACGGCTTCGCTTGACTACAACACGGTCGCCAACCTTGAAATAGAAAAGACTCTCATCGGCGGAGAGCGGGTCGGTTCGCTCCTTTGGGCTATCGACAGGACACAGACCCCGATGGGGAAAAGGCTTCTTGCCGAGGTCATAAAAAAGCCTCTGAAAAGCCGCGAAAAGATCCTCTGCAGGCAGGAATGCGTCTCTTTTCTGACCGAAAATACGCTGGTCCTGGACGAACTGAGAAGAGAGATCTCCCACATCCGCGACTTTGAGCGGACGCTGAGCCGGATCCTGGTAAAACGCGGCACTCCGAGGGAGATCGCCGCTCTTGCCGACTCTCTGGATTTTGCTCTCAAACTCCATTCGAAGATACTCGAAATGAACGAAAACATGCCGTTTTTTCAGGGAGATAACGAATTATCGCTGACTCAGGCGACTGTCAAGAGCTGGAGCAGCCGCTTCGTTGACGAACCACCGTTCAACTACAAGGAGGGCGGCTTTGTCGTTTCGGGATTCAGACAGGATCTCTTCGAGCTTTCCGATCTTGTCAACAACTCACGCGGGCACATCGTGGCTCTCGAAACGAAGGAGCGCGAACGCACGCAGATCCCGGCGCTGAAAATCGGCTACAACCGCGTCACGGGCTACTATATCGAAATCAGCAAACGCTTTGAAGACAAGGTCCCGCCCGAGTACATCCGCAAGCAGACCACTATCGGCGCGGAACGTTACTTCACGAGCGAACTGAAACAGCTTGAGGAGGATCTGCTGACGGCAAAAGAGAGGATGACCAGTCTTGAGCTCCAGATCCTGGAGGAGACGGTCTGCGAAATCGAAAGATACAAGACTGAGATCCAGCGGCTGGCGAAATTTATCTCGTGGCTCGACGTTTTCTGCGGTTTCGCGAAGCTCGCCCGGGACAACCGCTACTGCTGTCCAGAAATCAGCGACGACGACATGATCTCCATCGTTGACGGACGCCACCCGGTCATCGAAGCAGCTGTTTCACGTGAAAAATATGTGCCTGCAAGCGTGGAAGTTGGTGAAAGGACTAGACGTTTTTGTCTCATCACCGGTCCGAACATGGGCGGAAAATCAACTATCATGAGGATGACGGCGCTTATAGTTCTGCTCGCCCAGACCGGCAGCTTCGTTCCGGCTCAAAAGGCTAAAATAGGCATTGTGGATTCTATTTTTACACGCGTCGGCGCCAGCGACAACCTCTCGAAAGGAGAATCGACATTCCTGGTCGAGATGAAGGAGACGGCGGCTATCCTCAATTCGGCGACAAAAAATTCACTGATAATCCTCGACGAGATCGGACGCGGAACCGGGACCTACGACGGGATCAGCCTCGCAAAGGCCATTGCCGAGTTTATTATCACAAAAATCAACGCGATCACGCTCTTCGCGACACATTACCACATCTTGACAGAGCTCTCAGAAGACTTCCCGAGCGTCTGCAACTTTCACATGTCGACCAAGGAATATGCCGGAAGGATCAAGTTTCTCTACCAGCTGGCGGAGGGAGGCAGCAGCCGCAGCTTCGGAGTCGAGGTCGCAAAGATGACGACCATGCCGCGTGAGGTGATCAAAAACGCGGAGGCGACCCTGCGAGAAATGGAAAAAGCCGACAGAAAAATGCGTTTCGAAAAAGGAAGCACGATGCAGAGCGACATCTTCTCGGTCTTCACGGACAACACACCCTCCGAACCGGACCACCTCTACGAAATCGAACGTATTTTAAACCAGAACGACCCGGAAAAACTCACCCCGCGGGAGGCGATGAACATCCTTTTTCAGGTTTATGACATCCTGAAAAAACAGCAATAACGCTCCTGAACTCCTGATATAACGGCATATTCCAGCCATAATCGAACAAAAGGCCTTGATTTTTCTGAATTTTGAGCATAAATTATGTCCGAAAAAACTTTTATTACAGGAGGATAAGATGAAAAACTTTTCGTTCTTTTTTGCTGTTTTAGCAGTTTTTTTCTTTGTTAGCTGCGACGACAACGGCTTCAAGGAAAATTTTTACGACTATGACGGCATAGAATTATCTGATGCGGATGATATTTCCGACACAATTGGCGACACAGCACCGACCGATACCGGCGATTCAACTGATTCCGGTGATTCGACTGATTCCGGTGATTCGACTGATTCCGGTGACTCGACCGATTCCGGAGATTCAACTGATTCCGGAGATTCGACTGATTCCGGAGATTCGACTGATTCCGGAGATTCAACTGATTCCGGAGATTCAACTGATTCCGGTGATTCAACTGATTCCGGTGATTCAACTGATTCCGGTGATTCAACTGATTCCGGAGA
>DBXP01000030.1 GCA_002309575.1 bacterium UBP6_UBA1209 | reverse complement strand
TCACTTTTTCTCAACTTTTTTGCAAATAACTGGTTTTATTGGAAAAATTTTGTGATTTTTTTTGCCGGAAATGATTTTTTTGCCGGGTTTAGCTGTTTCCCTGCTGAGAATTCTTCAACCGGTCGATCATCTCCTGCAGCTTCTTCCTGAAGTCTTCGTCATCTACGACCTCGACATTGCCGGAACCTGCGTCATCCAGGAATACAGAGGGTTTCACGCTCTTTTTGTTGCCTCGGAAAGTCACGTTTTCGGGTATGGTTATCACGAGTCTGCGTTTTGCACGCGTGAATGCGACATAGGCAAGCCGCCTCTCCTCCTCGATGTTGTGCTCTTCTATCGCACGGTGGTTCGGGAAGCCCCCCTGATAAAAACCGGGGACAAAAACGCGTTCGAACTCAAGTCCCTTCGCGCTGTGGGCCGTGATGATAGTCACTCCGCCGTTCCCCTTCTCCTCCTCGTCATCTCCTGCAAGCGCGGCGTCATTCACAAAAGAGGCAAAAAATTCACGCGAGCTTTTACAGTTTTCTGCCTTCGGATCGCTTGCGACCGCAGTTATAAAGGCAGAGATGTTGTCGAGACGGACTCTTGCCGCTGCCTCGCTTTCGGCACTTTTTTTGACCTCGGCCTCGAGCTTTATTCCGTCGATAAGCTTGACCGCAAAAGCTGCCGGATCAGGCCTGTTGATCTCCGCTTCGAACCGCTGCATCAGTTCGGCAAATGCTCCCAGAGCCTTCGACTCGTTGCCGAAAAGCGGCTTGAAAATGCCGAAATCCCGCAAAATCTGCCCCGGCTTCAGTTCCTGAGAGCGGCTCACAGTGCTCAGTTTTTCAATTGTAGCGTTTCCTATGCCGCGTGCCGGATAGTTGATGATCCTGCGAAGGTTGATTTCGTCTGCAGGGTTCAGGAGTACCCGGATATACGCCAGAATATCCTTGATCTCCTTGTTCTCGAAGAACTTCTGGCCTCCGACAATCGTGTAAGGCAGCCTGTGCTTCCTGAAAGCAAGCTCAAAAAAGCTTGTCTGGTAGTTCGCACGGACGATCACGGCGACATCCGAAAGCTTGAAGCCGCCGCTATGCCAGGTGTCGATGGTTTCAGCCACGAACTCGGCTTCAGAGGTCTCGTCAGCCAGCTTGTGCCGCTCGATGCCGTCGCCCGGAGCTCCCTTGGCCTTCGCGAAGCAGCTTTTCTGCGCCCTTTTCCTGTTGTTTGATATCAGTTTCGAGGCGTAGTCGACGATCTCCCCTGTAGAGCGGAAATTCTCCTCGAGCCTGATGACCGTGGATTTTTCAAAGTCGCGTTCAAAGCTTAAAATATTATCGATGTCTGCGCCGCGCCAGCTGTAGATGCTCTGGTCGTCATCGCCTACGACAAAAATATTCCTGTGCACGGACGAGAGCAGCTTTACGAATTCGAACTGCGCGTTGTTCGTATCCTGATACTCGTCGACCATAACATAGCGGTAGCGCGAGGAGTATTTTTTGCGGATCTCATCATTATTCTTAAATAGATGGACGCAGCCCGTTATCAAATCGTCGAAATCGGCAGCGCCGCGAGCCTTCAGAGCCGCGTTGTATGGATCGAAAAGTCTCTTGGCTACACCGTTCACAAGACTCCCGACCAAAAAACCCGGGTCGTTGAGCAGATCGGGGTTGTTCTTCATTTTTGAGATGACCGCAACAAGGGTCTGCGGATTGAACCGCTCCGCCGAAATGTGCTGCTCCTCCATCACCTGCTTCATCAACTCTGTCTGTTCGTATGTAGAATATACTGTAAAATCAGCAGGATAACCTAAAAGTTCATGCTCGGCTCGAATGATCCTGAGCCCAAGTGCGTGAAATGTGCAGATCGTCAGCCCCTTGAGCTCGTCAGGCTGGGAAAGGAGCGAGGCGACCCTCGATTTCATCTCTCTGGCTGCCTTGTTTGTGAATGTCACAGCCAGAATATTTTCGGACTTGACCTGCAGATCTTCGATGAGATGCGCGATCCTGTGAGTGATCACCCTCGTTTTTCCGGAGCCGGCGCCGGCGAATACCAAAATCGCCCCTTCGGTGGTCTCGACAGCTCTTTTTTGTGGTTCGGTAAGGTTTGTAGTCAAATGTTAATCCTCTTTGCTAAAATTAAGCTAAAAAAGTGTAAAAGAGTCTACTTTTTCAACATTTTTTCAACATTTATAATCTTATGTGAATCTTATATAAGTTTTCAACAAAAAAACTCTAGTGTTAAGGGTTAAACCGTTGATATCGTTAGCATTTCGCATTGCACATTTTTTTGTGCAACCCTTTAAAGTTCTTGATTTCAATAAGATTTTTGACCAAAAAAAGAGGCGAAATAACAAAAATGTTGATAACTCAAAAAGCGTCCGTGTCAGGTGCTTCTTCAGCATGTTTCAACGAAAATTCGTAGGCATAACGATCGCTTATAGACCTGAAAATTACCTTTTTCGAATCGTCCTCAAGATGAATTACCGAAAATACCGACATTATGATCTCCGGCTTGTCGGAAAACTCCACTCTCAACTTGTCGACAGCCGTTACCGCCGAATCAGGAATTTTGTACCCTCGGGTAACGATGATCCCGGGTCCCGGATAGTCGCTTTGAACCTTCAAAACCGCATCGTCGAGCTCTTCATCCGTGAAAACTGCTCTGTCTCCGATGATCCCGACAACGGTAAAATCATAATTTCCCTTTATTTTTCTCTCTGCAGCTGCCTGATTGTCAGATTCTGTCTCCAACTTTTCAGAGGCAGTGTCAAAAACAGGTTCATCCTGCTTTTTTTCAGGAATTTCAGAATCTGCCAAAATTGAAACAGCTCCTGCCCTAAAATCGGCACGCCCCTTCTGATTAGCAAGAAAATTATGTAAAATCAGAGTGTTACCCACATTGCAAAGTTCAGAATCATTGTAATCAGCGAGGTTTATTTCGCCGAAATCAGGTTTGCGGTCAACGTTTGCAAAAACAATGCAGGCGTGATCCTCAGAATATACGGAAAAGCTCTGAAGAAATAGAAAAAGAGAGACGACAACGATAGCTGCGGCACCGAATATGATCCTCAGCTTGAGCTTCATGACGAGTAGCTGCCCTCCGTTTCATAGATTTTGTTCAGTCTGTCACGCAGTCTTTTCATAACATCCGGCGTAAAAACCGGGCTACGGAACGACGAAAGCGTGTTGTTCTGGTAAAGCGGTTCATTGACAAAGTCAAGCTTACTCTCAGTGATGTGATCAAAATAGAGTGAGGTGCCGGGCACGGGGGAAAATTCGCTCAGATAGGGTCTCAGCCCCAGCTCTGCAACGACATCGATGCTCTTTTCGACCTCGGCCACGCTCTGATGGGGCAGCCCGCAGAGAAGGTAGACTCCGATCCTGTCACGCGGATAGCCGTGCGCCGTAAGCCTGCCGGCTGTCTGGATCAGCTGTTCAAGCGAGGTTTTGTCATCGTAGCGGGCGAATGCCGTCTCGAAACCGAAGCGCAGCTGAGGGAAGTCATAGCAGGTGAAATATTCGCACAGTCTGTCATCGACCTCGTGGAGGTGCAGGCCGTTCGGTGTGTGGAAGCGGTACTTTCCGGGTCCAAGTCTATCCAGGAACTCCCGCAGATAACGACCGTTCCTGAGCAGAAGCGCGTCGTCGTAAAAGGCGACATCGGCGCGTCCGGTCTCTGCGTGCCACTTTTCAAGGTTGTCAGCCTGGGTCCCGGTACTCCGCCGAGAGACCTTCGGGTAAAAGATCGCGCTGGAACAGTAGGGACAGCGGTTCGGACACCCCTCTACCAGATTGGCAGGGAAAAACATGAGGCCAGGCAGGCTCCTGCAACCGGTGCCGGTAATTTCTGTAGGGATCTGAGCCCTGCCGGAATGCACCGTCACGCCTTCACGCTCAAAAAGAGCCGGTATCAACGTTGCCGAGATGCCGCCGACATCGATTTCGACATCACCGAAGAGCTCGCGCACAAACCCGATCACCCTCTGCGCACAACGGTACCAATATGTCATGCCGGTCGTGATATAGACCTTGTCCGGTCTCCCGACAGCCGCCAGCAGTTCACGCGCCTTCTCGTCGGATGCTCCGAAACGGAAGTAGCTGCGCGGCACAAAGCTAAGCTCACGCGGCTTTTCGATCTCCCTCTTCCAGTAAGAATGACGCCCCCAGCTGCGGCAGACCGGCGGAATCATCCCCTCCTCCGCGACCCGAGGACCGTCCAGAAGATCAAGGTAAATCACCTCTTCGCCCTGCGACTCGAAAAACTCCATGATCCGGAAGAGCCCGAGCGGCACCGCCCAGAGGTTGTAAGCCGTGAAATCTTCGACAAACGGATTTATGAAAAGAAGCTTTTTAGTCACGATCTCCTCGGGTCATTCCTTTTTTCAAGCGGGTGAGGCCGTCTTCCAAAGTGGCTTTCGGACACGCGATGTTCATTCTGAGAAAGTTCTTTCCGGCCTCGCCGTAAACAGATCCGGCTGTGAGGAAAAGCCCTGTCCTTTCTCTGATTTCCGCTGCAAACCGGGTGCTTTCCATGCCGGTTTTCGAGATATCGAGCCACAAAAGATAGGTCGCGTCACTTTTGACAACAGAAATTTCAGGGATTTCGTTTTTCATGAACTCGCAAACCCGTTTTCTGTTTTCCGAGACATATTCCCGCATCGCATCAAGCCATTCGCCTCCTTCAGAAAAAGCAGCAACTGCTGCAATGCAGGCAAAAGAATTCGGTTCAGCGATTTCGTCTGTATTGAGAGCCCGCCAAGCTTTGTGGCGGAGAACGGGATTTTCGGCATAGACTGCGGCACTCTTCATTCCGGCAATGTTGAAAGCCTTTGTCGGAGCGATGCAGCTGACCGAAATTTCGCGGCAGATATCTGAAACCGATGCAAAGGGAACATAGCTTTTCCCTGGCTCGGTTATGTCGCAGTGGATCTCGTCGGAAATCACCGTGACATTGTGCTTTTTTGCGAGGCTGCCTATTTTTTCGAGAGTTTTTCTCTCCCAGATCTTTCCGACCGGATTGTGCGGATTGCAGAGGATCATCAGAGTCGTCTGCGGATCTGCAAGTTTCTTTTCAAGATCTTCAAGATCCATGCTGTATGTACAGTTTGTGCTGTCATAAACAAGCTGGTTTTCAAGAACGCGGCATCCGTTGTTCAAAACGCTGTTGAAAAAAACGTTGTAGACCGGAGTCTGGATAACGACATTTTCATTAGGCGTCGTGAGTTTCCGCACGATCGAGGAGATCGCCGGCACAACGCCTGTGCAGAAGAGAAGCCCATCTTTTTTCATTAAAAAACCGTGACGCTCTCTCCACCAGTTCATGTAGGCTCCATACCACTCGTCAGGAATTACGGAATAGCCGAAAACTCCGTGTTCCATCCGCTTTTTTATCGCTTCTCCGATTTCCGGCGCCACTCTGAAATCCATGTCTGCGACCCACATCGGAAGTTCGTTTTTCCCGACATTCCACTTTACACTGTCTGTTCCGCGGCGGTTTATCACTGTGTCAAAATCGTATTTCATGATTACCTCAGCCAGTCCGGCTTGTCTGAAAGGTTTGATTTCATTCTTTTTTCATCCGCAGTCTCAAGTAAATCAATAATTTGCGGAGGCATTATATTTATGAATGATTGTTTATTGCAAAAAAAAACTCCCGTACTATAACGCATAGTTTTTTCTGACCGTCGCAGCAAAAACGAAGGTCATATATATATTATTATGGTATAGGAATGAGGGATAGCCGTGATACTGGCACAAATTCTTTCAGTAACGATATTTATTGTGATGTTCGCGCTCATGGTAACGGAAAAGATCGAGCGCCACTTTGTAACGCTGGGCAGCGCCGTTCTGACTGTCCTGTTTGTCTTCGGGCTCGGGCTGCACAGCTCCGACGCGATCATGGAGACACTGAATCTGAAAACCATCCTGACGAAAAGCTTCTGGTACAGCGCCGGTGACGTCCCGGAGAACTCAAGCGGGATAAACTGGGCGACGATCTTCTTCATCGCGGGAATGATGGTCATGGTCGAGGGCATGGGCTCTTCCGGCTTCTTCCGCTGGCTCTGCATGAGGCTGGCAAAACTCGTACACTACCGCGTGATCTACATTTTCGTCGCATTCATGCTGATTTCGTTCGCCCTCTCGATGTTCATCGACAGCATAACGGTCATCCTTTTTCTCGCTGCGGTCACGGTCGAACTTTCACAGCTTCTCAAATTCAATCCGGTAAGCATGATCCTTGCCGAAATTTTCTGCGCCAACCTCGGCGGCTCGGCGACGATGTGCGGTGATCCGCCGAATATCATTATCGGAACAAGTCTCGGTTACTCCTTCGGCGACTTCTTCAAAAATACCGGGATAATCGCATTCATATGCCTTGCATTCACTCTGGTCTATTTCTTTATCGTATGCCGGAAGGAGTATGTCAATGCCGGCAAAGAGATCGACATTTCGACAATCCCGTCACCGAAATCGGCAATAAGAAGCAGGATCGGCTTCAGCAACAGCTGCATAATCTTTTCGATTGCGGTCGTCCTGCTCGTGACCCATGCGCAGACAGGGCTCACAGTAGCCAGTATCGGCCTCGGAATAGCGGCGCTCACCCTTCTAGGCTCGCCGAAATACGCTCCTGAAATATTAAAGCGCGTCGATTACAAGACGCTTCTTTTCTTCATCGGGCTTTTCTTCGTCGTAGGCGGCCTGGAGCAGACCGGCATCCTCAAACTCATAGCCGACTTCATCGGAAGAGTCTCCGCCGGAAATGCGCACATAATGATCGCCATAATCATCTGGGTCTCGGCAGTAGCGAGCGCCTTCATCGACAACATTCCTTTCGCCGCAACAATGATCCCCGTCATCAGATCACTCTCTGTGACCACAGGAGTTTCGCTTGAAACCATGGCATGGGCGCTTTCGATGGGAACAGATATCGGCGGCAGCGGGACACCGATCGGAGCGAGCGCGAATGTAGTCGGCACATCCGTTTCGGCAAAATCCGGACACCCTGTCGGCTGGGGCAGATACTGCAGGCTGAGCGCTCCGGCTGCAATAATCGTGATCGCAATAAGCACGCTGTATATATTTGTTAAGTATCTGTAAATACTTGTTTTAGTTTTCGGAGTATGTCATGTCTCACTTTTCCCTTGTTCTGAAAATCGTTGTTTTGTCGCTCTTCTTTTTAATTTCGTGCGAAAACAGGATTTCCGTTCCGTCACAGGAGACTCCCGACAGCGGTCACGAAGTGATCCCTGATGAAGACAACACTTCCGAAAACGGCCCTCTTTACGACCTGAAAGTCACAGCAAACGATAAAAACGTCCTCTCGTGCAGACTCGCCTTTTCAACCACCGAAGAGAGGAAAACCTTTGTAAAATACTACTCGGAAAAGCACTCCGGCTACAAAATCAGCGAAGAGACAGCAAAAAGCGAGCACTATTTCTTCCTCTGGGGAATGCACGAAAATCTTGATTACAAGATCGAAGTCTACTCGGACGAACCTGAACCGGAGCTCCTCGCAACAGCTGAATTTCATTCAGGAAATATACCTGATTCTATCGTAAAGCCATATCTTGTCGCAAACGACAGGGAGTTTGTCCAGCCCGGGTTCGTTCTCTTTTCGCAGCTAGCCGAACCCGAATCAGTAGAGATGCCGCCCGTGATATTCATGGTCGATACAGAGGGATTTGTCGTCTGGTATTTCGAACACTACCTCGCCGGTTACGCAATGATAAGCGACGCCGACTACCGCGAAGACACCCAGACGATTTTCGCCGGGATCCAAAAGGAATTCAGTATGCAGGATATCCCGGCCGAAGAGGGCATCGAAATCGATCTTGAGGGCAATATCCTCTGGAAATCCAAAGATATAGCGAGCTATTACTATGCTGAAAACAGCTGGCATCATGACTACAGGCTGCTCGACGACGGAACCATCCTTTTCATCCAGGCAGTCTATCAGGACAAAGTCGTTACCGACAGGATCGTCAATGTCGACAGAGACTACAACGAGCTCTGGAGCTGGGGTTATCTCGATTCGCTCGACTATTTCGACGACATAACCTGTGCGGACGATGAAAGCGAATGGTGCGACTGGACCCACACAAACACCGCCTTCACAGACCCGGAAAAACGTTTTCTCTATATCAACCCGCGCCGCCTCGGATTTTACAAAATGGATATGGAAACAAAGGAAATTTTGTGGAAATTCGGCAAGGACGGCGATTTTGCGATGCTATCCGAACATGAGTTTCCCTGGCCGGACTACCCTCACGACCCGAAAATCCGCAAAGACGGAAAGGCGCTTCTCTTCTACGACAACGGCTGGAACGAGCGGAACTACTCGAGAGTTATTGAGTATATTTACGACGAAAATTCGATGACCGCCGAAATATCCTTTGAATTCGATGCCTCTGAGCTTGACAGAAAGTGGTTCGCCCCCGCCTTCGGAGACGCCGATTACCTTGAAAACGGCAATATTTTCGTAACAAAAGGGATGGTCGGACTCCCGGAAAACTCGTCCCTCTTCGAGCTGACCCGCGACGGAAGAGTCGTCTGGGAACTTTACACAGAGCAGAACGACGATTTCATGATAGAGCTCTACAACGCCGAAAAGTTTGTTCCGCCGCTGGAATTTCTGGGGGAATCCCTTCTCTGAGGTCTTGGATGGAAAAAGTTTAAGATTTATATATTCTGATGAGATCTTTAATTCCTGTTTCCAAGTCTATGAACATAGGATTCTTAAGTATTCGCCTGCATTTTTCAGGATTTCCTATAAATCTCTGCACATCATAGTCTCTCGGCGGATTAACTTTAACGGAAAAATTTATTCCGTTGTCATGCAGAATATCAATTATTTCGGTGATCTTACGACCAATCCCGGGTAGAATATGCATCGTTTCCTGCGCTATTTCATTGTTTGAGAGCATTTTAATGCATTTGATAATAGCTGAAACCGTATCGTTGATGTGGGTAAAATCGATTATCTGTTCTCCGCCCTCAAGCACCAGCTCTCCGCCGCGGAGAGCTTCGGAGACAAATTTCGGGATAACACGTTCAGGAATGTCGTATTCGTTGCCGTATACATTCGAAAAACGGAGAATAAAGTGCTTTTTTACGTTTTTTCTGACCACACGCTCTCCCTCCAGTTTGTAGAATCCGTAAATGTTGAGAGGAAGGAGTTCCGCATCTTCTGAAACAGGAAAATTTTCCTGCTCGCCGTAAACTTCCCTGCTGCTTCCGAAAATCATCCATGAATCGGGATTTTCGCTGACTGCTTCCGAAATGTATTTAGTTCCCTTGTAGTTCGTGTCAATGCATTTCTTTTTGTCTTCTTCCGCTACCGCAACACGGCTTACTGCTGCAAGATGCACGATCCCGTCAAAGTGGTTTCTGCGGATATATGATTTGATTTTATCTTCATCCCTGATGTCGATATTCTCGAAATGAACGGATTTCAGTTTTTCACCATTTTCAGGGAACTTTTTTATGTCGATTCCGTAAAGTTCTGTACCGGTTTCCTGTTCTGCCAATGTTTCCAGAAGCGTGCGTCCTATAAAGCCGAGAGCTCCTGTTACCAGAATTTTTTTGTCTTTCATACCCATAAGATGGTTTCTCCTTTTTCATTTATTATTTTTTTTGACCAGTCGAAATTCGTTACCAGAGCGAATCCGTTGTAGAACGGTTCAATGTTCAGATATCTTTCAGCATAAAGAGGTTCGCCGCTGACATCCGAATGAAACCAGCCATCTTTGTCTCGGGCAGGAGCGATATTTTTGTGGAAAACTCCCAGATCCAGAAAGCCTTTTGAGTTCAGAAAAGTGCCGTCTGCCTTTATATGCCGCCAAAAACCGTCGGAACATTTTACACAGGCAATTTCGTCGCGGAAATCGCCGGCATAAAGATAACTTTCCTTGTAAAGCCGTTTTCCGTCCGTTCCGATGTGAAAATAATTGCCGTTTTTGTCACGGACAGTGCAGATGTTTTCCTGAAAATTTCCGCACCATGCATATCGTTCGGAATATACTGACTTTCCGTCCGTTCCGATGTGAAAACAACCCTCTTTTGATGTTACCGCAGCACGGCCGCAGTAGAAGCCGAAAGTCCGCTCGTAACGTTCCGGATATATTGCATTTTCGTTGACATCAATATGATGCCAGCCGCTTTCATCCTCAACAGGTGCGAGTCCCGGTTCGTGAAATTTGAGAAGCGACTTGAACTGTTTGGAAAGGGGTTTTCCGTTAAAATAAAACCGTTTTTCCGTTTGATTGTCTTTTATTTCGCGCCAGTTCATCTTAAAATCTCCAATTTTCCGTTAATTACTATTCCGTCAAGGTTCATCTTTTTCGCCGACTGTAAAGCCTGCTGCGCAGTATGGACTATCGGTTCGCCCTGTGCGTTGAAAGAGGTATTGATAAGCGCAGTCACTCCGTGTTTTTCATGCAGAAAAGAAAGAAGGCGGAATATAAACGGATTTTCTGATTTGTCCGCAACAGTCTGTATCCTCGCAGTATTGTTCGCATGAATCACTCCGGCCATTTCTTCACGGTATTCGTTTTTGACAGTGAAGTCCTGGAGCATAAAGCGGGCGAGAGATGACACTTTCTGTTCGGCAGCTGTTTTTGCATTCTCCAGCAGCATAATAGGTGCGACAGGACGATACCACTCGCGTTTTTTTACTTCCATGCTAATTTTCCGAGCCAGTTCTCTGCTGTCGGCAAGAGCGACAAGGCTTCTGTTCCCGAGGGCGCGGGGGCCGGTTTCCGCTGTTCCGTTGCAGATTCCCACAATTTTGTGCTGCATAAGAAGTTCTGCCGTTGCCTTTATTTCAGAATCCGAAACTTCATATTCTGTTTCTGAAAGTCCTATATTGCAGAGATACGGATTGTGAAATTGAATTTTGTTTCCTTTCTGTATTTCCAGAAATGCGGCAGCTCCTATGCTTAGACCGCTGTCATTGCAGCAGGGAGCGATAAACACATCCTTGAAGAGTCCGCTTTCGACGATTTTTGTGTTCGTAACGATGTTCAGTGCGCAACCGCCGCCGTAGTAGAGATAATCTGCATGAAATTTTTCCTGAAGAGAAGTGAGTTTTTCAAGCACTGCATTTTCAAAAATATGCTGTAAAGTTGCTGCACAATCCTGCAAAAAACCGTTGTGAGTATCAAAGCCGGAACAGACATCACCGAAGCGCTTCCTGATTGAATCAAGGATTCCGCTTCCGCTGAAATTATTGTAGCGGTTGAAAAAGTCGTTTTCACGGAGCCAGATTTCAATTTCAGGATCGTACTTTCCCCAACTTGCAAACCCCATGAGTTTTCCGGGAACGGAGCAATGCTCGGTCTGTTCTGTGCCAAGCATAAGAAAGGAGAGTTTGTTGTCGTTGAAAAATTTTGAGGCAAAACCTAAATCCGACCAATTGTTTTCAATAAGCGTCAATTTAGTGTTTTGATACAAAAATGCCGAATAATTTCCGAGGCTTGAAGCTCCGTCAAAAGAAACGAGAATACTGTTGTCCCTAAACTCTCCGTAAAAAGGAACGGGGGAAAAAATATGTGCGATTTCGTGCGGGCAGCAGAAAGCCGGCAACTCTTTTCCGCCGAAACCGCCGGCATCGTTCAGGTAAGCGTGCGCCGGAATCAGCGAGGGTGAAAGCGTTTTCCGGAAATCGGACTCGAAATGCCATCTTCCGCCAGAGGAAATGAAAGCGTTTCCGGTAAAATCATTGACGCATACGAAGTCAAAATCTTCGGGTAGATCGATAATTCGATTCCCTGTCAGTTCTTCAATGAAGAGATCCAGCCGGTTATCATACTTCCGCCGCGTGTAGCGTTCCAGCTGCAGGTACTGAATAATTTTCCCGTCCTGCATGAGACAGAGATTGTGATCGTGAACGAAAGCCGGATATTTTGTGTTGTTGCGGTCTTTTATGCCGTAAAGTGCGAGAGTAGGTTTCACTTTTTCGTTCCCTCTGAAAAATTTAATATTATACCATCCAGAAAATCGACCCAATTGTCGGCTGAATATTCTCTTATGTTGTTTGCGAATGCGAAATGAGCAATCAACGAGTCATGCGTTATAAACAAGGTCAGACCATTTTCTTTAGTTTCTTTATACAGCCAGTTGACCGCGTCGGTTCTAAGAGAATTTGCGTCGGCAACACCTTCGATATTCTCGTTGTGTAAGAATCGCTCGAAAACTCCGAAACATCCGTGATCCAAAAATGCTTTCCCGGCTGTATGTCCGTTAGAAATATGAAATCCGGGATTCCCAAGCTGATTCGAAAGAATTATCTTAACATCCTGTCTCAAACCTTTTTTTATCATCTCTGCAGTTTGCACACAACGTTTGACGGGACTGGTGAAAATTTTGTTAATTCGATGAGCAGCAAGCTGTTTCCCAAGTTCCGTTGAATCATGTTTTCCTTTTTCTGTCAGGAGAATTTCGTTTCCGAAAGTTCCTTCTGGTATGTTTTCTCGTTCTCCATGCCGAATTAAAACGGCGATAGTTTTGCTGTCGGGATCCTTGATTTTTCGGAGCTCGCTTAAAAAGTTATTCATTGCGTCCCTCTCTTTTTATAGTTTTTTTCCAGAAATTGATTGTTTCAGCCGGAACGCCGCACGACAACAAAAATTTTTCGGATCCTCCGCTTTCATAAATCGCATCAACAAATGCTCTTATATGCCTTATATTGCTATCCATTTCGCTTTCAAGATAATCAGTTTCCACAGTATTTTTCGATTCTCCGGCAAGAAGTTCTATTAGTGCACAGACACAACCTGTACGATCCTTCCCTGCAAAACAGTGGATCATTGTTATGTCTTTTTCAGGATTTATTTGAGTAAAGAATTTTTTAAAAAAATCCCTGTTTCCGACAGCAAACCAGCGATATTCTTTTTCCATATCAAGTTGCAAGTTTTCTGCAAAGTCTGCTAACGGACGTTTTGTATCGATTGCAAGATTAAGATATCTTATACCGTGAGTTTCTAATATTTCTGTGTCATAAGAATTTCCTTCCAATTCTTTATCTTCCCGCAGATCTACTATCGTATTGATTTTGTATTGTTTGATTACAGATTCAAAAACTGATTTATCTTGTTGATATCTGGTAAAACTTGAAGAACGGAATATCAATCCGCTTTTGCAATTTTTACAGAAAAGAGAAATATCTCTAAAATTCCAAATATAATCACGGCGGTAGACTGATTCAAGAAACTCTTGCATGTCATCGGTTTCTGCTGTGGAATGAATATTGCAGTTCTGTATAGCTTCATAGAAAAAATCAAGGAGCAACCTTTTTTTCTTATTGGCTTCCGGAAGATACAACGAGCCGGCAAGTGATATAAATTCCTCTTTTTTTTCATTGCTCATGCTGCTCGAAAAGTTCTTAGGCAGATAATAATGCGCCATGCTTCCGCGGGCGATATAAGAAAGCTGCACGGCTATCTGAAGAGCGATATTGTAATCAAAATAAAACTTATAATTGTCACTTCTTTTGTGCTTGGAGGAGGCATTTTCAAATTCATAGATGAATCTGTCGGCAAGTTCTCTGACAATTCTCTCTTTTTCATAAGGAGCCTTCTCTTCTTTTTGCAAAATGATTTTACTTAGATGAGATAAGAGCTTTTCTTTAGTAAGCCCGTCTCTTGAAAATAAAATATTTTCCTGCCGGTTTTCTATTTCCGAACCGAGAAAATGTTTGTCAAGTCCGTCAATTGTTGAAAAAATGAGCAGTTCCATCTTTGGACAATCCGAAAAATAGACCGCAATTTTACCGCGCATTGCTATCGGAAGAATTTTTTCTATGCCTGAAATGGACTCTTTTAATAATGATATGAATTTCCCCATATCAAAAACTTCTTTGTCAATCCAAAGAGAGATGTCGATATCGGATTTTGAAGTAAGAGTCCCTTTTGCACAAGATCCTATCAGCAGAGCCGCATTAAGACCGGTTGATTTTGGAAATACATTTTCTTTCATTGATTGAATGATTTCAAATTGTTTCATTTGCCAATCTCCCCTTTTCTCCTCATATTGCATTTTTTGCAGTTGTCGCTTTCTCCCCATTTTGCGATAAAGTCACGGTATTTCCCGCCGTTCCACATTTCAAGAGGGGAAAGTTCAGCGACGTTGCCGAAATCGCCGAACTCTCTGCGTACTTCGTCCGGGCAGCAGCAGATCTGGTAAGAGCCGTCGTATTCTATCCATAGTTCTTTTCCGAGAAACTTACATATTGTGTCGCTTGCATCAAGGGCAGGTTCGTTCAAATCAACTGGCGTGAAATTCTCCAGTTTGATTCTGCCTTCGGCGGTTTGGCGGCATTCTTCGCAGACAGTGTTCCAAAGCGGGGCATTTTCCTGAGTCCTGAGCATTTCATTTTCCAGAGAATCGGCCGTTTTCCACAAATGATGCCCTTTGATCCTGTCTACACCGTGTTCGATTCCCCAGAGAATGATGTTCTTCAGTTCGTAAAGGTTGGACTTCATGAAGGTGCACTGAAGCGTGACGGTGCTGTTTATGCCGAGTTTCTTGCGGAGATTCAGATAATATTCAATGTTCCGCAGCTGCTTTCCGGTGTCGATTCCGCACATGATACTTTCGTTTATTTCAGGATTTATCCCGTTGATGCTGAATTTTACATCGGAAATCACCTCCAAAAGTTTCGGAGCCCAGAAATCCACGCCTTTTTGCGGGAATGTTCCGTTTGTAGTGAGGTTCATTTTTATGTTGTTCCTGCGGCACAGCTCTATCAGATCTTCGAAGTTCGAATACAAAAGCGGCTCACCCATTGTTGAGGGGATTATTTCCTTGAGTCCGTGCGGAGCAAGAAGATTCACGGTCTTTTCGATAACGGCGAAATCCATCTCCGGACGACTGGATTTTTTCAGCCTGATGCGGTTGTCGGCAGAAAAGGTGTCACACATTTTGCAGTGAAGGTTGCATTTGTCGGGATTCGTGATGAAAGTCACTCTCCACGGTGCCGGGCGGTGGGGGTAAGTAACTTTTTTCTTTGACAGTTCCGAGTATTTCTGAATGCAGAAAGCGGCATCATCTTTCATGGAACGGACTTTTTCTATCGGAGTTTTCAAGTTAAGCAGCTTCTGCGGATCATCAACAATATCCTGCATTTTGGAGCGCAGATCATCCGTATCCCCGAGTTTGAATGTAAAACCGTCGATTCCGTCATGCACCAGTTCCGCCATTCCTCCTTTGTCGCTCACAAGAACAGGAATTTCAGCTGCCTGGGCTTCCTGGATCACAAGCGGCGCATTTTCAAGCCATATCGAAGGACAGACAAGAACATCAAAAGAATCAAGGACTTCCTGCAATTTGTCATTGTGATATTTCCCCTTGAATTCGATGTTTTCGCAGGAATATTTTTTGACCAGATCCAGACCGTATTCACTCTCTGTATCGCCCCAGATCACAAGTCCGGCATTGCCCTGTACTTTGCTGAACGCTTCGCACAGAAGATGGACTCCTTTTGTATAGATAATGCGCCCCGTGAAACCGAAAGTGATCTTTTCGTGCAGTAATTTCGGATGTTTTTGAATATTGGAAGTGTTGAATCCGTATTTTGAATAAAAGATTTTTTCCGGTTCTACACCCATATCAATAAAGAATTTTTCCAAAGTGTGTGAAGGAGCGAAGAATACATCGATGCAGTCAAAAACATTGCGGATATGCTCGTCGCGCTCTTTTATAAGTTCTGTGCTGAAATCGGGTTTTTTGTAGTGAAAAGCAGCACATTCAGTGCATTGGCTGATATTCGGCAGAGGGCAGATCTGCCAGTCTTTCGGATTTATCAGCTGACCGCGGTGACAGAACATCCAGAAATCATGAATCGTGAACAGGACCGGAAGTCCGAATTCCATTTTTGCAATAATCGGGATCTGTGTTGAAAGATGCGACAAGTGGCCGACATGGACAACATCAGGTTGAATAAGTTTTACATAATCGCGGAATGCGTCATCAATCACGGGATTGAGATATTTGTCATAGAATGTGGCGTTTTCCGGCTCGTAATTGTTGATATAACGGATGCTCACGCCGCTTTCTCTCGTATCTTTGTGCCAATAAAGCGGCTTCGTTTTGTCTTCGATTCGGTGAAACACAAAGACATCGTTGGTTTTCGCAAGTTCTCTTGCAAGATTGTAGGTATAGACCTCGGAACCTGCCATATAAAACGGCGGATATCCGTGAATTACTATGAGTATGCGCATCAAACCTCCTTGTGTTATAGTTCTTGCTTTTTTGTCAGATGAAAATATCCGCAGATATCACATTGATACACACGCAAACGAATGCCGGACATCTTTTCTCTATACAATCTGGCTGATTCTGCGTTCGCATAAGTCAAATAGCGGTTTTTCGGTTTGCCGTCACTCCCAAGGCAATTTTTGCCATCGAAACGAAGATGAAACATGATTTCCTCCTTTAAAGTCTGTTGTTATTTACCTTGCAAAGAAGGAAATTTAATTTTGGGGAAAATTTCCTGATCTTTGCTTACTTTTATTAGGTTAGTCCCTCCGTCCATCTTTCGATGAGGCGAAGTATAACAGGGGAAGCAAAACCCTGTTCAAGACTTTCGCTCTTAACGAACCTAACGAAGCGGATAGTTATAGAAAAATAGAACTTCGTGTCAAGGATTTTTTTCGTAACCGACTAAAAAGCCTTCTTGCCGCAAAGAACCATTCACACCACCTATAAGCGTCGGAAAACTTCCGAGTTGACAGAAAGATTTTTTTGATATTCATCAGCTGAATTTGCTTTTCAACCGCTCTTCTCTATTATCGAAAACCGTAAGTTACCGCTTTTAGAGAGGAAAAATGAAAAAGTCTTTTATTTTTTTTGCTGTTCTTGCAGCAATGCTTCTAATGATTTCATGCGGCGGCGGTTCAAAGCCCGCTGACGGCAGCGACACTGCAAAAATCTGTACAGGTCAGACTCTCTGCTATAATGATTCTTCGTCAATCACTTGTCCGACCTCGTCAAATGCAGACTTTTTCGGTCAGGATACGCAGTATACGAGCAAATGTACAGCCCAGAGCTTCACCGCGGGCACTGGTGCTCAGTCAGGCACAGTTATTGATAACAATACAGGTCTTGTTTGGGAACAATCGCCGTCAGAAGACACCTACACTTGGGATGATGCATCGAACCACTGTGCTGATTTGAACAGCTCGAAATACGGCGGCATCAAAACATGGCGTGTTCCGAGTCCGCTTGAATTTATGACAATCGTTGACAACAGCATGTACAATCCGGCAACAAACTCCAATTTCACGGGAATGCCTACATCGAGCAGCTCCTATTTCTGGACATCGAAAGAGTACAAAGGAGATGCGAGTTATGCTTATGTATTTGTGCCTTATTATGGAAACTATCACGGGTATGATTCAAGTGCATACTCGAAAACCGAAACTTACAAAGTTCTTTGTGTCAGCGGTGATGAGATACAGCCTGCTATATCAAGTGATTTCACAACATCTTCGGACGGCAAGTTTGTGACCGACAATAGAACGGGTCTCATGTGGCAGAAAGAGTATGTAACGGACAAGACATGGCAGCAGGCACTGAAATACTGCGAAGATTCGACTTATGCGGGATATTCCGACTGGAGACTGCCTAACAAAAACGAGCTTTTTTCCCTAATGAACTATGAAAAATCTGATTCACCGTATTCATATTTCCCTGATACGCCGATCGGATGGTTCTGGTCTTCCTCTACCAATGTCTGCTATACGAACGGCGCATGGATCATGGATGTCATTAATGGGATTATGCACGACAGCGTTAAGGACGGCTACAACAGTGTCAGGTGTGTCAGGTAGAGCTCGTTCCTCAGAAACCTCATTTTGTGGAGCCGTTTCGGAAACGGCTCATTCGCGGTCTGCGGCACTTCTTAAAGATCTTGAGGAAAAGTCGGGATCATTTATCTGCCGGTCTATAAGGGGTGGCTGCTGTAACATTCCAGCCCTTTTTTCTTCCCCATTTTTTCTTGTTAATAAATCGCTTGCAACTATAATTCCGCGTTCTTTTTATTAACCTTATTTTTAGGAGATTTAAAAATGACCGAAATTATGAGACTTAAAGGCAGAGAGGTTCTTGATTCAAGAGGAAATCCGACTGTTGAGGTCGAAATCGAGCTTGCAAACGGCGTTGTCACGACTGCGATGGTTCCGAGCGGAGCAAGCACAGGCGTTCACGAGGCTCTTGAGCTCAGAGACGGCGACAAAAAGAGATTTCTCGGCAAGGGTGTTATCAATGCTGTTGAAAATATTGAGAAAATTGCTGAAGAGATCGTCGGTATGAATGCTCTCGACCAGAGAATGATCGACGAAACGATGATCGAGCTTGACGGCACCGAAAACAAATCGAACCTCGGAGCAAACGCGATGCTCGGCGTTTCCATGGCTGTTGCAAGAGCCGCTGCGCTTTCGCTCGGCATCCCGCTTTACCGCTACATCGGAGGACTCGGCGCAAACACCCTTCCTGTTCCGATGTGCAACATCCTCAACGGCGGCCAGCACGCTGACAACACCGTTGATATCCAGGAGTTCATGGTCATGCCGGTCGGTGCAGATTCATTCCGCGAAGGTCTCAGGATGGCGACAGAGGTCTTCCATTCGCTCAAGAAGATCCTCAAGAAGAACGGTTTCGCGACAGGTGTAGGCGACGAGGGCGGCTTCGCACCGAACCTTGCTAACGACGAAGAGGCTCTTCAGGTCATTGTAGCGGCTATCGAAGAGGCTGGATATGTTCCCGGCCGTGATGTCGTTCTTGCACTTGACGTCGCTGCTTCCGAACTTTACGAGGACGGGATCTACAAATTCAAAAAGTCCGGTGCACCTTCAAAAACGGCTGAGCAGATGGTCGAATACTATGAAAAGCTCGTTGAAAAGTACCCGATCTTCTCGATCGAAGACGGTATGGCTGAAGACGACTGGGAGGGCTGGAAGCTGATGACAGACAGACTCGGCGACAAGATCCAGATCGTCGGAGACGACCTCTTTGTAACCAACATCGAGAGACTCGGCGCAGGCATCGAGTACGGCGTAGCAAACGCTGTTCTGATCAAGCTCAACCAGATCGGCACACTCTCCGAGACACTCGACACCATCGAAATCGCCCACAAATCCGGCTACTCGACAGTTGTCAGCCACAGAAGCGGCGAGACCGAAGACACCTTCATCGCCGACCTCGCAGTTGCGGTAAACGCAGGCCAGATCAAGACCGGCAGCCTCTGCAGAAGCGAAAGGATCGCGAAGTACAACCAGCTCCTCAGGATCGAAGAGCTTCTTGAGGACAACGGCGGCTACTATCCGGGCGCTGACATTCTTTTTGAAGATCCGGACGCTGAAGAAGAAGAGTAATAATGGATGCCCACTATTCAAACTGGATAGAGATCTCACGCTCGGCATACCGCAAAAACCTTGAGTTCTTCAAGAACCGCCTTATGCCGGGCACAGATCTCTCCGTCGTCATCAAGGCGAACGCCTACGGTCACGGAATGCTGGAGATCGCCAGCCTCGCCGACGAGTTCGGGGTAAAAATCTTTTGCGTTCACAGCATCAGCGAGGCTCTTGCACTCCGCAAAAACGGTTTCAGGCAGAGGATCGTCGTCCTCGGACCGACAATCAAATGCTTTGCCGAGGCGGCTGTAAAAAACGACATCGAGGTCGTCTGCTACAACATCGAAAACCTTGAACTTTATGAGGAACTGGCAAAAAAGGCCGGTAGAATCTTCAACATCCACTTAAAACTGGAAACCGGGACGAACCGTCAGGGGATATCCGGCAGCGCACTTCTTGCATTCCTCGACGTGCTGAAAAAGTGCGAACATGTAAAGCTCAGGGCGGCATACAGCCACTTCGCCAACATTGAAGACACGACCGACCACTCCTATGCGAAAATGCAGATCGAACGCTTCAAGAACGAGGTCTCGCTCATCAGAAACGCCGGTTTCTCGGGTTTTGACCTCCACTTTGCGTCAAGCGCGGCGGCAACGATCTTCACGAAGACGCACTTCAACATGATCCGGCTCGGGATCGCGCAGTACGGTCTCTGGCCGTCCAAAGAGACCTATCTCTCCTACATCACCGAGTTCGGTCACGGCGACGAGCACATCCTTACACCTGTTCTGAGCTGGAAAACAGTGATCGGGCAGATCAAAAAGATCAACGCAGGCGACTTTGTCGGCTACGGCTGCTCGCACCAGATGACACGCGAATCAACGATCGCGATACTTCCGATAGGCTACAGCGACGGCTACGACAGGCATCTCTCGAACCAGGGTTACGTCCTCATTCACGGCAAACGCGCACCTGTCATCGGCAGGATAGCGATGAACCTCACGACCGTTGATGTCACAGACATTCCTGAAGCAGCTGTCGAAGACGAGGTCGTTCTGATCGGCAGTCAGGGAGACCAGATCATCCGCGCCGAGGATATCGCATCACTCGCAGGAACGATCAATTACGAGGTCGTCGCCCGCCTTCCTGAACACATCACAAGAATAATCGTTGAATAAAAACAGAGGGATAACTACTTTCCCCTCTTTCTTTTAGCCCTTCTTGTCTCCAGAATTTTAAGGGATTTTTCTTTTTGAAGCCTGAGCTCGCGTGTCTCGGACTGCTGTTTTTTCCACATTTCGAAAAGCTCTGCCGAAAGTGTCCCCTCCTCTATCGCCTGTTTGACGGCGCAGTCGGGCTCTGTTTCGTGAAGGCAGTCGGCGAAACGGCACATTTTTGCAAGCTCCTCGATCTGTTCAAAGCCGGTAAGCTCCTCGTCCTGCCACATCTGAAGCTCCCTCATGCCGGGTGTATCGATCACGATACCGCCTGATTTCAATAGGATAAGCTCTCTGGCCGAAGTCGTGTGCTGTCCTTTGTTCGTCGCGGCGCTGACTTTCCCGGTGGCAAGGCGCTCCTCGCCGAGCAGAAGGTTGATAAGAGTCGACTTGCCGACTCCCGAAGAGCCGACAAAGACAGCGGTTTCCCTCGGCCTGACGAGTGAATTTACAAGTTCGAAACTCTCGTTTGAAAGCGACGAAACGGCGTAGACCGGAACCTTTTCGGATATTGCCTCAGTCTGGCGTATCTTTTCGTCTACATTTTCACAAATATCTGATTTTGTTAGCAGAATCACCGGCTTTATCCTGGCGGCGGCGGCTATTGAAAGGTAACGCTGAAGACGTTTCAGGTTATAGTTCCCGTCGAGCGCCATAACCAGAAAGGCGGTATCGATATTGGCGGCGATGACCTGTTCGTCAACGACTCCGCCTGCACTTCGTCGTGAAAAATAATTCTTTCTCGGAAGGACCCGCCGGATATAGCCCTTGTCCTGACGGATCGAGACTGCGACCCAGTCGCCGACGGCAGGAAGCTCTGACTTCAGGACCGAAACATACCTTATCGCACCGCTCATTTTTGCCGAAACCCTGCCCTTTTCGCAGCAGATCTCATAGTAATGGCGGTTGTGTCCGACGACACGCGCCGGGAGCTCTCCGCTCTCCGCCTCCTTTCTGAAAGATGCCGCAAAGAACTCATCGTAGCCGAAAGCGGCGATATCAACAAAATTTGCTGCCAAATCTACCTGCACATAAATCCAGGATTAACAAAATTGCCGTTTTTCGTAATAAAAATAAGGACATATCCCGGAGCATTAAGATTTCCGTCCGCTCCGCTGAAAATCTGAGTACCGGAAATTACGCGCTCTCCTGGCTGGACAGCAGGTCTGCCGGCGTAGGCGTAGTAAAGTTTGTATTCACCGTAAACCATTGAAATAACGAAGCCTTTCTCTAGTGCCACGACATCTGAAATAACTGTGTCGAACGGAATCTTTTCCGCAGCCTCGGCCTTCACGAAGGCACCTCTGCGCGGGTTCCAGTCTCTGCGCTGAAGACACTTGAAACTTGATTTGAGCTCAGGGATCACGGGTTTTATCGCGATGTTTTTAAACTCCACCTTCACCCCCTTCTTCAGCAGCTCAAGCTTCTCCTTCAGGCTGTTCTGCCTCACTACAGCCTCGTCAAGCAGTCTTTCGTTCTCGTCAAGGAGCGCCTTCGTCTTTTCCTTCTCGCCCTTGAGATAGACAAGCGACATGTCGTAAAGCCGCCGGCATTTGTCGTCAAAAGCAAGGCAGCTCTCCCGCATAGTTCTGGTAGATTTTTCAAGGAAAATCAGCTTCTTATATTTTATCAAGGTGTTAAATGCCGTCAGGAGCGTGACATCGTATTCCTGCTCGGAGACCTTCATGTCGTAATCGACTTCGCTCTTTTCCCTTTCGAGCCGTTCACGCAGGATCCTGGTCTTTTCAGACTCTCCGGCCTGCAGGATGGAAAAGAGGAGAAGAATAGAAAAAAATGAACTAAAGAATCTCCTCATAGACAAATACAAGGTTACCCATAAATTTTATGTTGTGAAGGTCGCCGGAATATGCCGGAGTCCATGAAGTGAAGTCTTCGCTTGTCGATTTTTTGTTGCTGTATCTGTTGATCCTGTGGAAGAAGACCTTCCATGTGTCGCCGTCTTTTGGCGGAGTTTGTACCAATGATTTCCAAGGGATAGCTATTTCTGCGCTCCAGCCCGTATCTTCATCCGACGGATCGTTGAGGGTACCGTTGAGATTGACTGCATACTTTATGCCGGAATCCCAGCTGTCGGTCCTGTTCTTTCTTCTGCCGTTGAATCTCGAATCGAACTTCACACCGGCTGCCGAAACCTGGATCTCATAGTAAGGATCAGCAGTTCCTGTCGGGTCGATAAATATCTCGACGACATCGTCGTGGTCGTAGATCGGAGCGTCGTTCTCCTTGAGCTCCGCATGGATATCGCTGTCCTTAACGTCAAAAGCGACATAAAGATAGTTGTGATCCATGACCGTCATGACGGCAGTTTCAGCCTTGCTGAGCGCCGAACCGTCGGAGACCCAGAATTTGTCGTCACGCGACGCATTCTGCCAGTATGATTCGCGAAGCACTCCGTCCACCTTCGTCTGATCGCGTGAATTTCCGGCGATTACAAAGACATCCATGCTTTTTCTCTTGATGTTCGGCTTCGAGATCTTGAGGTGTCCGATATTCATTCTCTTCTTGCCGTCGTTGGATTTTGCGTCAGGGGTCAGGCGCTCGTTATCCTTGAAAAAGCCGCCGCGGATATACATCTCGTCGGTATCGAAGGACTGCGGGATCTTTTCGACTTCGGTCTTGTTCATGATGATCTTTCCGAGAGCAAGCTCCTTGACAGCACCGTTAAGGAACTTCTGGTTTTTCGTAAAGCGCTCCTGGCCGTCTTCGCTCTCAAAGTGGAGGAAAAGCTCGTAGCCTTCAGGGATCTGCTCCTTGAAACGCCAGTAGGTCGTGACCTTGAAAGGCTCGCCGTGACGCGGCTTGATAGGCTCGACGAAGTAACCCAAAAGCTCGATCTTGCCGTCATCGAGCGACATATCGGTTTTTACCGTAAGCTTTGACATCTCCGATTCCGAAACGATCCCCTCGTGCGCCGGAGAGCAGGCGAAAACAAGGCAGCATAGCGCTGCTGAAACCAAAAATCTGAAAAAATTTTTCATCTCGATCTCCATTAATATTTATAAGCCACTATAACCGTTGGGATTTTTCTTCTGCCAGTTCCATGCGTCGCGGCACATGTCATCAAGCCCGAGCGTCGCCTTCCAGCCTAAGACACCGGCGCTTCTGTCAGTATTTGTAAATGAAACGGCCAGGTCTCCGGGACGCCTTCCGACAATCTCATACGGGATCTTTATGTCGTTGACACGTTCAAAGGTCTTGACCATCTCCAGAACGCTGTAGCCTTTGCCGGTCCCGAGGTTGAAGACAGATTCTCCGACATTTTTTGAAAGATAGTCTATTGCCGCCACGTGTCCCAAAGCCAGATCTACGACATGGATATAGTCGCGGACACCGGTCCCGTCAGGCGTCGGATAGTCGTTTCCGAAAATGTTGAGTTTTTCGCGCCTTCCTGACGCTACCTGACAGATAAAGGGCATCAGATTGTTCGGGATACCCTGCGGATCCTCGCCGATGAGCCCCGATTTATGCGCCCCGACCGGATTGAAGTAGCGGAGAAGCGCCACGCTCCAGTCACCCTCGGCCCTGGCAGCGTCACGGATTATCTGTTCGCCGAAATACTTTGTCCAACCGTAAGGATTCGTACAGCCGCCAGTCGGCGATCCTTCGGAAAAAGGCGGCTCGGCACCTGACGCATAGACTGTAGCAGACGATGAAAAGATCAGTTTTTTCACCGAATTGCGCTTCATCGCGTTGCAAAGGGCGATAGTTGAACCGAGGTTGTTTTCATAGTATCTGAGCGGCATAGCCACAGATTCTCCGACAGCCTTCAGACCGGCGAAGTGGATAACGCAGTCGATTTCGTGCTCGCCGAAAATTTCCGAAAGCACAGATTCATCACGGACATCCGCCTCATAAAGTATCGGCATCACCCCCGTTATTTCACAGATCCTGTCCAGGGATCTTTTGCTTGAATTGACAAAATTATCAATGATAACTACTTCATAGCCGCGGTTGACAAGTTCAACGCAGGTGTGGGAGCCGATAAACCCCGCACCGCCCGTAACCAAAATCTTCATCCTCGTCTCCTGAAAAAGGAAAAATAACGCATTATTCTACTCAAAATATTAAATTTTTCTACTAACATAACTCCTTGAGCCCGAGAATGATCTCACCGACATCGTCGATCCCCGAAATCTCGAACTTTATTGCGCTTCCGCCGGAAAAGACTCCCCTGCGCCTTGCCAGAAATGCAAAAAGCTCCTCCATGTCTTTTGGTATGAAGCCCGCTCCGAATGTGATCGTAAAATGACTTTTTCCGATCGAAACCGCAACAGCGCCGCAGCTTATCGCGATGATTTTGAGCCTCGTCAGCTTGAAGAGGTTCTCAGTCTCCTCCGGGATCTCACCGAACATCTCGGCAAGCGTCGAGTGGATCCAGTTGAGCTCGTCAAGAGACGAAAGCTCGGCGATCTTCCGGTAAAAACCGATCCTGAGCTCAGTATCAGGGATGTAGCTTTCGGGAATATTCGCGTTCAGATCGGTCGAAATATCAAAATTGTTGTCAACGTGCGGGACTCCGGTCTTCAGCTCTTCGATCCTGTTTTTCAGCATCTCGAGGTAGGTGTCGTACCCCACATTTTTCAGTTTTCCCGACTGGCTCATACCCAGAATATTGCCGCCGCCGCGGATGCTGAGATCCTCCATCGCGACCTCGTAGCCGCTTCCCAGCTTGTCGAAGCGCTTTATCGCAGCAAGCCTTGCATACGACTCCTGCGTTATCCGGTTGAGGCTCGGAACGAAGAAAAAGGCCTTCGCCTCGCGGTTCCAGCGGCCTACCCTGCCCCTGAGCTGGTAGAGCTGAGCCATTCCGAAGAGGTCGGCACGGTCGATGATGATCGTATTTACAAGCGGGATATCGATGCCCGACTCGATAAGCGAGGTCGCAAGCAACAGGTCGAAATCGCGGTTGACGAAGCGGACCATGACGTTTTCAAGCTCGTCGACATCCATCTGACCGTGCGCTATAGCCACTCTCAGCCCGGGTATCAGCTGCTGCAGGCGCGTCTTTATGACACTCAGGTTCGCGATCCGGTTGTGCACGAAATAGACCTGGCCGTCGCGTGCGAGCTCCGTCAGTATCGCATCCTTTATTATCTCCTCGCTGTACTCGAGAATGTAGGTCCTTATGCTTTTCCGGTCTCCCGGAGCTGTACGGATGAACGAGATCTTCCGGACACCCAGAAGCGACATCTGGAGCGTCCTCGGGATCGGCGTAGCCGTCATCGAAAGTGTCGCAAGGCCACGCTTCATCTCCTTGATCCGCTCCTTGTGGGCAACTCCGAAGCGGTGCTCCTCGTCTATCACAAGAAAACCGAGATTCTTGAATTTCACATCCTTCCCGAGCAGTCTGTGAGTGCCTACGACGATATCGACATTTCCAGATTCAAGATCAGCAACGACTTGATTTTGTTTGGTTTTATCGTAAAGCCTCGAAAGCATCTCTATCTTTACTGGCATATTGGCGAAGCGCTCCCTGAGGGTCCTCAGATGCTGAGAGACAAGGACCGTAGTCGGCGCCAGGATAACAGCCTGCATCCCGTTTGCGACGGCGATCATGCAGCCGCGCATCGCGACCTCGGTTTTGCCGAAGCCGACATCTCCGCAGAGCAGGCGGTCGGTGATCTCACGGCCCGCCAGATCCTTTTCGAGCTCAAGGATCGAACGCCTCTGGTCGGGAGTTTCACGGTAAGGGAAACCCTTTTCGAACTCGCGGTACATCTGGGTATCGACCGCCATCGGCCGCCCTGTTTCAAGCCCGCGCTCGGCGTAGAGCTCCAGGATCCGGGCAGCAACCTTTTCGATCTCGGAGCGGACCTTGCTCACCGTCTGCTGCCAGAGGTTGTTCCTTAGCGAACTTATCTTAGGGAGCACCCCCTCATCCCAGCGGTATCTGTAGATGTAGTGCATGTTGTAGACCGGGACATAGAGCTTGTCGCCCTTTTCGTAGCGCAGAACAAGGCAGTCAGTGCCGTTCATCCGCTTCGTCCCCTCGTAGACGCCGATCCCGAAGCGGTAGTGGACGACATATTCGCCCGGAGTCAGACTGCTCAGCTCGAATATTTTGTTCTCCTGGTACTCCTGGGCGTCGAACTTTCTCTTTTTCGCTGATGCCGGAGTGAATTTAAAGATTTCTGACGAGAGCAGAGCCAGTTTTTTTGACGGGATTTCGACGATGGATTCCGGCGAAAACCAGGCGCTTTTCTCGATTACGATGACTGCGTCAGCCGACATTTTGAGAGGCAGATCTTCAAGCTGCAGGACCGAAATATCGCTCTTCGCGGCGACTTCGACAAGCGGATCGACCTCGTTCGGCTTCGCAAAGATAACGACATTCGAGTTGTCGGAAGCAAGCTTGTTCAGCACGAACCCCGGCTCCTTCTGGAGATTCGGCGCAAGTGTCCTGTGGACAGTCGGGAACTTTTCGATCTCGTCAGCGACTGAAAAGAGCTGGCTCACCTCGAAGTCGAAATCGATCTTCCTGTCGTCGAAATAGGCGTCGATCCCGAAAGGAAGAAAATTCCCCTCCTCCAGACGCTTTGCCCTCTCTTTTTCAAGTGTCGCAAGATCCTGGACCTTCAGCGTTTCGACCCTGTTGCCCTCGAAGCGCACGCGCTTTCCGCCGAACCTGTCCCAAATGGTCTTTCCGCCTGCGATCAGAGGGAAGAAATCCCACTTGCCGAAGAGTCCCGACTCGATAAGCTCCTCGCCCTTCAGGACATCCTGCATCGAGATCCCGTTCCTTTTGTCTGAAAGCCGGCTCTGCCAGTCGTCCCGAAGTTTGTTAGAAAAGAAGAGCATCGGGATCCTGACCTCGTCAAGGCTTTTCCAGTTGCGCTGGGTCGAATACCAGAAGAGCGAAATATTTTCGAGCTCGTCGTCAAAGAACTCGAGCCTCACGCCCTTGCCGGCGATAAAGGTCCCGATATCCAGTATATCGCCGCGCTGCGCGAACTCCCCTGCGTCACGGACGATCTGGACCCGTCTGTAGCCTGCGTTCACAAGCGAGGCTGCCACTTCCGAAAGGCGGTAGTACGAATTTTTATGAAAAACCTGTCCGGCGGCAGAATCCGGCAGATAAAGCCTGCCTCCCAACGGGGTCGTAACAACGACATCGGGATCCGAATCGAGCTCGGCATACGACTTCTGAAGGTCGAAATCCTCCCCGCTGCGCTCAAGCAGCAGAAACTGCGGCGAAAAGAGGAGTGACTTCAGTCTGAAGGCCGAGAGCGCGTTTGAAAGCAGGGTCGCTTCCTTGTGAGAGGGCACCTCGATGAGCAGTTTCCCGTGAGTTTTGAAGAGCTCGACCGCCAGGACCGGAAAGGCGTCAGGAGAGGATTCAATGTACCTTGTCATCCTCTGGCTCCAGACGAATTTCGTCCATAAATTTCTGAATTTCTTCGGTATTTTTCCACACAATACCCTTCATGCCTCTCAGCCATGTAAGCTGGCGCTTCGCCAGATGTCGTGTGTTTTTTGCGATCTCTTCGGCCAGCGACGCGGTATCGGGGATCTCGCCCTTCAGGTACATCTCGGTTTCAAGATAGCCGATCGATCTCAGCGCCTTGCAGTTCTGCGAAGAGAATCCCTTGAGATTCACCCGCCTCACCTCGTCGATCACACCGTTTTCAACTATCCGGGAAGCCCTGAGGTTGATCCTTTCGTAGAGTTTTTCACGCCCGATATCTATCCCGACGACTGCGCACGGCATACCGAGCCCGCCTGTCCGCTCCATTTTGTTCCAGTCGCTGAGACGGATCTTTGTTGCCGTGAAGACCTCGATACCGCGCAAAATCCGCTGTCTGTCGTTGCTCGAAGATATCTGTCCAGCCCAGACAGGATCTATTCTCACAAGCTCGTCGAAGAGCTCCGAAGTCTCCCTGGCGGAACATCTTTCGTCGACAGCTGCTTTCACCCCGGCATCGATTTCCGGCACAGGCGAAAGACCGTTGAGAAGCGCGTCGACATAAAAATTTGTCCCGCCGACAACTATCGGCAGCTTTCCGCGACCGATGATATCTGAAATGGCTTCCTTTGCTTTTTTGATGTAGATCCCGGCATTTATCTCATTTCCCAGCTCTTCCGTCCCGATAAGATGATGCGGAACAAGCGCCCTCTCGGCGTATGACGGAGCAGCCGAACCGATCACAAGATCTCGGTAGATCTGAACAGAGTCGGCTCCGACGATCTCTCCTCCCAGCCTCAGCGCGGCATCAAGCGCGGCTCCGGTCTTTCCGGAGGCTGTAGCCCCCAAAATAAAGAGCGGTCTCATTTACGCTGGACCCTCTTTTCAAACTCGTTTCTGCTCATCGTGAAGAAGAACGGGCGGCCGTGCGGACAGGTCAGATAGTCGCTTCTGTTGATCATCTCTACAAGCGCGTCGATCTCGGCGTCGTGCAGAAGGTCGTTTCGCCTGACCGAAGTCTTGCAGGCTCTCTGGGCGATATGCGAAAGCAGAAAATCGTCAAATTCAGCTGTATGACCGTACTCGGAAATTTCACCGAGCATCCCCTTCACAAGCTTTTCCCAGTCGGTATCGAAACCGATTGCCGGAATCGCCCTGAGAACGGCCGTCGAATCGTCCAGAAGAGAGATATCAAAAGCCAAATCAGTGAATTTATTAAGATTTTCTTCAAGGACCAGTTTTTCTGACGGCGAGATCCTTATCATTACAGGACTGATAAGAAGCTGACTCAGCTTCTCGCTGTCGGAATAAATTTTGCGGAGCCTGTTGTAGGTCATCCTCTCGTGCGCCGCGTGCTGGTCAAGAAAAATGACCCCGTTCTCGACTTCAAGAATAATGTAGACTCCGAAGAGCACACCGACCTTTTTGTAGTTCTCGATCTTCATTGAAAAAAGCGGCTGGAAGGTTGTCTGCTCCGCCGGTTTCGGCTGGTTTTTCAATGGCTTAGGGGCATAGACCTCTTCACGCTGGGCGAGATGATCCTGTTGCGGGAGATCCGGTTTTTCACTCTCGAACTCCGCGCTCTTTTTTTCATAAATACTTGTTTTTATTGGAGCAATATTTTTAGGATCTATTTTGCCGTGGATCAGCCCGTCGGATGAAGGTTTCATCTTCAGGAGAGGATCGTCCTTTTCTACCCTCACCTCTTTTGCCTTGATCTCCGGCACAGTTTTTTCAGGCTGAGCGGGAGGCTGGGGACGCTTTTCCGGCTCCGCCTGCGAAGAGCGCAGATCCGCAAGTGCCGAAACAATGGAGGTCCGGACAAGATTTGCGACAAGATTCGTGTCGCGGAAACGGACCTCCTGCTTTGACGGATGGACGTTGACATCGACAAATGCCGGCTCACAGTCGATAAAAATCACGACAGAGGTGCGGAATTCGCCGCCAACAGCATCTTTGAAAGTTCTCATGATCGCCGCATTGACAAGCCTGTCCGAAATAATGCGCCGGTTTACCGCAACTACCGAAAGCGACTGGATACTGACTGTCGGATCGGGAACAAAGGCGCGGACCATGACAGACTGATCCGAAGCCTCGGCAGAACCGATGCAGGTGCTCTGGATCTTCCAGACGGACGAGATCCGCTCTACCGGAGATGCCGCAGCCGGAAGTGTAAAGAGATTCCTGTCGTTGCTGAAAAACGAGAATGATATCTGCGGGTAGACGACACTGAACTTCATCAGGTTCTCGCGGATCAGCGCATATTCGCGTTCGTCGCTCTTCAAAAACTTTTTCCTGACGGGAACATTGAAAAATATATCGTCGGCAACGATCTCCGTACCCTTCGGCACCGAGACGTTTCTTGTCTCCGAAAGCTTCCCGTATCTCGAAACGATCCTGTAGCCGTCACCGTGGGACGTTGCGCTCGTGATCGAAAAATTTGTGACCGACGCGATCGACGGAAGAGCCTCGCCGCGGAAGCCCATCGTATCGATCTCCGAGAGGTCTTCGACTTTGGAAAGCTTGCTTGTCGCGTGCCTTTCGAGCGAAAGATAGAGATCCGCCTCGTCCATCCCGCACCCGTCGTCCGTGACCGAGATGCTCTTTTTGCCGCCCGATTTTATCTTGACGACTATGTTTTTCGCGCCGGCGTCGATGCTGTTTTCAACAAGCTCCTTAACAACCGAAGCCGGTCTCTCGACGACTTCGCCCGCCTTGATCTTGTTGATCGTATCTTCCGACAACTGTCTGATTATACTCATAATTTATGCCAAATGATTAAAAAGGTATACTATCGAAAAGAGCGAGACCAGATAAAAGGCTATCGCCGCTATCGTCATGAACCACTGTCTTTTCAGCGAATGCGAAATGAGTTCGTCGTCCTCGCCCTCGACAACGCGGATCCTCCGGATCATGCTGTAGGCAAAGATGACCAGCCCGACCAGTCCGGCCATAATAAAGGCCGTGCGGTAAAGCGCAAGCGACTCGCCGCGCTTTTTCATAAACTCCTTTTCAAGCTTTTCTCCCGAAAAGACAACAGAAAGCGGTTGAAAAAACGAAGAGTTGTAGGCTTTGGCAAAGTTAGCCTGCGCCGCCGGCGGGAAGTGTTTCAGAGCTCCGGCCAGCTCCCGGAAATAGGGATCGTCCACCGGATAGCGCAGATCATTTGCCTTTGACTTTACGAGAAACATCGTCCCCGGAGAAGCCGAGTTGAGACTTACCTGGACAGTATCGCAGTTTTTGTAGACAGCAGGCAGCACAAGCCCTTCAAAAGAGACCGAAACGATGTCGGTCCCCGCCCATGAGCCGCCGCTGTAGCAGTCGATGTGGACGTTCCGCGTATCGGAGAGCGATGCCAGAGTCACGGCGTTTTTATCCTCGTAGATCTTGAACATCTTCCCGTGGTAAGGGACCCTCACGAAGTCCGAAAGCCCGTCGTGGAAACCGACCGTGAGCCCGGCATCCTTGCTGAAGACCGACGAAACCGGAACATAACCGTTTTTCAGCCGCTGTTCCGTGCCGTTGATTATGACGACGTCGTCCTGGCACGGCTTGCCCTCCTCGACGCAGTAGAGGTAAAGCGTCGTCTCGAACTCGGGAACAAGACGGAACTGCTCGGGAAGGAGAAAAACCTTTCTTCCGCCTATCCGCTGCGGATGAGGAGGCTTTGAAAGCTCCTGCGGAGTCAGATGAAGCGGCTTCGCCTTGAAAACCGGCTTAGCCGAAATATCCCCGAAAGTCAGCGGGAAGGAGACCCTCTCGCCGCCGAATTCGACCGCGATCTCACGCATGTCCGGCCGCAGGTCGATCAGAGAGGTCGCCTGCTGCACGCCGTTCAGGAAGATCCTTGGGTTCCCGACGATCTCGCCGTCTCTCGAAATGAGCTTTACAAGCGCCTTGGCCCCTGGCTGGTTGGACTCGCCGTAAAGATAGATGAAGTAGTTGTACTTGTCCATCTGGACATTGACGAACATAAAGAGCGACAAAAAGGCGGCAAGTCCTGAGAGAACAGAGAGGAACTTAATGATATTTTCCCGGGAAAACATTGAAATTATTGTTTGTTTCTCAGAGCCTGAACGTATTTTGTAAGCTTGTAGATATAAAGATAGGGCTCCATGACAGCAAGCAGGGACTGAGCCTTTTCGTAGTCGTTCGTATCAAAAATCAGCGAAACCATCTTATCGGAGAGGTTCAGGACACCGGCGATCTTTTTGTTCAAAAATATAGGAAGCGAAAGGAAATAGTCCTTCGCGTAGCCGGCAGTCTTTTTGAAACGCGGATCAGAAGCGATGTTTTCGACAAAGACCGGCTGCATCGTGTCGATTACGGTCCACGCGACGCTGTCTGGCTTTCTTTCGACCTCGAGACCGACAAGCGAAGCCTTCGTTGCCGCCTCGATTATGAGGGTGTTTTTGTCTCCGAGAAGCATAATCGAACCGCGCTCCGCATAGAGCAGATCGGTGATGAACTTCAGCTCGCCGTCAAGGAAGGCACGCATATCAAGCTGGTTGTTCTTGAAATTCGAATCGGTGCATTCGCGGAAAAGCCCGAAAATCCTGTTGTGGTACGACTCGGCCAGATTGACCATCGCCGTGATGATCGGCGCACTGAGATACCTGAAGGTATTTACCGATGTGTGGAAATATTTTTCAGGATATTTCACGCCCTTGACCCAATCCTTGAACTTGGAATCAGGCGACGAAAGGACGACAACAGGCATAAAGTTGAGCTTGCTGCTGTTGTGGAACTCGATCAGGTTGAGGATCGAAGCGTAGTTGTCTTCAACGACAAATACCTGATTCGTCTTTCTGTTTTCATTTACGATGTCGTCCATGTTGACATAGGAGTGAGTCCATCCCATCTCCTTCACAGCCTTTATGACATCATCCTCGAAATCCTTGTTTCTTATTGCCGTACAAACCTTCAAACCATTCATAAAAGACCTCCGAAAAAGCTTAATCAACAGATTTTACCGATAATCAAAACGGCGGCAAGTTTAAAGTTCAATTATTTCCTAAAATTGCTGCGGTTCTCCGGGAACGAAAAGTTCTTTGAAATAAAAATAGTCGTTGCGAAAAATCGGATAAAAATCCAGGCGGTGATTGATGGAACAATTGAAGATATTTAAAATTCTCCAGCAGATACACGAAGCAGATTTCTGTTCCTTGTGTTACTTTAATAAAGTTCACGACTTATAAGGCATTGCGAATCCCCTCCGTATTGGGATAAAACGTCCAGTTTTCGATGAAACCTATCGGATTCTGCTTTAGTTTTGAAAGCATTTCGTCTGTATCCGTCGGAACATCCCTGAATGTTCCGAAAACTTCGGAAGTCGAATAACGGCCAGATGGCGAAGTAAGACGTGACGGCGATGTCAGGCAGGATGGAGAGGTCAGTTTTGACGGCAATGTCAGACGGGAAGCAGAAGTCAATGAGGAAGGCAGCGTAAGGGCGGACGGAGAAGAAAGCCTGTCTGCACCGTTTTTGAAGAAACCGTTGTCGTTTCCGACTCTTCCTGCTTTATAAAACGGTTCTTCATTTTCAGGCATAAGATTATCGAGAACCGCCTTTGCTATAAAGAATGTAGCGATACCAGCAACAGGCGCGGCAAAACTGCCGACAGCATACTTCGAGAATGTAGCAGCGGCAGAGGAAAGCGAGCCTATCGACGCTATTTTTAAGGTTTCGCCAAGCGGTCTTCCCGATAAAGCCGAAATTGTTCCGACGATGACTCCTCCGACTAACATACTCTGGAAAAGTGCAGGATAAAACACACTGCCTGGGACACCGAGCATAGGAATTATCGGGTCACTGATAGCCCTGTACAATGTCACTGCGCTTGTATAAAACTCACCTGCCGCAGCAGGGAAACAAAGTATATTTTTGCTAAAAAGTCCGCATCCGAGATCAAAACATCCGTAAGCGAAATGCATTCCGGCATTGGACAATGTATGCGGGATGGCATCCGTCAAAGCCATTATGACACTGTGACCACTGCATACCAGAAAAAGACCGCCCTCAAGCGTTTTGGCAAGATTCAGAGAGACGTAACTTGAGAGGGTCGATTCGGAAAGGAAATTGAGTTTAGCCAATTCTTTTATAATTTTTTTAGGAATAAAAGGAATCCCTTTGGTTGAAAGGAAATCGACTCCCAGATGATGCAGGAACTCGCCGAATTTCAGTTCAGGGTTGCCAATAACGTAAAGTCCGTCCTCTATGAGATGATGCCCGTGGAAAATACGGTGATTAGGTCCTTTGAGGGCATCCATCCACGCGCCTGTCCTGCCCTGGATATGTTGTCTCACGTGGAAATCCGACAAGCCGTTCTGCCATGTTTGGGGAAGTATAAGCGGCTTCCCGTAACCGCTTTTTATGAGAGAGAAGGATTCCCGCCCCAGCTGAGTAGTAAAATCAGCGATAAAACCGGCACTTGAAAAAGCCGAACTTAAACTCCCCATAGAATTCATCGTTATTTCCTTGTTCCCGCCTAAGCCTTTTCCATAGCATTATCAAGCCACTTCATAAGATCTGGAACTACTTTTTCCTCATAATTCTGCATAATTCTTGAAATCTTCCCGTTTTTATTCGGATTCTTAAATATAGCTGCTACAGCCAGGGCTCCGATTCCGGCAGTCACTATAGATAGTCCACCAGTCACAACAGCCACAGAAAGACCGAGAGCATGTGCTATAAATGAGGCCAGAGAAACATCAACTACCTTTTTCCACAGCCACCATCCTGTCGTTTTTGTTGTAACCGTAAGCGCTGCCAGAGCTCCGCCGCCGAACCATCCGGCAAGACCGCCGCCCAGAGTAGTTAAATGGTTGAGGTATTCGCTTCCGTTGATTTTGCTTGCAGGCAAGTTGCCCAGATCGACCCCGATCCGTATAGCATAATTGCTCACCAGGACCTCAAGATCTTTCTTAAACAGATCAAGAATGTTTTTCGTGCTGGAATTGTCGAGTACATTCTGTTCGGAAAGAGCTTTCCTCAACTCGCACCCTTTTACTGCAAGGTCACGTTTAAACTCACTTCTCATTCTTCTTTTGATTCCTTCATTTGTCATAGTAAACTCCATAAAAAAAAAAATTAAAAAAACGTCATACACACATACTTAAAGGGTCACAATTCGGATTTTTCCGAAATTTCATCCGATTTTTTTAAATTTTTTTCCGATCCGGCTGCCTGGAAGACAAGTTTTCTGTATTCAGCCTCGTCCGCCGGATCAAAAATAAGAAGGAATCCGCCGCTGTGGCAGAAAATAAGATTTTCAGGTGCAGAATGAGTGAAATCGACATTTTTTTCGGCGCGCGTTCTGAACAAGGTCCTTGAACCGCTTCCGTCGCTGTTCCAGCCGTAAACGACTCCGGCCTCCAAAGATGCAGAATAATGGTTGCAGGCAGAATTGAATCCTGTGATGGAAAAACCCGCTTGGAAAGGAGATGATTTGATAACAAGGACTTTGAGACCGTTTTCCAAAGTTTCAAGAGAAGAATTTTCCTTTATCCATTTTTCAGCCTCTTTAACCTCATTGAGTTCACGGAGCCTGTTTCTGAAACCTTCCGCAAGCATATTCGCGATCTTCAAAGGTTCCGATTCAAAAAGAGCGACCAGAACACATTCCGAAGCAAGCCATGGTGATGATTTACCGAACTTATTTTCTGCTGCCGGAATGCCGAAGTTGTCCTGCACCCTCACGCGCTCAAGTATCGGACCGAATTTAGTGTCGTTAAGCGTCCAGGGAGCGAATGTTTTGGCGATAAGGGAAAATGCACAGTCGACATCGTCTGTACTTTCAAACTGGTGATGATCGAAAAAACGGACACCGTCGAATTTCATGCCGCAGTCAAGGATATAATCGTTCTCAGTTGCCTCACCGACCCTTTTCGCATCCCTTACGATCTCGGTAAATTCAATCTCCGGCTTCGATGCTATGAGAAGTCCGCATGCCCACATATCGTCTGCGTGGGCTTTAAGGCCGTGAACAAAGATCCTGCTTTTCTGCGTCATGGTTTTCCTCCTAATTAATCATCATTGCCATTTAAGAAGGTGTCGATAGTCTGGTTTCCGTTCATTTTAAACTCCAAAAATCAGTTGATAAAAACATTCACACTTCCTTAAAGCGTCGGATTTTTGGTTTTTCCGGATTTTTTTTGAAAAAATTGAGAAACAGACAACTGGTGGAGATGCCGGGAATCGCACCCGGGTCTGACAGGGTGAGCGAAGCTTACCGCGGCAACACTCATGGATCCCCGCCATCGATACTGTTCATCCCCTTAAAACAAACAACCATACACTTCCATAAAGCGGTGAATTTTCGGTTTTTCCCGGAAATTTCGGAGAAAAAATGAAAAAATTGAGAAACAGATTTTTCCGCTTGATTGTCGGAGCTTAGGTCTGCCCGCCCGCATAAGACCTCACCCCTGACCCCTCTCCATTATTGAGATGGGAACAAAACACTGCGAGGAAAACCGGAAACAAACTGTAGAGACATCATATCATGGTGTCTCATTTCCGACGTGTCAGGTCACGTCTCTACGCATAGAGAACAAATACATTCCCTTGCCTCGCCTTCTAAAG
>DBXP01000007.1 GCA_002309575.1 bacterium UBP6_UBA1209 | reverse complement strand
GGAGTTGGGTGTGTTTTCAAGGGGATGTGTGCGGTGCGCGTAATTTGTCACAAAACTGCCTTTTATATGCCTTTTTCTTCGCTTTGATCGGGAGATCAGAAAGCGCAAAAAGTCCGCTGTCCGGGCGGTGTCGAAGCCTAAGCCTTCAGAATCACTAAAAAATTTATCTGTGGTAAAAAAACGAAAAGAAGCGAATTTTCAAAAAGACTAAGAAACCAACTAAGAAACCAGACAGAGTTAAGTTTCTTAGTCTCTGAAAAACCAGTAAAAACCGCCTTTTAAAGACAATTTAAAGACTAAGAAACCGACTAAGGGACTAAGAAACCAAAAAAAACGCGATTATCCGGCTATTGTCCGGCTGTATTTTTGAGTTTTAAAAAAAGAGCCGGATTTCAGCCGTTTTCAAGTTTTTCAATCCGGGAACGAAGTTCGTCAACCTCGTTTTTCAAATCAGAGATGAGTTTTTTGTCCCAGATAAAATTCAGACAGTCTTTCTGCCTTTCTTCAGGCAATTCAGAAAGCATTTTGAGTGCAGTCGAAAGATTACCGTTAGGATCCGGAATATTGACAAGCCGATCCTGAGAGCCGGATTTAAACATCGTGCCTTCACCGGTAAGTAGCCAATTTAGGTTCACGCCGTAAATTTTACTTAACTTAATAAGAAATTCCGACGTGGGCTTGACTTCACCACGCTCATATTTACTAATGGTGGTGAGTGGCACACCCAAAGAGTCTGCAAATTTTCCCTGAGTCAAATTTAAGTTTTTTTCTCTTAATAATTTCAAGCGTTTGTTCATTTTTTCACCAAAATAAGCAAAAGTTACTTGACATAAAACCAAAATTGGCTAAAAAAGAGCCTTGTCAAGCGGTTCAAAAATGAACCACGGAGTTATTTTAGGAGGATTCATGAAAAAAACAAGTGGGAAAAAATTAAACGCGAAAGCCAAACAGAGAAAGCTGGCGTTCAGAGGTTTTCTGCTCGACAACGAAACCACTCAGAGCGCAATCGCAAAAGAGCTGGGTGTTTCATCGACGGCGATTCGAAAATCTATCGAGCGCGGAGCCTTCCAGAAAGGACCGTTCGCGGAGTGGTGGAAAAGAAACATAAAAAACGCCGAATCAAATCCGGCGGCAATTAACGGAGCGAGGGAGGCCGCGCATGACATGCAGCGGCAACAGACGACGCAGGAGGTAACAGCATGAGAAAAGAAACAAAGGAAAACATTGTCGGTTTTATTTTTATGGCGGTGCTGGCATGGCTTATGGCTTATGTGGTTGTCAGAGACATGGACAAGGACACGGAGAAGGTTTGTGGATACGAGGTGCAGGAAGGCAAGCCTGAATGGTGCACAGACTGGTGGAAAGACAAAGGCGTGATGGATGCAAATGCGCCGATGCAAGAGTCGGCATCAAATGCCGACGCAATGAACGAAGATCAAAGGTAGTGATGGTTTGGATTTCGGTAAATACGGCGGCTGAGCTGCTTGAGATTTCAAAGCAGTATGTCAGAAAGCAGTGTGCGCTAAACAAATACACGGTGCAGACTGTGTCAAGCAATGTGGGCAGAGGCGGTGTTTCGTATCAGATCGATCTGGCAAGTCTGCCGGAAAGGGCACAAATAAAATACTGGGAGACACGGAACGACGTGACGACGGAACGACGTGACGGGAAATCTGACCCCTCAGCCGCAAGCGGCAGCTCCCCTGCAACAGGAGAGCCGGGAAAGGCGACCTCACCCCAAACCCCTGACCTCACCCCGACCCTCTCCAGTGTGGCGAGGGCCAAAGACAGGGGCGAGGGGCAGACTGATAGCCGGATTCAATCCGGCACAACAAACGAAGCTCAAAGGTTGACGCGCAATGAACGAAGCAATGAAACCGCGCATGACATGCAGCGGCAACAGACGATGTCAGAGGTCGCGAAGTTGAATGCGAAGAACCGGGAGATTCTGGAGAGGAATCTGGAGATGGTTGAGTTTTTCAAAGGGCTGAAGGGGGCGGAGATCGACAGCGCGATTATTCAGTGGAACGCGAAGAAAGGCGATTCACTCAATAAGCGCACTGTTTACAGGACGATTCAGGCTTACCGCGAGGGCGGCGCCGGGGCTATTGCCGGGAAATACGGCGGCAGGAAGGGCGAAACAACAGTGAGTGACGAGTGGTTCGGGATCTTTATGAAGGCGTTCGCTTTCACGGGAAACCCGACTTCGATAAACGCATGCCGGGAGGTTGCGCGAGGCTACGCAATAAAGACGGGACAGATAGAGCCTGACGCGGACTTCCCGAGTGCGCACGCTTTCAGGAGACGGCTGAAAAGTATGCCGCAGCAGGCTCTGAACATGATGAGGCTGGGGCTTGACTATCACAAACAGCACAATGCTTACTATATCGACATTGACCGGGACGAGGCGAACTGCGGAGACGTGTTTGTCGCCGATCACGCGAAATTCGACTTCTTTGTGAGAACTAAAAACGACAAACTTGTCAGGCCGTGGATTTCGGCTCTGTGCGATTATAAGAGCCGTCTTATCGTGGGATATGATCTTTTCTTAGACGATCCGAACGGAGATCATATTATAATTGTATTAAAGAGGAGTTTCGAGGCTTACGGCATTCCGAAGATGCTGCTTTTCGACAACGGTAAGGATTACCGGAGAAAAGACATCGGAGGCGGCAGGGCTGCGGCCACGAACGAGCTGATCGACGATTTCAGTCCGACTATAACAAATATTTTAGGTATTCAAATAAAGTTTGCTACTCCGTATAACTCTCAGACGAAACCGATTGAGCGTGTTTTCGGAATTTTCAGAAACTATTTCGACAAGTTTATGACGGGTTATGCGGGATCGGACGGGAAGAAACGCCCGGACAAGACGAAAAAGATGGAGCTTGACGCGGCGAAGGCTCTGAGACAGGGAAAGACGCTCGAAGAGGCGGGCATTCCGATTATGACGGAAGAACAGTTTATGGAGCTTACGCCGAAATTTATAGATCTATACAACAAAAGAGTTTTCGAGCAGGGAAAGGCGAAAGGATTTTCACCGCTTTCGATGTGGAACAGCGAGGCTCCGCAGCTGAGACAGGTGCTTCCGAAAGAGCTGGCTATTCTCTGCACGTCGAGCGGGAACCCGGTCAAGGTCAGAAGAAACGAGCTCAGAGACACGAGGAGCGGCGAAAAATATATCGCGGCATGGATGGCAGCTCACGAAGGATCTGACCAGATGTTCTGGCTGAGGGTGGACCCGGAAAGACCGGAAACGGCTTACTGCTTCTTTGCGGACAAGGAACGGAAGACCGGCGAGATGAAGCTGGGCGCGTTTGTGGGAACGGCTGAAAGGAAAGAGAGCATCAGACTCTACGACAATTCCGAAGAAAACCAGAAAAAACTGAGCAGGCAGATGGAGATAAAGAACTCGATCAGACGCTTTGCACGCGACGAGATAAAGAAGGTTGTCGGCGGCGGCGAAGCTCTGACCCCGGAAGAATATATCGCTTATATGAGCGCGGCTGTGAACGCGGATCACGAAGCGAGCTGTAAGGAAAACAACGCGCCGGTGGATGCTCCGGACAAGGGAAACGACTGGCAGATTTCGCGGTTTACGAGCATTCCGGACGAGATCGACAGGATGGAACATGCCGGTGTCCTGAAAAAGGACAAATACAAGTATGTCGAGGATGAAGAGGAAGAGGAAAAGCCGGTTGTTCTGGTGAGGTTCAAGAGGAAGTGAAATCGCGAATTATTCGCGATGCAATAAACGAAACCATTTCGGAGGATGGATGATGGAAAAGAAAGCGAATGCCGAATCAAATTCGGCGCAACAGACGAAATCAGCGGTGGAAAGACTGCTGAAGGCGGGTTACTCGCAGGGAAAGATCGCGACGCTCTGCGGTGTTTCAACGGCGGCTCTGAGCACTTACCTGAAGGGAACTTACGCGGCGAAAGACCTTTCACAGCTTGAAAGGAAGATTTTGGGCGGATGCGCTCTGGAAATCGAGAGAATCGACAAGAAAATTGATCCGGTTCTGCCGTTTATCGAGACGGAGACGGCTGAAAACATCAAAAACATCGCGCATCTGTGTCATACGACGCGGAGGATGGGGCTGATTTACGGCGCGGCGGGTGTCGGCAAAACAAGAGCCTGCACTGAATACTGCCGTCAGAACAAAAACGCGATCTACATTGAGGCGAGACCCTCTTTCACGGCGAGGACGCTGATGCGGAAGCTGGCGGCGGCTCTGGGATGCACGCCGAAAACGAACCAGTACGAGCTGGAAGAAGAGATCATCAAGAAGCTCAAAAACAGCGGAAAGCTGATCATCGTCGATGAGTGCGAACACTTGAACCACCGGGCTCTGGAGACGCTCCGGACTGTGGTTTTCAACGCATCGAAAACGGGACTTCTGCTTGTCGGGCTCGAAACGCTCAAATACACGCTGATCGGAACGAGAACCAAGAACGAATATCTGAGTTCGAGGTGTCTGGCAAACACGAAGGTCGAGGCTTTGAATGCGGAGGAGACTGTAAAAATCGTTGAAAGGCTGTTCAACGGCATTTCAAACGGTGCTAAACAGGTGTTTTACAA
>DBXP01000054.1 GCA_002309575.1 bacterium UBP6_UBA1209 | reverse complement strand
TGTATCCGATCTTTGATTTAATAGCGTAACCATCTAATTTTATTGAATGATTTTGAAATTTAGATGTTAGGCAATGTTGAGTCTGAGAATGAGGAAATGCGAGTGATGCTTATATTGCGCCGCTGAGCAAAAATGTTAATTTTTAATTTAGAATCAAAATATGTTGATGTTACCTTTTAACTTGATCGCTATAGCGATGCTGGAGGTTGGTAATTTAAAAAGATCACTTGTCTGATTTCTGAGGTGGAAGTATTTTCCAGTAACCAGTTTTATCTGAGCCTATTCGTTCAATCAAATTGAGTTCTTTTAAGTGTGTAAACAATCGTTCTGCCTGACGTTTACTAATTCCTAATTTTTCGCTTGCCGCTAAAGCAGAAATGTTCGGGATTTCAGAAATTAAATCAAGCAATTTTCTTGCATTTACACCGACATTTACACCGACATTTATTCCGACATGAGACTTCGGTGAATCAATCAAAGCCTCTTTCAATTCAAAAGTTCTTCATTCGGAATATCGAGTTCTTCCGGCTGCATCCTCTTGCTGCGCAAAGCCTCGCGGCGGAAAATCTTGAAACTTTCGGCATCCAGATCGTCAACACCGATATCATCAACGGTAACATCTTCCCAGCGAATGCCGGTTTTCCGAGTGATAAATTCTGTCAGAGCAATACCAGTCAGCAACTGCTTCGTGCTGCCGCTCCTGTAGTGAAACTCGCCGTGGTAACTCACAGGGAAATTGCTCGCCTTGACAACAATTTCAATGTAATCCAGACCGTCTTGTGTTTTTTTATTCACATCCGCGACGATACCAAGCCCTGCCTGAATTTTGTTCGGAATATCTTCCATCAGCTTTTTGCTGTTTTTGAGACCGATAACTTCGCCTTTATCGTTGACTCCGATACAGATTTTGCCACCCTGCGCGTTGGCAAAACCGCAAATCCACCTGAGATACTCGTCATGCCAAGATTCTTTGTATTCTATGTTCTGATTTTCCGACATATTTCACTCCTAAAAACAGAAAACCTGAACACTGTAATAAATATTTATAATAATTGAGGAAAATTTGTATTTTCAAATCAAAATATGTTGATGTTACCTTTTAACTTGATCGCTATAGCGATGCTGGAGGTTGGTAACTGAATCTGGAAATTAGGTGGTATTTTGCGTCGAAAAAACGCGAGAAAAGGGCGGGGGTTTGTGGGATATTATGAATTGATTTTGGTTGCGTTTAGACGCATTTATATTCTTTCGATTTTTCTTCGAGCAGCTTAAAATTGTTGCAACGCTGGCTCAGCTTAGATTTTCCGTCGTTAAGCAACTTATGCTTGTAAACTGCATTGGCGTTTTGCAGAATCAAAACGGCTTTCTGTCTGACAATACGATACTCATTTCTCAAAAGATTTTTGTAATTTAAGTCTTCAATTTCATTAAAATTTATCTGCTTACACAATTCAAGCGGAGCGGGAAACATATTATTAAGATTGATCACTGCATACACTCCGATTTTGATGAAGTCTGTAGTTTCAGTGAGACGCTTGTGTTTTTCTTTGAACGAAGAAAGCGGAGCAAAATAATCAAATCCGTTTATGTTCAGGACCACACCCACGTATTTACGGCTGAAATTCTGTGAAATTTTTCTGTTTTTGAAAATATGTTCTTCAAAACCTGAAAGATAAGAGATGTAATCAGAATCTATTTCGTAAATATTCAGCATTTCAACTTAAAAAAATGCCGGAACAATAAAAACTGCTCCGGCCGTATAAAGTTCGCAGTCAAAGGCGCGATATCCTTGAGTTGGCAATATAGTTAATTATCGAGATTTGTCAACAAATTAGTTAAAACTTTTAATTTCAAATCAAAATATGTTGATGTTGCTTTTTAACTTGATCGCTATAGCGATGCTGGAGATTAGGAACTGAACCTGGAAACGAGATGGTATTTTGCGTTGACAAGGCAGAAAACGGCGGTTTTTGCGGGGATTTTTAATTCAACGGCTCCAGCTGCGGGATGATTTTTTCTGATTTGTACAGAACGACTTTCCAGCTGTCGTTTTTTTCGAAAAGGAGCTCCCAGACAGGCTCTCCGTCCGGGGTCAGCTCAAAAATCCTGCCGTACTGATTGAAGTCGTAATCGCCGACTGTAACGAGGATATTGCCGTTCGGAAGCCTGTCGGCGTCGCCGAAAAACTCCGACCACCACCCCATTCCGAGCTCACGGCCGTCAAAAACAAACGAGACCTCTGCTGTCATCGCCTTTTCGTCCAGAGTGTATTCGATGACCCTGCTGTAGCCGCGCTCCGGAGTTCCGTTGTCATAAAAAAGGACACGGTTCCCCTTGATTTCCGGGTCGTGCGCCTGACCGATGCACGGGTCGTCGATGTCGCCGGTAAAGGTGAAATCGCCATCTCTGCCGAGCCGCCACAAGATATCGCCGCTCTCAATATCGATCTTAAAGAAAGATGAGAAATTCCGCGAGTTTACATAAACAACGCCTTGGGATTTATCCATTGTTACGGTGTTTACATGCGTCCAGTCATACCTGTCGGTTCCGGCGCAGGATATATCCGGCATTTCGAAATGATCGGCAAACGACCACTGCCAGAGCGGCGTGTAATCATCTCCGTCAAGATTGACGATCGTGTCGTAGTAGATGCACTCTTCGACCTGACATTTCGGGAAGAGGACCGAGCCGTCACTGAGGTGCTGATAAGAGTGGTTCCAGCTGTTGCCGTAGTAATAATATCCTGGAATTTCAGGTGATTTCCATAAAATATTGCCCTCGAGATCGATCTCGATCCCCTCCTCTCCCGGGATCTCGCGGCTCGAATAATCCTTTACCAGACCTATCACTATGCTCTGTTTTTCAGGATACCATGTCAGATCGCCGAAGGCGCTTGCCTCTCCCGACCAGTATTCAAAATACCAGACGATATAGCCCTCACGGTCGACCATGAAGGCCATCGGGTAGAGAAGATCCGTGCTCGTTGTGGCATAGTGAAAAAGGACAAAACCGGGCGAGGTCTTTTCGGGATCGTTCAGATTCAAAGTCATCGCCGGGATCGGATACGGCAGACGTCCTGAATGATATCGCGATGTTGCGAGGATCTCATTATCTTCGTTGACAACTTCGACAGTATAGTCAAGACTTTCCCGCATACCCCAAAGAAAGAAGTAATGGACGCTTTTCTGCTCATCTTCACAGATCCTGTACCCCGCGTGGTAAGGCGAAAAATAGCGGACGCAGAGCTTTATCTCCTCTTTTGTTTTGAAATTCACTCTGCACGAGAGCAGATTCTGCTCGTTCTGTTCGAGCGAAAAATCATAGATCAGAGAGTTGTCGTCTGCATCGTCAATATCATCGGAATCGGACACGTTGTCATCATCGGCATCCGGCGATTCGTCCGGCTTCTTGTCTCCGCTGTTTTGGCAGGAAAAGAGAAAAAGAAGAACAAATAAAAACGACCCGAAGCGTTTCATTGTTTCCTCCTTAAACACCGGACATCGACAGATAAAAATTATCTGCACCCAGGATCTGCTTGTATTTGATGTAGTTTTCTAAACTGATTTTAATATCGCGCCCAAGCCGCGCATACATCTTACGTTCTTCATCATAGGTTATTTTCACTGCAAAGTAAAGCGGCATAGAAGAATCGCCCTTCCCGTCTAGTTCGGTGATTTCTTTAATAATCCCGCAATGTTGTTCAAATTCTTCCGCTGTGCATTCATAGTTGAGCAGATAGACTGCGTCGGGCTTCTTCTTTTTCATGCAGGCCAGATATTCGTCGATCGCAAGAGCGGAGGTGCGGAGGTTGTCCACCGAGAGCACGATCTTTTCGAGAGAATCGTCGTCCTCGTTTCTGACGACTCTGACACCGACCTTGAATATCAGCGGGATCTTTGAGGAGAGCTTCTCCATACCCGGGTCGTTTACGGGATTTTTTATCTTGTTCACCGTAAAATCCATCGTCTTTTCATCGCTCTCGATACTTGTCTTGAGATAGTAGTCGCCGCCGTCCTTGCTCTTTTTGGGCTTTTCAGTTCCGGTGATGATGCCCGGGACCCAGATCTCCTGGCCGCGTTTGCCGTAGTAGCGGCTCCCGCTCTCTTCGACCTCTTCGTAGATAGCCGTCATCGAAGTAACATCCAGGCTGCGGAAATCCTTGGCAAAAAACCTCGCAGGGTGGTCTGAAAGATAGATCCCCATCGCCTCGCGTTCAAGCGCGAGAGTGTCAAAGTAGTCGAGCTTCGCGCCTATCGGAACATCTTTGAGAAGGTCCTCGTCGGTCACACCGAGACTCTCCTGCCCCTCCGATTCGTCGCAGAGACCGAAAATCGACATCTGACCGTCAGATTCATCAGCCGAGATCTGCCTGCCGCGCTCGACAGCCGGGTTGATCATTGCAAGAAGATAGCCGCGGTTGATCCCGGTAAAGTCAAAGGCTCCGGCCTTTACAAGATATTCGATGACTCTCGAAGTGATCTTTGCACTCGAAAGACGCGACGTGAAATCGATCAGCGACTTGTAGTCGCCGCCGCGCTCGCGCTCCTTTACTATCTCGTTGATCGCAGCCTCGCCGACATTCTTTACAGCACCGAATCCGAAACGGATCGCATTCTTCTCGACCGTGAAGTTGAAGAGGCTGTGGTTGATATCCGGGTTGAAGACGTCGATCCCCATCTCGCGGGCGTTGTTGATGTAGCTGAAGACCTTGTTCGCGTCGCCGGCTTCGGACGAGATCAGAGCCGTGAAAAACTCGATCGGATAGTGGCGCTTCAGGTAGGCGGTCTGATAGGAGATGTAGCCGTAGCACGCCGCATGGGACTTGTTGAAGCCGTAGCTCGCGAATTTCTCCATCAAGGCGAAAATACTGGTCGATTTCTCCCTTGGGATGCCCTTTTTCTCGGCGCCGTCGATAAATTTGACCTTCGCGGCAGCCATCTTCGCCGCGATTTTTTTACCCATCGCCTTGCGGAGACCGTCAGCCTCGCCCATCGTGAAACCGGCGAGCTTTCTGGAGATCTCCATTACCTGCTCCTGATAGACCATGAGACCGAAAGTCTCGCCCAGGATATCGGCAAGCCACGGGTGGTCGTAGACGATCTCCTCCTTCCCGTGCTTTCTCTGAATGTAGTTCGGAATGATATCCATAGGTCCCGGTCTGTAGAGCGCAACGGCCGCGATAAGATCCTCGATACGGTCGGGCTTCATCCTGTGCATCATCTTTTCGAAGCCGCCGCTCTCCATCTGGAAGATACCGCGTGTGCTCTTCTCCGAGATCATCTTGTAGGTCTCCTTGTCATCCAGGGGGATACGCGAAATATCGAAATCCGGCTCACGCTTCTGGATGAGCGTGACAGCGTGCTTTATCATAGTCAGGGTCAGAAGTCCGAGGAAGTCGAACTTGACCAGACCGACCAGCTCGACCATCGTCTTGTCGTACTGCGTGACGCAGTTGTTGCCCTTGTCGACAAACGTCGGGGAGTACTCGTAGATCGGTTTCTGGCCGATGACCAGGCCGCACGCGTGCTTGCCCGGCTGACGGTAAAGCCCCTCGATCGCAGGAGCGATGTTCATGATCTGTGAGTACTGCTCGTTTTCGGCGATCTCCTTCCGCTCCTTGGAATAGGCGTCGATCGCGGGGAGCAGAGTCCCCTTGACCGCCTCGATATCCTCAGGCGAGAGCGTGAGCCTGCCGAGAGCGGCACGGAGCTCGTCCGGATTCGCCGCGACATCAGCAGGGATGTTGTAATCCTTGACCAGCCTCTTCGTGAGGTCTTTGGTCGCCTTAAGATACTGAGGAGAGTACATTTCGGCGAAGGAGTCGGGAATAAGCTTCGCCAAAGCGTCGGTCACCGAAGGCGGGAAACCGAGAGCACGTCCGACATCGCGGACCGCCGATTTCGCCTTGAGCTGGCTGAAGGTAGCGATCTGCGCGACATTCTCCACGCCGTACTTTCGCGAAACATATTCAACGACCCTGCCGCGGTTGTCCTGGCAGAAATCGACGTCGAAATCGGGCATCGAGATCCTGTCCGGGTTGAGGAAACGCTCGAAGATCAGCTTGTAACGGAGCGGGTCGAGATCAGTGATGCGGGTCGCATAAGCCACGAGCGATCCTGCGCCGCTGCCTCTGCCGGGGCCGACCGGGATATCGTTGTTCTTCGCCCAGCGGATAAAGTCGGAGACTATCAGGAAGTAGCCCGGGAAGTCCATCTTCGTGATGACGGAAAGCTCGTAGTTGAGCCGCTCCCAGTATTCAGCCTTGTTCTCCTCAGGAGTACCGAGCTCGATGAACCGCTCCTCCAGCCCATTGTACGCCATATCTTTCAGGAATTCGGCCGCCGACTTGTCGCCGGTATCGAAAACCGGCAGGTAGTTATGCCCCAGGTCAAGCTGGACATTGCACCGCTCCGCTATCTTCACGGTGTTGTCGACCGCCTCGTCGCCTGCCTCGCCGTAGACCGAAAAGAGCCGCCGCATCTCCTCCTCGCTTTTGAGATAGAAGGCCGCCGTCTCGTGATGCATCCTGTCCTTGTCCGTCACCTTTTTGTTTTCGTTGATGCAGAAGAGGATGTCCTGCGCCTCGGCATGTTTCGGGATGAGGTAGTGCACGTCGTTCGTCGCGACCAGCGGCGCCCCTATCTCGCGGGCGAGCTCGATAAGCTGCGGGTTGACCTCCTCCTGCTCCTTGATGCCGTTGACCTGCAGTTCGATGTAGAAGTTCTCCTTTCCGAAGAGCTCCTGATACTCCAGAGCTATCTTCTTCGCCTTGTCGCGCATCCCGCCGAGAAGTGCCCTCGGGATCTCGCCGCCGAGACACGCGCTCAGCGCGATCAGCCCCTCCGCGTGGTCCTTCAGCAGGGCGCGGTCGATCCTCGGTTTGTAGTAAAATCCGTCGTTGAAGGCGGTCGATGACATGTAGCACAGGTTGCGGTATCCGACATTGTCTTTCGAAAGCAGCACGAGGTGGAACGCATCGCCCTTTTCGTGCTTTGTCCTGTCGCCCGCCGAGATGTATGCCTCCATGCCGATGATCGGCTTTATCACCGCATCCTGGACAAGCTTGTACTCTCCCTTGTGCGGGCCGTCCTCATAGGTCCCGCCGTTTCCGAGCATCGTTTTATAAAAATCGACTGCACCGTGCATATTCCCGTGGTCGGTTATCGCAACAGCGTTCATTCCCAGCTTTTTCAGCTCATCGAAGAGCGCCTGAGGCTTTACCAGACCGTCAAGAAACGAGTAGATCGTGTGCAGGTGAAGGTGAACAAAAGCCATTATTCCTCCCGAAAGATCCGCTACTCGCCGTAGTTTTCGCGGACAAAATAGTCATTTCTGATCAGCAGTTTCTCCTTTTTCGCCTCGCAAAGATCGCTTGCGACCATCTCTGAAACAAGCTCCTCAAGCGTCGTTTTCGCCTGCCATCCGAGCCTCTCCTTCGCCTTGGAGGCGTCTCCCTGCAGGATATCGACCTCAGTCGGCCTGAAGTAACGTCTGTCGACACGGACGACCACATCGCCGGCCTTCAGATTCACCTCGCCAGCCAGTTCGCGCAACCTGCCGGCATCGACCGATCCGACAAAACCGACCTCGTCGGCACCCTGACCGCGGAAGCAGATCTCTATTCCGAGATCCCCGAATGCGAGCTTCAGAAAGTCGCGGATAGATGATGTCCTGCCAGTGGCAACGACGTAATCGTCCGGAGAATCATGCTGTAAAATCAGCCACATAGCCTCAACGTAATCTTTTGCGTGTCCCCAGTCTCGTCTGGAATCGAGGTTCCCGAGATAGAGAACGCGCTGCATCCCGAGCAGGATCCGTACCGCCGCACGGGTGATCTTTCTCGTGACAAAGGTCTCGCCGCGGCGCGGAGACTCGTGGTTGAAGAGGATGCCGTTGCTTGCGTGGATCCCGTAGGCCTCGCGGTAGTTCACAGTTATCCAGTAGCCGTAGATCTTGGCCGCCGCGTAGGGGCTCCGCGGATAGAAGGGGGTCTTCTCGCTCTGCGGGACCTCGGCAGCCTTTCCGAAAAGCTCGGAAGTCGACGCCTGATAGAAGCGGCAGCTCTTCTCGAGCCCGAGGATCCTGATGCCTTCAAGAAGTCTCAGAGTCCCCAGCGCATCTGAATTTGCCGTATATTCAGGAGTCTCGAAAGAGACCTTGACGTGCGACTGCGCCGCCAGATTGTATATCTCGTCCGGCTGGACCTCCTGCATTATCCGGATCAGGTTCGTGGCATCCGTAAGGTCGCCGTAATGCAGCTTGAAAGCGACATTATCCTCGTGCAGATCGCGGTAGATATGGTCGATCCTGTCAGTGTTGAACGAAGAACTTCTCCGCTTGATCCCGTGGACTTCGTACCCCTTTGAAAGCAGGAGCTCTGCCAGGTACGAGCCGTCCTGCCCGGTTATTCCCGTAATTATCGCCTTTTTCATGTGCTCCTCTTTAAAAATTGGTCCGATATTTTATGGCTCGAGGAAGTTACGTCAACACTAAAAAATACCCTTAATTTGATTTTTTACACTCTGTGTCCATAATACCTTATTATTTTATTTAGGCTTTAGTGTGGTACCCGTAATGAAAAAGTTTTTGATTCTGATTGTTTCGGCACTTTTTGCCTTCAACCTTTCCGCAGTCTCCGACACGTCGCTCCTTCAGTCGGACGAAACCCAGAAAACCTATCAGAGAAAGGCCGTCATGGGGCTCGGGAGCATCGGCTTTACCCAAAATTCAGTAAATGTACCGATGGCTTTCTGCCACATCGACAACTCGAAAAAAGTTCAGTCCGCCTGCATTCCGTGGACGGTCAAGATCAACTACCCGATAGGCAGCGGCGAAAAACGCAAAGCCGCCGGGACCTTCTACGACTGGACGATCACAAACCGCTACGACAAGATCGTCCTGAACGAAAACGAGGCGAGCATCACTACACGCGGACAGAAGACTTCTGTTAAGACCGAAGGCCGGATCCCGGCATTCAGTTCAGGCCCTGAGGATCTCGAAGCTTACACTGCCAAAGTTGAAAACTATCTCAACAGCGAAGCACGCAGCTACTTCGGTGCGCTTCTCGATTCGGCTCTCGAGGCACGCTACTCAGAGCTTCCGGAAAAGGAGCAGGAGACCTTCATGGTCACAAAGGCCAAGGAGCTCGGAATGTCGGCCGAGTTCATCAAACCGCTGCTCAATTCGTCATTCGTCTTCGCGGCCCACGTATCCCATATCGGCACCAGCGGAAGGGTCACAAGCGTGACCACAAAGGTCAAAAATGTTGTTCTGACCTCCTTCTCCGTCGAGATGAATGTCGGTGTCGATGTCACCTTCCTGATCTACAGATACAACCCGGAGACCAGACGCTTCGAGCGCTACAACACCATCCAGGCCTCATCCGGCATGGTCACCAGCGAAACACCCGCTTTGCCTGTCCTGCCGACGCGCGAGCTTGTCCTTTCGCTCTTCAACGACGCTCTCCAGACTGCGATAAAAGGCGCTTCGATCAACGCTTCGAACAAGCTCAAGGCAGACGAAAATTTCGCGCTTTACGCTCCGGTCAAAAGCGTGAACGGAAGCAAGCTCGAGATAAATATGGGAGTCGTTGAAGATATAAGAGTCGATCACCCCTTCACAATCTACGAAAAAGCTGACGGCAAAATGAAGAAAAAGGGCACGGCAAGGGCAAGAAATATCGCGAACAACTGCAAGGACGACACCAAAACAACGACACTGCAAAAAATTACAGGAAAAGTCGAAGAGGCTGATTTAATTGAAGAAACTCCATGGTCAGGGTTATATTTCTATATCGGTCCGGCCAACAACGCCGCGAGACTTTCCAGCAAGATCGGAATGTTCGCAGCCCCCGGGTTCCACCTCGGCACCTCTATCGATCTCGGATATGCCGCCAACAGCCGGGCGCTCAGCGAGTTTTACTTTGACGCATTCCTGAGTTTTGACGTCAAGATCGAGGGCGAGGATATCGACAACCACCTTTCCATCGGCGGCGGCATCGGTCTTTCCAAGCGGTTTTACACCGGTTCCGGCGGATTTTTCTTCGGTCTCGGCGGCTTGATAAACTACAACGGCGACATCATGAGCGACTGGCAGTATCTGGCTCTGACTCCCCATATCCAGCTCGGATTCACGCCGTCGTCAAGCTTCGATTTCATAATAAAGGCGGGATGGAACCTCGGTGTAACAGTTATCGACAACGAGTCCGACGATTACGAACAGCACACATTCAACCACGGCCTCTACCTTTCGCTCGATTTCAACTTCCAGATCCCCGTTATCGGAGGCATGGCAAGGATGTACTCAAAGCCGTCGAAGGCTTGCGAACTAAAAAAGTAAGTAGATAACCATTTGTAATTATAGGAGGAAAAATGAAAAAATTTTTAGTCATGCTCACGATCGCAGCGACACTTTTCGGTTTCGGCTGCGGCGGCAAGAAATGCGTTTTCAACAGTCAGACCACTCCGGCGATCTACGAAGCGACCTTCGTTGAAAGCTCCAACTCGGGCGAAGTCATGGTAAAGGCAAGCGGAATCGGATGCAGCATAGAACAGGCGACCGAAGAGGCTAAAAAGACCGCGATCTGGTTCGTGCTCGAAGGCGGCGACAAACCGATCCTCAAGAACCAGAACGAAAAGCTCAAGGCAGCCGGTCTCGAGGCGCAGATGTATGCAAACACTGCAAAATACATCCGCTGGACATCGGATATCAAGTCAAAGACTAAAGACGGCGGCAAAACTAAGCTCACCTACATATTCAAGGTCGACGCTGCTATGCTGACTCAGGAACTTGCGGCGGCTGAGATCATCACGACTGAAGACGAGCTCGGCGAACAGCTCGGACTTCCGACGATCTCCGTCTTCGCAGACAAGGGCGGCGACAGTGCAAAAATCGCGGTCACCGTTCTTCAGGAATACCTTCAGGACAACTCCTACGAGGTCTACAAGCAGGCACAGAGCGACAAGGTAAACTCGCTTGTAAGCAAGCTTTCGGCTCTTGAAGGCGGCGAAACCGACCCGCAGCACGACCTGGCCCTTTCGCTCGGTACCGATATCTACGCCAAGGTCAGTATGCTCAGCCAGAACGGTTCAGTCGGCACCAAAGCGACCGTAACGATCGAGGTTTACGAGACCGCATCAGGCAAAATGCTCGGATCGACCACAGGCTACTCGGCAGAGAGAAGAGCTGACCCCAACGCACTTGTCCAGGAGGCTGTAAACGATGCCAGCATGAAGGTCCTGAGCCAGATCAAAAAAGAGTGGATGGAGATGAGCAAAAAGGGCAAACCCTTCAAGGTAACGGTCCTCGCAAGCGCAGCAAACGGAAGCGCTGTCGACGAAGCTGTCTACGGCTCGCTGAAGGCACTTTCGCAGCGTCCCATCAAGAGACAGGCAGGCGGAAAATCGACATTCAGCTACATCATCTACATCAAGGATATACAGAACGCATACGAGCTCTTCCAGGCAGTCAAAAAGAGCTACAACGGTCCAGGAACACTTGAAAAGGTCAGTGATTCCGGTTCTTTCCTTGTTTTCAAAGCAGCAGGAGACGGAGAAATCGAACTCACGATAGAATAGAGGCGATCTATGAAAAATTTTTTATATAACATCCTGATTTTAATAGTTGTTTTCTCGACTTCCCAGCTATTTGCGGCTAAAGAGAAGAACTTTGACACCGCGAAGGAGAATGCCGACGAGGCCTTCAGCGAGCTCTCCGGCGAAAACAGCTACAAGGAGTCGCAAAAGGATGTGCAAAAGGCATTTACAGAGCTTGACGAATCGATGACAAAGAGCTCCGGCAATGCCAGACCGGCACTCTCGAAATCCGTTCTGAAGGGCTTCGGGACCGGCGCGACCGAAAAGGCGGCGCGTCTTGACGCTCTTGCCCAGCTCAGCAACGCGATCGTCGTGACCGTAAGCTCCAGGACAGAGATCGCGCAGTCCGAGGTCGAAGGAAAGTATTCGCAGTCGTTCAGCGAGGATATCAAAACAAGCTCGACGACTTTCCTCAAAGGTGTCAGCTACACCCAGCCGATGAAGAGGTCCGGCGAGTATCAGATAACGGCTTTCATGACAGCAGAATCAGTAATAAATACTGTTACTTACCTTACCAAAACGCTGCCTGAGAGCCTTGAAGATCTGGATCCGGCAAACTACGACGGCGTACTTACGAAAATATACCTCGCCTACTCGCTCTTATATGCCGTGACCGACACGCAGATCCCGGGCAGACAGCAGTATATCGATACCCTCGGCAAGCTAAAAGAGCAGATCGAAAAACTTGCAAAGCACGGGTCGATCGTCTTCAAAGCCCGCTCGGACGTCTCCGGCAAGGTAGATATCGACGGTGCATCCTACGAGCTGAACAAAAAGATCTTCCTGAAGCCCGGACAGTACGACTTTACAGTCAAAACAGAGGGCTTCAAAACGCTCTCGGGAAGCGCATCGATCAGAAAGGGCGACAAAAAGACGGTCGAGCTGATCCTCATTCCGGAAAAGCTCGGCAAAAAAGAGGTCAAACTTGAGATCAAGTGCCCGGTCGACATCAAAACCGACGTTGAAAAGACTCTTCTTGACTTCAACATCGTCCCGACTCAGAACGACGTGAAGCAGAAAATTTCGATCGAGATCCGCGGAAACTCAAGGCAGGTCGATGAATACGCCAGGATCGAGCTTGAGATCTTCCTTCACACCTTCATCGACGGAAAGAAGTACAAAATCACAAGCTACAAACACCCTGCGTTTTCGGTAAAAAGGGCTGACATGAACGCACGGATCACAACCGAAACAAGGAAAATGGCGACTGCCGTCGTCAAAAAATTCCTCTCGTCGATCAATCTCAACGAATTCTTCGCAGAATAATCCCTCAAAAAAATAAGTTTACAGATACAGGTCAACTCCTGCTGACTGTCGCACCGAATGGCAGAAAAGCCAGTTTTGCAAGCTTGAAAAACTGAAGTCCGAAGGGGATACCGATTATCGTGACACAAAAAATCAGCCCTGCGCCGATATAGCTCAGAGCCAGCTCCCAGCCGAAGCAGATTATCCAGATTATGTTGACCAAAAACGAAAACGAGCTGCCTCCGTACGTGATCTCCTTTCCAAAAGGAAAAAAGAATACATCCGCGAACTTGAAGCACTGCAATCCGACCGGGATGCCGATTATCGTGACAAAACACAAAAGACCGGCGAGACACCAGAGCAGACCGCCGATGAGCCCGCCGAAGATGAACCAGATGATGTTTCCGATGGTACCCATTTTTCTCAGACAGCCAGAAACTCTCTGCGGACGATGGTTTCGGCTCTGTCGGCACCGACGGAGATGATCGAGACCGGAACGCCGAGAAGCTTTTCAATAAACGATATATAATTCTTTGCTGCAGCGGGCAGGTCATTGAAATCCCTGACATCCGAAATATCGCACTGCCATCCGTCGAGCTCCGTGTAGACGGGTTCTACACGCTTGACGAGGTTTATCGAAGCCGGGAAATAGTTGAAGCACTTTCCGTCGATCCTGTAGGCCGTCGCGACCTTGATCTTGGCAAACGAGTTGAGGACATCGAGTTTCGTGAGCGCGATCGAGGTGAAACCGCTCATGTCGAAGATATATTTCAGCGCAACTCCGTCAAGCCAGCCGCATCTGCGCGGTCTGCCGGTCGTGGTCCCGAACTCGCAGCCGACCTTTCTCAGTGTCTCACCGTCAGCTCCGAAATCCTCCGTCGGGAAGGGTCCCTCGCCCACTCTCGTCGTGTAGGCCTTGACAAGTCCTATGCTGTCGTCGACCTTGGTTGACGGAATGCCAGTGCCGAGACCGAAATATCCGGAAAGCGTGTTCGACGAGGTGACGAACGGATATGTTCCGTGGTCGATATCGAGCATCGCGCCCTGAGCACCCTCGAAGAGGATCTTTTTGCCCTTCGCATATTCTGCAAAGCTGAAATCCATCGGAAGGATGTAGGGAGCCAGCACCTTGCCGTACTCGAAATATCTCTCGGTCAGCTCATCGGCATCGAAGGGCTTGACGTTGTAAATCGATTGAAAAAGCGCGTTCTTTTCCTGCAGAGCAGCCTGGATCTTTTCGCGGAGAGTCTCCTTTTCAAGCAGATCTCCGCATCTGATACCGACTCTGGAGACCTTATCCTCGTAAGCCGGACCGATCCCGCGCCCGGTGGTTCCGATCCTGTTTTTCTTGGCCTCTTCGCGGCATTTATCCAAAACCTTGTGATATTCCATAATTACAGTTGTTCTCGGAGAAATCATCAGGCATTCCGGCGTGACCTTTACACCCTTCTCGGCAAGCTTTGCAGACTCGCTGACAAACTGGGTCGGATCAAGGACGACACCGTTTCCGATAAAGCTGACGGTATTTTCACGCAAAATTCCGGAAGGGATCGCGTGGAGGTCGAACTTTCTGCCGTCAACGACTATAGTGTGACCTGCATTGTTCCCGCCCTGGTAGCGGCAGACGACATCGACGTTTTCCGTAAGCAGATCTACAACTTTACCCTTTCCTTCATCTCCCCATTGAGTTCCCGTAACAATGTGGATCGTCATATTCATCCTCCAAAATCAACAAAGGGAAACAAAACTATTCGCCGCTCGAAGCGTTCGGATCTACCGAACAGTATGGAGTCATTTCGGAGACCAAAACATTTGTTGTCCATCCGTCCAGGCAGACACATGTCTGAGTTTCGTAATTGCACTGACCGTGTGCTTCAATAGGCATAATGCCCATGTAATATTGTATTCCGTCGTAGCAAAGCTCGCAGTCCTTTTTGCAGTTCAAAGGCTCTCCTGCCGCCGCGATATTGACGTAACCGTCGACGCAGCCTCCGCATGTCGCGCCGGTATAGCCCTCAAGGCAGGTGCATGTGTTCGAACTGTTGTTGGAATTGAAAACGCAGATGTTTGCATGGGCGTTGCAGAAGGTGTTGATATCACAGCTCATGCAGTCGTTTCCGTAATAGCCGTCAGCGCAGGCGATGCAGCCGGGTTCGTTTGTCGTGGTATCGTATGCGCATCTCTTGTTCGACGGGCAGTTGTATGCTCCGTGCTCGCAATCCGGTTTGCAGGATCCGTCTGAAAGCTGTACAAAACCTGAGTTGCAGCCTGATGTCTGCGGCTCCTCCTCGTCCGGTTCAGGAGTTTCATCTGCTTCCTCATCCTGAGTCTCATCGGGAACGGTCTCGGAATCAACCTCTTCATCCGGCTCCTCTTCGTCAGCATCAGCTGCCGGAAGCTCGCTGTCGGGTTCTGCAGGCGCCTCATCAGGTTCTTCTTCGCCCGGAAGCAGGTTCTGATCTTCATCGGTCGTCGTCTCTCCCGAAAGGTCCTCAGCCGAGCAGACAGCTGTTCCGTCTGCCTTGATCTGGCAGTATTCGCCGTAGTTGGAATTGCAGTTTCTCGAAACCTTCCAGAAGCTGCCCGATTCACCCATCTCGGCTTTGCACTCGAGCACCTGCATAAGATCGTTCGTGCAGGTAAAGGTGTCTGTCTCTATGTCGCACGGCAGGTTGCCTGTGAAACCGCCCTGAGTCGTATCATCTTCATCCTCTGCGCATGAAACCGCCAGAAACGAAAGCGTCAGGACAAGCATAAGTATCGAAAACCTTTTCATTTCAACCTCCTAATAAATAAAAAACGTATTATTATAGTGGAAAAAATTATTTTTTAAAGAGAAAAAATCTCTATTTTTGAAGAGAATTAAAGAGTTACGAGATGGTAGTTCTTTTTGCCGCAGCGCAGGACAAGGATCGAACCGTGAAGAAGCGATCCGGTCGAAATCACCGCATCAGCGTTTTCGCACTTTTCGTTGTTGATATAGCAGCCGCCCTGGGCTACAAGCGCTCTCGCCTTGCTCTTTGAGGGCTGAGCGTTCGTTCTGACAAGAAGATCCGCGATATTTATGCCTGTTTCGAATTCGCTCTTTTCGATCCTGCTGGAGGGAACATCCTTGAAAATGCTGAGAAGATCGCGCTCGCTGAGACCGTGGAGGTCGCCTCCGAAGAGAGCTTCGCTTGCAGCTTTCGCGCTGGCGACTCCCGAATCACCGTGCATGATACGCGTCGCTTCGGTCGCAAGAAGGATCTGAGCCTTTCTTAAGTGGGGCTCACGCTTGTGCTCCTCCATGACCGCTTCGATTTCAGAAATATCAAGGAAGGTGAAGAGCTTGAGCATCTTTTCGACATCCTCGTCTGTCACGTTGATCCAGTACTGGTAGTATTGGTAAGGCGAAGTCTTCTCTGCATCGAGCCATACCGCGTTTCCGGCACTTTTGCCGAACTTCTCGCCCGTTGATGTCGTCACAAGCGGGAAGGTCATTCCGAAAGCCTTGCCGCCGTCGTCCGGATTTATCCTTCTGATGAGCTCAAGTCCTGCCGTGATGTTGCCCCACTGGTCGTTTCCGCCGAACTGGACCGTGCAGTTTTTCTCCTTGAAAAGGTGGTAAAAGTCATGTGACTGGAGCGTCATGTAGCTGAACTCGGTGAACGAAATACCGTTTTCCGAAGCGATCCTCGTCTTGACCGAATCTTTCGTCATCATGTAGTTTACCGTGAAAAACTTGCCGACATCTCTGAGCCAGTCAAGTATCGACATATTTGCCGTCCAGTCGTAGTTGTTGACGATTTCAGCCGGATTTTCGCCGTCGAATTTAAGGACGATCCCCATCTGCTTCTTTATCGACTCTACGTTTTCCCTAACCTTTTCAATAGTTTGTAGATTCCTTTCGGTCGATCTGCCGCTCGGGTCGCCTATCATTCCCGTTGCACCGCCGACAAGGGCAAGAACTTTGTGCCCGCATCTCTGGAAGTGAGCAAGCCCCATGATCGGGACCAGATTTCCGATGTGGAGACTGTTTGCCGTCGGATCGAAACCACAGTAGACAGTGACCTTGTTATTTTTAAGGTGTTCGATTATCCCGTCATCCGTAAGCTGGGCGATAAAACCGCGCTCTTTGAGTACATCGTAAACTGACATAAAATCCTCCTAATCAACTAAAAACGGCGGAAATGGTGCTGAATAACGACAAAAAGTCAAGGTTTATCGGTATTTAACATTTTGCGAAAATTTTACAACACCATTTCTTTATGTTAAAAAGCTGTGTTTGCTTCATTTAGGTATGATTCTGACTCTTTTTAGTTTTAAGGAGGATCAAATGCGTTTATCTCGTTTATTGTTAATTTTTCTGGCTCTTTCCTTTATGTTCGCAGCTTGTGCTTCAGACGAGGAAGATGAAGAGACACAGAACGGAAACAACAGCAGCAATCAGGAAGAAAACAACGGCAACAATTCTGGTGAAAACAACGAAGGCGGAAACAACCAGCATAATTCAGAATGCGGGAACCAGGTAATCGACGCCGGCGAAATCTGTGACGGCGACACAAAAAATTGTGCTGAATTAGATCCTGGCTACACCTCAGGGATCGCTATTTGCAACAGCGACTGCTCCGGCTGGAACACGACAAACTGCAGCGGAACTCCTGCAGACTCCGGTGACAGCGGTGAAATCGGAGATACCGGCAACACAGGTACAGTCAGCGGTTTTGACAAAAATTCACAAGGCATCTGGGTCGACCCGGATACCTGCCTCATCTGGGAAAATCCGATGGGCAACCAGGGTGTCAGCGGCACCGGCATTTCACACGCAAACGCTGTCACCTACTGCGACAACCTCGTTCTTGCCGGAGCTGACGACTGGAGACTGCCGACAATCGACGAGCTCAGAACTCTTGTCAGAGGCGTGAGCACGACCATGACCGGCGGAAAATGCCCGACGAGCGAAGGCTGTGCAGCACAGAACAGCTGCAATAAGGACAAAGACAATACGCTTGGTTTCGGCAACTCGTGCATGGGCTGCGACGCTCTCGATACGACTCAGTATGATCCCGCGGTTTCATATCTAAACTTTGAAGAGGACTGCCGGCTCGGGGAGAGAAACTTCGAAAACGGCCAGTACTACATAGTTCCTGCAATGTACGGAGACCCTTACAGATTGTGGTCTAGCACCAAAAATGAAGGGCTTATCGGTTTTTGGTATGTCAACTACATAAGCGGTCAGATCAACAGCGGAAATGACGGGATGAGCAGCACGCACTGGGTAAGATGTGTCCGTGCAGGCTCCGCAGCCGATGTTCCTGAACATGAGGCGGCAGCTGCGACCGATCCCTCATGGGAATGCATATCCGACACTGAATGCCCTGAAGGAAAGTGGTGCAGCAAAAACAGGTGTGTCGTCACTCCTGAAGAGACCTATCTTGCGGCAAACGGCCTTGAATGGCAGAACGGTACCGTAGACGAAATCCTGAATAAATGGGATGCAGTTCTCCAAAGAGTGAAAGGCTGGGAAAATGCCAAAACTTACTGCGAAGATCTCAACTATGCCGGTCACGACGACTGGAGACTTCCGAACCTCACAGAGCTGAAATCGCTCGTCATCGGCTGTGCGAAAACCAATGAATGCAAGGTAGACGCCGACAATGCGGGATACAGTTCAAATTTCTCGACAGCCTGCAACGGATGCGGCAGCGGGAACTATCTGCCGGAAGCAATTTCCCAACAGATCGACGACTCATATTGGACAAGCACAAATGATCCGACAAAAACCAACAGAGTCTGGGCGATAAACTTTATGACGGGCGCTGTTTTCTACAGCTATGACTCGGCAAACCACTACACAAGGTGCGTCAGAGGCTCTATGAACTAAACATTTTCTACCAAAAAATCCATGCCTAATGTAGTTTCAGTTTCGGGCGTGACCTGCATCAAAGCGGAGCGGGTCCTTTTCAAAGATATTTCTTTCGGGGTCGAAAACGGCGAAAAAGTCGCACTCATCGGCGTGAACGGCTGCGGAAAATCGACTCTGCTCAAAATAATCGCAGGTCTTGAAGAGCCTGAAAGCGGAACCGTGGCGATAAACAAGTCGGCTGCGGTCGCATTTCTAAGCCAGATTCCCGAAATCGATCCTGAAAAGACGATCGCCGACCACATTTTCTCCGGAAACGACGAAAAACTGAACCTCATCAAGCGTTACGAAATCGCCTGCAGCGGCTTCGGCTCTGAAGATGCGGCGGAACTTGCCGAAAAAATCGACACTCTGAACGTAAGAAGTTACGAATCGGAGATCAAATCCATTCTCACCCGCCTCGGAATAAGCGATCTCACCCTCAAAATGGGCGAACTTTCTGGCGGAATGGTGAAAAAAGTGGCTCTGGCGCAGTGCATCGTCAAGGATTCGGGGCTTCTGCTGCTCGACGAGCCCACGAACCACCTCGATATCGATACGATCGTCTGGCTTGAGGACTATCTCCGCGAAACAAAAAAGGCGGTGATAATGGTTACGCACGACCGCTATTTCTTAGATTCTGTCTGCAGCTCGATTTACGAGATCGAAGGCTCAGATCTGTTTCACTACAAAGGGTGCTACGACTACTATCTTGAGAAGAAATCAGAATATTTCCACTCACTTGCCGCAAACGAAGAGAGAGTGAGAACGATTTTAAGGCGCGAGCTTGCATGGCTTGCCAGAGGACCTCGCGCAAGAGCCACAAAATCGAAAGACCGCATCGAAAACATCCAGAA
>DBXP01000047.1:4056-4385 GCA_002309575.1 bacterium UBP6_UBA1209 | reverse complement strand
GGCGGTCAGCGTCTGTGCCGTCGCATACGGCCAGACGTAGCCATTCCACAGGCATTCATGGCTGTGGAAAAACATAAACCGCGGGTGCCGCTGTTCCGCCGTGGTCAGACCGAACGGTGCCGAAAAGCCGTCGGTTTCAAAAAGCTGAGAAAAGACGAAGTCTTTATCCAACCCCGGCAGACGGAAGTACCACGGGATATAGCCGACCAGTTCCCGCACCTTGTGCTCCTCGGGCACGGGCGGACGCAGCACCCAATCGGCCTTGTCGTTCTTGCCGCAGGGTATCGTGCGGTAAAAGTCCCCGTCCCAGAGCAAGCGGTCTATCGCTT
>DBXP01000047.1:0-3996 GCA_002309575.1 bacterium UBP6_UBA1209 | reverse complement strand
GCATCGGCACATAGATAGCTGTTTAGCGTTGGCCGTATACCCGGTCCGCTGATGGAATACTCCATGCCGTCGTGGCCGTCGTTCGACCAGAACAGACCGCAGGGGCGCAATTGTCTGGTTTCCCATTCCCGGAACCAAACGTCCAGTTTCGGCACAAATTCGCGCATCAGCGTTTCGTTCGGGTGCAGTGAGAAGCAGTCTTCCACCGCGGAGGAAAACCAGCAGCTGTAGCCGAACGCGTCACCGTGCCCGTCCAGCCAGAAGCGGATATATTCCCACAGACGACCGTCGCCGTTTTTAAGCCAGCGCGCTTCGCGCAGATGGTGGCCCAGTGCGCAGTTGATTGTGTTATAGGGACCTGCCCAGCCCACGGGCGGCATAAATTCCGTGATCACATGGCCGTGCGGCGTCTGCTTCCAGTGTTTGCGAAACGTCCACCAGCGGTAATAATAGGTGCGCTCCAAATCTTTGTCGGGGCAATCGAGCAGAGGAGCGTTCTGCAAAAGATAGGCATACGCTTGATCATTGGGAATTTCTTCCCGATAAAGCTCTTCGTCTTCTGCATTGAACACATCTGTGTAAGCGCGCAAGCGTTCTTTCAGATCCGGCAGCATAACGGTCCTCCTTATTCAAAATCATCATCGGTGAAATCGCCCTGCTTTTCGGCAAGACCAATATATTCCACGCCGCCATTGCGGCCGTTATACCAGATACGCCATTTGTTTTCGGCTTCATCATAAACGGCGGAGGGTTTATAGCAGGAATCAGCATCCCAGGCGCCGGGCGTTGGCAAAATGAGCGGATTGTGTCTGCAGCGGCGAAAGCCGGTCACACCGTCACGCGAGCAGGCGCAGCAGATACACGCCGTGTGGATATCGCGATAACCAATATAGAACAGCAGATAGCCCAGCTCCTTATGAGGCAGAATCTGGCAGCCGCCGATGCGCTCACGTTCATAGATGTTTTGCGGCGCATTTGTCAGGATCGGGTTCAGCGGAGATTTTTCCCAGTGAAGGCCGTTGCAGCTTTCGGCATAGCACAGCACGTTCGGCTCAAAGGTTTCGCCTGCGCTGTACCACATGCGGTATCTGCCGTTTTCGAACAGTACGCAGGGATTCATTACCGAAAGATTTTCCCATGGTGTTTCAGGCACAAGAACCGGTTCAGTTTGCACCCGGTGAAAATTCAGGCCGTCGTCGCTTTCTGCATAGCCGATATAACTGCGGCCGTTCGCCTGCCCGGTATACCACATTTTAAAGGTGTTGCCGATTTTCAAAACGCAGTTACGGTTGACAAGATCCTCCCAGCCGCTTTTCGGTTCCGGGGATAGTGTCGAGTGCAGCGTATCCCAACGAACGCCGTCTTCGGAAAAGGAAACCGCCGTCGTGTTGTTCGTCCGCCACGAAAGATCCATGCGCAGCAAGCCGTCAGCCTGCGGCGTTACATAAATGTCAAACAATGTGCCGATTTTTTCGTCGCCGAAAATCGGATTGTTCGGATGTTTGGTAAAAAATGATTGCGGGTGTTCCATCGTTTCAGCCTCCAGTTATTCTGCAAATAAAATTATATTTTTCCTTTCCGTGGTTGTCAAAATACCTTTTTTAAGAATGATGATGTGTATTTATTATACACCAACCCACCGTTTTTTCAAGCACATCAAATAAATCTCCGTCATCGTTCTGTCAAGATAAGACAAAACGCAGAAAAACGGTTCTCATAGAGTCAAAATAAGAACAGCTTCGAAGGACTGTTTTCTTCACGCACCTCACCCTCTCAGGGATCGACCCCCTTATCTTATATTTAATATATGGAAAAAGGGCGGCTCACAATGAACCGCCACACAATTGTTTTATCTTATTATCAGAAAATTCAAAGGATTATTTGTTTTATGCTTTCCAAAGAGAATGAAGGTTGCAGTACGCGTACGATGATTTGTTAATTCAAACATAAAAAACCTCCCAAAATGTAACACAATGCCGTTTTGCGCACCAGAGCGCAAAAAGCACCGAACAGTCCGGATAAAAAATCGTTTCATCAAAGTCATATGCATTCATAACGAAACTCCCCCTGTTTTGCCTCCTGATCATTTTCTCAAAATCAGGCGGCAACTATATCTTCGCGCGGTTTTATTCGATCGTTAAAAAACCGGAAAAGCCCGTCAATTCAAACACATCCATGATCTCGCTGCATACATGGATCACCTTCATTGTTCCATTTTGATTCATGGCCTTATGCAGTTTCAAAAAGGTACGAAGTCCTGCAGATGAGGTGTAGGACATCTCTTTCAGATCAAGAACCAGCTCTGTTACTCCATCAAGCCGGTCAAACACTGCTTTTTCCAACTCCGGAGCAGTGGTGGTGTCAACCTTGCCGAAAACCGAAACGGTCAGCTTGCCATTTTCTTTCACAAATTCAGTTTTCATTTTTATCCTCTTTCTTTTCTTTTTTGTTGTTATAATCTCACATTAGCCTGTTCAAAAACAGTTACCTGAGTTTCTTCAATATCCAAATCGAACGCTCGACAAATTTGAACGAACGAATCAACGACGCCCTTGTCAGCATAATTCTCGCAAACATCCAGAATCAGCGTTCCGTTCAGATCTGCCGCCGCCATCACGCAGTCGCCGATGTCCGGCCAGGAACGGAAGTTGAAATCACGCAGATGGCTTTTGACCTCCTCGGAAAAGGGAACTCTGCCGAGATAGGTAAACGCGGTGTTGTTCATGGTCTTCTTCAAGACCTTTGCCACCTGTTTCATAATCGCTTTCTGCAGCGCAAGCGGACGGATCCTATACAGGAAGTCGGTAGAATCCTTCTGCTGTGTGCAGGACCAGATAATGTTTTCGGGCTGCATATATAAATCGAGAAGTCCTCTGTAGATCGTGCTGAGCTTTGCCAGGTCGTAAGCATCATACTTGTCCTGATAGGTGATCAGCTTCATGTTCATAAAGTTGTGCATCGTGTCCATCTGCATCGGGCCGCGGCAATCCACCATGACAGTGCAGGAGACATTGCGGTTTTTGGCGTCCTTCGGCAAATGCGCGCGAATCGCCCGGCAAAACAGAGGCACAAGGATCGCGGTCGGGGAGGCGTCGATTTTTTTCGCAACACGCAGCACGTCCGCAGTTTGCACCTTCAAAACATGGCTTGTACATTTATAGCCGTTTTTGACAGCTTTCATGTCCTTCGCTTTAAAACCGTTCGGCTGTTTGATCTGGCCGATGGGTTTCACGCTTTTGTCATAGACGCTTTCATAGCCGAGCGCAAGGGGAAACTCTGCCGGAACCTCGGGCATCTCCACACCGAAATAGGAGTCAAGAATGTTAGAGAAAAAGCGTATGGCCCCTCTGCCGTCTGTGATCGCATGACACCATTCAAACGAAACGGTGTTCTCATCATAGCAAATTTGAAACAGATAGCCGTTCGTGTTCTTTCCGAATTCTTTCGGGCGATGCTCTGTGTCGGTATGAAAAATCGGAATCTCCGGATTGTCGTTGTCCTCAAGATAATACTGCTTGTCATACATCATCTTGCATCGGAAGAGCGGATGATACTGCAGCGTGGTTTTCACGGCGCTCAGCAAGCGCGCGGCATCCACGGAATCATCCAACGTCGCCTTGAAAAAAGATGCATTTTCCATCACCGTGCCGTTCGCGGCCATGGAATATCTGTCNNNCATGTTGCCAAGTTCATAGCGCATTATGATCTCTCCTTTTTCCTGTTGTTTTGAACATTGTAGCACAAAAGCAGCAATAATACCAGCAAAAAAACGAAAAATTGTACGCCGGATCCATATTGATTTTTCCCAAAAAACCGAATTTGCTTCATTTGATGCTTGTCAACAAGGAGAAAACATGGTATAATTAAAAAGGATTATTATTGGTTTTTTACGGATCAAGCGGTTGGGAGGCTGTTATTTATGAATCTGAAACTGAAAAAAACGATCAGCACTGCATTGACGTTGATCATGTTGATTTCCTGTTTCAGCAGCGGGAT
>DBXP01000039.1 GCA_002309575.1 bacterium UBP6_UBA1209 | reverse complement strand
GAAAGACTTGTCTGGACAGCTGAAGAGGTTGACGAGAAACTTAAACAGATGATGAAGAACATCCACGACAACTCCGCAGCAGCAGCAGAGAAATACGGCCTTGGTTACGACCTCGTTGCAGGTGCAAACATCGCCGGATTCGAGAAGGTTGCTACCGCTATGATGGAACAGGGTCTCTTCTAGACTTAAGCTTCATTCTTCTTTTTCGGGAGAGCTTCGGCTCTCCCTTTTTTTTATAAGGAGGCTCAATGAAAAAGATATTTTTGGCTTCTGTTGCCCTTGCTGTTTCATTTTTGCTTTTTGCAGATGATTATTCGAAAGAAATCAAGAGGTTAGCTCAGGACAAGAAGAAAATCGCCGAGATCGAGAAAAGGCTTTCGGCTGATGAGAAGGATTGCATCAAAAAGCCGCAGAATCTGGCTTGGGAGGTTCTTAAGGAGCTGCAGATTTACTGCGATACGAGGGAATCGTTGAGAAACCGCCTTCCGCATATGAAGGAACTTCTTGCAGATTACGAGGAGAGACTTACGGATTTCAACAAAGAGTGCGGAAAGGGCGGAGATGCTGCACTTTGCGAAAATTCAGAAATCACCCTTTTGAAATCGGCTGACGAACTGAACAGCGAACGTGAAAATTTTGACAGGAATCTTGAACTTCTGGATAGCTCGGCAAAGAAGGCAAAACGTATAAACGAAGAGCAGAACGAGATCGCAAGGCGCGAGTTTGACCAGAATATAGGCGACAACCTGAGAGCGAAAAAGGGGCTCATAAGTGCGATCCAGGATAGCCTCAAAAGAGATGACAAGCTCTTTAAGTTGTCAAAATCACAGACGATCTCTGCAAGAAATACTTCAAATTACGCAAAAAACAGCGCTGATGCCCTGATTCTGAATCTGGAGAGGCTGCTGAAGATGAACGCCGAACTCTCCGCATTTACGCAGACCATGCAGAAAAAGGTGAGTCAGGCGGAAGATCTGTGCATAAAAAAGCATGACGCAGCAAAGTGTCAGGCAATTGAAAAGGAGATGGAGGCTCTCTTTACGACGGCAAACGAAAAGCTGGACCAGTATAAATCCGAGAAGTCTAAATCTGGTCCGCTTGAGGATGATTTCCACCGTGATCTGCTGAAGGATATCGCTGCAAAGACCGAAAACGCAAAGCAGACGATGCTCTCCTACATCAAAAGCCTTGAGGAGCAGAACGGACATCTGAAACAGCGTCTTGGCACGAGTGACAACGACATCGAGGTGGTAAAGAGCAGAAACAACCGTCAGCTTCTCAAAACTTACACTGGACTTGTCGATACGATGAAGAAGCTTGAAAAAGAGAGCTCTGAATTTATTGTGTTTTTTAAAGATGCAAACCAAAGGATAGATGCCTTCAACTCGAAGTGCACTCAGAACAAGTCGGAACTCTCCTCCGAGTGCAGGATCGAGGGCGACAAAATAGTCTCGGAAGTCAGTCAAATGATGGAAAAAGTTTCCAAATATGCTAATGATTTTAATAAGTTAAATAACGATCTCAACGATTTCGCAAAAAAGTTCAAATAGACCTCTGGATAAATTTATAATTATGGAATATGATGTCCCGGTGATTGATAAAGAGGTCCAAGAATGCAGAAATATATGGAGTTCTCTTATAATTCCAGGTATTTGTTCTCAATTTTCTATATTTTTGCTTTGCTTTACAAGGTTCTTTTGGCCGGTCAGTATCTGGTGTATGTGCCGGATCATTTCCCGGTTCTGCTTCTCTTTCCGCTCTCTGTGATTTTTGCGGCGTCAGATTTTATTCTGCTCTATCTTTTTTTCAGGATTTTTGATCTGTTTAGTAAATTCAGGGTTTCCGGTTTTATCTTTTTTGCGCTCTTTTTGTCTGCAGGCGCCTTTTATTTGTATGATTTTTCGATTTTCCAGTATTTCCGCGGATTCAGCAATTTCGGGCTCAACAGGTTTCTGGTGTATGATTCAAGCGAACTTTCAAGTTACTTTATTTTCTCCCTGAATCTCTTTCTTGCAGGAATAATATTATTCTATTTATTTTCATTGCTGTTGATCCTGCTTTTTCTCATAAAAAACAGGGCTTATATCATCAAGCCTTTTTCTGACAGAGTTTTGGCGGTTTTGCTTGCGGTGAATGTCGTTTTTTGCATCGTTTCCGCCTTTTTGCCTTTTGAAGAGACTGTCGGTCTGGAAAAAAGCCCGATTTTTGAATACTTCTCCACAAGGATCTTGAGTTCATACTATCTTGATGTGAAAAAAGAGGTCGAACCTGTTCAATACCCGGGAATTATTGATGAAAAAGAGACTTTTCCGAAGATAGGATTCGATTATTCCAGTACAAAAGGGAAAAATGTGATCGTTGTCATTCTTGAGAGCACTGCATTTGAAAGGACTCCGCTGGGCGGAGATAAGAACTGCAACCTCTCTTTTCTAAGTGATTTGTCATGTAAATCTTTGAATTTTGTATCGCATAGAACGGTTTTCCCGGCTACTACAAGATCGGTCCTTTCGCTTTTTTGTTCAAACAATCCGGGAACTGATTACGAATCGATAACAAGAATAGAGAGAGAGTTCGACTGCTATTCGGTTTTCGATCTATTTAAGAAAAACGGTTATCACACATCTTTTTTTTCGCCGGTCCTGCTTGATTTTGACGATTTTGATAATTTGAAAACGATCAAAAAAATAGATCATGTCTTTGAACCGTCGCAGATAATCAAAAACAAAACATTCAAAAAGCGGTTCGGGACGGAAACTGCAATCGAGGAAGAGATCGTTCTTGATGATTTTTTTAAGCAAATTGAAGAACTTAAAGCTCAGAACAGGTCGTTTTTCTCAATATATTTTTCCTATTGGACTCATGCGCCATATGAAGTCCCGTTTGAAGACATTTCGCATCTGAACTCTCTGGAGCGTCAATATAAATCGCAGGAGTATGTAAACAGAAAAATGGAAGAATTTCTGGAGAGGCTGGATAAGGAAAATATTCTTGAAAATTCGATAGTTGTCTTTACCAGTGACCATGGCGAGGGATTCGGCAGGAAGGTCGGGAACTATATCCATCCTAACTATCTTTGGGATGAAAACCTCCATGTCCCGTTTCTAATTTACATAAAAGGAGTCACCGATGCGGCGCCGCAGACGGTCACTAATCCGACGACAGTTCTGGATGTCGCACCTACACTGGCGGTTTTGGCCGGGATCGAGCCGGAAAAGAGGTGGACCGGCAACAATATGTTCGAAGGAAAATCCAGCCCTGTGTTCATCTATACAAGGGCAATGAATCTGCACAGCGGGATTCTCGACGGGAACCGCAAATTCTTTTTCAACCATGTCACCGGCAGAAAATACTGCTTCAACCTTAAAAATGATCCTCTGGAGAAGAACAATCTGGTAGATACTCTCGATAAAAACAGAGTCGAAAGGCTGATCAACTTTATTAATTATCAGAATTACGAACTGAACAGCAAAGCCGTAAGCCGGTAACAGGATTTACACCTTATCCAGAACTTTTTCCATTCTTTCCAGGAAATCGTTCGTCTGGGTGTGGTCGGCGAGAGTTATTCTGAAGAATCCGGGGAGATTTTTGAATGTGCTTCTGTCACGGACGAAAATGTTCTCTTTTTCCATTTCAGAGAGGAGCTTTTGAAGTCTTGGATGCTGGACCATGATATAATTGGCCTGGCTGTCGTAGGCTTTGATCTCTTTTTTTCTGAAAAAATCGAGCATTGCGAGTTTGCAGTTTTTTACATCCTGAACATATTTTTCCATATACTGTTTGTCGTCAATAGCTGCAGCTGCCGCGATTTGAGCAAGCGAACTTACGCTTTTGGGGTTCAAAACCTTCATGAGCTGGGAAATAAGCTCAACATTTGTAAGAAGATAGCCGATTCTAAGTCCTGCAAGTGCCCACGCCTTCGAGAAGGTCCTCGTGACGATCAGGTTTGGGAACTCGTCAAGGAGCGGAAGCACTGTTTTGCCTGAAAATTCGAAGTATGCCTCGTCAATGATTACGATCGAATGCGAAGCCACGGTGCAGAGAGTTGCGACCTGCTGCCTGTCAAGAAGGACTCCTGTCGGGTTGTTGGGGTTGACGACGTAAATGAGCTTTGTCGCCGGCGTCAGATTTTGCAGGATCGGTGTGATGTCCGCAGCGAAAGGATCGTCTGCCTCAATTATTTTAAGGTCTGCATTACGGGATGTAGCATAAGTCAAAAAGTGGGTGTAGGTCGGCGAGGGGATAAGAACCTGATCGTGCGGTTCAAGAAAAACTTTGCAAATCAGATCCAGAGCGTCGTCGCTTCCGTTTGTGACAAGTATTTCATCGCTTGAGCGGCCGGTATAGTTCGCAAGTTTGCGGCGAAGTTCCTTGCTGTAAAGCTCGGGATACCAGTTCAGCAGGTTCTGGTTGTTTGCCATCGCGTCCACGATCGCGTTTTTTACTGCGACCGAGGGGGGAAGAGTAGATTCGTTCCAGTCAAGTTTCAGCGGCGGCAGATCGCATGTCATATTGCCCTGAAGGATCTTGTCGCGGCTCGAAATAGGAGAGTAAGGTTCAAGATTTTCCAAAAAACTCGATGTCAGCCTTTTTTCAACTGTGATGTTGTGTTCCCTCATTTTTTTTACCCTTAAATTCAAAATAAAGGCACTCTCAAGAGCAAAAATCATGCCAGACTTGAAAATCGGAGCCTGCGGCCGGAATTTAGAAATTTTTTTTGCAATTTTTTTTTCAACACAGAGCCCGCGACGTAAAAAAAATTAAAAAACTATCAAGGCGCCGGAAGGTCTCAAAAGCAAATATCGAGCTGTTTTAAGGGCAAAAAATTGAAATAAAGCACTTTAAAACTAGAATATTCCGATTTAGTTTAATGTGAATGCAACACGGAGGCATAGATGAAAAGGAGCTTATTCCTGATTTTTGGTTTTATTTTGATACCGGTTTTATTTTTGTCATGCGGCGGAGACGAGGACGAGGAGGGGGAACAGGTCGTAAATGTCCAGTGTTCCAGCAACGCCAACTGCTCAAGGGATTCTTACTGCGATTTTGATAACCCGCAGCAGGATCCGGTGCTCCAGACCCTGGTTTATTACTGCAGAAAACGTCAGGCCTGTTCAAGTCCGGCAGAGTGCCCGGTAGGATGGAAATGCCTTTTGGACGAACACTTCTGCATCACCAACAACGAGGCTGAGCAGGTGCTTTGCGCGAAAGATGAAGACTGCGTCTCTCTTGGATACAATGCCAAATGCAACCGTGCAACAGGCAAGTGCTATGTTCCGGGACAGGAGGGAGATACTGCTCCCGATTCCGGTGACACGCTTCCGGATACAGGCGATTCCCAGCCCGATTCCGGTGATTCGTTTCCGGATACAGGCGACTCTTTGCCCGATACCGGCGATTCACTTCCCGATACTGGTGACACGCTTCCTGATACAGGCGATTCCCAGCCCGATTCCGGTGACACCGGTGACGGCTACAAACACGTGACATTCTTCAGCGAAGATTTTGAAAATCCGGCAAACTGGAAGATCGCTATCGCTGCCGATGCGGCAAATCCGTGCTGGCAGCTCGGACTTCCGACTTCAGGACCTGAGGTGGCTCACAGCGGATCGAAGGTCATTGCTACGAACCTTGCCGGCAACTACAGCGACAACTGCAACGATATCATCTATTTTGTAAATTCAGAGAACTCGAGTCCCGAGCTTTTTATCCCTGATGAAAGTGTTGTTAAGGTCGAGTTCTACGCATGGGTCTCCATCGTCGGCAGTCTGAACTCCCCGCTTGACTATGCGGAGCTTCTGATCCTGCCGCAGGACTCGATCTGGGGCGCACAGTCAGGTGTCAAGCTCGTTGCGGAAGGCACGGCCTCTACAAATTCGGCTCTCGACTCGACCGGGACAAAGCTCACGCAGCAGCTCGGAACATCATATTATAAATTTACAGGCGATATAACCGGTTATAAAGGTCAGAAGGTCCAGCTCGGATTCAGGTTCGTAAGCGATTCCAGCGAAAATGATTTCGGCATATATATCGATTCGCTGAAGCTTTCTTACTAGCGGGGTTTTGCGATGGTATATCCTGCAGAAAAATTTGTAGGGCAGCTTCTGAACGAGCGCTATCGTGTCATCAAGCAGGTCGGTTCCGGCGGAATGGGCGACGTCTTCCTCGCCGAGCATGAGATCCTGCATAAAAAGCTGGCGGTGAAGATCCTTCATTTCGAGCAGAGCAAAAACCGTGAGTATGTGGAGCGTTTCCGCCGCGAGGCGATCTCAGCCTCCAGTATCGGTCACGTAAACATTGCCGATGTCTCTGATTTCGGTTACACGAACGAAGGCAACGCATACTTTGTCATGGAATATGTCGAGGGGCACTCGCTGGCAGAGGAGCTCAAAGAGAGGCATTCGCTGCCGCTAGAGTTTGCGATCGCCGTGGCTTCCCAAGTGGCGCTGGCGCTCTATTCGGCGCACGGGAAAGGGATCATCCACAGGGATCTGAAGCCTGAAAATATCCTTCTCACCGAAAAGGAGGGGACCTATCCGTTTGTAAAGATAGTCGATTTCGGTATCTCCAAGATCCGCCATTCTATGCTTGAACCGAATCTGCGCTACCACACTCTGACTAAAACGGGTGCTGTCTTCGGAACGCCTGAGTACATGTCTCCGGAGCAGGCGGCGGGAGAGGAGATCTATGCTGCGAGCGATATCTATTCGCTCGGCATAATCATGTATGAAATGCTGACAGGACAGCTGCCGTTTTATGACACCAACTATATGAAAATATTGAGCAAACAGCAGTTTGATATCCCCAAACTGCCGTCTGTTGTGAACCCGGAAATCACAGGCGATATCGATGCGATAATAATGAAGTGCCTCGAAAAAAAGAGCTGCAACCGTTACGATTCGATGCTTCAGCTTCTTGGCGATCTTAAAGCTGCCTATATACGTCACGGGCTTGAGTCGAAGCTGAATCTGGCCTTTATTTTCAACACAGGCACGGTCCAGAGCATCAACCCTCTTCTAGTCGAAAATCCATACGACCGTGAAATCAAGAATATCCTCGACAACACAAATAACCGCAGTGAAAAGGTCACGATGGATAAGGGCGGGGCAGGCTCTCTTACCCTCAAAATTGCGATAATCGTCTCTCTGCTTGCACTCGGAGCTCTGGCTGTCTGGAGATATCAAACAAAGGTGAATACGCCGATGGTCGCCGAAAGGGTACAGGCCTCCAAGCCGGAAGAACAGGCCGCAAGACCTCAGCCTGAGATTAAATCGGAGCAGCCTCTGCCAGCCAGAAAAAAGGCTCCGGCTGCCGCACCGCAGAAATCTTCCAAAAAGACGATGACGCTTAAAGTCAATTCCAATATCCCTGGAGTCCGGGTCTACAACCGCGAATCCGGAAAGACCATCTGCAAAAAGACTCCGTGCGAGCGCAAACTGCCGAAGGAGGAGAGCGGAATGATGATCCTGGGTTTCGAGTACGAAGATTTCAATATAAAACCGATGGTTATTTCTTTAGACAGGGATATGACGGTCAATTTGAATTTGAAGACGACGGAGGTAGAGCAATGAACAAGAAGATTTTTGTTTTGGACACGAATGTCCTCATTTCGGATCCGAAGGCGATTTTCCACTTCGACGAACATGATATCGTGATTCCGATTGTTGTTATCGAGGAGCTCGACAAATTTAAAAAGGATATGAACCAGATCGGTCTTTCGGCAAGAGCCTTCGCGAGACATATCGAGGAGCTGCGCCAGCAGGGAAGCCTGATCGACGGTGTTCCGCTGGCAAACGGCGGATCGGTCAAGATCGTTCTCATGGGTGAAACCGAACTTCCCGGACCGAAGCTCAGCTCCAGCTATGCCGACAACATAATTCTGAGCACAGCCTATGAAATCAAGCAGAAGAATCCGGATCGCGAGGTAACGCTTGTAAGCCGTGACGTCAACCTAAGGATCAAGGCCGACGCCTACGGGATCAATGCCGAAAACTACCGTAACGACACGATAAATTTCAACAAGCTGCCCACCGGATATGAGACGGTGAATGTCAGCGGAGAGCTTATCGACCGCATCTTCGAGACCAAAAAAATACCGCTCGAGGAGCTTGCCGGCACGCCTTTCGAGACAGGCCACGCGAACCAGTTTTTCCACCTTGTCGACGAGATCGCCGGCGAGCAGCATCAGGCGACGGTAAGGCTCGATCCCTTTGAAAACGCCCTTGTCCCGCTGAAACAGTTCAAGAGCGTGTGGGGCCTTAAGGCGAGAAATTTCGCGCAGAAGCTGGCTCTGGACCTTCTTCTTGACGACCGTGTGAAGCTTGTCAGCCTGCTCGGTACGGCTGGAACAGGAAAAACTCTTTTAGCTATCGCCTGCGCCCTGCAGAAGTGCCTGGAGGAGGGCAAATACACGAAGATGCTGGTCGCTAGACCGATCTACCCGATGGGCAAGGATATCGGATTCCTTCCCGGCACGATCGATGAAAAGCTCAAACCGTGGATGCAGCCTGTTTTCGACAACCTCGAATATCTTCTTGCCGGTCACGACATGGCCAGCATGGGCAAGATGAACGAGCTTCTGGCAAGCCATGTGATCGAAGTCGAGGCGCTGACATATATCCGCGGCAGAAGCATTCCGGAGCAGTTTATCATCGTCGATGAGGCGCAGAACCTGACTCCGCACGAAGTCAAAACGATTGTCTCGAGAGTCGGCGAGAACACAAAAATGGTCCTTACGGGCGACCCGTTCCAGATCGACAACCCCTACATGAACGAATCCAACAACGGTCTGAGCTATATCGTCGACCGTTTCAAGGAGCTCTCGATCGCAGGACATATCACTCTCGAAAAGGGCGAACGTTCGGCTCTTGCAAACGCAGCCGCTGAGCTGCTCTAGCCTGCGATGAAGATAGTCATCCTCTGCGATATCCACGGCAATCTGCCCGCACTCGAAGCCGTTATGCGCGAAGTCCGGCAGAATATCTCGCCTGATGCCGTTTTCTTCGGCGGCGATGTCGTGGGCTACGGTCCGTGGCCGGGGGAGACTATAGATCTTGTCAGGGACGTCATGACCGCAGGAGTCCTGGGGAACCACGATGCCGGAGTCATCGGAAAGGTCGATGCAACGGATTACTACGATGCGGTACGCTACGTCATAAACTGGACGCGTTCCCAGCTCAGCCGGAAGCAGACGGATTTTCTCAACAGTCTGAAGTTTATACATGTTGAAGAGCATTTCGGTAATTTTCTGCTTTCGCACGGCTCTCCGCTCAATCCGTCGAAGTATGATTATATTTTTAATTGCAGAGGCGTGAGCCGGCTTTTTGAGGTGGAAAAGTTTCTGAAACATATCAATTTTATCGGTCACAGCCACTATCTGAATCTCTTTTTGCTGACAGGCGACAGGAAGACGATCGAGCTGAGCCTAGACACCGGAGAGGTCAACCTTGCTTCGGTTATGGGGTATTCGCTCATCTGCGTCTGCGGTTCGGTCGGACAGCCGAGGGACGGCGATCCGCGTTCGAGCTTTATCTCGTTCGACACGGAAACCAAGCTTCTGAGGGTCCACCGTGTCGAGTACAACGTCGAGCAGACGGTCCAGAAAATAAAGTCGCTCCGCCTGCCTGTTTCATTCGGCGAGAGGCTTCTGCATGGCACCTGAGATACCGGTCAGATTTTTATCAACTCCTCAGGAATACGGAGAAATTCTATCGTATCAGGAATCTCTGCGTGACTCGGTTATCGCTAAAAAAAGTGAAGGGGAGGTGCTTTTTCTGGAGCATCTTCCGGTATATACTTCAGGGTTGCGCGGCAAAACCGAGCAGTTTATCAGGCCTGTAGGCGATATCCCGGTTTTCAATGTCAGGCGGGGCGGGGAGCTGACTTTTCACAATCCCGGGCAGCTGGTGATCTATCCCGTCATCGATTTCAGGCACTTCGGTTTCAGATCGATCAAAGAGTTCGTTCTCTTTTTCGCGGATTCGATCGTAAAGGTCCTTCGTGATTTCTGCGGAGTCGCCGGTGCCGTGTGGCGCGACGATCCCTCAGGTATCTGGGTCGGGGAGAGAAAGATCGGCTTCACCGGTCTGCACTTCAGGAAATTCGTTCCTGTCCACGGCTTTTCGGTAAACATTTCAAACGATCTTGCGCCTTTTGAAAACATCATTCCGTGCGGGATCGTCGGCTGTAAGATAACATCCGTCGAAAAGGAGACCGGAAATATTTTCGACGTGAATGAAGTGGCAAGAAAAATAAGTGAGATCATAAACTTAAACAGGAGGAACGATGTTTCAGATCCCTAAATTCATCTCCTCGAGAGATTCAGTTGAAGATGCCTCGATAGTTCTGGCGGGAGTCCCGTACGACTGCACCTCCTCATTCCGCGCCGGCAGCCGTTTCGCCTCGCGTGAAGTCAGGAACTATGCCTACGAGGCGATCGAAGAGTTCTCTTTTTATCAGAATGTTCTGCTTGACGATGTTCCGTTCTGCGATATCGGTGACCTTGAGATCATGGTAGGAAACCCTGCGGAAATGGTAGAGACTGTGATGGGTGAGGTCAGACCCTACCTCGAAATGGGGAAACGGTTCCTTGCGATCGGCGGCGAGCATCTTGTCACCCTGCCGCTCTTCATGGTCCACCGCGAGTTCTATCAGGATTTTACCCTTCTGCACCTCGACGCCCATGCCGACCTCCGCGACGGTTATGCCGGAGATACGCTGAGCCACGCTTCGGTCATGAAGTGCTGTCTCGACAACGGGCTGGAAAAACTTATCCAGGTCGGTATCAGGAGCTGCACCCGCGATGAACACAAACTTCGTCAGACAGACAGCCGGATCATCCCGACGGCCTCTCTGGATGACGTTTCGGATGCGCTGGAAGAGGGTGAAATGGTCTATCTTTCAGTCGATCTCGACTATTTCGACCCCGCTTTTGTCCCCGGGACCGGCACGCCTGAAGCGGGAGGCGCCAGTTTCAACGACTTCATGAGGCTCGTAAAGTTGCTTGATTCGAAAAAGTGCAGGATAATCGGCGCAGATGTCGTGGAGCTGGCTCCCGAGATCGACAGGTCGGGGATATCGGTCGCATTTGCTGCGAAACTGCTCCGCGAACTTTTGATTTGTATGGACAAAAACAGCTGAGGTTTGATTTAGTTTGTTTTTTGGCTAAAATCTAATGTTTTAATTTTTTTTTTGGAGGAACACATGAATATCAATTTCGCATTCAGAGGATTTGAAGAGAACAGTGACGGCCTCAAGGATTATGCAACGAAAAAGCTTGCAAAGCTCAACAAGTTCGTTTCGGCAAACACCTTCGTAGAAGTTGTCTTCCAGAAGGAAAAAAATATCAAACAGACAGATATCAAGCTCAATCTCGACGGCACCGATTTTATTGCCAGCGAGTCTGACGACAAAGAGTTCAGCACCTCTATCGATCTTTGTGTCGACAAGCTTTCGCAGCAGATCGTCAAATACAAAGAGAAAAAGATAGATTCAAGGCGCTAAGTGCAGCAGGGCGGGTAGCTCAGTTGGATAGAGCGTTGGCCTCCGGAGCCAAAGGTCGTGGGTTCGACTCCCGTCCCGCCCGCCAGATCTTTTTCGTTATGAATTTTAACCGTATTTCTTTCATAATTCTTTTTTTGCTTTTGGCTTCACCGACACTTTCGGCTTATCTGAATGTCGACACTTACGATGAATACGTCGCGGCCCGCAGGCTTCTTGCCGTCGACCGTGAAAAGGGTGAGGTCCCGCGTGTCTTTATCCGGGCGATACCTCAAAAGATCAAGGAGCTTGTAGGGATAGAACGCAGGCGTTTTTTTATCGATCTGATCCTTCCGATAATCCTTGCTGAAAACGAGAAAATAGAGGCCGAGCACGATGCCGTCATGGCGGCCGTCAAAAGAGATGAGCGCAGTGAAGCCGATATCAGGCTGATAAACGAAACGGCAAAGAAATATAATCTGATCAAGGAAGAGGATGATTTTTTAACGATCAGCGATGAAAAAAAGGAGGCTGTCGTCTACCTGCTGGATATGAATATCCGCCCGGTTCCGCCTGCGATCGCGCTTGGTCAGGCCGCGCTCGAATCTGCCTGGGGCACCAGCCGCTTCACCTTCGAGGGCAACAATCTTTTCGGTCATGTCTCGAAGGATCCTTCGAAGGGGCTGAAGCCGAAGAACTGGAGCGGGACACAGCGACATATCTATATTTTTGATTCGATCACTGCCTCTATTTCAGCCTACATGCTCAATCTGAACCGCAACCGCGCATACCGTAAATTCCGCCTTTTCAGGCAGCAGGATCCTAAAAACCTGATGAAAATGGCAGAGGGTTTCGACCGCTATGCAATTATCAAAGAGCTCTATGTCGGGCGTCTTCAGACAGTCATGTTCAAGTACGGAACTCATAGATACAACGATGCAAAGCTGGCGGAACCGGGGGTCGCGGGCATGATCGGCGGTCTGAAGCAGGTCTATATTACAAACTGACATTTCCTGAATAGTGGAGTTTAACGTGTACTCTGATTTTAACGATGATTTTCTGTCGAACCTCTACAGGCGTCGCGGCGGGATCAAGCTCGGACTCGGGCGGGTCGTCGATGCTTTCCCGCAGATCTTTGAGCGGCCGGTCCCGGTTTATCATGTCGCAGGAACGAACGGAAAGGGGACAACTGTCTATGCAATCGACGAAATTCTTCGGTCAAGCGGTTTAAAAACGGGGCGTTTTGTCTCTCCGCATCTTATAAGTTACAACGAAAGGATCGCCGTGAACAATAGCGATATTTCAAATGACGCCGTTGTCGAAATCTATAAATATCTCGAGAAAAAACTTGGTAATTTCGATGAATTGTCTTTTTTTGAGATAACCTTTCTGATCGCATGGAAATTTTTTGAAATAGAAAAATGCGACCGTGCGGTTTTTGAGGTCGGGCTGGGCGGAAGGCTGGATGCCACGAACGTGATCGAAGGTCCGAAGACGGATCTGATAACCTCGATCGGTCTTGACCATACTCATATTCTTGGCGATACGCTCGAAAAGATAGCGATAGAAAAGCTCGGTATAGTGAAAGAGAACGATTCTGTCTTTATCGCAAGCAGTGCGGACCCTGTTTTTGACAGGTGGATGGCGGATTATGCCATTTCCCGCGGGGCGGCGCTCGTTACAGACGAAAAACATGGTTTCGATATTGAAATCAGGGGCGAAAATTTCAGCCGGGAGCAGATAAAAGATATCGACCTTGCGGTAAATGCAACTCTATGTGCCGAGAATTATTCGATAAAAATCCCTGATTTTTCAAAAATGCGTCTGCCCGGCCGTTTCGAGAGGATCGGAGACAACATAATTGTCGATGTCGCCCACAATCCTCCGGCTATGGAGGCTTTGAGCGGTTTTGTGAAGCGCAAAGGGATGAAAACGGCTGTCCTTTTCGGTGCCCTGAAGGATAAGGCTATAGACCAGCTTCTTGATATTATTGGCAAAATCACCGACAATATTTTTGTCGTTTCACTGACTGAAGAGAACAGAAGCACTACAGTTCAGGATATTGCCGATGCCGCTTCGGAATCGGTCGCCGGAAAACTCAAGTATGCCGAAAACGATGAAAAGACGATTCTTGAGGCTCTGAAATTCGCAAAAGACAACGATCTTGAGCTTCTTGTTTGCGGCAGTTTTCATACAGTTGAGAAATTTATCCGCCATTTTTATCAAAAGCCTTGAAAAAACGGCGTTTCTTGGTATCTTTCCGCGTTTCTTTTTTATTAATTGTATCCGGTGATAAAAATGAATGAAAAAATTGAAAGTTTAAAGGCTCGTTTCAAAGAGAAAATGGCTTCGGTCAACCAGAAAGAGGCCTTGGAACAGCTCAGAGTCAGCTTTATGGGAAAGAAGGGCGAATTTACCGCACTTCTCAAGGATATGAAGGATATGCAGGAGGGAGTCCGCAAGCAGTTCGGACAGCTCGTCAACTGCGCCAAGATGGATTTTGAGCGCGCAATCCTCGAAAAGGCCCGCGAGATCGAGGCTGCTGAGATCGCCAAAAAGACGGAGAGCGAATGGGTCGACATAACATGGCCTGAGGAGCCGCTTCAGGGCTCCGCGCATCCGCTTTCCATCGTAAGAGCCGAGCTCGAAGACCTTTTCACCTCGCTCGGTTTCGACATCATGGACGGTCCGGAGATGGAGGAGGAATACTTCAATTTCAACGCTCTCAACATCCCGGAAGACCACCCTGCAAGAGATTCCCAGGATACCTTCTGGCTTAAAAACGGAAAGCTTCTCAGAAGCCAGACTTCGCCTGTCCAGATCCGCGGAATGCTTGCAAAGAAGCCGCCCATAAAGTTCGTAAGTCCCGGAAAAACCTACAGAAATGAAGCCGTAGACGCCAGCCACGAACATTCGTTCCATCAGTGCGAAGGTCTCGTTATCGACAAGGGGATCACCGTTTCGCATCTGGTTTTCACTCTGCAGCAGATCATCTCTAGCATTTTCGGCGAAGAGGTGGAGATCCGTCTGAGACCATCCTTCTTCCCCTTCGTAGAACCCGGATTCGAGCTTGATTTCAAGTGCCGGATCTGCAAGGGCAAAGGGTGCAGCGTCTGCAAACAGACCGGCTGGATCGAATATCTCGGCTGCGGGATGGTCCACCCGCAGGTCCTTAAAAACTGCGGTATCGACCCTGAAATTTATTCAGGCTTCGCGTTCGGAGGCGGGATCGAGAGGCTTGCCATGATGAAGTACGGAATTGACGATATACGTCACTTCCACGGCGGCGATCTGCGTTTCCTTAAGCAGTTCTGACCCTGAGCCTGTCTTTGATTTTCAAATAACGGAGGGCGACGTATGGCAAAATCGGAAACCTGTACGCTTTACGACCTGCTGAAAAATCCGAGTCTCGAGCTCTCGACGGAGAATATGAGCGAACAGGAGCTGAGGCGTGTCGAGGTGACTGACAGCAAAGTTCAGGTCGTCGGTCTTTCGATCGCCGGCTTCGTGGCGCATCTCTATCACCACAGGGTCCAGCTTTTCGGCAAGAGCGAGATGGATTATCTGGAGACGCTCTCGGAAGAAAAACGTCTTGAAATGTCTGAGATCTTTCTTCGCGAAAAGCCTGTCGCCGTCATATTTACCGCTCCGCGCAGACCTCCGGAATATTTCAGAAAGATCGCAGATAAATACAGTGTTCCGCTGCTCTCCACCAAGATGATTTCAAGTGTCTTTCTGGATTACGTCCGCGAAATACTGGAGGCTATGCTGGCTCCGAAAATTTCTCTTCATGCCCAGCTGATCGACCTTCTCGGCGTCGGGATGCTCATCATGGGTGAAAGCGGGGTGGGAAAGAGCGAGATCAGTCTGGATCTCGTAATGCGCGGTCACAAGCTGATCGCCGACGACTACGTTGAAGTCAAGCGTGTCTATCCGAACCGCCTGATCGGCCGCTGCAACGAAATAGGACAGAGTCTCGTCGAGATCCGCGGGATCGGGCTTGTAAACCTTCAGCAGATGTTCGGCGTTACCTCCGTCGGCGTCGAGAAGGAGATCGACTGTATAGTCCGGCTCGTCTCCTGGGAAGAGAGTCACAACTTTGACTACGAGCGTGTCGGCGACAAGATAAATTATTATGAAATTCTCGGTGTAATGAAGGCTTACTACGTCATACCGATCAGAAACGGGTCTAACCTCAGCTCGCTCGTCGAGGCGATCGCACGCGACTATCTCCTCAAAAAGATGGGTATTTTCGCGGCAAAGGAGATGGAGGAGAGACTGGATAAAAAACTTAAGGAGTTGGGAGGAATTTGATGTACTCGTTCGTATTTATAACTCACGGCGATTTGGGAAAAACGCTTTTTGAGATCGCCTCCGAAATCATGGATGTGGATATCAGGGAGCGTGCCGAATTTTTCACTATAGATTTTTCGATGGCTGCAGAGCTTAACGATATGCAGGTAAACCTGGAAAAAGCGGTCGGAAGCTTTATTGAAAAGGGCAGCAAGGTGGTGATATTTGTCGATATTTTCGGCGGAAGCCCTTCAAATGTCGCTTTTTCGTTTGCAAAAAATGAAAGTGTCGACGTCCTTTCCGGCGTCAATCTGCCGATGGTCATGTACGCTCTGGAGCACCGTGACAGCGGCGAAGAGATCGAAAAAATGGTCGACGGGATAATCAGAAGCGGCAGCCAGAACATTACAAGTGCAAGAAATCTCATCAAAAAAAGAGCGTCCAAATGACAGAAAGAAGCTTTATAATTCAAAATAAACTCGGAATGCATGCACGTGCTGCCAGTCTATTCGTCAAAACCGCCGAAAAATTTTCCTGCTCGGTCGAAATGGAGAAGGACGGGATCAAAATCAACGCGAAGAGCATAATGGGCATCCTGATGCTTGCGGCGCCGCTCGGCTCGGAGATCAAAGTCACGACGAGCGGATCCGATGAGGCTGAGTGCATGGAGGCTCTTGCGGAAGTTATCAACAACAAATTCGGAGAGGAGTAGTTGGGCGGTCGCGTTATACTTCACGGTGAGAGGATCTGCGGCGGTATCGGAATCGGCCGCCTCTTTTTCATCGACAGGAATTTTTCGAAAATCCCTCACCTTGAACGTACTTCCGGACAGCTCCTCCTGGAGATCGAGAGGCTTCGCAGGGCTCTGGATGATGCCGAGGCCGATCTCAAGACGATAATCGCTCAGAACGACCTTGACCATGAATCTGCGTCGATCCTTGAAGCCCAGAGGATGATGATCGCCGACCCGACGGTTTTCGATATGATCTGCAAAATGATCCTGGACCGGAAGATCAACGCTGAATGGGCGGTCCTGAATGTCGTCGACCAGCTGATTTCCATCTTTAAAAGCAACGGTGTCGATTATTATGTCAAAGCAAAAATTGCAGACTGCGAGGCGATCCGCGACAAGATCATCGGGAAGCTGACCGGCAACGGAACTGGCGCGGTTTTTGACGAGCTGCCGCAGGAGGATTTCATCGTCTGCGCGAAAAACCTTACTCTGGACGAGCTTTTCACCTTTTCCAAAAACCCCTTCGTGAAGGGGGTCGCGCTTGAGGCACCTGGCGGAGTCAGCCACATATCGATCGTCCTGAGAACACTGAATATCCCGGCTGTTATCGGCATTCCGGATCTGATCAAGATCCTGGATTACGGCGACTCTCTGATCGTCAACGGCTTTCAGGGCGAACTTATTCTTAGACCGACAAAATCCGAGATAGCAGAAGCCCGTAGGACTGCCGACAACTTTAAAAACTATTTCTCGATGCTGCTTGCCGATGTCGATGTACCCTCGGTCTCTTCTGACGGCAGGGTCCTCAGTGTCGGAGGCAACATCGAACAGGTGGGTGAGGTCGACTTCGTAAAAAAGTACGGCGGCGAGTTCATCGGACTCTTCAGGACAGAACTTATGTTTTCGAAGCAGTACGAAATTCCTGACGAAAACACTCATTACGATGTCTATTACCAGGTCCTCCACAGGACTCTCCCCAACCGGGCAACGATAAGGATTTTTGATTTCGGCGAGGATAAATCCGGTGCGATCGTGACAAAAGGTTCTCTCGGGATCCGCGGGATCAGGCTCTGCAAGCAGCGTCCTGATGTCTTTATGCCGCAGATCCGCGGTCTGATCCGCGCTGCGAAGCTCGGCAACCTCAACATCCTTCTGCCGTTTGTCAGTACCGTCAACGAGGTCGAGGAGTTCAGGGAACTGCTGGAGTCTACGGCGGCCGAAATGGGGCTTTCCGAAAATCTGGAAAGTGTCAGGATCGGCGCGATGATCGAAGTCCCGGCTTCGATTTTTATCGCCGGTCAGCTTGCCCGAAGGGTCGATTTTTTCAGTGTGGGGACCAACGACTTGATCCAGTATTTGATGGCTGTCGAGAGGCGCGACGAGTTTTCTTCATATTATTTTTCGCACTATTTCCCGGCGGTTACGAGGATACTTTACGATCTGGCCAATGTAGCGAAAGAGGCTGGAAAACCGATCTCTATCTGCGGCGAGATGGCGAGCGACCCCTATTTTTCGCTTGTCTTTCTTGCCATGGGGATTTCGGGACTGAGTATGAATCCGACATCGATACCTATTGTAAAAAAAGTAATAAAAAACGGTACAGCGGCTGAGGGCGAGGCGCTTTTGAAGAAGCTGCTCGCAGCCGAGGACAAGGCTGAGGTTATCCAGATTTTGGATAACTCCATGTCTTTTAAAAACAATGATATTTTCAGAAGAGAGTGGAACCTTTGGCTTTGAGACATATAACAGTTGTTTTTATCGCATTGATGCTTCTCTTCGGCTGCGCGAAGGAGAATGTAAAGGCAAACACCGAAAGAAATACGGCATCTGATTTTTTTGAGCTCTGCGTCTATTTCGAACGGTTGCCGCAAAACGCAAAAATTTCCGATATCGAGGAGGTCGCCTCCCGCCTTGAGGCAGGCATGACCTCATCCGGAAACACGGTTCTGAAACGTGAGCTTTCAAAATCGAAAATCTGCTTCTTTACGAAGGATCAGCCCTATTCAGAGATTTTTGCCTCGGTTTCGGCAGATAATGCCGGTAATGTTGCCAAGTATTTGATTTCAGCCAGTCTTTCGACCGATAATGCTTCTCTTTACCGGATAAACGGAGATTCAGGCAATGTCGAAAGGCTTTATGACCAGATCCCTCTTTTAGGCAAGCTTCCGCAGAATCGTGAAGCTTCGAGCGGTATCGTCTTCAAGGGGACAACGTCAAGGATCCTTTATGCCGCGGATTACTTTAAACGCCTTGGATTTATTGATGAATTCGGTCTCGATGCAGAGGGATCCCTGATCTTTACGATCGAAGAGGACCTTCTCGGAAAATGGCGTGAGGCGCTCTTTCTTTTCGATACGCTCGATTTTGAAAAGATGATCCAGCCCCGACCCGGCGACTATGCGATCCTGCAGAGTCTGGGCGAGACCCGGGAATCAGTGAAGATCAAGAGTTCGGACTGGGAGAAAATCGAGGCGGAAAGAGGGGAAGGAGAGGGGAATTCCTTCAACTTTTCTGTCGGTGTCCTGAATTCGAATTTTGCTGCCGAAGATTATTTGCGATACCTCTATACGCTTGCCGATTCTCATAAAATTTCGACCGGCAGCGGAAGTTTTTACTCTCCGCGGTACAGCGGGATCTCGGTAAAACCAGTACTGAAACTCTTCTCGTCGTCGCTTGATTTCGACGGCAGTGCGCAGATGAGTGCTGAGTCGGTCCTGCTCTGGACAAGTTCGATCGACAAATCCATAGGTGACTTCCCGGATGACTTTTATGCCAATCTGCTCTCTCTGAAGCTTGCCGAAAAGCTCTATACAGGGCTGCCGTCATTCCTTGGCGGCGCCGAACTGGTCAACATGACGGCTCATGTACCTTTCCACAAGCTCGGTGAAACACTTTTCAGAAGAGGAAAATTGACAATTCGCGGAAAAATAGTTAAGGAAATCTATATGTTTACAGGTCAGGTTATCTCAGAAAGCCAATCAACGCTCCCGATCAACGAGGCTCGTGGAACGGTTGCGCTTTACGGAAATCCGAAACTTGCGGACAGGGATATTATTTCGATAGTTGTTCGCGGCGCGGATGCTGAAAAGATGATCGAAAATGCAGAAAACGAGCTGAAAAAATCAGGCTTCACGCCGTTTTTCCGAATCTCCGAAAAGGCGGATGATGGTGATTCCTGGGCATCTGTTTCAATTTCGGTCCCGCTTCAAAGCGAGCAGCGTGTGATGCAGATTTACCGTGAAAAACTGCTTAAAATGAACCAAACATTCTCAATAGGGGTCTATCGTGACACAAAAAAAGGGTAATCTTCCGAAAAAGGGTGAAAAGGATAAAAAAGGCTCGGAAACCAACAGGGCGGCAGAGGTCATTTTCCTTGTCGTAATGCTTGTTCTGGTCTTCATATTTGTCTCGCTTTGCAGTTATTCTCCATATTTTTTTGCAGACAAGTCAGTAAAAATACGTAATTTTTTTACCGGCAGCTTCGGTCTTGACTATGTCGCTCATCCGCTGGCCAATTTGTTCGGGATAGTCGCGTTTTATATTCCGCTGATGCTTCTTTTCGTGCTTGTCGCGATGATAAAGAAGAATTGGCGCTATTTTTTGAAGCATCTTGCCCTGAATTTGGTCAATTTCCTGGTTTTGCTTCCGGTCGTAGCAGCATTTTCAGATACTTACAAACTCAACAATACTAATCTTGCCGGCAACAGGATATACCGTTTCCTTGAGGCTTATATCGGGATCCCGGGATTTGTCATGCTTGTTGTAGCGTGGTTTTTGACATTTCTTATCCTTACCCTTCATCTCAGCATCAAAGGGCTTTTCAGAGCCTTGGGCAACGAGGTCAAGGAGCATATCGACACTTTGAAGCATATGGCGACGGAACCGGAACCTAAACCTGAAGAGCAGGGAAGTTATGAACCGGAACATACTGTTGTGCCGAAGCTGCCGGAAGAGCCGGAAGAGCCGAATGAACCGGACGTTGCACAGGAAACAGTTCCGGAAGAGCTGGAACCAAATCAGGTGACCGAATTTACTGAGCCGGAATATGAGCCTGAACCGGAAAAAGAACCTGAAGCGGAAATCGAACCAGCCTTGGCTGAGATCGAACCGGAGAACGAACCGGAACCTGCTCCCGAACCGGCAGAGCCGGGAGTCAGAACGGAACCAGAAAGCAGGCATACAGAACCCGTGGTCAAGCCTGAACAAGATGAACAGCCACAGCAGCTGAAAAATATCGATATCGTTACAGCTCTTGCCGATGATTCCGGGCGTGACAAAAAACAGCTCGAATCACAAAAGGACCACAAGGATTACAAGCTTCCGCCGTTCGAACTTCTCGAAAATCCCGAGGAGTCGCTCGAATCCACATCGGAGCGCGAAAAGGAGGCGCAAACTATTGCCGCCACGATACAGAGAAAACTGCTCTCTCACGGCATCAAAGTCACTGTCGCCGGCGTAACAAGAGGTCCTGTTGTCACGATGTACGAAGTCGAACTTGGCGACGGAGTCAAAGTCAGTCAGGTAGCGGCTCTTGAGACGGATCTTGCTGTCGCTGTCGGCGGCAAGAAGGTGAGAGTCGTTCCCTACATCGAGGGCAAACCCTGCATCGGGATCGAAGTTCCGAACCGCGAACGACTCACGATCAGACTTCGCAGGATAATCAGCAGTGACGCTTTTGAGAAGATTTCCCAAAAAGGGCTCCCGATCGCGCTCGGACTTGACGTCAAGGGTGAATCCAGGGTCGCGCTTCTCAACAAAATGCCGCACATGCTGGTCGCCGGAACGACTGGCAGCGGGAAATCGGTCGGAATAAATTCCTTTATAGTTTCGCTGCTTTACACTCTTACGCCGGAAGAGGTCAAGTTCATAATGATCGACCCGAAGGGCAACGAGTTCAATATTTACGAAGGGATACCGCATATGCTGCTGCCGGTAGTCGTTGACAGCAAAAAGGCAGCAAAAGCTCTTCAGTGGGCTGTCGTCGAGATGGATCACAGATTCAGGATCCTGGCGGAAAATACAGTCAGGGACATCGACTCATACAACAAAAAAGTTGATGCATTGAACGAAAAACTCAAGGATGACCCGAACGGCGGATTTAAGAAAATGCCGTATATCGTCATCGTTATCGACGAGTTTGCGGATTTGATGATGGTTGCCGGCAAGGATGTCGAGATCGCAGTTGCCAGGATCGCCCAGAAGGCTAGGGCGGTCGGGATCCACCTCATCGTTGCGACACAAAAACCGACGAAGGATGTCGTTACCGGCCTTATCAAGAGTAATTTGCCTGTCAGAATGGCCTTCAAAGTTGCCTCGAACATGGATTCCCGCGTTATTCTGGATACTCCTGGTGCCGAGACGCTCCTCGGCAACGGCGATATGCTCTTTATCCCGCCGGGAACCTCTACTCCGCAGCGTGTCCACGGTGCTTTTGTCAGCGTCGAGGAGATCCGCGCAGTTATCGATTTCATCAAGACCGAGGTCGGCGAGATCGAACCTGAGGATATCCTTGATAGCTTCCAGGTCGAAGGTGAAGGCTCGGAAGAGGGTGGCGATGATGACAAGGATGAACTTTACGACGAGATGCTTGCCTTCATCCGCGAAAACGGAAAGTGCAGCGCAAGTATGCTCCAGCGCAGGTTCAAAATCGGTTACAACCGTGCAGCGAGAGCTGTCGAACTCTTTGAAAAACAGGGGATCGTATCGAGCGGAGACGGAGCGAAGCCGAGGGATGTTATCGGTTAGCTAGTAGTTCCCGAATGCTGAAGTACACGCCTTTTCAAGTATCAGATTGCGGTTTTTCTGAACAGATTCGATAATTTTTCCTCTTTTGCACTCCCAGCGGTCAACGGGATCAGCCTTGTCCCACGCTTCAAAAAGCGCCCTGTTTCTTGAATTTACAAGCTCAAATTCCGGATATGCCGAATCCATGTAAAAGTATGTCCTGGCGATATCGCCTCTGATCGCATCGCGTGGTTCGGCGACTCTGTTTTTTATCTCGAAATCGCAGGCTCCGTACTCTCTCGCTTCACCGGATATTATGCCGTAGCTGAAGTTTGAACGGTCAGCGTTGACCTTGCCGATTGCCGGCACGAGGTTGTACATGTCAGCCTGCATGTACTGGAATTTCTTGTTTATCTTCGAGGCGCAGTTTCTCCCCTTGAAGCTCTTGCCTTTGCCGTCTATACAGCTCTGGTGGCCGGAGCGCCACTCAGGAAGCATTCCTCCGAAGGCAGCCGCCGGAACGATGTGCTCCCATTCGACTCTGCCGCTCCTGCCTCCTCGTTTTGAGTCGTGATAAGAACAACCTTCTGATTTTATTTTGTTTTTCGTGTCATAACCACAGTCACAGTAAAATGTTTTTCTGACATCGTCGCTGCTGTAGACAACTTTGCTCAGCAGTTTTTTTGCCTGCGAAAATGAGTTGTTGGTCTCATTTCCGGTCTGTTTTTTTGTTTGCGGGAACAGGGTAAAGACGGCAATCAAAAAAATCGCCAAAGTTATTGTTTTTTTCATCGCTTACCTCCAAAAGTATGCGATATTTTACAGAATTTCAGAATTTATGACAATGAAAATAATTGCTATAGCGTTTTAGTTGTCAAAGATAGTGATATCGAAATGTCGAAATATCGGTTATCGAAATGTTGAAATATCGAGATTTTAGGTCTTTTAAGAGCTAGTGAGCTTTTCTGAACGATTCCATGAAGTTGACAAGTGTCTCAACGCTTTCCGGAGTTGTCGAGTTGTAGATGCTGGCTCTGATTCCGCCGAGGGTCCTGTAGCCTTTAAGACCGAGCATACCCTGAGCTTTTGCCGATTTGACGAACTCTTCCTCGAGTTCAGGAGTCGGAAGGTTGAAGGTCACGTTCATCCATGAACGGTGTTCCGGATTCTGGACATA